>NZ_DATHOP010000001.1:0-38256 GCF_035484855.1 Bradyrhizobium sp.
ACTACTATAAGGCGATCGGCTACACCACGCCGTATCGCTGGGCACACCACATCGACGCGCCCTTCACGGCGCTGCGCACGCCGCTTGCCAAGGCGCGCATCGCCATCATCACCACCGCAGCGCCCTACCAGCCGGGCAAGGGCGACCAGGGTCCCGGCGCGGCGTACAATGGCGGCGCGAAGTTCTACCAGGTGTATTCAGGCGACACGGCGCACGACCACGACCTGCGCATCTCCCATATCGGCTACGACCGCGTCCACACCAGCGCCGAGGACAGCGGCACCTGGTTCCCCCTCCCTGCCCTGCGCCGCGCCATCGCCGCGGGCCGCATCGGCGCCGTCGCCCCCCGCTTCCACGGCGCGCCGACCAACCGCAGCCATCGCGTGACGATCGAAACCGACGCGCCGGAAATACTCCGTCGCTGCCGCGAAGACGGCGCCGACGCGGCGATCCTGGTGCCGAACTGCCCGGTGTGCCACCAGACTTCAGCCCTGGTTGCCCGCCACCTCGAGGCCAACGGCATTTCCACCGTGGTGATGGGCTGCGCCAAGGATATCGTCGAGCACGCCGCCGTGCCGCGCTTCCTGTTCTCCGATTTCCCGCTCGGCAATTCGGCCGGCAAGCCGCACGATGTCGCTTCGCAGGCGCTGACGCTTGAGCTGGCGCTAAGCGTGCTGCAGCATGCGCCGGGCCCGCGCACCACGATGCAGTCGCCGCTGCGCTGGAGCGAGGATGCCTCCTGGAAGCTCGACTACAACAACGTCGCGCAGATGAGCCCGGAAGAGCTGGCGCGGCGCCGCGCCGAATTCGACAAGCAGAAGGAAATCGCGCGCGGCAACCGCGCCGCGTGAGGCGCGATCAAGAGCATAATTGGGCCGTCACAAGAGGGATCGGCCTTTCACATTTCGTCATTGCGAGCTAAGCGAAGCAATCCATCTCACCACGCGAAGAAAGAATGGATTGCTTCGTCGCGGAGTTTATCATCGGGCCGGCCAAGGGCCGGACCCGTTGGCTCCTCGCAATGACGCCCGGAGGAACGCTGACGTGACCCGACCGTTCGAAGGCGTGAAGATTCTCGACTTCACGCAGGTGCTGGCAGGCCCCTATGCGAGCTACCAGCTCGCGCTGCTCGGCGCCGACGTCATCAAGGTGGAGCGGCGCGAAGGCGAGGACATGCGCCGCACGCCGCTCAGCCGCGAATGGGCCGATCGCGGGCTTGCGCCGGGCTGGCAGGCGGTCAACGGCAACAAGCGCAGCCTGACGCTCGACCTCTCGAGGCCCGAGGCGATCGCCATCGTCAAGCAGCTCGCCGCCGAGGTGGACGTGGTGATGGAGAATTTCCGTCCCGGCGTGATGGACAAGCTCGGCATCGGCTACGCCGAGCTCTCCGCCGTCAACCCGCGGCTGATCTATTGCTCGATCTCGGGCTTCGGCCAGACCGGCCCGGAACGTTCGGGCGCGGGCTATGACGGCAAGATCCAGGCGATGTCGGGCATCATGGCGATCACCGGTCACGAGGAGACCGGGCCGACGCGCGCCGGCTTTGCGGTCTGCGACGTGCTGTCCGGCGCCACCGCCGCATTCGGGGTATCGAGCGCGCTGTTCCAGCGCAGTCATACCGGCAAGGGGCAGCGGGTCGACGTCTCCATGCTCGAGGCGGCGCTGGCGTTTCTATCGGGACAGGTGGCTGATTACACCGTGGCCGGCCATCGTCAGCAACTGTCGGGCAATCAGGCCGTCAGCCGCCGGGCGACCGCCAATCTGTTTCGGGCGGGAGACGGCTATTTGCTGCTGGCCGTCAACAACGAGAAGCAATACCGCGCGCTGATGACCGCGCTCGGCCGCACCGACGTGCTGGAAGACCCGCGGTTTGCCGATTGGTTCGCGCGGAAGGAAAACGAGCCGGCGCTGCGGGCCATCATCGAGCAGGCGCTTGCGAGCAAACAACCGCGCGAGTGGGAAAAAATCCTCGACGCGGCGGGTGCGCCCTGCGCCAGCATCTGGAAGATCGAGGACGTGATCGATCATCCGCAGATTTCGGCGCGCGGCGCGGTTCAGGAAATCGACACGCCCTATGGCCGCCTGCGCTTCGCCGGCAGCGGTTTTCAGCTCGCGCATGGCGGCGGCCGGCTCGATTCGATGGCGCCTGAACTCGGCGCCCACACCGACGAGGTGCTGAACTCGCTCGGCTATGGCGCGGATGCGATCGCCGACCTGCGCGCGCGTGCCATCGTCTGAGCGCCTGTGGTGCTCACGCCGCGAGCCTGTGACGCGAACTCGCTTACCTCGCCCCGCTCTTCGCGGGGAGAGGTCGGCGCGAAGCGCCGGGTGAGGGGCTGTCTCCGCGAGTCGCGCTCGTTGAGAGAGCCCCCTCACCCCGGCCCTCTCCCCGCAAGAGCGGGGCGAGGGAGACGCCCTAGCGTCCCTTGTAGATCGCCTTGCGCTTTTCCTTCACCGCCGACCGCGCCTCGGCGGCGTCTTCGCTTTCCTTGACCTCGTGGAGCGCGCGCTGGGCGCGACCGGATTGCTCGGATGGACCCTGCGCCAACACCCCGTCGGTGACGAAACGCTTCAGGGTCTTCATGACCAGCGGCGAGAACTCGGTCATTTCGCGGGCCATCTTCAGCGCAACCGGCACCTGCTGTCCGGTCGGCACGACCTCGTTGACGAGGCCGACATGGTAGGCGCGTTGCGCATCGAGGATGCGGCACAATAGCATCAGCTCCATCGCCACCTTGTGCGGAATGCGCGCCGCAAGGCCTGCGATCAGGCCGCCGGTAAACCCCAGCCGCGCTTCGGGATAGGAAAACCTGGCATTGTCGGCGGCGACCGTCAGATCGCACATCATCGAGAGCACCAGCGCGCCGCCGACGCACCAGCCGCCCACCGCCGATATGATCGGCTTGTTGGTCTCGAAACCGACGGTCGGAATGCAGCGCCACAGTTCGGGAAAATTGCCGGTATCGGCGCCGCCCGAAAACGCCTCGTTGCCGGCGCCGGTGACGACCGCGGCCTTTTGCGTGGCGGAGCGTTCGAAGGCCCAAAACGCCCTTTGCAGCAGGAGTGCCGTCTCGGCGCAAATCGCGTTGCGGCGTTCCGGCCGGTTGATCGTGATCAGCGTGGTTCCGTCGGCGTTGTCCTCGACCAGGACCTTTTGCATGGTTAATTCCTCCCAAATAAGCCGGGGTTCTCGGCGAAGCCGACGATATCAGTTGATCGCCGCAATTCCGCCGACGCTACCTCTCGGCGCAGAAGTAGGTTCGCGGGAAAGCGCGCCAGGCGGCGTAGCGGTAATAGGGCCGATAGACGTAGCCCTGCCAGACCGCCGGCGGGGTGTCGTAATAGGCGCCGTGATAGAAATTGAACACCGGCTCCCCGCTGCAGCGGTAGGGCACCCATCCCCTGGCAAGCTGGCGAAAGCCGACCTCGGCTGGAACAGCCGGCCGAAGGTCGCCGGCCTGCGCAGGCTTGGCCTGGCACGCCACGATCGCGGCCAGAACGGTCGCGACAAACAAAGCCGAGGTGTTTCGCATCCGCAGACCCAGCAATGATCGGTTCTTCCGGCCGCGATTGTCGCCCTCAAATGCGGTGCTGTCGAGCCTAGGCCGGCTTTTTCCGATATGCGGCCAGGAACATTTGCGTGGCGCTTTCGACCACTTCCGCGATGTGCTCGGCCGACGGCGGGGGGGCGGCCTGGAAGATGAAGGGCAGGAACAGCGAGGCCTGGCACATCTGCATGAATTGCGAGGCGGCGAGCTGACAGTCGGGAATCACGAGCTCTTCGGCCTGCACACGGGTATCGAGATAGGAGGCGAAGCGGTTAATGGTTTTCTCCAGCACCTCCTCGTAATAGCGGCGGCCGACCTCCGGCATCCGCTCGGCGATCGCCATCACGGTGCGGATCGCCGACCCGCCGCCCGGCCGGCACAGCAGTTCGATATAGGCCTGGCCGAACTCCCGCAGCGTGGTGGCGACATCGCGTGCGGGGTCGAAGTTGAACGCCACCTTTTGCTGGTCGAGCATCTCGTCCTCGACGATGGCCTCGAACAGCCGGTTCTTGTCGGCGAAATAGACATAGAGCGTGCCCTTGGAGACGCCGGCGGAGCGGGCGATTTCACCCATGCTGGCGCCGTCGAAGCCGAGGTCCATGAAGACCTTCCTGGCACCGTCGAGGATTTGCCGGCGCTTGGAACTGTCTTCCTCACCGACGAACTGGACAGGGGCGCGATAGGCTGCAACCATTGGTTTAGCTTTTCTGGAAAGATTTGACGGGCGGAAACACCTCGGAAGCAACTTGCCGTCTATGCTTGCTCCAGTGAATATAACTTGACCGAACCGTTCGGTCAATGCTAATTTGAAGGCTGGCGAGGCAGAAGCCCGATTTGGGCTGTCACTGCATCGCGATATTTTAGTAAGGAGGCCGTAATGGCCGCAGCGAGAGACCAAGCCGCGCGTATTCTTCGCCCCGAGCCGGGCCAGGCCGAAGGCGATGCCGCGCGTGACGTTTCCGTCGATCTCGCCAACCAGCTTCGAGCCCACCTTTCGGAAGAGACCATCGCGCGCCGCCCGGCGGAAATCCCGGCTGATCCAGCGACCGAAAAACCGGCCGTCGAAAAGCCGGTCGCCGCACCTGCCGCGCCGGCCACTGCCGCCGCGCCGAAATCGGGCAAGCGCAAACTGGTCCTGATGGGGATCGTCGCGCTGCTCGCGCTCGCCGCGGCAAGCTACGGCACCTATTATGTCCTGGTCGGACGTTTTTACGTTTCCACCGACGACGCCTATGTGCGGGCCAACAACACCACGCTCGGCGCGCGGGTGTCGGGGCATATCTCGGCGATCCTTCCCGGCGACAACACCCTGGTGCGGAACGGCGACGTGCTGTTCCGGATCGACGACGGCGATTATCGGATCGCGGTGGACGCCGCGCGCACCAGGATCGCGACGCAGCAGGCCACCATCGATCGCATCGGCCGCCAGGTCACCATGCAGGAAAGCGCGGTCGAACAGGCCCAGGCCAATCTCGTGTCGGCGGAAGCCGGCCTGAAGCGGGCGAACCTCGATTACGACCGGCAGCAGACCCTGAGCAACAAGGGCTATGCCACCCATGCCACCTTCGAACAGTCCGAAGCCGGCCGCGACCAGGGCGCCGCGGCGGTGAGAGCCGCGCAGGCGTCCTTTGACACGGCCCGCGACAATGTCGAAGTGACCAAAGCGCAGCAGGCCGAAGCCCAGGCCCAGTTCGCCGAACTGCAGACCTCGCTTGCCAAGGCGGAACGCGACCTCGACTTCACCCTGGTGCGCGCCCCTGTCGACGGCATCTTCTCCAACCGCCTGGTCTCGACCGGCGATTACGTCCTGGTCGGCCAGCGGCTCGCCAATGTGGTGCCGCTCGATGATGTCTTCATCGATGCCAATTTCAAGGAAACCCAGCTCAAGCGCATCCGTCCCGGCCAGCCGGTGACGATCACCGTCGACGCCTACGGCCATCGCAAGTTCGAAGGCGTGGTCGACAGCATCGCGCCCGCGGCGGGTTCGGTGTTCACGCTGCTGCCGCCGGACAACGCCACCGGCAACTTCACCAAGATCGTGCAGCGGTTGCCGGTTCGTGTTCGCGTGCCGAAGGACGTCGCGCGGCAAAACCTGTTGCGCGCGGGCATGTCGGTCTACGCCACCGTCGATACCCGCAAGGGCGCGGCCGATGCCGACAGCGATGCCGACCTCGACACGCCGGCCTCGACCCATCCGCAATGATTGGCCTCGGGCGCCGCCCGATGCACCTGTCCTGACCCGAGCAGACCATGGCCGACGCCGCCACCGCCCCGCCCAGCATGATGGCCGCCCCGGCTGCGCCCGCCGAGCGCATCGCTCCGCGCCGGCTGTTTGCGTTTCTCATCATGGTGTTCGGGATGTTCATGTCGATCCTGGACATCCAGGTGGTCTCGGCGTCGCTCTCCGACATCCAGGCCGGCCTGTCGGCAAGTTCGACCGAGGTGTCCTGGGTGCAGACCTCGTATCTGATCGCCGAAGTGATCGCGATACCCTTGTCCGGATTTTTGTCGCGCGCCTTCGGCACAAGGCTGCTGTTTGCGATTTCCGCCGCCGGCTTCACCGTCGCGAGCTTCGCGTGCGGCTTTGCATCCACCATCGAGCAGATGATCCTGTGGCGCGCGATCCAGGGATTTCTGGGCGCGGGCATGATCCCCACGGTGTTCGCCTCCGCCTATACGGTGTTTCCGCGGTCGAAATTCCATATCGTCGGCCCGATCATCGGCCTGGTCGCGACCTTGGCGCCGACCATCGGGCCGACGGTCGGCGGCATCATTACCGATGCGATGTCGTGGCACTGGCTGTTCTTCATCAACGTCGTGCCCGGCATCGGCATCACCATCGGCGTGCTGGCGCTGGTCGATTTCGACAAACCGAATTTCAAGCTGCTCGACCGTTTCGACTGGTTCGGCCTGATCGCGATGGCGGGTTTCCTGGGCGCGGCCGAATACGTGCTCGAGGAAGGTCCGCAATATGAATGGCTGCAGGACAGTTCGGTCGCGACCTGCGCCGCGATCTGCGTGGTCTCCGCGATCGCCTTCTTCTACCGTGTGCTGACCGCGGAAGAGCCGATCGTCGATATCCGCGCCTTCACCGACCGCAATTTCGGCGTCGGCTGCCTGCTGTCGTTCTGCATCGGCATCGGCCTTTACGGACTGACCTACATCTATCCGCGCTATCTCGCGGAGGTGCGCGGCTACGGCCCGCTGATGATCGGCCAGACCATGTTCGTCTCCGGCGCCGCCATGTTCCTCACCGCGCCGATCGTCGGGCGGCTGATGCTCAAGGTCGACATGCGCTATATCGTCGTGGTCGGCCTGATCATTTTCGGACTGGGCACCTGGCAGATGACCTGGATCACCCGCGACTATGATTTCTACGAGCTGCTGCTGCCGCAGATCCTGCGCGGGATCGGCATGATGTTCGCGATGGTGCCGACCAACACCATCGCGCTCGGCACGCTGGCGCCGGAGCGGGTCAAGAACGCCTCCGGGCTGTTCAACCTGACCCGCAATCTCGGCGGCGCGCTCGGGCTTGCCGTCATCAACGAAGTCCTGAACGACCGCACCGACCTGCATATTTCCCGGCTGCAGGACCGGGTGACCTGGGGCAACACCACGGCGGTCGAAACGCTCAACATGTTCACCCAGCGCATGCAGGGCATGGGCGACGCGGCGTTGATGGCGATGAAGCAATTGTCCCAGATCGTGCACCGCCAGGCGGTGGTGATGGGATATGGCGACGCCTTCTTCATCCTGACGGTATTTTATCTCGGCCTCAGCCTGCTGGTGATGTTCCTAAAGAAGCCGGCCTCGCTGACGTCAGGGCCCGCGCATTAGGGCGCGGGCTCAGCTTGCGAAGCGAGCTGCCTCCGATCGCGTACGCCAACATGCGTATTTCCCGGCCCGGGGGCCGATCCTAGCCTTGCGACCTGGCCTGACCAAGATCTTCAGGGAAGGAGCATATCCATGGCCCAGCTTGCACACGCGACGACTGAAAAGGCGGAACTCAAGAACTTCGGCGCGCCGGACGAGGTGCGCGAGTTCCCGAAGGGCCGCCTGGAACTGATCAAGATCGGCGGCGCCACGATCGGCCGCGCCGTATTCGAGCCCGGCTGGCGCTGGGCGACCTCCGTGCAGCCGATCGCCAAGACCTCGAGCTGCGAAGCGCCGCATTTCCAATACCACGTCGCCGGCGTCCTCCGGATCCGAATGGACGATGGCGCGGAATTCGACTGTCGGCCGGGCGACGTGTCGCTGCTGCCAAGCGGCCACGACGCATGGGTGATCGGCGACGAAGCCGCCATCGTCGTCGATTTTCAAGGCATGCTCGATTATGCGGCGGGCCATAAGCACGCCGCCTGAAGCAAGCCGTCCGCGAGCGCGTCGAACGCCTGGGCCGATGCCAGGCGTGACGCGCTCCGGCAAACCTGCTATGCTTTCGCGCCGACGGACCGTCTGTACTTCGGTTGGATCGTCTCATGGGCGCCTTGCTTGCCCGGCTACCCGAGCGCGACTTGCGTGCAGCCTTGCGCGCGCTGCAATTGCTTGCCGATCAAAGTGTCAGCAGCGCGTCGTTCATTGATGCTGCACTCGAGCAATTGCCGGGCATCGTCGCTTCCGACCTCACGACTCTGAGCATTTGTGACCTGGAAGCAGGCACAAGGCGGGTCGTCGGACGAAAGGGAGAAGCCCTGTCCGAAGCTGATCGCGCTGCTTTCAATCGGCATTTTCGCGAGCACCCCCTGGTGCGATTTCACGGCTCGCATCCGGGCGGACCGACGCAGCGCATTTCGGATTGCATGAATGTGCGTTCCTTCCGCAATTCAGCGCTCCATGCCGAGTACTACCGCCAGATCGGGATCAACCACGTGATGGCGCTGCCGCTGCGTATCGACAGCGCCAACGTCATCAGTATCGTCTTCAACCGCAGCCAATCCGATTTCAGGGACGGCGAGCGCGGGTTATTGGACGCGGTGCGCCAACCGCTCGCCGCGATCTACCGCAATCTCGTTGTATGCGAAGAAGCCAGCATCGGTTTGAAGCGCATCAGCCAGCTTGCCGCCGACGGCGCCTGGCAGATGATGCGGGTGACCATGGCCGGGCATATCCTTGACGCGTCGCCGGCGGCGTTGCGGCTGTTGAGCCGGTTCTTTCCCGAATACCGCTCCGGTCGGCAGAGCGAGCTTCCGGCGACGCTGTTCGCCTGGTTCGCTCGCAGTCGCAATTGGGGCCTGGAGCGGCCGGCGATCAGTCACGGCCAGCAGTTCACTTCAACACATCTCGGCTCAAAGCTCATCGTGCATTTTGTCGCCGATCCGGACGATGCATCCGCCGGTTACCTGCTGATGAGGGCCGAGCGCTTCGATGTCTCTGCTTCCGACCTCGCGCAATTGCCTATCACCGATCGTGAGCGTGAAGTTTTGGCTCTTGTCTCCGCCGGCAAGACCAACCGCGAGATCGCCGCGGTTCTGACGATCAGCGCTCGCACCGTTCAAAAGCATCTTGAACATATCTTTCAGAAGCTTGGGGTCGAGACCCGCGTTGCGGCGGTCATCCATGCCTTGGGCGGCTCGCCGCGAACGAGCCGAACATAATCCGCGATACCAAGCTGAAATCATGGGTTCGCGCCCCTCGTTCGCCGGCTCCCCGATGTTGTCTGCCGCAGCCGTTCATGCTTGAACGGCGGCATGAACCGTAGCCTTTCCATCCCCGGGCGAGCATCGCTGCCGCGCGTGCAGGCGGCCTGCGCATGGTGGATCGCGGCCGCGCTGGCGCTGACCGCTGCGGTCTGGCTTGCCGCATTCGCAGGCCTGCTCGCCATCGCCGATCGCGTCCATGACGACGTGCCCGCGCTGCTTGCTGTGAAACTGCCGCTGCTCGCTTCGCACCCCGAATTGATCTTCGCCGGCGAGAGCCGCACGGTCTATCAGGTCGATCCCGATCTCGCCGCGCAGCTGCTCGGCAAGCCGAGGGGGACCGCGGTCAATATCGGCTACGACGCCGGCGAACCGCTGGCGGTGGAAGCTGCGATGCGCCGCGAGCCGGCGGCATTTCAGGGCGCCCATGTCGTGATCAGCGTGGCGCCGTTCCTGTTCAACGAGGGCGTCCGCTCGGCGACCGTCTATCCGCTGGATGTCGCGGCTCGGCTCGGGGTTGGAGAGGCGATGGTCTCGTTCCTGCCGCTGCGCGTGGGCACGCTGATCCGCTTCATCCGCGAAGCCTTCAATGCGCGGCTCGCCGCCGATCAGGAC
The DNA here is from genome assembly GCF_035484855.1 of Bradyrhizobium sp. Classification (GTDB taxonomy): domain Bacteria; phylum Pseudomonadota; class Alphaproteobacteria; order Rhizobiales; family Xanthobacteraceae; genus Bradyrhizobium. Next base: position 9,800 of record NZ_DATHOP010000001.1, read on the forward strand.
ACCGCCGTGACAGGCGCCAGGCCGGTGGCGAACGGGCTGAAGATCATCGACCGCAACGAGCCCGACGACCGCTGGCCCGCCGACATCGGCTCCCACCCGCATTACGCCGGTTGGGACCTGTCGGGCCCGAAGGCGCGCCTCGAGACGACTGCGCTCTGCGACATGGTGGCGTTGACGAGGAAGCTCACCGTCGTGGTGCCGCCATGGGCGCCGCGCTACCAGCGCCCCAGCGACCCGGCCTGGCGCGAGAAGGACGATCAATACGCAGCCCTGGTTGTCGATGCCGGCCGCCGCTGCGGCTTCGATGTGCTCAATATCCAGGAGGTGCCGGGGCTGGAGCAGGGCAACTACGCCGACGAGATGCATGTCAACGCCTCAGGCATCCCGATCTATACCCGTTATCTCGTGTCGCGGCTGAAGCATTAGCGCGCGCGATGCTGTTTTCCTCCTACACCTTCCTGTTCCAGTTCCTGCCCGCGACCGTGCTGGCGTTCGCCGCGGCACGCCGGCACTCGCCTCGCGCCGGCATCCTGGTGCTGGCGGGAGCGTCGCTGTTCTTCTATGGCGCCTGGCGGCCGGTCTATCTGCTACTGCTGGTCGCTTCCATCGCGGTGAATTTCTCGCTGGGTTTGCGGATGGAGGACTCGCTGCGGCGCCGCGCCATCGGCATCGCCGGCGTCGCGCTCAATCTGGCGCTGCTCTGCTATTTCAAATACACCAATTTCCTGTTCGAGAGCCTGACTGAGCTGACCGGCACGCCGCTGCCGTTCTTCAACATCGTGCTGCCGCTCGGCATCTCCTTCTTCACCTTCCAGCAGATCGCCTATCTGGTCGACGTCATGCGCGGCGCCAGGGTCGAGCGCGACCTCCTGAGCTATACGCTGTTCGTGTCGTTCTTCCCGCATCTGATCGCGGGGCCGCTGGTGCATCACGCCGAGATGATCCCGCAGTTCAAGCGCGGCCGCACCGGGCGTTCCGCGGTGCTGGCGGCGCGGGGGCTTGCGATCTTCGCCGCCGGGCTGTTCAAGAAGGTGGTGATCGCCGATAATTTGGCGCAGTTCGTCTCGCCGGTATTCGCGCATCTCGACGCCGGCGGCGGCGTCACCACGCCATGGGCGTGGCTTGCGACATCGGCCTATACCTTGCAGATCTATTTCGACTTCTCCGGCTATTCCGACATGGCGGTCGGGCTGGCGCTATTGTTCGGCATCCGCCTGCCGGTGAATTTCCGCTCGCCCTATCAATCCACTTCGATCGTCGAATTCTGGCGGCGGTGGCACATCACGCTGTCGCGTTTCCTGCGCGACTACCTCTACATCCCGCTCGGCGGCAACCGGCTCGGCGAACAGCGCCGCTACCTCAACCTGATGGTGACGATGCTGCTCGGCGGGCTCTGGCACGGGGCGGGTTGGAATTTTCTGGTCTGGGGCGGCCTGCACGGCGTCTATCTGAGCGTCAATCATCTGTGGCGCGAATGGCGCGGCGGCGAGACGCGCGCGCCGATCAAGGGATCGGCCGCACGAGGATTCGCAAACGCCGTTTCCTGGGCGATCACCTTCTTCGCCGTGGTGATCGCCTGGGTGTTCTTCCGCGCCAAGACCATGGCAGGCGCCTGGCAGATGCTGGGCAGCCTGTTCGGCTTCGAGGCCGGCAGCTCCGCTTACGCACCGGCCGGCATCCTGCGGCTGATGGATCTGCCGGTGCTGGTCGGCGAGCCGCATTTGCTCTTGATCGGCTCGGGCGCAGTGGCGGCCGCGCTTGCGGTCGCGCTTTTGCTGCCCAACGTCCCGCAAATCTTCGGCTATCGCGAATATCGCCGCGCGCCGGAGCGGACCCGCTGGCTGCGCTGGCAGCCGAGCGCGGCATGGGCGCTGGCCACCGCGCTGGCGGTGGCGGTCTCGCTGTTCGGGATGTGGCAGCGGCTCGAATTCCTGTACTTCCAGTTCTGAACGGCCGCCGACGCTTCGGCCAACTTGCAAAACGCCCGCGATTCATCTACAAGCCCCGGATTGTCACTCGAACCGGGGAGATTTGCATGATTTCGTTTAATTCGCAGATCGCGACCTCGCGTCCCGAGTTCATGCCGGACGTGCCTTGGGCCCTTTGAGGGCCGCCTCCGCCAGCATCGATCGGGCCTGACGTCCCGATCCACAAGCTTCCCAGTAGTTGCCGACATTTTTCAACGACGCTTGCGTTCGGCCCATGGCCGTCCGCGCGTCAACAATGGAGCCGGTATGCGCACAAGCGTAGCCGGATGACGCCATGACCGCCTTTCGCGACAAGCGCCCCGCCGCCATTCGAGTGGTGCTGCCCTTCGTGTTCCGCCACTGGCTCAAGCAGCCGGTGACCGCGGCGATCACGGCCGCCGGCCTGCTCGGCGCGACCGTGGCCGACCTGTTCATGCCGGTGTTTTCCGGCCATCTGGTCGACGCCATGACCTCGGGCGCCGAAAACCCTGCCGCGCGCCACGCCGCGATCTCGGCGTTTGCCGCGATCGTGGGGCTCGGCTTCGCCTCGATGGTGCTGCGGATGACCGGCCTCCAGGCGATCGTGCCGTTCACGCTGAAGATCATGTCCGACGTGGCGCGCGAGGCCTTCATGCGGGTGCAGCGCTTCTCCACCGACTGGCACGGCAACAGCTTTGCCGGCTCGACCGTGCGCAAGATCACCCGCGGCATGTGGGCGCTCGACCTGCTCAACGACACCATCCTGATGGCGCTGTTGCCCTCGTTGTCGGTGCTGCTGGGCTCGATGATCCTGCTCGGGCTGCACTGGCCCTCGCTCGGGCTGGTGATCGCGGCGGGAGCGGCGATCTATATCCCGATGATCGTGGCGTTTTCGACGCGCTATATCGCGCCGGCAGCGCGGATCTCCAACGCCTGGGACACCCGGGTCGGCGGCACGCTGGCGGACGCCATCAGCTGCAACGCGGTGGTGAAATCATTCGGTGCCGAAGCGCGCGAGGACGCACGGCTGGCGCGCGTCGTCGGCCGCTGGCGGGCGCGGGTGCGGCGGACCTGGCTGCGCTACAACTACACCGCGGTGGCGCAGCTGTCGGTGCTGTTGTGCCTGCGCGGCTCCGTGATCGGCGGCGCGCTGCTGCTGTGGATCGCCGGCCGGGCCTCGGCCGGCGACGTCACCTATGTGCTGACCAGCTACTACATCATCCACGCTTATCTGCGCGACGTCGGCATGCACATCAACAACCTGCAGCGTTCGGTGAACGACATGGAGGAGCTCGTCGCCATTCACGACGAGCCGATCGGCATCGCGGACGCGCCGGGCGCGGTGCCGATCAGCGTCGACGGCGGCCGCATCGTATTCGCCGACGTCACGTTCCATTACGGCGGCCATCGCGTGCCGCTGTACGATGCGCTGTCGGTCGATATCCGCGCCGGCGAGCGGGTGGGGCTGGTCGGTCGCTCCGGCTCCGGCAAGACTACGTTCGTGAAACTGGTGCAGCGGCTATACGATGTTTCGGGCGGACGCATCCTGATCGACGGCCAGGACATCGCGCACGCGACGCAGCATTCGCTGCGCAGCCAGATCGCGATCGTGCAGCAGGACCCGATCCTGTTCCACCGCTCGCTGGCGGAGAACATCGCCTATGGCCGGCCCGGCGCCAGCATGGCCGCGATCGAGCAGGCCGCAAGGCTCGCCAATGCGCACGACTTCATCCTGCGGCTGCCCAAGGGTTACGGCACGCTGGTCGGCGAGCGCGGCGTCAAACTGTCGGGTGGCGAGCGGCAGCGCGTCGCGCTGGCGCGCGCGTTCCTCGCCGACGCGCCGGTTCTGATTCTCGACGAGGCGACCTCGAGTCTGGATTCCGAATCGGAAGCCTTGATCCAACAGGCGATGGAGCGGCTGATGAAGGGCCGCACCTCGATCGTGATCGCGCACCGGCTGTCGACGGTGCGCAGCCTCGACCGCATCCTGGTGTTCGACCGCGGCGAGATCGTCGAGCAGGGCACCCATGCCGCGCTTGCCAACCGCGCCGGGGGAATCTATCGCGGGCTGTTCGAACGGCAGGTGACGGAATTCGCTCGGGTCTCGGCGGCGGAGTGAGTTTGCGTCAGCGTCATTCCGGGGCGTGCGAAGCATGAACCTCAGATGTGCACTGCACATCGGGGAATCTCGAGATTCCGGGTCTGGTGCTGCGCACCATCCCCGAATGACGGTCGCAGACGGTCGCAGGCGGCCGCAACACCGGCACGCTATGGGATTGCAGCGCATCGGCCGCGTGCGCTACGTATCCGCCAATCCGCCCCCGAGGCGCGAGGGAAGATGATGGCTGAAGCGGTGCAAAGCGAATGTGGCCCCTCCCGGGCTTCGTCGATCTGGTCGATCTGGTTCGATCAGGCGACCGGCATCCGCAATCTCGACCTCGGAGCCGTCCTGCTCGCGCTGGTGCTGCCGTGGTCGACGACGGGCACCGTGATCGTCGCCACCGGCTGGGTGGTCGGGCTGGTGGTGACGCTGGAGGTTGATGCGTTCCTGCGCGTGGTGAAGCGGTGGGCTTGCATCCTGCCGGTCGCCATCTGCGCCCTGGCGCTGCTCGGAACGCTGTGGTCGCACGCTCCCTGGCACGAGCGCCTCTACGCGGCCGGCCCGGCCGCGAGATTGCTCGTGCTGCCGCTGTTGCTCTATCATTTCGAACGCACGGCGCGGGGCTCGTGGGTTTTCATCGCCTTCCTGGTCTCCTGCCTGCTGCTGATGGCGTACTCCTGGGTGGTCGCCTTCGATCCCGCGCTTTCGCTGAAGCTGTATTTTTCGAAAGGGCCGTATTTTCCCGTCAGCGGCATCGCCGTCAAAAACTATATCGACCAGAGCCAGGAATTCATGCTGTGCGCGGTCGTGCTGGCCTATCCGGCGCTGTCATACCTGCGCAGCAACCGGCCGCGAATGGCGGCGCTGTGCGCGGCGATTTCCGTGAGTTTCCTGGTCAATATGATGTTCGTCGTCATTTCGCGCACGGCGCTGGTGACGATGCCGGTCATGCTGGCGGTATTCGCGCTGATGCATTTGCGGCTGCGCACCGCGATTGCCGTGCTGTGCGCCGCCGCGTTGCTGGCCGCGGCGGTCTGGAACGTATCCCCGCAATTGCAGGCCACGATGTCGAAATTCGTCACCGATTATCAGCACACCACGATCCAGAACAACGAGTCCGGGATGGTTTCGCGGCTGATCTACTGGCAGCGGGCGCTGCGGTTTTTCGAAGACGCACCCGTCATCGGCCAAGGCACTGGCTCGACGCGCGGCCTTTTCCAGCAGGCCGCGGCCGGCCAGCTCGGCGCCTATGCCGTGGTCGTTTCCGATCCGCACAATCAGACCCTCAACGTGGCGGTGCAGTGGGGCGTGATCGGGATTATCCTGCTCTATGCGATGTGGCTCGTGCATCTGCTGCTGTTCCGCGGCGACGGCCTTCCAGCCTGGATCGGGCTGATGGTCGTGGTGCAAAACATCTTCACCTCGCTGTTCAATTCGCATCTGTTCGATTTCCAGGAAGGCTGGATCTATGTGCTGGGCGTTGGCATCGCCGGCGGCATGGTGCTGCGCTCTGCTGCAGTCATTCCGGGGCGCGTCAAAGACGCGAACTCCGATGTGCAATTGCACATCGCAGAATCCTAGGATTCCCCGATGCGCAATTGCGCATCTGAGGTCTGGTCCGGAGCCTGTCATCGGGCGGCGCAGAGCGCCGACCCGTTGGGACCATCCCGGAATGACATCACGATAGCCCGAGGCTGCTCCAGACCAGGACGACACCGGACAGGAACAATAGCCCGAGCACGACGTCCCTGAAATTGCGGTCGCTCAGGGCGCGATAGGTCCGCGCGCCGAGCCAGGCGCCGGACAGCGTTGCCGGCAGCACGAACAGCGCGAGCCGAAGCACCTCGCCGGTGACGATACCGACGCCGGCCTGCAGGCACAGCGCGGTCGCCAGTACGGTCCAATTGTAGGTCTGGAAGATGCCGCGCCGCTCGTCCTTGCCCCAGCCCCGCACGCTCGCCCACAGCGTCGGCAGCGGACCGGACAGGCCGGCCAGTCCGCCGAGGATGCCGCCGGCAAATCCGACCGCGGCGTCGGCCGCGCGGCCGCCGAAGCTGAAGGCGATCGGATTGCGGTAGAGATAGAGCGCGGCCGGAAACACCAGCAGCAATATTCCAAAGAACAATTTGAACGAATGCGGGTCGGCGTGCGCGATCATCAGCGTGCCCAGCGGCACGCCGGCCAAGCCGCCGATCACGAACGGCCAAACCAGGGCAAGATCGAAGGAGCGCCAGAACGACGGCAGCGTCGAGGTCTGCGCGACGATGGAACAGATCACGACCAGCGGCACCGCGGTCGTCGGCGGCAGCACATAGAGCCAGATCCCGAGCGCCATCAGCGCGGTCCCGAAACCGGCCAGCCCCGACACGAAGCCGCCGGCGAGCGCGCCGGAGAACAGGAGGACAAGCGCGGATGTGGTCATTTGCACTGTCATTCCGGGGCGCATCGCAGATGCGAACTCCGATGTGCAATCGCACATCGGAGAATCTCGAGATTCCGGGTTCGATGCTTCGCATCGCCCCGGAATGACGGCTGCGCCGAGTTGGCGGGGCCTGGTTTTTGTGCCTTATAGCGTTCCAGCCGCGATAGCCAACGGGGAAACATCATGGCCGCCACCTTTCTTGTCTGCCACGGCGCGTGGTCGGCCGGCTGGGCCTGGAAGAAGATGCACCCGCCGATGCAGGCTGCCGGGCATCGGCTGGCAACGCCGAGCTACACCGGGCTTGGCGAGCGGGCGCATCTGGCCAACCCTTCGATCGATCTCGACACCCACATCGAGGACATCCTCAACGTCATCAAATACGAAGACCTGCGCGACATCGTGCTGCTCGGCCACAGCTACGGCGGCATGGTCGCGACCGGCGTCGCCGATCGCGCCCGCGACCGCGTCGCGCGACTGATTTACATCGATGCCTTCGTGCCGCGGGACGGACAATCGCTGCTTGATCTCAACGCGCCGGCGCGGGAGCGCATGCGGGAATTGGCCAGGGCCGGCGACGGCTACCGGGTGCCGCCGAATCCGACGCCGCCGGACACGCCGCCGGCCGACCTCGCATGGCTGACCGAGCGCCGCGTCGACATGCCGATCAAGTGCTTTGAAACGAAGCTCGAGCTGAGCTGCGAACCGACGATGCCGCGCAGCTACATCTACGCCACCCGCATCACGCCGGCGGACACCTTTGGGCCGTTCGCGGCGCGCGCGAAAACCGAACCCGGCTGGCGCTACTACGAGATCGACGCCAGCCATTCGCCGAACGTCACGGCGCCGGAGGCGCTGATGAAGTTGCTGGAGAAGATCGTTTCGACGTAAGCGCGAATTTGCAGCAGATTCGGTGCCAGTATTGTTGCGGGGTGACGGTTTCTACGAGTCGCCACAGGTCTTCGCCCGACCCCACTGCTCGTCTGTTAGATCGATCCTGCTGTGCCAATCGCGAACACATGCGTGGCGCGCCAGAACCAGACTTCTCCGTCGCAGGCGGCCTGCAGGCTGAAAATTCGCTTGTTCCAAAGCGGATCGTGAACGAACCGGATGTTCTCGATTTTGAAATCGGTCTGCCGGGCTTTCCATTCCGTCGCCCAGGCCAAATGCGCCTGGTCGAGATGCTGCCGCAGTCTCGAAACCTCGACCGCATAGGGATGCGGAAAAAGAACCCGAAGCAACATGAGCCGCTCGTGTCGTTCTCGACATGCTCAATATAGCGCGCGCCGTGGGCTTGCCCAGCCCGCACTTTCGCACCGGTCCGGCCGATCACCTAACGGTGAAGGCGAAATTAACCATTCGGCAGGCGTCGAAATTCAGCCGTTACGCGGCGCTGCGTCCCTTCGCCGTTTCAACCTCGAGCAACTGCGCCTCGATCAGCGCGTCCCTGATCAGCGCGATTTCCGCGTCGGTGATCTTGACCAGCGGCGGGCGCGCCACCGCGCGCGGCAGCTTGCCGAGCAGCACCAGCGCCTCCTTCATGCGGTTATGCATGTCGATGAAGGGATCGGCATAAAACACCCGCGTCATCGGATAGATTCGGTCGTTCAGCCGGCGGGCCTCGGCGAGATCGTTGGCCCTGACGGCGCGGAACAGTTTCGCCTGGAGATCGGCGATGACGCTGCCGGCGCCGGACAGCAGGCCGTTGCAGCCGAGCACCAGCGAACTCAACAGCCATGCGCTGTTGGTGGACAGCACGTTGATCGGACGCTTGCGTCCCTGCAACTCGCGGATCTGGCGCTCATGCTGGGCGACGTGCGGCGTCCAGTCCTTGATGGCGCGGATGGTCGGCACTTCGTCGAACAGCCGCTCCAGGGTCGCCAGGGGATAACCCTGTCCGCTCGCCAGCGGATATTGAAAGACGATCAGCGGCAGGTCGGTCGCCTCCGCAATGCTCTTGAAATGCGCCAGCGCCATCGCGGCCGATTGTCCAAGCGCAAACGGCGCCGGCGGAAACACCAGCAGCGCCGAAGCCCCGCCGGCCTCGGCCCGCCGCGCGATCCGCGCCGCCTCCAGGCTGCCGTCCGCCCAGACGCCGTGAACGATCGGCAGCGCGGAGCCGACCTCCTCGCCTGATATCTCCATGACGCGGCGCTGCTCATCCTCGGTGCAGGAGGCGACCTCGGTGGAGTGGGCGTTGATCGTGATCGCCGACAGCCCGTGGACCGCCCTGACGTCGCGCAAATGGATGCGAAAACTCCGCTCGTCGATCGACAAATCCTCGTGGAACGGCAGCAGCACCGCCGGAATCACACCTTGAGGCACGAAATCGGGATGGCGGCTCATGTGAGGTCTCCTTCGAATGCGTCTTTGAATGCTCCTATAGCAGAATTGCGGGCCGATGTCCGGCTGACACAAGGGTCACCGCCGAAAATGCCGAACCAGGGAATTTTCAGGGTCGAAATGCTCCGCGTCCCCGGCTAGTCTCCGCCTTGCGCGGCTAACACAGCGGTCCGCGAGAGCATCATCACCATTAGCGAATTGCAGGACTTTCTCGACATCGTCGCATTGTCGATCAGCGTCAGCCTGGCGGCGACGGCTGTTGCCACAGCGATCAGCTTGCCGATCGGGACCGCTCTTGCGGTTTTTCCGTTTCGCGGGCGACGATCGGTCATCGTTTTGATAAACGCATTTTTTGGATTGCCGCCGGTCGTCGTCGGCCTCGTGCTCTATCTGGTCCTCTCACGCTCCGGGCCACTCGGCTTCCTTGCGCTGCTGTTCACCCCGACCGCCATGGTGATCGCACAGACCATCCTTGCCATCCCGATCATCGCGGCGCTTGTGCATCGGGCCAGCGAACGGGCCTGGGCCCGCTATGGTGACGAACTGACCAGCGATGGCGCCACGCGATTGCAGGCCGTTCCGCAGATACTGATGATCATTCGTGCAGACCTTGTGACGGCCGTTCTGGCGGGCTTCGGTCGCACCGTTTCGGAAGTCGGCGCGGTGATCCTGGTCGGCGGCAACATTCGCGGCTTGACCAGGACGATGACCACGGCCATTGCACTTCAAACGAGCCAGGGCGATCTGGCGCTGGCTCTGGCTCTTGGCGCGGTGCTGGTCGGGATCAGCATTTCAATCAGCGCGACAGTCTTTGCGTTGGCGGGCCGGGCGCGATCGGCGGGGAGTGATGAAGCATGAGCAGGTTTCGAAACGTGCTGGCGCTGGCCGCGACCATTGCGGCTATCCATGCGAGTTTGGCCGAGCCGCTATCCATCATTCTGGCCTCGACGACATCGGTCGAAGCATCCGGGCTATTGGCGAATATCCTTCCGCAGTTCACGGCCAGGACCGGCATCACGGTGAACGTCGTCGCACAGGGCACCGGCAAGGCCCTGGATACCGCGCGGCGGGGCGATGCGGATCTGTTGCTGGTTCATGATCCGGATGCCGAACAGCAGTTCATCGATGAAGGCCATGGCTCAACGCGCCGGCAAATCGCGTGGAATGACTTTATCATCGTTGGACCCTCGGCCGATCCGGCGCATGTGAAGGGCGGCAGCGACAGCGTCGCGGCACTGAAGGCGATTGCCACTTCCCAAGCGCCGTTCGTATCGCGCGGCGACAAGAGCGGTACCAACGCGGCCGAACTGCGGCTCTGGAAGATCGCCGGTCAGACGCCGGACGTCCTCAGCAAGGAGAAATGGTATCGCGACATTGGCGGCGGCATGGGCCAGGCCCTCAATGCCGCGAGCGCGATGGACGCCTATACATTGTCGGACCGTGGCACGTGGCTCAGCTTCAACAACAAGGGATCGTTGATCGTCTCGATCGAGGGCGATCCGCGTCTGCTCAATCGATACGATGTGATCGAATTAAATCCCGGGAAGCATGCGTCCGCAAAGCTGGCCACCGCAAAAGTGTTTGCAGATTGGCTGGTTTCACCCGAGGGGCAGCAAGCCATCGGAGCGTATCAGGTGAACGGCCAGAAGTTGTTCAATCCGTCCGCCGGGTCGCCGAAATAATCTGCTTCCAATCCGGACAAAAATGGCGAGGGGTCCGGCGTGGTTGCGCCGAACCCCTCATTTTTAAAGACATCAGCCGGCCTGTAAGCCGGGTTCTGTAGGGCACCACCGCGCTTGCGCGCGGCGATACGTGACGGCCATTCCTCTGGGACAATGTTCGCACATTGCCTCGAGCAACCTACCCGGACAGCGGGCTAGACATCGCCCCCGCGGTGTTATCGCTTGCGCGAACGACCCGCGTTGCCGTCCCTATTCGGTCTTGCTCCCGGTGTGGTTTGCCATGCCGGCTCCGTTGCCGGAGCCGCGGTGCGCTCTTACCGCACCTTTTCACCCTTGCTCGCCCCCTCCCTTTATCCCTCCCCCGCAAGCGGGGGAGGGTAGGGTGGGGGAAGCGGTTCATTCTCTGTGGCACTTTCCCTGGGGTTGCCCCCGCCGGATGTTATCCGGCACCGTATGTCGATGGAGCCCGGACTTTCCTCTCCAGCCGCCTTTCGACGATTGCCGGAGCGGCCGTCCGGCCGACTGACACCCCCTGCATGGGGGCTCCGACCCGGCGCGTCAAGCCAATAACGGCCGCATCGGCCGCCCAAAATAATTTATCCTGAAGATGTCGTTTTGCGGTTTCGCCGTTCGACTGGATGCCGGCGATCAAGCCGATCAAGGGAGTTAACCAGATGCAGTATTTGCTGATGATCTATGCCAACGAAGCCGAGTACGCGAAAATCGATCCCGCGACACTTCAGAAGGTGTTCGAGGAATACGGCGCGTTCACGCAGGGCATCGTCAAGAGCGGCAATTTCAAGGCCGGCGACCGGCTGCAGCCGACCACGACCGCGACCACGGTGCGCATCCGCGACGGCAAGACGCTGACCACCGATGGCCCGTTCGCGGAAACCCGCGAGCAGCTCGGCGGCTATTATCTGATCGACGCCAAGGACCTCGACGAAGCGCTTGCCATCGCCGCAAAGATTCCCGGCGCGAGGTTCGGCTCGATCGAGGTGCGGCCGATCTGGGTGTATAATTGACGGCTATACCGTCGTTCCGGGGCGACGCGCAGCGTCGAACCCGGAACCTCGAGATTCCGGGTTCGTCCTTCGGACGCCCCGGAATGACTGGACATCGCATGACCCCCACCGACATCGAAAAAATATTCCGCGACGAGGCGGGCAGGTCGCTGGCGACCTTGATCCGCCTGGTCGGCGATTTCGATCTCGCCGAGGATGCGTTGCAGGACGCGTTTGCCACCGCGCTGGAACGCTGGCCCGCCACGGAGCTGCCTTCCAATCCGCGGGCCTGGCTGGTCAATGTCGGACGCAACAAGGCGATCGATCGCGTGCGCCGGCAGATCAGCTTTCGCGGCAAGCAAGGCGAACTGACGCACGAATTGCTGCTCAACGCGGCGCCTGGCGAAGCGGCTGACGACAGCACCGTGCTCGACGACGACATGCTGCGGCTGATCTTCACCTGCTGCCATCCATCCTTCGCGACTGAGGTCCAGGTCGCGCTGACCTTGCGCACGGTGTGCGGGCTTTCGACCGCGCAGGTCGGCCGTGCCTTTCTCGCCGGCGAGGACGCGATGGCCCAGCGCCTGGTGCGCGCCAAGCAGAAAATCCGGCTCGCCGGAATCCCCTACGAGGTGCCCGGCCGTGACGCGCTGGAGCCGCGGCTGCGCGGCGTGCTCGCGGTGATCTATCTCGTCTTCACCGAGGGCTATGCGGCAACCTCCGGCGAGGATCTGATGCGGCCGGATCTGGCGCGCGAAGCGATCAGGCTTTGCCGTCTGCTCGACGCGCTGATGCCGGGCCGCGGGGAGATCAAGGGATTGTTGGCCTTGATGCTGCTGCACGACGCGCGCCGCGCCGGGCGCCAGACCGATGGCGGCGACATCGTGCTCTTGGAAGAGCAGGATCGCACGCTGTGGGACCAGGCGCAGATCGCCGAAGGCCTAGGGCTGGTCGAAGACGCGCTGCGCATGCCGGGCCGCCCGCAAGCCTATGCGGTGCAGGGCGCCATCGCAGCCCTGCATGCGCGGGCGCCGAGCTATCGCGACACCGACTGGAAGCAGATCGCTGGCCTCTACGAGGTGCTGCTGCGGATCAGCCCGTCGCCGGTGATCGAACTCAATCATGCCGCCGCCGTCTCGATGGTCGATGGACCGGCCCGTGCGCTCGACCTGATCGATGCGCTGGACGCCCGCGGCGGCCTTAGGGGCTACGACCTGATGCCGGCCGTCCGCGCCGACCTGTTGCGCCGTCTCGGCCGCCGCGCAGAAGCGCGCGCGGCGTATCTGGCGGCGACGGAAGCGACACAGCTGGAGCCGCTGCGGCGGCTCTATGCGCGACGGCTGAAGGAGTTGGATGGAATATGATCGTCATGGCCGGGCTTGTCCCGGCCATCCACGTCTTGGCCTCCCCCAGGAAAGCAAGACGTGGATGCCCGGCACAAGGCCGGGCATGACGAACGCCCCTACCTCGACGCGGCCGCCATCGCTTCGGCTGGAAGACCGGACAGCAGCTGATGCAGCGTGGTCAGCGTCGAATTATCGGCGACGCCGTCGACTCGGGCCGGGCGGAAATGGCGCTGGAAGGCGGCGACCACTTCCATGGTGGTGGCGTCGTATTTTCCGCTGACCGGCAGGCCGTAGCCGTATCGCGCCAGCGCCTGCTGCAGGTCGCGGACGTCGTCGCTGATGGTGCCGAGTTTCAGGGACTCGCCGCGCACGATCGGTGCCGGCTGCACCCAGTGGCCGACCCCCGAATTGGCCAGCGAATGCCACGGAAATTTCTCGCCGGGGTCCTTCTTGCGGGCAGGGGCCACGTCGGAATGGCCGAGCACGCGATGCGACGGCACCTTGCGGCGGAGCATGATGCCGCGGCACAGCGCGATCACGGCGGCGATCTGGCGCAGCGGGAAATCCGGATAGCCCCAGTCGTGGCCGCGGTTGACGATCTCGACGCCGATCGAGCAGGAATTGATGTCCTCCTCACCGGCCCAGGAGGCAACGCCGGCGTGCCAGGCCCGCTTGGCCTCCGGCACGCATTGCACGATGCGGCCGTCTTCCAGCACGATGTAATGCGCCGAGACGTCGGTGCCGGCCGTGCACAGCCGGGCGATCGCGCCTTCGACGTCCGGCATGCCGGTATAGTGCAGCAGCACCATGTCGGGCAGCTGGTTCCTGGCGCGATCGCCGTAGTTCGCCGACGGGATGACGTCGGAGGCGATCGAGGAATCCGGGGTGAATGTCTTCATGTTCGCGTTGGCCCTTGGGATCGGGAGGGCGCGTTGACGCTTCGAATCAATACCATCGGATGCGAACGAACCAAGCGACATAGGATAACTCAAACCGGGCGGGAGAACGGCGGCAAAACGCCTTCGGGACGAAGGCGTTAACTATTCCTTAACGATTGCCATCCGCGCAATGCGTTCCGCGCTCGCCGCTTCGCATTTTGGCCGAGTGTGTGCGGGAAGCATCACCAAATCGCCCTGTCATTCCGGGGCGCGCATAGCGCGAACCCGGAATCTCGAGATTCCGGGTTCGATGCTTTCGCATCGACCCGGAATGACGGGAGGGTGCGCGGGCCAATTGTAATAGTCCTATCAACGTTTTCTTAACGGTAACCGCCGTTACTGAGGGGTGAAGAGCCGAACCGGTTTTGGGGGACGGCCGAGGCCTCCGTCACGCTCGAAATCCCATGGCAACCCTCATCATTCCATCGGGAAATCAGGGTTTGCGAGCGGGGCCGCGCGGGATCGGCAATCCCGCGCCGTACCGGCTTTTCGCGGCGAAAAGCCCGGCGAAGCCGCTGGATTCGAGGCGCAATGGGGCCATTGGCGTCCAGTTCCCGTATTTTTGCCCACTCCGCGCCCGGAGACCGGGCATGACTCCGGCTGATCAGCGCCATATTCCTGTCCTCGGCCGCCAGGCCATCGCGTGGCTGGCCCCGCGCGACGGCGGGCTCTATGTCGACGCCACCTTCGGGGCCGGCGGCTACAGCGCCGCGATCCTGAAAACGGCGGGAACCCGCGTCATCGCCATCGACCGCGACCGGCGCGCGGTGACGGCGGGATTCGACCTGGTCGATCGATCGGACGGCCGGCTGACGCTGGTCGAAGACCGCTTTTCCAATCTGGCCGAAATCTGTGCCGCGCAGGGCGCGCCCACGGTCGACGGCGTCGTGATGGACGTCGGTGTCTCCTCGATGCAGCTCGGCGAGGCCGATCGCGGCTTCTCGTTTCGGCTTCATGGCCCGCTCGACATGCGGATGGGCCATCAGGGCGCGACCGCCGCCGATGTGCTCGCGCAGGCCTCGGAGGCCGATCTCGCCAACATCATCTACATTTTCGGCGAAGAGCGGCATTCGCGCGCCGTGGCCCGCGCCATCGTGGCCGCGCGCAAGCAAGCGCCGATCGAAACCACCCGGGCGCTGGCCGATATCGTCGCCAAGGTGGTGCGCTCGAAGCCGGGCGAGATTCACCCGGCCACGCGGACGTTCCAGGGCTTGCGGATCTTCGTCAACGCCGAGCTCGATGAGCTGCATCTGGCGTTGTCGGCGGCGGAACGGGTGCTGAAGCCGGGCGGTCGCCTCGTGGTGGTGTCGTTTCATTCACTGGAAGATCGCATCGTCAAGAATTTCCTGGTCGAGCGCGCCAGCGCCGGCGGCGGATCGCGGCATCTGCCCGAATTAGCCCAGGCAGCGCCGAGCTTTTCCATCCTGACCAAGCGTCCGGTCACCCCCGACGCCGCTGAGATTTCCGCCAACCCGCGCGCGCGTTCCGCAAAGCTGCGCGCCGCCGAGCGCGCGGACGCGCCCGCGCATGCCGCCGGGGAATTGCCGGCCTGGCCGACGCTCGAGCGCGCGATGAGGGGGGGCTGACCATGCGCCTCGTCCATCTCCTCGTGATCGCCGCCCTGGTGTTCGCCGCCGCCTATGTCTACCGGATCAAGATGGATTCCACCGCCCGCACCGAACGGGTGTTGCGGCTGCATGCGGAAATTCGCGAAGAGCGCGATGCCATCGCGGTGCTGCGCGCGGAATGGACCAGGCTTGACGCGCCGCTGCGGCTGCAGGGCCTTGCCGAGCGTCACCTGCCGCTCAAGCCGCTCAACGCCAACCAGTATGATTCCCTGAAGAACCTGCCCGAGCGGCCGCCGAATTTCGTCAAGCCGGGCGATCCGGATCCGATCGGCTCGATGATCGAGGCCATCGATGCCGTGGCCGATCCAGCTGCCGTGACGGGTTCGGTGCCGGCACCTGCGCCGGCGTCCGAGGATCATCCATGAGCGATCCCCAGCTAAAACCGGCAAAGCCCGGCGAACCGTGGCGGCAGCGGCTGATCCGCAGCCTGTTGTACGGGCGCAACGTCGATCGGTCGGCGAAAGCGCGCGCCCGCGTCGGATTCGCCATCGTCGCCTTTGTCGCGATCTATGCGGTGATCGGCGGCCGGCTGGTCATGTTCGCCACCATCGGCGACGCCCACGGCGCCCGCCGCACCGCGGCGCAGGACGCCATTGCGACCGCGCGGCCGGATATCGTCGACCGCAACGGCGAGGTGCTCGCCACCGACGTCAAGGCGCCGAGCCTGTTCGGCGAGCCGCGCCGGCTGATCGACAAGGACGAGGCCATCGAGCTCCTGACCGCGACCTTGCCCGATCTCGACACCGGTGAAGTGCGCGAGCGGCTGATGTCGAAAAAAGGCTTTGTCTGGCTGAAGCGCGAGATCACGCCGCAGCAGCAAGCGGAGATTCACCGCCTCGGCATTCCCGGCATCGGCTTCCTGCGCGAGAACAAGCGGGTCTATCCCACCGGCAACGAGGTCGCGCACCTGATCGGCCTCGTCAACACCGACAACCAGGGCATCGCCGGGATGGAGAAGTGGCTCGACAATAACGGGCTCGCTGACCTGCACCGCGCCGGCTTTGCCACCGATCGCCTGCAGCGGCCGGTGGAATTGTCGGTCGACCTGCGGGTCGAGCATGCGCTGCGCGACGAACTCCTGAAGGCCAAGGAAAAGTTCCACGCCAAGGCGGCCTCCGGCCTCGTCTCCAACGTCAAGACCGGCGAGATCGTGGCGATGGTGTCGCTGCCGGATTTCGATCCCAACAATCCGAAAGAGGCGCACGATCCCGATCGCATCAACCGCCTGACGACGGGCGTCTACGAAATGGGATCGACCTTCAAGGCCTTCACGCTGGCGATGGCGCTGGATTCCGGCAGGTACGATCTCAACTCGCTGTGGGACGCGCGCGGTCCCCTGCACTACGGCAAGTTCACGATCCACGACGACGAGCCGAAGGGCCGTATGCTCAACATGAAGGAAGTCTTCACCTTCTCTTCCAATGTCGGCGCGGCGCGGATCGCACTGGCGCAGGGCGTCGAGGCGCACAAGGCGTTTTTGCGCAAACTGGGTCAGCTCGACCGGTTGCGCACCGAACTGCCCGAGAGCGCCTCGCCGCTCGTGCCGCACCACTGGGGCGAATTGAACACGGTGACGATCGCATTCGGCCATGGCATCGCAGTGGCGCCGCTGCAGGCGGTGATGGGCATCGATGCGCTGGTCAACGGCGGCTACCTGATTCCGCCGACCTTCCTCAAACGCACGGAAGCGGAAGCCATCGCCGTCGCCACGCGGGTGATCAAGCCCGAGACCTCCGAGAAGATGCGGTACCTGATGCGGCTGAATGCCGAAATCGGCACCGCCCGAAAGGCCGACGTCGCCGGCTACTATATCGGCGGCAAGACCGGCACCGCCGAAAAGGTCGTCGCCGGCCGCTACGTCAAGAAGCGCGTGCTGACCGCCTTCACCGCGATCCTGCCGGCCGACCATCCCCAATACCAGCTGCTGGTCATGCTGGACGAGCCGCAGGCGCTGAAGGAAACCTATGGTTTCATCACCTCGGGCTGGAACGCGGTGCCGACCGGCGGCGCCGTGATTTCCCGCATCGCGCCGCTCTTGGGCATTGAACCCCGCTTCGACCTGCCGCCGTCCGACCGCCTTATTCTTGCGGCATCGAAGACAACCCAGTAAGGCGTAAGTCACCGCGCCGGCGGACTGGAAGATCATGAGACTTCGCGACCTGTTCAGCGATGACGCCACGATTCCCGCAGCTGCGGAAGCGGCCGCCGTGACGGGGCTTGCGGCGGACAGCCGCGCGGTCAGGCCGGGCGATGTGTTTTTCGCGCTCGCGGGCGCCAGGACCGACGGCGCGCGCTTCATCGACGCGGCGATCGCAGCCGGCGCGGTTGCGGTCGCAGGCGGTCACCCGCTGGCGGACGCGCTGCCGGTGCCGTTCGTCGTCACGCCCAATCCGCGCCGTGCGCTGGCGCTGGCCGCGGCGAAATTCTTTCCGCGCCAGCCCGCAACGATTGCCGCCGTCACCGGCACCAGCGGCAAGACCTCGGTCGCCGCCTTCACGCGGCAAATCTGGCAGCGGCTCGGCCATCCATCGGCCTCCATCGGCACCATCGGACTGGTGACGCCGACGCGCAGCATCTACGGCTCGCTGACGACGCCGGATCCGATCGCGCTGCACCGGCAGATCGACGAGATCGCGCGCGAGGGCGTCACCCATCTCGCCTTCGAGGCCTCCTCGCACGGGCTCGATCAATACCGGTTGGATGGCGTGCGCGTCAGCGCCGCGGGCTTTACCAACCTGTCGCGCGATCACATGGATTACCACCCCGACGTCGCGCATTATCTCGCCGCCAAGCTCAGGCTGTTCCGCGACCTCGTCGCTGCCGACGGCGCGGCGGTGATCTCGGCCGATCATGATTGCTCGCAAGCCGCGATCGATGTGGCGCGCGCGCGAGAGTTGCGGCTGGTCACGGTCGGCCGCAACGGCGACGGTGCGGGCGAGGGCATTCGGCTGGTTGCGGCCGAGATCGAGGGCTTTGCGCAACGGCTCAAGCTCGAGCATCGCGGCAAGCGGCATGGGGTGCGGCTGCCGCTGGTCGGCGAATTCCAGATCGAGAACGCTTTGGTCGCAGCCGGCCTTGCGATCGGCAGCGGCGACGACGCCAGCGCCGTCTTCACTGAACTCGAACTGCTCGAAGGCGCCAAGGGAAGGCTGGAGCGGGTCGCCGAGCGCAACGGCGCATCGATTTTCGTCGATTACGCCCACAAGCCGGATGCGCTGGCGAAAGCGCTGCAGGCGCTGCGGCCCTATGCCAGGCGCAAGCTGGTCGTAGTGTTCGGCGCCGGCGGCGACCGCGACGCCGGCAAGCGCCCGCTGATGGGGGCGATCGCCAGCGAGAATGCCGACCATGTCATCGTCACCGACGACAATCCGCGCAGCGAAAATCCGGAAAGTATTCGCGCGGCGATCCTGAATGCTGCGAACGGCGCCAGCGAAATCGGCGACCGCACTGAAGCGATCAGGACCGCGATCGCGGCGCTGCAGCCGGGCGATGCGCTCTTGATCGCCGGCAAGGGCCACGAGACCGGGCAGATCGTCGGCAACAGCGTGCTGCCGTTCAGCGATCACGATGCGGTGGCGGCGGCACTGGCGCCGAGGGTCGCATGAGCGCGGCGCCGCTGTGGACCATCGCCGAGGCCGCACGCGCGCTCGGCATCGATGAAAAATTCCCGGAAACGGTGATCGACTTCGTCACCCAGGACAGCCGCCTGGTGAAGCCGGGAAGCCTGTTCGTGGCGTTGAGCGGAACGCCGAGCGGCGGCTTCGTCTCGAGTTTTGCCAGCGGCCGCGACGGATGGGAATTCGCGGCCAATGCGCAAGCCGCCGGCGCGGTCGCGATGATTGTCCCGCACCGGATCGACGGCGTCAGCGTGGCGCAACTTGTGGTGAAGGATACGCTGCTGGACGGGCTGTGGGCGCTGGCGCGGGCGGCGCGGGCGCGGTTCAAGGGGCCGGTGATCGGGCTGACCGGCAGCGCCGGCAAGACCAGCACCAAGGAATTCATCGCGGCCTATCCGGGCGCTTTTGCCAGCCCCTCCAGCTTCAACAATTTCTGGGGTGTGCCTCTGACCCTGTGCAACGCCGGGCCGCAAGCGGCAGCCTGGGTGGTCGAGATGGGCATGAATCAGACCGGCGAGATCGCGCGATTGAGCGAGTTGACACGGCCGACGGTGGCACTGGTCGTCAATGTCCAGCCCGTGCATCTGGAGAAGCTCGGCAGCCTGGAAGCGATCCGGCGGGAAAAACTCAGCATTGTGCGCGGCATGTCTAAGGACGGCGTGCTGGTATTGCCGGCGGACATCGACGCGCCGGAATGGAATGGCAAGGTCGTGCGGTTCGGAGAAGCATCCGAAGTGCGCGAACTGCGACATGCGGCGCACGGCGAGAGCTGGCAGGTCACGGCGGACGTGTGCGGCAGGCCGGTCGAATTCAGCCTGACGCCCGGCGCACCGCACCGGTTGCAGAATGCATTGGCGGCGCTGGCCTCGGTTCATGCCGCGGGTCTCGATGAGGCGGCGCTGGCCAAACAGCTCGGCCAGGTCGGCATCATGAGCGGGCGCGGGGTCGAGCAGGCCGCGGGCGGAACGACCCTGATCGACGACAGTTTTAACGGCAATCCGGCCAGCATGGTCGCTGCGCTCGATAGTTTGAAGGCGCGCCCGATCAAGGATGGACGACGCATCGCTATTCTGGGCGACATGCTGGAGCTGGGCATTGAGGCGCCGAGCTATCACGAAGCCCTGGCCGGGCATCTCGCCGGCATCGATGGTGTCTATTGCGTGGGTCCGTTGATGCGCCATCTCTACGAACGGCTGCCGTCAGGCCAGGGTCTCGGCTGGCACGAGGATCCGGCGACGCTGGAGCCGCGGGAAATCGCCGCCCTGCTGCGAGGCGGCGACGTCGTGGTCGTCAAGGGCAGCAAGAAGATGTTCTGGGTCAACAAGTTTGTGCCGAGGCTCGCGGCTGCCTTGCAGGCGAGGGTGTAAGGCCGGTTGTGGTCTCGTTGCGTTGCGGGACTTCCCACGGGCCGGCGGGGCGGGTATGCGTCAGCAGACGTGCAAAATAGTTTTCCGCGATTCGCGCTGGCGACATGAATGTGGCCATTATGGCCGCCTAGGGATTGTCCGGCTGGAAGATGAAAGTGAATGCGCTCGAAAAGCGCTTTCCCGGCGAGACCGCGCTCGGCGAAGCCGCGGGATAGGGCGGTTTGAATGTTTTACTGGCTGATCGATCTTTCCAACACGGTTCCCGGCATGGGCGTGTTTCGCTCGTTCCTGAACGTATTCCGCTACATCACCTTTCGCACCGGCGGGGCGATCGCGACCGGCGCGTTGTTCGTGTTCCTGTTCGGTCCGTGGATCATCGACCATTTGCGGCTGCGCCAGGGCAAGGGCCAGCCGATCCGCACGGACGGCCCGCAGTCGCACCTGCTGACCAAGAAGGGCACCCCGACGATGGGCGGGCTGATGATCCTGTCCGGGCTCGTCGTCGGGACGCTGCTGTGGGCCAATCCGGCCAATCCTTACGTCTGGATCGTGCTCGCGGTGACGCTCGGCTTCGGCTTCGTCGGCTTCTACGACGATTACCTGAAGGTGACGCAGCAATCCCATAGCGGCTTTGCCGGAAAAATCCGGCTTGCGATCGAGGCGGCGATTGCGATCGCCGCCTGCTACGCGCTGGTCCGGCTCGGCCGCGAGCAGCTCTCCAGTGCGCTGGTGATCCCCTTCTTCAAGGAAGTGGTGCTGAATTTCGGCTGGTTCTTCGTGCTGTTCGGCGCCTTCGTCATCGTCGGCGCCGGCAACGCGGTCAACCTGACCGACGGTCTCGACGGCCTCGCCATCGTGCCGGTCATGATCGCCGCTGCAAGCTTCGGCCTGATCGCCTATCTGGTCGGCAACGCGGTGTTCTCGGATTATCTGCAGATCAATTATGTCGCCGGCACCGGCGAACTCTTGGTACTGTGCGGCGCGATGTTCGGCGCCGGTCTGGGATTTCTGTGGTTCAACGCGCCGCCGGCCTCGATCTTCATGGGCGACACCGGCTCGCTGGCGCTCGGCGGCATGCTCGGCGCGATCGCGGTCGCGGTGAAGCACGAGATCGTGCTGGCCGTGATCGGCGGGCTGTTCGTGCTGGAAGCGGTCTCGGTGATCGTGCAGGTGGTGTCGTTCAAGCTCACCGGCAAGCGCGTGTTCCGGATGGCGCCGCTGCATCACCATTTCGAGCAGAAGGGCTGGACCGAACCGCAGATCGTGATCCGGTTCTGGATCATTTCGGTAATGCTGGCGCTCGCCGGCCTCTCCACGCTGAAGCTGCGGTGATGGACGTGGCGGCGGCGGTCGAACCAGGATTGTCTCGCAACACATGCGGACGTCATCCTGAGGTGCGCGCCGCCCTTGCGGCGCGCCTCGAAGGATGGGGGCTCGGGCGATGCCAGCATCCTTCGAGGCTCGCAAGGGCTCGCACCTCAGGATGACGCCGGAGTCTAATCACCCATGATCCCGGTCACCTCCTTCGCGGGCAAGACGGTTGCGGTGTTCGGGCTCGGCGGCTCGGGGCTTGCGAGCTGTCATGCCCTGAAGGCCGGCGGCGCCGAGGTCGTTGCGGGCGACGACAGCTCCGACAATCTCGTCAAGGCAGCGCAGGCGGGCTTCATCACCGCGGATCTACGAAAGGTGTCCTGGGCGAATTTCGCGGCCCTGGTGCTGACCCCGGGCGCGCCGCTAACGCATCCGGCGCCGCACTGGACGGTGCTATCAGCGCGACAGGCCGGCGTCGAGGTGATCGGCGACATCGAGCTGTTTTGCCGGGAACGCCGCCGTCACGCGCCGGATGCGCCGTTCGTCGCCATCACCGGCACCAACGGCAAATCCACCACGACCGCGCTGATCGCGCATCTGATGAAGGTCGCCGGCTACGACACCCAGATGGGCGGCAATATCGGCACCGCGATCCTGTCGCTGGAGCCGCCGCGCATGGGCCGCGTGCACGTGATCGAGATGTCGTCCTACCAGATCGACCTGTGTCCCTCGCTCGATCCCAGCGTCGGCATCCTGCTCAACATCAGCGAGGATCACATCGATCGCCACGGCACACTCGCACATTATGCCGCGGTCAAGGAGCGGCTGGTCGCCGGCGTGCAGAAGGAGGGCGCCGCGATCGTCGGCGTCGACGACGGGTTTTCCCGCAACACCGCCGACCGCATCGAGCGGGCCGGCCGGCGCGTGGTCCGGATCTCGGTGAAGAATCCGCTGCCCGACGGCATCTATGTCGAACGCGAGATCATCTGGCGCGCCGCGGGCGGCGCGCGCCGCGAGATCGCCGCGATCGGCGGCATCGGCTCGCTGCGCGGCCTGCATAATGCGCAGAATGCGGCTTGTGCGGCGGCCTGCGCGCTGGCGCTCGGCGTCTCCACCGAAACCCTGCAAAAAGGCTTGCGCAGTTTTCCGGGGCTCGCGCATCGCATGGAACAGGTCGGCCGCCGCGGCCATGTGCTGTTCGTCAATGATTCCAAGGGCACCAATGCGGACGCGGCCGCGCATGCGCTGTCCTCCTTCGCCGATATCTTCTGGATCGCCGGCGGCAAGCCGAAACTCGGCGGCATTACGGGCCTGACCGACTATTTTCCGCGCATCCGGAAAGCCTATCTGATCGGGGAAGCCGCGGCGGAATTTGCCGCCACCCTGGGCGAGTGCGTGCCGCACGAGATTTCCGAAACCCTGGAGGTCGCGGTCGAGAGCGCCGCCCGCGACGCCGAGGCCTCGGGGCTATCAGATCCGGTGGTGCTGTTGTCGCCGGCCTGCGCCTCGTTCGACCAGTACCGCAACTTCGAAATCCGCGGCAGCCGTTTTCGCGACCTCGTCACCGCGCTGCCCGGCGTCAAGCCGGTGGTGTGAGGCGCGGCGCCTGGTAATGGGAATTGCGTTCAACATCTGTACGAAACAACGAGGGACGGACGATGACGGAGATGCTCCTCGCTGCGCGGCTCAGGCGCACGGCGCTGATTGTCGCCTTATGCGTTCTGCTCGCAGCTCCGGCATGGCGCAACGCGGCAGCGGAAGAGTACCCTTCGCGGATCGTCTCGTTGGTGATCGCGTTTCCCGCCGGGGGCGGCGTCGACGCCGTCGGCCGGCTCATCGCGCAGAAACTCACCGACGCGCTTGGCCAGCAGGTGGTCGTCGTCAATCGTCCGGGCGCAGGCTCCGTGATCGGCACGCGCGACGTCGCCAGGGCGCCGCCGGATGGCTACACGCTGCTGCTCCTGGTCACCGGGGCCTCCCTTCCGGCCAATCCGGGCTACGACCTGGAAAAGGATTTTGCCGCGATTGGTTTGATCGCCTCGGTTCCGATCGTCATCATGTCCAATCCATCGGTCCCGGCAAAGTCGCTGGCCGAAGTCGTCGCGCTTGCGAAGACAGAAGGCGCGAAGCTGACGCTCGGCACGCCGCCGGCACCGACATTGAATTATTTCGGCGCCGAGCAATTCAAGGCAATGACCGGCACCGACATCACGATCGTCACCTACAAGGGGACCGGACCGCTGACCAATGATCTCGTGGGCGATCATGTGATGCTCGCCTTCAACACGCTGCCGCCGGCGATCGGCAATATCCAGTCCGGCGCGCTGCGCGCGATTGCCGTTGGATCGCCCTCGCGCATGGCCGCGATCCCCGATGTACCGACCATTGCCGAGTCCGGGTTGCCGGGCCTGGAGATCGTCCAGTACTACGGACTGGTCGCACCGGTCGCCACGCCGCAGCCGATCATCGAGCGGCTGAACCGGGAATTGCGCAAGATCGTGACCTCGGAAGACGTGAAGAAGCACCTGATCGATGTGGGCGGCGATCCGATCGCCAGCACGCCTTCGGAATACGCGCGGAATATCCAGCGCGAAGAAGGCAAATGGCAGGCGGTGATCAAAAAGCTCGGGCTCGTGGTCAACTGAAGGTCTTTTTCGGCACCGACCGCTTTGGGTCAAACTGAGACCTCGGGGCGCATCCGAGCCACTTCCGTTGTTACCCCAGCGACAGACATGAAGCGACCGCCCCGGCATGTCGGAAAAGTGCCAGAAGCGCAAGTCGCCGGGACTTTTTCGATCCCCGAGTTGAGCAATATGGCTCTCAATCCGGCATTCCCGCCAGTCGGAATCCCTCGACAAGCTTCATAAGATCTGCTTCACGCCTGAGCGGCAAGCGCTGCTTGGTTTGCGAAACCCGTTGGGTTGGGTCAGTTCGCTTGGAAATTTCCCAACTTGCCTTCGCGGCCTCAAGGTTTCCGGCAAGCGCATGGCAAGCGATTGCACACCGCTGAGCACTCAGAAAGTCGGGCTTTTCAATCACTGCTTCTGCCGCCCATTTCGCGGCCTCGATATATTGATCTGAAAATAGATATCCCCATGCGAGACCCACTTTTGGGACGAAAGCCAATGGGTCCAGTGGGCTTAGCCTCATGCTTCGCTTTGAATACTCAATCGATTGCTCAGGATTGCCAAGAAGGACGTTCACTAAACCGCGATATGTCCACGCTTGTCCTAGGTTAGGATTGGCATTGATGGCCCGCTCAATGAGGGCAGCGCCGCGCTCCACTTCATGGCCTAACAAGGCAAGCATGTAACCAGCTTGCGTCAGGACAGACGCATCCTCGTTGTCGAGATCGAGCGCACGGTTAGCAAACGCTATTAATTCGGACTTTTCCTCTTGAGTTATTAAGCCCCAGCCATAAGTGTGTCGTACGCCGTAGCTGAAAGATAACGCTGCATAGGGTGCCGCAAATTCGGGATCGAATTCAAATGCCTTCCGAAAAAGTGGCTGAGCTTCTTCCAGGGCCTCTTTCTTGAATTGATACATTTTCGAAAGGCCACGTAGGTAATAGTCATAAGCCGACATGTTTTCCGTTGGTTTTTGTTTTAACCGTTCAAATTCCGATTGCTGCAATTTCGGGGCGATTGCACCTACGACGCTACTCGTTATGTCGTCCTGAAGGTCAAAAATATCGTGCAAACCACCGTCGAACTTGCTCGCCCAAATATGGCTCCCGTTGTTGGCGTCGATCAATTGCCCGGTGATGCGAACACGGTTGCCGGCCTTCCGCACGCTTCCTTCCAAGACGTAACGCACGCCAAGTTCGCGACCGACCTGCTTGATATCAACTAGCTTGCCTTTGTAAGTGAAACTCGAGTTGCGCGCGATCACGAACAGCGAATTGAACCGCGACAGCGCAGTAATGATATCCTCGACCATTCCGTCGGCGAAATATTCCTGCTCAGGATCGCCAGACATGTTCTGAAAAGGGAGCACCGCGATGGACGGCTTGTCGGGAAGTGGAAGAACCGATGGTGAGGCCACAGCTGAACCAAATTTTGCACTGGACGAAGCTTGGCTCGTCGATCGGACCCGCCACGCCTGCATGGGCTCGGCAATATTCTTGAGATGCAGCGGACCCAGATCCTCGCAAACAATCTCGACCTTGCCGCGAACTTGCCGGTAGGCGTCATTTGACATGCAGACCCCGCCAGGCTCAGCAATTCCTTCGAGTCGCGCGGCGATGTTTACGCCATCTCCGAAAATGTCGTTGTCATCGATAATGATGTCGCCGACATGGATGCCAATGCGAAATTCGAGCCGCTGATTCTCTGGCACGGTTGCATTCTGTTCGTCCATTGCACGCTGGACTTCAATGGCAGCGCGTACTGCATCGACCGCGCTGGCAAACTCCACCAACATGCCGTCGCCGGTCGTCTTGACGATCCGACCTCGATGGGCGGCGATGGTGGGGTCAACGAACGCCTTCCTGGCCGCTTTGAGCCGGGCCAACGTGCCCTCCTCATCAGCACCCATGAGGCGGCTATATCCAGCGACATCAGCCGCTAGCACCGCTGCCAGCCGTCGTTCCACTCGTTCGGCGGTCACGGAATTCCCCAAGAATTGTAGTCTCAGCCCTACGGATCAAAGCATACAGGACCGCTGTTCGACTAGGGCCGGCTTCCGAGATGGGTCAAACTGAGACCCCGGCGCGCATTCGAGCCACTTCCGTCGTTACCCCAGCAAAATGCGTCCCGGCGACCTCCGGCTACTTTGCATGGGGTCGTTTTCGATATTTTGGTTGGTAGCGGGTCATGACGACCTTTTGTAGGGCAGCGCCGCGCCCAAACTCAAAACATTTCCAATCCATTAACCCCTTGGCAACCATCATCGGCGACCAATGGGCAAACCCTTGTGCCCAGCGAATGCCCATGCTCTCCCGCGAACAACGCAACCCCTTCAGCGAATGGTGGTGGACCGTCGACAAGTTGCAACTCGGCGCGATCATCGCGCTGATGCTGGCCGGCGTTATCCTGTCGCTCGCGGCGAGCCCCCCGGTGGCCACAAGGATCGGGCTCGATCCCTTCCACTTCTTCAACCGCCATGTGTTTTTTCTGCTGCCGTCCTTCATCGTGCTGATCGCCGTGTCGTTCCTGTCGCCGCGACAGATCCGGCGCACCGCGCTGATCGTGTTCGCGGTCTCGATCGTGCTGATCGTGGCGACGCTCCTGATCGGACCCGAGGTCAAGGGTTCGCGGCGCTGGATCACGCTGATCGGCGTCAACATCCAGGCCTCCGAATCCGCCAAACCCGCCTTCGTGGTGCTGGCGGCGTGGCTGTTTGCGGAATCGGCGCGGCGGCCGGAAATGCCGGCTACCTCGATGGCGCTGGTGCTGTTGTTGATGCTGGTGTCGCTCTTGGTGATGGAGCCCGATTTCGGCCAGACCATGCTGATCCTGATGGTGTGGGGAGCGTTGTTCTTCATCGCCGGCATGCGGATGATCTGGGTGCTGGGGCTCGGGGGTGCTGCCAGCGCCGGACTGTTCGCGGCCTATCTTTTGGTGCCGCACGTCGCCGGCCGCATCACGCGCTTCATGAACCCGGGCTCGGGCGACACCTTTCAGGTCGATACCGCGATGGAGGCCTTCTACAACGGCGGCTGGTTCGGGCTCGGCCCCGGCGAAGGCATCGCCAAGCGCAGCCTGCCGGACAGCCACACCGATTTCGTGTTCGCGGTGGCGGCGGAGGAATTCGGCATCATCCTGTGCCTGGCGCTACTGGCGCTGTTTGCCTTCATCGTGATCCGCGCACTGTCGCGGGCCTTCTCCACCGAGGACATGTTCGCCCGCTTCGCGGCCTCGGGGCTGGCCATCCTGTTCGGCGTGCAGGCCGCGATCAACATGTCGGTCAATCTGCAACTGATCCCGGCCAAAGGCATGACCTTACCGTTCATCTCCTATGGCGGTTCGTCGATGGTCTCCCTCGCCTATGGCGTCGGCATGATGCTGGCCTTGACGCGGCAGCGGCCGCGCACCGAACTGGAATCGCTGAACGCGAGCGCCGCGCCGAGCTACGCCTAGATTTTTCCCTGTCATTGCGAGGAGGCAAGCGACAAAGCAATCCGGAATCCGTCCGTGGTGCGGCTGGATTGCTTCGTTATCGGGCGCGCATTCGCGCGACCCGGTGGCTCGCAATGACGGTCGAAATTTGCGACTATCTGATCATGAAACAAGATCCTCTCATCCTGCTCGCCGCGGGCGGCACCGGCGGGCATCTTTTTCCGGCGGAAGCGCTCGGCGTCGAACTGATGAAGCGCGGCTTGCGCGTGCGTCTTGCAACCGACTCTCGCGCGCTGCGCTATAGCGGGCTGTTCTCCAAAGAGATGATCGATGTGGTGCCGAGCGAGACCGTGCGCGGCCGCACGCCATGGTCGCTCGCCTATACCGGCGCGATGCTTGCCGCCGGCACGGCGGTGTCGCTCAATCTGATGCGGAGCTTGAAACCGGCGGCCGTGGTCGGCTTCGGCGGTTATCCGACCTTGCCGCCGCTGCTGGCGGCAAGATTGTTCGGCACTCCGGGCGTCATCCACGAGGCCAATGCCGTGCTCGGCCGCGCCAACCGGTTCCTCTCAAGCCGCGTCAGCGCGATCGCGACCTCGCTTCCGGGCGTGCTCGATCGCGACCCGGCGCTGGCTTCGAAAACGACGACGGTCGGCACGCCGATGCGTCCGGCCATCCTTGCTGCGGCGGCGGTGA
>NZ_DATHOP010000002.1:0-3223 GCF_035484855.1 Bradyrhizobium sp.
CACCGGTTTTACGCTGGTTTGCTGGATGGAAGAAAATGATTGTTGGCCTGCCGAGATGCCGATTGTTCACAGCGCCAATCCAGTAGGATCCGCCGAGATGAGAGCCGTAATTGAGCGCAAGTTTTTACGCTAAAAGGCTCACATCTCGGCAATCTCCACAAATGCGGAAGTCAGTCCCGCACTGCAACCCGCGCCAAACAAGCGGCACGTGAGCCCTTTGGCTTACCTGGCGCGGCAGTAATGGCGCATCCCGAGATGTCGGGTCGGGCACTAGCTAAGCATCGGACGGCAAACCAGGCATCGAGGTGTGGCTGCCCGATCAATCAACTAGCGCGCCCTGTCGCGCAGACCAACGACAACAGCAGTACGGCCGCCAGCGGCACCAGCTCTAGAAAGCTGTGCACATACCATCAACACGGATTTCACCGCCTTGCCCTGGATCGCATCGAGCACGTGTGTCAGCCCGGTGAGCCGGGTCACGTCCGTCAAGTTGGTGTAAATCGAGGTAGAGTTTGAGGTGGCCATTGGTCAGGCCGCCATGGGTGGAAGTTTTGCCGGATCGGCGTCGATCAGCAGCGGTGTAAGTTCGGCCATTCCTTCGATCTGCATGTAGCGGCACTGGAGCAGCCACTTGATGGCATGGACCACCCCTTCCCGAAGCGGGATTAGGGTGGCGCATTTTCCACCAGCCAAGGGATGCGCCCATGTCCACCCTCGTCACGATCGGCCTCGACGTCGCGAAGTCAGTGTTCCAGATTCACGGTGTTGATGATGTCGGCAAGGCGGTGCTTCGGCGGCGGCTTTCTCGACACGAGCTCGTGTCGTATTTCGCCAAGCTACCCGTATGTTTGGTCGGGATGGAGGCGTGCTCGGCCGGGCACCACTGGGCGCGCGAGCTCTCCCGTCTTGGCCATTCCGTGCGCCTGATCCCGCCGCAGTACGTCAAGCCGTATGTGAAGCGGAACAAGACCGATGCGGCCGATGCCGAGGCAATCTGCGAAGCCGTCGGCAGGCCGAACATGCGGTTTGTCCCAGTCAAGACGCTCGATCAGCAGGATGTCCTGTCGCTGCATCGCGTTCGCTCCCTATTCGTTCGTCAACGCACGGCCGCGATCAACACGGTGCGCGGACTGCTGACGGAATTCGGAATCGTCGCGGGGAAGGGCATTCAGCGTGTTGCCGAGCTCCGTCAACGGATGGACAAGGTCGGCAGCGATTTGTTGCCTGACGAAGCCCGCACAGCGATCGCCGAGGCATTTGATCATATCGATGCGTTGAGCAAGCGGATTGATGCCATGGAGGCTCGGATCATCACCTGGCACAGAAACTCCGAGGCCAGCCAGCGGCTTGCTTCGGCCCCAGGGGTGGGGCCGATCACTGCCAGTGCGATCATCGCCAGCGTCGGCGATGGCAGGCAATTCCAATCAGCGCGGCACTTCGCGGCGTGGCTCGGCCTGACGCCTAGAATTAATGCCAGCGGCGGTAAGGAGCACATCGGCAGGATCAGCAAAGGTGGTGATCGCTATCTGCGCGCGCTGCTGATCCATGGGGCACGAGCGATCGTCGGGACGAGCTTCCGAAAGGATGTCGCCCCAAGACTTTGGCTGAAGCAATTGCTCGCGCGGAGGCCGGTCAATGTCGCGGCAGTAGCGGTTGCCCACAAGACCGCTCGCTCCCTTTGGGCAATGATCACCCGAGAGGAGGGATATCGAAGGATTGCCGCTCAGGCGGCATAAGCGGCACGGCGCCGAGCACGATACCGGCGCCGGCTTGCGAGGGTGACACAAAGTGATGGCGAACCGGTCAGACCGGGTTCGGCAGAGGCCAATGAAACGATGCGAGCCATCGTGAGCTCGTCCATTTGTCCGGTCGCCGATCCGCGAATACCATCAGGGCCTGCGGCTGTGTCGCCGCGCGACAAGGCCGGATACACGACCGCAAGACCCGTCTCCATCGCAGCGTGATCGTCCTTGCAAATCGGGGGTGGTCCATACACGTCGTTCTGCTCGAGCAGCACGGCGCCGATGAGCCGGGTGATGCTGGCCTCGTTGGGGAAGATGCCGACGACGTCGGCCCGCCGCTTGACCTCCTTGTTCAACCGCTCCAACGGGTTGGTGCTGTGCAACTTGGTCCGGTGCTGGCCGGGGAATGTCATGTAGGCCAG
This sequence comes from Bradyrhizobium sp., assembly GCF_035484855.1. Lineage (GTDB taxonomy): Bacteria > Pseudomonadota > Alphaproteobacteria > Rhizobiales > Xanthobacteraceae > Bradyrhizobium. Next base: position 2,165 of record NZ_DATHOP010000002.1, read on the forward strand.
CACGTCGTGCTCGCTGTCGTCCATCAGCAGGGCGAGCTTGGGCCAGCGCGAGCGGAGCTGATCGGCAACATGCCTCCAAGTCTGGTGTGCCGCGTCGGCGTCGGTTTGCAGGAAGGCCTGGCGGATCGCCGCGGCGACCATGGTGTGCTGGCCCTTTGGCACGTGCGCCAGGGCATTGCGCATCCAGTGTACGCGGCAGCGTTGCCAGGTGGCGCCGAGCACGCGGGTAATCGCGTGACGCAGCCCGTCATGGGCGTCGGAGATCACCAGCTTGACGCCGCGCAACCCGCGCTTCACCAGGCCCTTGATGAAGCTCGACCAGAACGGCTCGGCCTCTGACGGGCCGATGCCGAGGCCGACGATCTCGCGCTTTCCCTCGGTATTCACCGCGACGGCGATTATCGCCGCCACCGAGACGATGCGGCCGCCGTCGCGCACCTTGAGGTAGGTGGCGTCGAGCCAGAGATAGGGCCACTCGCCCTCGATCGGCCGGTCAAGGAAGGCGTTGACCCGCTCGTCGATATCCTTGCACAGCTTTGAGACCTGGCTTTTCGAGATGCCGGCGAGACCCATCGCCTGCACCAGCTCGTCGACGCGCCGGGTCGAGACGCCGCCGATCCAGGCTTCCTGGATCACCATGACCAGCGCCTTCTCGGCGGTCTTGCGCGGCTCCAGGAACGGCGGAAAGTACGAACCCTGGCGCAGCTTGGGGATGCGCAGGCTGAGCGAACCGAGACGCGTGTCGAGGCTGCGCTCGCGATAGCCGTTGCGGTAGTTGAGCCGGTCGCCGGTGCGTTCGTGCCGCCCGGCGCCGATCAAACCCTCGACATCAGCCTCCATCAGGATCTGCAGCACCGCCTCCGCCACGGATCGCAAAAAATCGCCATCGCCGCTCTTCTGCAGCAGCTCGGCCAGCGCCATTCTCTCTTCGGTCATCGGGGTCCTCGGTCGGCTCGGGGTGAAGCGTCGCAACTCCACCTTAGCCAGCCTTCCCGGTGACCACCTCTCGCTCACGCGCGCGCCGTGCTCCAAGTCATGGGGCATTCCGCCCGGCGCGCG
>NZ_DATHOP010000003.1:0-2812 GCF_035484855.1 Bradyrhizobium sp.
ATTTCCGGTTCGCCAAGAGGACTGCAGTGTCCCGCCCGCAACAGGCTGCAAAAATCGTTTTAGCCCACGAATGCGTGCCAGGAATCGCCATCATCTCCGCAATGATCGTCTCGCCCTCAAGTGGTGATCGGTGTCGCGCAGGGAGTAAGGGCATGTGGTGGCTTTATTTCCGTCGGGACGGTAAACTTGTCGGCGTCGCAATCATCGAAGCACCGACGCTTTATCACGCGCGCACCAGAGTGGCCGTTCGCGGGATCGGAAGGGCTGTGGACTACAGCGACGCGAAAAAAACTCGATGACGGAGATGCGGCACTGGTTCCTGCAAATTGTATAGGCAGGCTGCTTTTGATGCGGTGGACGGCGCCCGCTCCCGGCATCGAAGTGCCATAGAGTGATCGTTGTGACGAATCACATGAGGGGAGCCGTCCGGATGCAAATTACCACGATCGGTTTGGATATCGCCAAGAACGTGTTTCAGGTCCACGGCATTGACGCCAAGGAGAAGGTGGTCGTGAGGAAGCAACTGCGGCGTGGGAAGTTGATGGCATTCTTCGAGGCACTGTCGCCCTGCCTGATCGGCATGGAGGCTTGTGCCACGGCGCACCATTGGGCGCGCGAGCTGACGAAACTCGGCCACGAGGTCCGTCTGATGCCGGCGAAGGATGTGAAGGCCTACGTCAAGCGCAACAAGAACGATGCGGCCGACGCCGAGGCAATCTGCGAGGCGGTGCGGCGCCCGACGATGCGTTTCGTGCGGATCAAGTCGCCCGAACAGCAGGGGCAGTTGATGCAGCACCGTACGCGCGATCTGCTGATGCGTCAGCGCACCCAGCTGATCAATGCCTTGCGGGCGCATCTGGCCGAGCTCGGCATCGTAGCGGCGAAGGGTGAAGGCGGGGTCAAGGAATTGCTCGCGATCGTGGCGGACGAAGAGGATACGCGCTTGCCGATCGATGCGCGGGCGAGCGTCATCGTGCTGGCGACGCAGCTTGAGGCGGTGCAGACGGTGATCGGGGCGATCGAGAAGCGGATCAAGATGCAGCATCGTGCGAACGAGGCGAGCCAGCGGCTCGAGACCATCCCAGGCATCGGGGTCATCGGGGCAACCGCGATCGCCGCGACGGTAGCAGACCCGACGGTTTTTAAATCGGGGCGCGATTTCGCGGCCTGGATCGGCCTGGTACCACGCCAGGATTCAACCGGGGGCAAGCAGAAACTCGGGCCGATCTCCAAGCAGGGCGACCGCTACATGCGGCGCATTCTGATCGTCGGCGCGCATTCCGTGTTGCGGCGCGCCCAGCAGAACCCTGGGAAGTATCCCTGGCTCACGCAACTGCTGGCGCGGCGGCCTTTCAAGGTCGTCGCGGTGGCACTTGCCAACAAGATGGCTCGCGTCGCCTGGGCACTGTTGGCCCACGGAGGCACCTATCGGGCGCCTGAGCTTGCTGAAGCTGCCTAAAGGGGCTCGGCGAGGAAGAGAACGAGGATTGGTTAAGCGCGTCCACGAACTGCAAGGGTGATGAAGATTATGATGCGAAACGGTCGAGACCGTCGATCGGAAAACCCGTTTTGGGCCACCGCGAAGAAAGAGCGCGTGCTTTTGGTTGGGACCGATCAGCGGATCACATCAGGGCCAGCAGCCAAACGGCTGCGTTCAAAGGCCGGATACATGGCTGCACCCGAACGCTTCGCTGATAGTCAGATTCCTCTTGCACCGCGGGCGCCGTCCATACATGGCCCATGACTTCACCTGCCGCAGTGCAGTAATTCGCCGGCGATGCGGGGCCGGCAATCCGGCCATCGTTCGCCGCGGCGCGTATTTCTGGCGGCGATCAGCGACTTGGAGCAACTGACCAAACCGGCGCCATGGGCGCCGTTTCCCGCTATACTGCCCTCGACAACACCGGAGGAGAGCCATGCGCCATTTAGGGTTCACCATTGCGACTGCGATGTTGCTGTCGGGGCCCGCAACCTACACCCGGGCTGACGCCGCCGAGATTGCCGTGCTGGCGGCGGCGGCGATCGAGCAGCCGTTCGAGACCGTTGCGCACGCGTTCGAGCACGATACCGGCACAAAGGTCAGCGTCGAATTCGGCTCGGTCGGGGCGATCCAGAACAAGCTCAAGGCCGGCGCCAAGCCCGATCTCGTGATCCTGTCGACCGCGGCCGTGGCGGCGGCGGAGAAGGACGGCGCGGTGCTGGCCGCAAGCCGCGCCGTCGTGGGCCGTGCCGAAATCGGCGTCGCGGTCCGCGACGGCACTCCGGCGCCGGACATTTCGACGACCGACGCTTTCAAGAAAGCGCTTCTCGCGGCGAAATCGGTCTCGTTCACGGATACGGCCGGCGGCGGAACGGCCGCGGTCTTCATCGCCGGCCTGTTGGATCGGCTCGGCGTCGCGGCCGCCGTGAAGCAAAAGGCGGTGCCGTTCAATACCGGCCGCGAGGTGATCGGCGCCGTGCTCAAGGGCGACGCCGAACTCGGCATCGGCTTCACCACCGAGTTCGTTCCGGTCAAGGGCGTGAAGGTGGTCGGCGCGTTGCCGAAGGAGATCGAGTTCGTCAACGAGTACTCGGCCTACATCCCGGCGACGAGCGCTGCCGCCGAGCCGGCGCGGGCGTTTCTCGCCTACCTCGCCCGCCCGGCCTCGCGCGACACCTTCAAGGCCGCCGGCGTGATGCCGTAGCGTTCTTAGGATTCGTCCGCCAACAATCGATTTGGTTTTCGTCCCCTCTCCCGCTTGCGGGGGAGGGTTAGGGGGTTAGGGAGGGGGCAATTCCACGGCACAGACTCGCTGCGAGAGCCCCCTCCCCA
>NZ_DATHOP010000004.1:0-6381 GCF_035484855.1 Bradyrhizobium sp.
CCAGAATCGCGCCGCACCGTTGACGGCACGTTGCTGTTGCAGGCCAGCGTTCGTTGACGCCGCCGTTACCTTCAGGCTGAACCTGATTTTTTGTCGCAGCAAGCGAATTGCTCGCGGCAGTGCACGCTGCTGTGTCGCGGCAATTCCGCCGGCCGGTAAATCGAATGACGCGTCAATGACCCTGACGATTCGCGTGTGCCATCCGACGCACACGGATGCTGTGGAAAATAGTTTCAGCGAAGCGAAAATTTATTCCCTGAAACCGGCCCCTAGGCCTGCCGTAACTCGGGCCAACGACGAAGCAGTCCACCCAGGTTCGACCGCATCGTTGTTGGCTTCATCGCCGGCTTCAGCCGGCTCATTTCATCATCGGGAGATGTCACCATGTCCAAGCGTATCGCATTTTTGACCGCCGCCGCCTTCGGCGCATTCGCCCTCACCGCCAGCATCGTCGCGCCCGTCAGCGCGCAAGACAAGATGACTTCGGGCGAAAAGACCGTGATGGTCGGCGGCGCTGCGATGTTCCCCTCGAAGAACATCATCCAGAACGCCGTCAATTCGAAGGACCACACCACGCTGGTCGCCGCGGTCAAGGCCGCCGGCCTGGTCGAGACCCTGGAAGGCAAGGGACCGTTCACGGTGTTCGCGCCGACCAACGCCGCCTTCGGCAAGCTGCCGGAAGGCACCGTCGACACCCTGGTGAAGCCGGAGAACAAGGCCACCCTGACCAAAATCCTGACCTACCACGTGGTTCCCGGCAGGCTCGAGGCCTCCGACCTGACCGACGGCAAGAAGCTCAAGACCGTCCAGGGCGAAGAGCTGACCGTGAAGCGGTCGGGCGATACCGTCATGATCATCGACTCCAAGGGCGGCTCCTCGACCGTGACGATCCCGAACGTCAATCAGTCGAACGGCGTGATCCATGTGGTCGATACCGTCCTGATGCCGTCGTAACGCTCGCCTGTCCTGTTCTGGTCCCCGACGGGATGTGCGCATGCGAGCCGGGGCAACCCGGCTCGCATTTTTGTGACTACGATGCCCGTCAGGCATAGATCTTATCTACTCTTTGGCAGTAACGAACCCACGGATCCCGGCGTATATTCCGAGTATCGACCTCAGAGATCAGCCATGTCCAGCCTTGCAGCCAGCGACCACCCTACCGTACCCGCCACAACGAAGGTCATTCAGCCGGCCTGGGTGCGGACGGTGCACTGGATCAATGCTTTCGCGATGGCCCTGATGATCATGTCGGGGTGGCAGATCTACAACGCCTCGCCGCTGTTCGATTTCAGCTTCTCGTCCTCGATCACGCTGGGCGGCTGGCTGGGCGGCGCGCTGCTCTGGCATTTCGCGGCAATGTGGCTGCTGATGGTCAACGGCCTCGTCTATCTGACGCTCGGTTTTGCCACCGGCCGCTTCCGCAAGAAACTGCTGCCGATCACGCCATCCGGCGTGATCTCCGACGTCAAGGCCGCACTGACCTTCAAGCTCGAGCATGACGACCTTACCCGGTATAATTACGTCCAGAAGCTGCTGTACGCGGGTATCATCGTGGTCGGCGTCGTGATCGTATTGTCCGGGCTTTCGATCTGGAAGCCGGTGCAGCTGCAATACCTGACGGCCTTGTTCGGCGGCTACGACGTCGCGCGCTACGTCCACTTCATCTGCATGTCGTTGATCTGCGCGTTCCTGATCGTGCACGTCGCGCTGGCGGTGCTGGTGCCGAAGAGCCTGCGGGCCATGATCATCGGCCGCTAATATTCGAGGAGAACTCATCATGGGCCGGCTTCGTTCGCTTCTCATTCCCGGCGTCGACAAGAAGCTTTTGATCCGGGACGCCGTCAAACTGCTGCCCGACCCGGCGCGGCGGCGTTTCATCGCGGGCGGCGCGAGTCTCGGCGCGCTGACGCTTTTGACCGGCTGTAACGTGACCGACAGTTTTTCCGCCGATGACATGCTGGCGAGAATCTCGAAATTCAACGACGCGGTGCAGGCCTTGATTTTCAATCCCTATGCACTGGCGCCGACCTTTCCCGAAAGCGCGATCACCAAACCGTTCCCGTTCAACGGCTATTATGATGTCGACGACGCGCCCGAGGTTGACGGCAAGGCGTGGAAGCTCGAGGTGCGCGGCCTCGTCGACAACAAGAAATCCTGGACGCTGGATGAATTGTACAAGCTGCCGCAGGTCAAGCAGGTCACCCGCCATATCTGCGTCGAGGGCTGGAGCGCGATCGGCAGCTGGACCGGCACGCCGCTGCGCGACTTCCTGAAACTGATCGGCGCCGACACCCACGCCAAATATTGCTGGTTCCAGTGCGCCGACAAGGACGGCTATAACTCGCCGCTCGACATGGAGACGGCGCTGCACCCGCAGACCCAGATGACCTTCAAATTCGCCGACGAAATCCTTCCCCGCGCCTACGGCTATCCGATGAAGATCCGGGTGCCGACCAAGCTCGGATTCAAGAATCCGAAATACGTGATCTCGATGGAAGTCACCAACGACTACAAGGGCGGCTACTGGGAAGACCAGGGCTACAATTCGTTCAGCGGGAGCTGAGCCCTTGGGTCCCGTAGGGTGGACAAAGCGAAGCGTGCCCACCATCTTTGATGAAGTGCATATGGTGGGCACGGCGCAAGAGCGCCTTTGCCCACCCTACGATTCAGCCTCTCGCCACATCCGGCGCGGCGTATCTTTTTGCCATCGCGCCGTCGAATGCCATTCCCATCACGGCGGTCGACGCCGCGACCCCGGTGAATAATTCGAATGCGTCGGCGGCCTGATAAATGGCAAGTTCGCGCCCGGTCATGACGGTCGCGCCTTTGGCCTTGGCCGCTGTCAGCAGCGGCGTCCAGAGCGGCGAATAGACCGCATCGGCAACCCACAATCCGGCATGCAGCAGGCCATCCGGAACCGGCGTGGCCACGCTCGGCAGCATGCCGACCGGGGACGCGTTGACCAATCCCACGACATCGCGCAGCGCGTCCTCGACGTTGTGGGCGACGCTTGTTTTGGTGTGGCCTTCGAGCTTTGCGACCAATCGTGCCGCCTTGTTGGGCTCGGTATCGAAAATCCGCAACTCGCTGACGCCGAGGCCCGCCAGCGCAAACGCAATCGCCTTGCCGACGCCGCCGGCGCCGATCAACGCAACGCAGCCAGGCGAGGAAGCGGTGACCAGCGGGGCGATGGCTCGCGCAAAGCCGGTCCGATCGGTGTTGTGGCCGATCAGCCGGTTGTCGCGGACGACGACGGTATTGACCGCGCCGGTCTGTGCCGCGCCCGGCGATAATTCGTCGAGCAGATCGAGCACGGCTTCCTTGTAGGGAAAGGTGACGTTGATGCCTGCAAAACCGAGCCGCCTGATACCCTCGAGCATCAGTTTCAGTTCGTCGCGCCCGGCGCCGGCGACTTCGATCAACTGGTAATGACAGCGGAGGCCCAGCGCCTCGGCCGCCCCCTCGTGCATGGCTGGAGCTGCCGACTGCGCGATCGGCGTTCCCAGCAGGCCGGTGAGAATGCCGCGGTCGGAGGCGTGTGAGTGGTGCGTATCGGAAGTCATTATTCCCGGTCATGGACGGCGTAAAAACGCACTCTAGCCCAGCCTAACGCATGATCCGGAAAAGTGTGAAGCGGTTTTCCGAAGAGATCATGCGCAACCAAGAATCTAAAGCGCGATGATGATTCATCCTAATCTCATCGCGCTTTAGGATTTGCGCGCCAGCCTGCCCTGAAGCGCGGCTGCGACCGCGCCGAGCACCAGCAGCGCCGCGGAGACGTTGAGCGCGTAAGCCAGGCTGCCGAACGTGTCGGTAACGGCGCCGACCGCGGTCGGCCCCAGCGTCTGGCCGATGCCGAATGCGACGGTCATCGCGGCGATCCCCTTGGGCCAGGCGGCAGGCGGGTAGTTGAAGCGCACGAAGGCGGTGGTCGATCCCACCACCGCGAAGAAGGCAACCCCGAACACCAGCGCCGAGACGGTCAATAGCAGCGTGGAATGCCCGAACAGCGGCAAGCCCGCACCGAGCGCATTGACGCCGAGCACGATGGCGGTCGAGAGGCCGCCACGATCCAGCGCCAGCACGAGGCGCCAAACCCAGGGGGTCGCGAACGCGCTCAGGCCGATCAGGCTCCAGAACGCGCTCTGCGCCATGGCGCCGCCGCCGGCGTCGCGGACATAGGCGATCATGAAGGTCATGTAGGCGATGTAGCCGGCGCCGAACAGGAAGTAGCCGACGAGATAAATCAATATCGGCCGGATCGCGAAGGGTGCCGGCGCGGTCTCGTCGAGGCCGGCATCGCTGTCGATCGGCACCAGCAGCAGCGGAATGGTCAGGACCACCGACAGTCCCGTCAGCACCCACCACACGATCCACCACGAGCCCGGTCCGAACCCCTGCAGCACGAAGGGTGCGATCAGGCCGGAGGCCACGATGCCGAGCCCGGGTCCGGCGTAAAACAAGCTCAACAGAAAATTCGCCCGCGCCGGCCTCGACTGCGCGATCTTCGCGGCCAGCGCGGCACCTGCCACGAAGGCAATCGCGGCACCGATGCCGACCAGCAGGCGCGCAAGGCTCAAAATAATAAAATTGCCGGATATGGCGCTCAGCGCCAGCGACAGCAGGCAGGCCAGCGTGCTCCAGCGGATGGTGGCGGACAGCCCATATCGCCTGATCAGCCGCGCGGCCATCAACGCGCCGGCGAGATAGCCGGCGGCATTGACGGTATTCATGAAGCCCGCGGCCGAATAAGACCACGCAAGCGCGTCGCGCATGTCCGGCAGCACCAGCGCATAGGCAAAGCGGCCGATGCCGAGCCCGACGGTCGGCGCCAGCGACAAAATCAGGATCAACCGCGCCGGATGCGCGGGTAGCTTGGGAGCGGGCGCGTGCAAGGGAATCTCCAGCAAGCTGGACTGTGGCAGGGTATGGCGCCGTTGCACAGGGCGCAGACGGCAATGGTGTCTTGCCATCCGCGCAATGCCGCTTTAGCACTCCGCTTTGTTCGTCATTCCGGGGCGCGCGCCAGCGCGAACCCGGAATCCATCTCACCGCTGGATTCCGGATCGCCTCGCTATGCTCGGCGTCCGGAATGACGAGTTGCGGATACATTGCGAGGCCTTCCCATGACCACCCACAAACTCCTGCTTCTGCCCGGCGACGGCATCGGCCCCGAAGTGATGGCGGAGGTGAAGCGCTTGATCGACTGGCTCGATGCGGAAGGCATCGCGCATTTTGCTACCGAGCAGGGCCTGGTCGGCGGTTCCGCCTATGACGCGAGCCAGCAGAGCATTACGGACGCGACCATGGCGCAGGCGATGGCCGCGGACGCCATCATCTTCGGCGCGGTCGGCGGCCCCAAATGGGACAGCGTTCCCTATGAGGCGCGGCCCGAGGCCGGGCTGCTTCGCTTGCGCAAGGACCTCGGCCTGTTCGCCAATTTGCGGCCCGCGGTGTGCTATCCGGCGCTGGCGGATGCCTCGAGCCTGAAGCGCGAGGTGGTCGAGGGGCTCGACATCATGATCGTGCGCGAACTCACCGGCGGGGTGTATTTCGGCGAGCCCAAAACCATCACCGATCTCGGCAATGGCCAGAAGCGCGCCATCGACACTCAGGTCTACGACACCTACGAGATCGAGCGCATCGCCCGCGTCGCCTTCGACCTGGCGCGCAAGCGCCGCAACAAGCTGACCTCGATGGAAAAGCGCAACGTCATGAAATCGGGCGTGCTCTGGAACGAAGTCGTCACGCAGGTACATGCGCGCGAATACAAGGACGTACAGCTCGAACACCAATTGGCCGATTCCGGCGGCATGAATCTGGTGAAATGGCCGAAGCAATTCGACGTCATCGTCACCGACAATCTGTTCGGCGACATGCTGTCGGATATCGCGGCGATGCTGACCGGTTCGCTGGGCATGTTGCCGTCGGCCTCGCTCGGCGAGATCGATGTCAAAACCAAAAAGCGTAAATCGCTGTTCGAGCCGGTGCACGGTTCGGCGCCCGATATCGCCGGCAAGGGTCTGGCCAATCCGATTGCGATGCTGGCCTCGTTCGGCATGGGGCTGCGCTATTCCTTTGATATGGGCGAGTTGGCCGATAGGCTGGATGCCGCGATTGCGGCCGCGCTGGCCAAGGGCCTGCGCACGGCGGATATCAAGTCGGAAGGCACAACGGCTGTTTCGACCACGCAAATGGGCGAAGCGATTCTGAAAGAATTGCAGGCGCTGCACGCCTGATCGACAAACAAGACAATAAAAAAAGTCGTCAGGCTCTCAGGCTGTGACGACTTTTTATTGGTTTGAACTTTATCGGCTTGAAACGGACCGCTTTAATTCGGCGCCGCAGCCTCACGAATCAATATAGCGGGAACGACTGCGA
>NZ_DATHOP010000005.1:0-24290 GCF_035484855.1 Bradyrhizobium sp.
GACGAAATGGAGCCAGCCGAGGGTGACGGCTGGGCCGAACTGCAGCATGACGGTTCACTCGAAGGGGAGATCTGCCTCCTCAACGGCGACAACGTCCCATTCATCGCCCGTCGCTCAAAGACTTCTTCAACAGCCTGCTAGGCGTCTCTTTGAAGTCCTAATCGGAGAACGACTGCATTTCATGTGTCACCATAGACTCGTAACTTTCTCCCTATGTTCTTTTATTTTTTTTGGAAATCTATTTTCAAAATTTGGGAGAGTGAGCACGAGCTAGGGCTCATCGCGTTTCTGCAGGGAGGCCCTCAATTGGGGAATGACCCCATATCTCATTTCAGAGTGTTGCATACTACCCCTACTTTCCAGGGCTGGTAGCAGCGAAGTCGACTCCATCTTAACCAGGATCTCAGCAACCTTCTTCGTCGCGGAAAGAGAGGTGAGTCAAAATGGGATTTTGATTCGCGTAATGTGCCTTATGGAATCTTTCCAGCGACCCCCAAAAAGCGTGCCAGATGACGCCTTAACTATCAAATCTACATCTAGGGGACAACCCGTCCTTGAGGAAATGACATTCACGCCTTGTCACCCCACACAAGCGAAACGTGTAGACAAATTTAGCTATTAACCCGCCATGCGCCGACGGCATAAGCTAAGATCACGCAACAGACTTGAACGGAGCAGCTACTGACGCGGTCGATCATCCTACGATGACCGGCGCAGCATTGCCCGCGGGGAGCGCGTTATCCTGTCGATCGAAGGAGAACATGATGAAGCGTATCATTGTTTGCTGCGACGGGACTTGGAACGCCGATGATACCCAGACAGATGACACGAATGTCTCCGTCCTGGCACGCGCCATTCATGGCTCCCAGCAAACAGGCGGCATTCTCCAAATCGTGCTCTACCTTCGGGGCGTGGGGACGACAGGATTAAAACTTGAGACATGGATCGAAGGCGCCACTGGCGTCGGTGTGGATGACAACATCCGTTCGGCCTATCAATTCATCGCTCAAAACTACGTCCCCGGCGATGAAATATATCTCTTCGGGTTCTCGCGCGGCGCCTTTACCGCCCGGAGCCTTGCAGGTCTGATCACAGCCTGTGGCATCTTATATCGTCAGGCCTTGGGCGCGTTGCCCGATGCGTGGATCTATTACCGTAGCCCAAAGCCGCACTCGCCGGCAGCTTTCGCTGCGAAGTATGGCGTACAATGCCACCTCGATCCTTCAATTACCTTTCTGGGTGTGTGGGATTCCGTTGGAAGTCTTGGGATTCCGGGCAGCCTGCTCGCAGCAAACAATAAGGAGAAGTTTGCGTTTCATGACACGAATCCTTCGCCTTTTGTGAAGCGCGCCGTGCAGGCGCTGGCGATCGATGAGCATCGACGCGACTTTACGCCTACGTTCTGGACCGTTGCCGCCCCACCGAACGTCTCTATCGAACAAGTATGGTTTGCCGGCGTTTACGCCGATGTCGGCGGGGGCTACAAAACACGTCGCCTCGCCGACATTCCGCTCGTCTGGATGGCCAAACAGGCCGAAGTGGTGGGGCTTACCCTTGATTGGACATGCTTACCCGACCCGACGGCGCTTGACGTCACAGCACCCGTGCACGATTCAGCATCGGGCCTATTGGAATGAGGAAATGTGCCGTCAAGATCAATCAGAAACTCTACGAAGCTCAGGACGAAAACGGCAAACCGGTTTCGACGATCAATGAGAGCGTTCATAGAAGCGTGATCTCCCGATACGTAGGCGTTGCACAAGTGTGCACCGATGATGACAAAGGTATCTGCAGCCAAATCGCCTATAAGCCTGAAACGCTGGCACCATTTTTCAGTGGCGGGACATTCGCCGGCTTACCGGTCGTCGAGTAAGGCGGAAGCCATCCTTGTGCCCGCGCACGCGCGACCATCCGCTGGGCGTCGGCGACAGAAATTATCTTCCCGTTGCTAACCGTGCTCATGGCACGGCCCGCTCTCAAGTCGCTGTCGAGCGAGTGGTAAAAATTATGTCGATAGAATTGTCCCAAAGGATCTAAAAACTCCGGATTTAGAAACTGTAATGGCAGGCCGCGCCCCGGCATCAGACTTGCGGCTCGAACAATTGGAGGCGCGCATATCAGGGAGGCAGCAGCACCAATGAGGATGTTTCGGCGCGTCATTCGGTAGTCAATTGCGGTCATTGTAAGTCTCCGATTTAGCCAGTTCTGCAATCTGCACGGGCTGGCAAAGTTGGAACTAAATCCCCCGTCCGTGTAAGGCACAGTTCCTTAGATGGTCAGTGTAGGATTCGTCCTCTGATGAAACCGGAAGCTGTACTCCTTCTCTGGACAACAAACCCGTCGAGTTCGTCTATGCCGCCGCCGACCTTGCAGGCGCCACAATAGAATAGATTTCGCTTTGGCTGCAGTTCGAGGGTGTTGTTTGTCCCGGGACAACATGCGATCCAGGTTCCTCTGCTGAAATGTGAGGCCTGCAGCGCAAGTCCCAAGTGAGAGCCTTGGTTATGAGCTTTCATCGCGTGAATCTCGGCTAGGTCACGCACCGCTTGGCCTATGCCAATATGCAGAGTAGTCTTTTAAGAAAGCATCTGGGTCCGCCAGTGCCGCCGCCAGTGTCTCCGCGAGCGATTCAGCGTATCTCTCACGGAAAGCCGCGTCGTATTCTGCGGCGTCGTCATAAAAATCGTAATACCTCTCTTCACCCGCCCAGTTTGCAGCCCAGTCGTGCGCACGGGCTTGAGCAACCCGCTCGCAGTCCCATAAGATGCGCTGAAACCAAGGGGCCTTTGCGAGCGTGCCCTTTGTGCCGCGAGGGTCTTGGTCCGTATCGGGCCGAAACATATCGGGCCGTTGCGGCAACGCATTAAGCACCTCACGGTCAACGGCCCATATGAGATGGTTTAGCGCCAGCACTCGCTCTTGAGCGAGGGCTAGGGGGATTCGCCTTGTTTTCAGAATCCCTAGTCGTTCCGCCTCTGCCAAGACTTTGGCAATCGCCTTCTGTTCCTGTGTCATGGGATCGCCTTATGGTTTGAGAGCAGGATGGTTCTCAGGGAGAAATTCGCAGCCGAGAAAATGCCTGCCGACACTTAGCGCGGCGTCGAGTGTCGAGAATCCGCCTGCGGCCGGATTGACTACCACGTCACCGGGATCAGTCAGGCATTCGATTAAAAGTCGCATGTAACTTGTGCGGCTTGGTGTGCGGGTGGATGCAGGCGCGATGCGACAACTGTTCTCATCGAGCGGGCGCGGGTTGTAGGCAGGCTCGTGCCCGTCGATCAGGGTGCCGACCCAATATTTACATCGTGGCATATGGATGCCCTTTCACTGATCCCCCGGTAAAGACCCGGTGAGGGAAAGATGTTTGACGACGAATAGTCTGTCGCCCGCGTCTACACCTTTCCATCTCGCACACACCGCATTTGCGCCGGTGTGATCAGTCCGTGGCCCCGTGAAAAGGGATGAGGGCCATAAGGTAGGTTGGTAGAAGTCACCGTCCTTGGTGCTTCAGCTTTTACGCATGGCCATATCTGCATATTGCGGTGCCGGCTTCAAGAGATTCGCGACGTGATCGAGTGGCGTGCTTAATGAGTGCCGTAGCAAGTGGACTTTTAATTCTGAATTCCGGTTTATTCTTCGGGTTCTGAATTTAGGAGTGACTAACGACCATAGCGTAAGGCATGCGAGCCCTAGGGTAATAGCTCGTATCGCGAAGGAATTCAGGTTTAGAAATAAAATCGCGATGAGGAATTTAGGTCGGTACGGGCGAAGCCTTTTCCGGAATTGGGGTTTATTGACAGTTGGAGGGAAATCCTTCAGCCAACGTCACGTCGCCGAATGCCGATCCAAGCTCGGTCACATCCCTAAGCGAACCCGCGCTAGGGAATAATCTGAATTGAGTTAAATCTCTCGCGCGCGCGTATAGTTAACAAAGATGGTTAACGCAGGGGACTATTACCCGCTGTAAAATATGCAAAACCCACAATCCAGGCGTTAGGTGAACCAGTGAGGCAGGGGCCACGCAGCGGCGTCTCAACTACGGATCACGCTAAAAGCCCAATACTATAAGGCTTCCTTCAATTATGATCCAGTGATCCACTACTATTTGAAGTAAAGGGAAGCCGGAGAAAACAAAATAATCGATAAGCGTGCTGCACCAGTCTACAGCCCCTGTTATCCACTTATCTATCCCCCGGCGGCCTGCGGTCGACTCCTCCAGTCCCGGATTACCGGATCACCATGCAGGAGTCGCTGCGGCACGGGTACAAGTGTTGCCCCGGCACGTTTTAAGGGGGCGGCTCACCCGGGCCGACGGATCACCGGTCTAACTCACGCTCGTATGCCGTATAGACCGGGCCATAATCCTGCGGCAGCAAATTCCGCATCATTGCTGATGGCCCATGGCCGGCCAACACTCCCAAGGTGACGGGCGGCCTCGCTCGACAGCAGGTACTGGCTTGTTTTGACCCTGGCCCTAATTTGAAATCAGCGGTGACCTATTTTGGCTTCGCCTTGGTAGCGAACCTACCAATCCGGCGCTCGTCTTGCCAAACTTCGACGAAATGTCCGCCAACCATTTGTTCGGCTTGCATCGCCGTCCGCCTCGACTGCCCGAACGACAGTGCGCATAGCGACGTCGGTTCATTGCTGCCGCAGCGAGCTACGTGTCGAAGCCACGGTCGTCATGAATCAGGATGTCACCGCGCGGCGCCACGCGGACCACTGTGCCGCGAAATTTCATGATTCACTCGTCCGTCATCTGTCGCCCGCCCGCGTACTCGACACGGTCGCCCGGCAAAAGCTTGACTGAATCAACGAGGTTCGTTGCGATCACATCAGGTCGGCGAACTCATCAACGATGACAGCATTCACATCATCGAACTCGGCCCGAACTTCGGCAATCGCCTGCGCCCTGTAGCGTGCATCGATAGCGGCCTTCTCGACCTTCTCTTGTGCCGTCAGCTTCCCGCGCTCGAACCGATACATGCGTGACAGCCGCTTGTCGGGAAACAACTTACGGTCAACTGGCTCGGTCGTCTCCTTATTGATGCGCCACAGACGCGGCTGATCCTCTTGGCGACCGCCGAGCCGAACCTTGTCGAGATATTCGCCATTGAGCCTGTCACGCAACAGATCAGTGACGCGTTTGCGAAGATTGCTGGTCGTGCGTTCGATGTTTTGGGGGATGATCTCCAAAACGTCGTCGAGCCTGACGAGCCGATACGACAGCGGCGGCGATGAGCGATGCTCATCAAACCAAAGCTCAAGTTCGTCGCGGGTCTCGTCGGCCATCTTGATCTTGGCTGCGGTCAACGGCGCCGCGCTCAATCCCGAGTAGCCCTTGAGGTCGCGGGTCTTGAACTGATACGCCACGGCGGCCATCGCGGTCGGGTCGTCGATCAGGTCATAGAGCGCAATGTAGTAGTCCTCCGACTTCGGCTGTAGCTTCCGCAACAGCGTGTCCACTGTTTCAATCTCATACCTTCGGTCGGCGTTGTCGATGGTGACCGCGTTGTCCTTATTTGAGAACAGGAGGAACGCCAGCACGTTGCGGATGGTCTCAGGGTCCAGGTTTTTCTTGTCCAAAAGGATGGTCGGCTCGCTGATCAGATCGTGCAGCCCCTTCACCACGGCCTGCGAACTGCCAAAGCCCGGACGGACTTCCTCGACGACTACAAGCTTGGTCTGACACTCCCATCCACCATGAGCGGCTTCAAGCGTCTTGCCTTTGATCAGTGTCGTGCCCGAAATGAGACCATCTGGCAATTTCCGGCCCAGCAGTCGCGATAGCATGTGCGCGATGAATGATTTTCCGGTCCCCGGTATCTCGCCGTGCACAAGCAACGCGTGACGCGGCTTTAGGTTCTGATTGCAATATACCCACGCCAGCCAATTGAGCACGCGATCACGCGGCACCGGATCAGGAAATAGATATTCCATGTGAGCGTCAAATTTCGAAGTATCGCCCTCCTTCGGCTCGATGTCGGATGGCAGCCACATATTGAAGTTGTCACCGATCACTGCATCCTTGCCGGGCTCGTACACTACCGACTTGTGCATCGGCACTGACTGATTGACGAAGATGTACGCGGACAACGGCGCGCCCGGCTTTTTGTCCATCACGCGTACGGACGCGTAGAATTTATCAATCGCCGTGGTCTTCCACATTTTGCGCGATTGAAGCTCAAGGAACCGCTCAAAGAAGCCAATATAGACAAACCCCTTAGTGAAGTCGAACCACTCCGGCGATGAGCCGTCTGACACCGTGGCGCTTGTTGGTTCGTCTTTGAGATCGTCTTCGGTCAGGCTGTACTTCGCGATGAACTTCGCGATCTTCTCCGCCGCGGACCTGGCCTCGTCCTCAGTGCAGCCATTGCCTGTGGTCTTGGTGCGAAGGTTTCTGATCAGGTTGATCGCGCGAGCACGACTCTTGCTGCTCTTCGGATTCGACGGTGCGCCTGCGCCATCATCGGCGAATTCGTCGGCAGCGTCGGCGTCGCCTGCCATCTTTGATGCAAGCTCGTCATTGCCAGTGAACGACCGGACCAACTTGATCCATGACCCACGTGTGATGCCGCCAACGGCTGCGCTGTCGAGACTGTCCCATCGGCCTTGTACGCTCTCACGTGTCCACGCACCATCAAACTCGGGGTCAGTTTGACACCAATCATAGAAGGCTTCGAAGTATTCGCCGCCACACTCGCCGCCTGCGGCTTCGTGGACAGCTTCCATGAACGCAAACCAGCCGGACTGTTCATTGCGATCGTCGAGCCCTTCGGGTCCGCCTTTATACGGCGTCGCGGCTAGCGCTGCCTTGAAGATGTTGAGCGGAATGGCTTCACCGCTGCCCTCGGTTCGAACCTTGCGTTCGACTACGATGGTCGGGAAGTTGGCGAGTGTATAGGTACCCTGGTTGAACTCCAGCACTGATGCGGTCGCGCCAGTCTTAGCGTTCACGGTGCCGGGAAGGCGCGCGACGCGATTGATGTTCTTGACCGACTTATCACCGTAAGGCGCGAACGCCTGCCCAAGACCACGAAGCGCGGCTTCGAATGCGCGTGTCGCGGCACCATTGGGTCCATCGAATACATGAGGGGTGCTGAGCTTCCAAAATCCCCACTTGCCACGACCGCTATCGATGATCATCGTGGGCAACGGGACGATTAGGTCCTCTTCAAGAAGAAGGTTCATCTGCGCGCGCTCAGCATAGAGGTCTTCGCCGAAACGAGGATCAAGATCGGCCCATAACCACTCCGACGACAGCATGTCCTCTTTGCGTGTTTGTTTGCAGCCGGGTTTGATATTGGCAGGTGAGAAGTAGAACTTGCAATCGTCGCCCTGCTTCGCAACCCACTTCCGCGCGTCGGCCCAATCCTTGGGATTATATGTGCGGGGCTTGAAACCTCCAGCGGGATGCGCGTGGATGCGGTGACAGATGAACGCCGCTTCAAAGGCGGCTTGAAACTCGTCGGGGTACGGGGGATTGTCTGACATTGTTCTTGCTCGGAGTTCGGGGCCGTATCCCGGGTTCAATAGAGACGCCTTCGACCTTGCCAGTCGGTTCGTATTTCTAGTCAATCGCTTCGTTCGATTTAATCTCGCGTTAACCGGGCAACCGCGTTTTCATCACGGCTTCCTTTGCATGCAACCACCTTGGGGCGGAGTCGAGTAGTCCGAGCGTCATTGCCGGTGACATCAACCCGCGTCGCGATTAACAATTTGTCGAGATCGGTTACGCGTATGACAATGCGACCTCGGCTTTCCGGCTTGGCCCCCGGGAGGCGAGAGAAGGGTACTCGGCCGTCTGCCATCATCTCGCGCAGCAGCGTTTCACCGACGCTGATGCGGCGGCACGCTTCGGGAATGTTAACGGCTAGGATATTTTCGGAAGAAAACTGCTCGGGCATGGTATGGCCCTCCAGAACGGAGTGGCCCATGCCTGACACGTGCTTTGGCTGTTGATCCCGTGCCGAGGGTGCGGCATCGCGGGCAGCGACTACAGCCTTTGATCGCCAACTCCGGTTTCGAAGCCCGGCTAAGAGGCGCTTAAAACAGGGCGCTTTTTCCGGCGGCGAGACAGTAGAACTGACACTAACATACTACCATTCCGGTAGAATTGCAAGGCGGTTGGGCGAGGCTATGTGGTACCCGGCGATGTTCTACAGGTTATAGAAAATTGTGTGAGCGACAATCACGACGTCAATGAAAATGGGCATAACTATCGCTATTGACGCGGCGGCTCCAGCCCATCCACAGCCCGAGCGGCACGCCGGTTGCGACCGCGACGAGAAATCCGAGCGTGACGAGCGTCAGGCTATGCAGCGCATGGGTAAAGAGTTCACCGCCGGCGTAACCCCGCGTCGTGATCTGAACCAGCGAAAACCAGAAATCGGCGGGCGAGGGAAATCGTCCGGCGGAGACCAAGCCGCTCCATGTCGTCAGCGAAAACCACAGCAGCACCAGGACCGCGAGCGTCGCCCATCCAATCGCTGTGCGGCGCCACCCGATCATCCGGCGTTTCCAGGAGCTTGCAATGAAAGCGCTTTCAGTTTCTTGGCGTTAACAGGGATTGTCAATGCACGTTTCCTCGATTTACTTTGGAAGTTCGCCTGCCATGAGGTAAGACTGCTGAAAATTCTTTCAGTCGGATGAAAATGGGTATCAACCGCCGAATAAAACTCCTCGACGTCGCGCGCGACGCGGGCGTCTCGCCGGCGACGGTCTCGCGAGCCATCGCGCAGCCGGAGCTGGTGAATTCCGCAACGCTGGCGCGGGTCAGGTCGAGCGCCGCGCGGCTTGGCTATGTGCCGGGGGGCGCGGCGCGGGCGCTGGCCTCGGGGCGTTCGATGACCATCGGCGCCGTGGTGCCGACGCTCGACAGCCCGATCTTCGCGCGCGCTCTGCAGTCGATGCAGGCAAAACTCTCGCAACATGGCTATCAGCTGTTGGTCGCTTCGCATGATTACAACGCCGCCGCCGAGGCGGAGGCGATTCGCATCCTGCTCGCCCGCGGTGTCGACGGTCTCATGCTGGTGGGGGCGGAACGTCCCGCGGCCAGCTGGCAGCTCTTGGAAGGTGCCGGTGTCCCGGTGGTCCTGACCTGGTGTGGCGACGAGCGCGCCAGTTCGATCACCGTCGACAATGAAAAGGCCGGCCGGCTCGCCGCGCGACATCTTCTCGACCTCGGCCACAAGCGGATCGGCGCGGTCGTCGGAGGCTTGCAATTCAACGACCGTCAAAAAGCGCGGCTTGCCGGCATTCGCGCGGCACTTCGCGACGCTGCGCTGGATTTGCCGGACTGGCTGGTGAGCGAACAACCGCTGACGCTCGCCGGCGGCCGAACCGGCTGCTCGTCGATGCTCGCACTGAATCAGCCGCCGACGGCCCTGATCGGCGGCATCGACATGCTGGCGATTGGCTGCATCGAGGAAGTGCATTCGCGCGGGCTCAAGGTGCCCAAGGCCTTATCGGTCGTCGGCATCGACAATATCGAGATGTCCGCGCATATCTTCCCGCCGCTGACCAGCGTGCATCTGCCGGTGGCGCGGATCGGCGAGGCGGCGGCCGGTTGCCTGCTCGATGAACTGGCGGGCCGAGACGCGAAATCCCTGATCGAATTGCCGATCGAACTGGTATCGCGAAAATCGACGGCGCGGGCCCATCCGGAGTGACAGACCGGCCCCGTTCACGGCCGGGTTTGGCGCGCCGTAATTGAAATTCTCTTCCCAGGGTGTCCCGCAAAACAAAGCAGCCGTCCCCGCCCCAACATTGCAAGTTCCAACTATTGTTTTGCCGGCGTCTGTTGCGACATAAATCGCAGGTGAAACCACGGTTGAACGCGATGCTGACCGAGAAATTCGACGCTTATGGCGAGATATTGCCGGACGCTGCGCGCGGTGAGCGCGAGCCGGGAAGAACCGCGTCCGCGGTTCTCAACCGCGTCGGTCAATATCTGTTCTGGCTGCTGGTCGTGGTCATCGTATCCGCGCGGGTGATCTATTATCCGGCGAGCCCGACGTTTCAGGTCGGCAGCGCCAGCGAACCGGCCCAAATGGTCACGCGTTAACGACGAAAGTCGGAAGACGCGGGCGAGGGGCATGGCGGCTGTGGCGGCCATGCGGAATTGATATTTTCCATTTCTGCGGGTTTGGCGCATAATTCCTTCTCCTTGAAGGATGTCGCGTGCCAGATCGAGTCGATTCCCCTGACAATGCCGGGCTTGCCGGCGGAGCCATCGCCAAGACCGTCCCCTTGCTTTGGGGCGTAGCGCTGTGCGCGATCGTCACCCTGGTTGCGATGACGATCCAGGCGACCGAAGAGCACCTGATCGGGCATCCCTATCTCGAAGCCATCGTGATCGCGATTCTGCTTGGGATCGTGCTGCGGACGCTTTGGGAACCCGGTCGCCGCTGGAGCGCCGGTATCGCCTTCAGCGCCAAACAACTGCTGGAGGTCGCGGTCGCGCTGCTCGGCGCCTCGCTGACATTTTCCGCGATTGCAGCTTCCGGTTTCACGTTGCTCGTTATCATCGTTGCCGTCGTGATCCTGTCGCTCGGGGTCAGTTTCGGCATCGGCCGAGCGCTCGGCCTGCCGATCCGGCTGTCGATCCTGGTCGCCTGCGGCAATTCGATCTGCGGCAACTCGGCGATTGCGGCGGTGGCACCGGTGATCGGCGCCAGCAAGGACGATATCGTCTCCTCGATTTCCTTCACGGCGGTGCTGGGCGTCATCGTCGTTCTCGGCCTGCCGCTGTTGATCCCGCTCTTGCAACTGACAGCGACGCAGTATGGAATCCTCGCCGGAATGACGGTCTACGCGGTTCCGCAGGTGCTGGCGGCGACGGTGCCGGCGGGTCTTGTCAGCACGCAAATCGGCACGCTGGTCAAATTGATCAGGGTGATGATGCTCGGCCCGGTCGTCGCATGCATCGCGGTGTCTGCGCGGGGCCTTCGCGGCGATCGATCCTCAGGCCTTTCAAACACGAACCGCTTCTTCGCCACGGTGCCGTGGTTCATTGTCGCCTTCTTCGCACTCGCCGGGCTCCGCTCGCTATCCCTGATACCGGGGGGCGCCGTGTTCCCGCTGCAGAAGGCGGCAAGCATCCTGACCATCATGTCGATGGCGGCCTTGGGGCTCGGCGTCGACCTGCGCATCATCGGGCGCGTCGGCGGGAAAGTCACGGCCGCGGTGACGTTGTCATTGCTATTTCTTCTGATCGTCAGCCTTTGCCTCGTCCGCTACGTGATTCCGACCTGATGCCTGATGGCCAGCGGAAGACCCGAGCTTTTTGAACGGGAATCGAAAATTGCCGGGTTCAAGCCGCGCGTGTCGGGATATATTGCCGCGACCTCCGGACAACCCATGGCTTCGCGCGGATAGATGATGAGCAAGGATACACCGGCCCAGTTCGGCGCCCTGCTGATGACCGACGGCGGCGCGCAGCGCAGCGGGCCGCCGGCCTTGTTCCGGGGACTGACCGAAGCCGAGAAGGCGCGGGTGTTGGGATCCGGCAAGCGCAAGGTGCTCTACCGTGGCGCGCAACTGTTCCGCCAGGGCAGCCCGCAGGACGGCATCTATCTGATCGAGAGCGGTCGCATCAAGGTGTTCTACATCGCGCCGTCGGGCCGCGAGATCACGCTGGCCTATTGGCATTCCGGCAATTTCGTCGGCGGGCCCGAGGTGTTCAAGCAGGGCCTGCACGTCTGGTCGGGCTCCGCCGCCGTCAACAGCACCGTGCTGCATCTGCCCGGCGACGTGCTGCGCCAGATGGTGCTGACGATCCCGCAGCTTGCGATCGGGATCATCGAAGGCCTGAGTTTCAAGGGCCAATGCTATTCGGCGCTGGCGCAGATGCTCGGCACGCGATCGCCGACCGAGCGGCTCTCGCAGCTGTTGCTGCATCTGATGAATTTGTACGGCGTGGAAGAACGCGACGGCATCCTGATCGCCGCGTCCTTCACCCATGCCGACCTTGCGCATATGACGGGCGTGACGCGCCAATCCGTCACCACCAGCCTCAAGCGATTTGCCGATCTTGGCATCCTGCACGCGCACGGCACCAACCTCGTGATCACCGACGCCGAGATGCTCGCCAAGATCCGCGACGGCAAGCTGGCGAAATTCGTCGCATCGAGCGAGGCCTGAGATCGCGCGCGGCGCTCCGCGGCCGCCCGCCTCGCATATCGCGCGAGACACAACCAGCAAGCGCCGATGCGCGGCCCATCATCTCAAGATCGATGTCGATCGCTGTCATCCTGCCGGTGCGCGCGAATAGCACGATCGCTGCCGCTCTTGTGGACGCTGGCTGCGGTCTGACCAAACATCAGTCATCGCGCCCACCGGTTAGCCAAAATCGGCATGCGTAATGTCCATTAATTGAGCAGCGCGGCTTTCTTCGCAATAGGTTGCGCGCTCGGGCCCTTTGCCGTTTTCGATTCAAGGTGACCGGTCCAGAACTCAGCCATCGAACGATTGGTCGTTCGTCAGGGGCAAACGAGTTCACGGCAAGATGACCGCATCGCTTCCCATCGCGCATCGCTCTGGCGGACCGGTTCCGCACTTCGCCATCGGCATGAACTCGATGGCATATCGCTTGCAGCGCGGAAGGCCACGACTGTCCGCGGCTCAACCCGTTACGCCGCTCCCGTTCGCGGCCAAGGCGCGACGCGTTGGCATCCCACGGCACACCTGCATGGTTTAGTTCGAAAGGATCGTTCTGATGCGAGTCGGCCCCGTCTGCAAATCCCTCGGCTTCGTTGCCCTGCTGCTAGTTGCAACCATCGTGCTCTCGCCCGATCGGGCAGGCGCACAGACCACGCTCGAGATCGGCATCGGCATTCAGAACACCACGACCAACACGGTTACCGGGGGCGCCGTCCTGAAAGAACTCGGCCTGTTCGAAAAGCATTTGCCGACCACCGGCAAGTACAAGGATTTCAAATATTCGCTGTCCTGGCAGAACGCCACCTCGGGGCCGCCGATCACCAACGGCATGATGGCCAACAACATCCAGATCGGGATGATGGGCGACTATCCCTTGATGGTGAACGGCGCCACCGGACAAGCGACCGGCAACGAAACCCAACTGGTCGCGATCATCGCCTACAACGCGGAAGGCAGCGGCAACGGCATCGTCGTCCACAAGGACTCGCCGTATTACGAGCTCGCCGATCTCAAGGGCAAGAACGTCTCGGTGCCGTTCGGCTCCGCCGCGCACGGCATGATGCAGCGCGCGCTGGAACAAAAGGGATTGCCGCCCGACTTCTGGAACCTGGTGTCGCAGTCGCCGGAAATCGGCAGCACCAATCTTCAGGAGAAGCGGATCGATGCGCATGCGGACTTCGTCCCGTTCGCCGAGCTGCTGCCGTTCCGCGGTTTCGCCCGCAAGATCTATGACGGCGCCGAGACCAAGACGCCGACCTTCCACGGCGTGGTGGTGCGCAAGGATTTTGCCGAGAAATATCCCGAGATCGTCGTCGCCTACATCGAAGCATTGATGGAGGCCAACGACTGGATGCGCAAGAACCCCAAGCTCGGCGCCGAGAAGGTCGAGGAGTGGACCAAGATCAACAAGGAGGTCGTCTACATCTTTCTCGGCCCCGGCGGGATCCACACGCTCGACCCGACCATCAAGCCGGCCTGGGTCGATGCGATCAAGGCGAACTACGCGGTGCTGAAGAAGCTGAACATGATCAAGGACCTTAATATCGGCGCCTGGGTCAACGACAGCTATGTGCGGCAGGCCTACAAGGATCTGGGCCTCGACTACGACAAGCAGCTCGCGACCATGACCGGCTATCAGGTCGCGGGCAACGATCCCGTCTGCAACGCGCCGGTCAGCAATCCCCGCGAAGCCGGCGAGGTCTGGATCCAGGGCGGCGACATCGTGCCGTTCAGCTCTCCGGCCTGCACGCTGATGGGTGTCAAGAAATTCACGAGCCAGGAACGCAAGCTCAACGCGGTTTACCTGGTCGATCATGAACTCGGCATCAAGGTGTTCGCCGACGCCGCCTTCTACTCGGTCGGCGGCGACGATCCGAAGAAGCCGGAAGTGGTGCCGTTCATGCTCAAGCATGACGCGGAAGCCTATGCCAGCAAGCACAACGGCAAACTTGCGACCTACGCCGAGGCGCTCAGCGCGGTCGACGCCAGCCACTAGTCATCAGCCTTGAAAGAGAACAGCCATGTTCAACAGAGAGCGAATGCAGAAAGCAAGGATCTCGCTAGTGGACCCGCAGGCCGAATATCAGGCGACCGTGACAACCGTTGAGACGGAAAGCGTCAAGGCGCCGGCAGTCCAGGCTACGGTTATTCCGCAGCCCGCGCCCGAGGTTGAAATCGGCGCGTTGAAGATGAAGCCGCTGCTCGAGCGCATCACCCGCGACCAGGTGATCACGGCGCTGCTCGCCTGCCTCTCGATCGGCGCGCTGTTCCTGTTCTGGTATCTCGGAACCAAATACCGGCTCGAATTCTACATCCGCTTCAAGAATGTGCCGACGCCCTATGAAGTTTTCAGGCAGGCGGTCGAAGTCGGCGCCTCCAACAAGTTTCTGGTCAATGTGGTCTACAGCGTGCGGCGCATCCTGCTCGGCTTCGCCATCGCGATAGCGGTCGGCGTGCCGCTCGGGCTCGTGATCGGCAAATACCGCCGGGTCAGCGACCTCTTCATGCCGGCGGTCGAGATCCTGCGCCCGATTCCGGCGATCGCCTGGGTGCCGATGTCGATTATGCTGTGGCCGAACAACGAATCAGCGATCGTTTTCATCACCTTCATCGGCGCGTTCTTTCCGATCCTGTTGAACACCGTGCACGGCGTGCATTCGATGGACGGCGTGCTGATCCGCGCCGGGCGCTGCCTCGGCGCCGGCGAAGTCCGGCTGTTCTGGAACGTGATTCTGCCCGGCTCGCTGCCGCATATCTTCACCGGCCTTGCCGTCGGCATGGGCGTGGCCTGGGTCTCGCTGATCGCAGCCGAGATGATTTCGGGCCAGTTCGGTGTCGGCTACTTCACCTGGGAAGCTTATTCGCTGGTGAACTATCCCGCGATCGTGCTCGGCATGATCACCATCGGCGTCCTGGGCCTGGTCTGCAGTGGAATCATCCGCCTCTGCGGCATCCTCATGATGCCCTGGCTCGCTTACGCACCCGGGAGCAAGAAATGAACACCCAGCAAATCAGTGCGGTCGACAAAGGTCTGATCGACGTCCGCGACATGGGCGTTGTGTTCGGCGCCAACGACAATGAGGTGGTCGCGGTTCAGGACGTCAGCCTCAATGTGCAGCCCGGCGAATTCGTCTCCCTGATCGGTCCCTCCGGCTGCGGCAAGTCGACCATCCTCTCCATCGTGGCCGGCTTCATGGCGCCGACCACCGGCGAGGCGCGCCTCGACGACAAGCCGATCACCAAGCCCGGCTCCGATCGGGGCGTGGTGTTCCAGCAATATTCGCTGTTTCCCTGGCTCACGGTGCGCAAGAACGTCGAGTTCGGGCTGAAGATGGCCGGCGTCGACGCGGGAAAACGCGACGTCACCGCGCGCTCGCTGCTCGATCTCGCAGGGCTACTGTCCTTCGCCGATCATTACCCGGACCAGCTGTCCGGCGGCATGAAGCAGCGCATCGGCATCATCCGGGCGCTGGCGACCAGCCCGCAGGTGTTGCTGATGGACGAGCCGTTCGGCGCGCTCGATACCCAGACCCGCGTCGTGATGCAGGAAATCCTCACCAATATCTGGCAGCAGTTCCGCATCTCGGTGCTGTTCATCACCCACGACATCGAAGAGTCGATTTTCCTCTCCGACCGCATCTATGTGATGACGGCGCGGCCCGGACGCATCAAGGCGGAAATCAAGGTGCCGCTGCCGCGCCCGCGCACCGCCGAGATGACGACGACGCCGGAATTCATGGCCCTGGTGCAGAAGCTCAAGGGATTGATCCGCGAGGAATCGCTTGCCGCCATGGAGCCCGAACTGAAGAGCCGCGGCCTTGCCGGCTTCGGCATGAACGTCGGACCGAAGGGGGTGGGCGAGATCTTCTGACATCCCAACGTTTCAAGACGCCGCAGGCGCATTCGCCGCGGCGGACATCTACCAAGGGGCGCGACATCGCGCCACGAACTCGGAGCTACAAATGACCAAGAAACCAAACATTCTTTTTTTCCACGTGGACAACCTCGGCATGGGAGAACTGGGTTGCTACGGCGGCGGCATCCTGCGCGGCGCCGATACCAAACGCATGGACACATTCGCCAAGCAAGGCGCCAAGCTCACCCATTATGTGGTCGAGCCGCAATGCACGCCGACCCGTTCGGCGCTGATGACCGGGCGCTTCCCGATCCGCTCGGGCAACCACACCATCGCGCTTGGCGGCAATGGCGGCGGCATCGTGCGCTGGGAGCGCACTATCGCGGAAATCCTGTCGGAGGCCGGCTACGCCACCTCGATCTACGGCAAATGGCACATCGGCGCCGAAGACGGCCGCTTCCCGACCGACCACGGTTTTGACGAGTGGTACGGACCGCTGCGCACCTACGACGAATGCATGTGGCTGGAAGACCCGCATTACGTGCCTGAGCGCGACGGCTTCTCGCACATGCATGAGGGCGTCAAGGGCAAGGGCGCCTGGCCGCTGCTCGACGAGCAGCTCACCATGGAGACCAAGAAGACCTGCGACCTCGAATACCAGAAGCGCGCGCTGAAATTCATGGAGAAGTCGGTCGCCGCCGACAAGCCGTTCTACTGCTACTTCAATCACTCGCTGATGCATTTCCCGATGAGCCCGCGCGACGAATTCGTCGGCAAGAGCGACAACGGCGAGTGGGGCGATTGCCTGTTGATGCTGGACCATGATTTCGGCGTACTGGTCGACAAGCTCGACGAGCTCGGCGTCGCCGACAATACCATTGTCGTCATGTGCGGCGACAACGGCGCAGAGGATCATCTGGCCGGCCGCGGCACCGGCGGTTTCTTCGACGGCTCGTATTTCTCCTCGGCCGAAGGCGGCATCCGCACGCCGTTCCTGATCCGCTGGCCCGGCCACATCACGCCCGGCACCGAAAGCAACGAGATGGTGCATGTCACCGACATGTTCACCACGCTGTTGAAATTCACCGGCTGCGAGCCGCCGAAAGACCGGCTGATCGACGGCGTCGACCAGGGTCCGTTCTTTCTCGGCGAGCAGCCAACCTCCAATCGCGAATCCTGCATCGTCTGGTTGAAGGACGAATTGCACGCGGTGAAATGGAAGGATTTCAAGATCAACTTCAAGCGGCAGCAGCATTTTCACGATCCGGAACTGCCGCTCGGCTTCGCCCGCATCACGCATCTGAAGGAAGACCCTAAGGAGCGCGAGGCGGTCAATCAGCGCTATGTCCGCTGGTGGGTGATGCAGCACGCGCAACGCATCATCCGGGATTTCGATAATTCTGCCAAGAAGGAGGAACTGATCCCGCCGGGCGCGCCGCTCGACTTCGTGCCGAAGAAGTTCGCGGAAGCCTGAGCTTCATGGACCTGCTGGCCGCAAACAGGACCGTCGCGTATTCCAGCGTAATCGACCGGGGATCCATGATCTGGATCCCCGGCGGCGATTTCGTGATGGGGTCGAACAAATTCTATCGCGAGGAGCGGCCGGCGCGTGCCGCCGGCGTCGATGGCTTCTGGATCGATCCGCACCCGGTGACCAACGCCGAGTTTTTCGAATTCATAGCGGCGACGGGATATCAGACCTTGTCCGAACGCGAGCCTGATCCCGCCGTCTATCCCGACGCCGATCCGGAGTTTCTGGTGCCGGGCTCGCTGGTTTTCACCAAGCCGGCCGGCCCCGTGGACTTGCGCGATTATCGCGCCTGGTGGGCCTACATTCCCGGCGCCAACTGGCGACATCCCGAAGGTCCCGCGAGCGGCATCGACGATCGCATGGACCATCCCGTCGTTCACGTTGCGTTCGAGGATGCCGCGGCCTATGCCGCCTGGGCCGATAAGGAGTTGCCAACCGAAGCCGAATGGGAATTCGCCGCGCGCGGCGGCCTTCACGACGCGACCTACGCCTGGGGCGAGGAATTTGCACCGGGCGGGCAGGCGATGGCGAACACCTGGCAGGGCCGCTTCCCGTTCGAGAATCTCGCCGAGGACGGTTTTGAAGGCACCTCGCCGGTCGGCGCGTTTCCCGCCAACGGTTTTGGGCTTTACGACATGATCGGCAACGTCTGGGAGTGGACCGCGAGCGCCTACGCGTTGCCGCAAGCGGCAAGCGAAAAACCATCCTGCTGCCAGGCCAGGGAAAACAACAACCGTACGGCCAACCGCGTCGTGAAAGGCGGCTCGCATCTCTGCGCGCCCAATTATTGCCTGCGCTACCGGCCTGCGGCGCGGCAGAGCCAGACGCAGGATACCTCGACCACGCATATCGGGTTCCGGTGCGTCATGCGCTAGCCCGAAGATTCCTCTCGCCGCGGCGCTTCACGTCTCCGCATCAAGTCTCGATCCTCCCTATTTCGGAAATAGCTTCATGTCGATCACGACCGTCCCCGCGCTGCAAAATTTCGACGACACCCCGTCCGTCACTTCCGTGCTGCGCTCGCCGAATGTCCTGATCCGCGAGACACTGGCGGGCCTGGTCACGGCGCTGGCGCTGATTCCGGAGGTGATCTCGTTCTCCTTTATCTCCGGCGTCGATCCCAAGGTCGCGCTGGTTGCGTCAGTCGTATTGGGTCTCGTGATGTCGGCGCTTGGCGGTCGGCCCGCAATGGTCACGGCGGCGGCCGGCTCGATTGCGCTCGTGATCGGTCCGATGGTCAAGTTGCACGGGGTCGGCTACATCCTGCCGACGATTGCGATCGCGGGCATCATCCAGATCATCTTCGGCATGGCTGGGCTGGCGCGGCTGATGCGCTTCGTGCCGCGCTCGGTGATGATCGGATTTGTCAATGCGCTGGGCATCCTGATCTTCGCAGCCCAGGTGCCTCACATCCTTAACGTGCCCTGGCTGGTCTATCCGCTGTTCGCACTTTCGCTCGCCATCATCCTGATCATGCCGCGCTTTACGGTCGCGGTGCCGGCGCCGCTGATCGCGATCATCGTCGTCACCGCGATCGTCATGATTGAAAATCTGAGCGTCCCGAATGTCGGCGGCGAGGGCGCCATGGCGCCGGGATTGCCCGGCATCACGCAGCTCTCGGTCCCGCTCGATCTCGAAACCCTGCGGATCATCTGGCCGACCGCGCTCAGCGTCGCCTTCGTTGGCCTCCTGGAAACGCTGCTGACCGCAAAACTGGTCGATGAGCTGACCGATACGCGCTCGCACAAGGGCCGCGAGTCCTGGGCGCTCGGCATAGCCAACATCGCCGCCGCCTTCTATGGCGGCATCGCCGGCTGCGCCATGATCGGCCAGACCGTGGTCAATGTCAGGATCGGCCGGGCGCGGACCCGGGTGTCGACCGCGGTCGCGGCGCTGGTGCTGCTGTTGCTGGTGACGGGTCTCAGCCATTTGATGGCGCAGATCCCGATGGTCGCGCTCGCCGCCGTCATGATGATCGTCGCGCTGAAGACCATCAACTGGCACAGTGTGCAGCCGGCAACCCTGAAGCGGATGCCTGTTCCGGAAACGCTGGTCATGCTCGTCACCGTCGCGGTCACGGTTGCGACCGGAAACCTCGCGCTCGGAGTCGCCGCCGGCGTACTGCTTGCCATGGTGTTGTTCGCGCGCCGGGTGGCGCATGTGATCCGCGCCGAGCGCACGCTCAGCCCTGACGGGCTTTCGGTTCGCTATGATGTGCACGGACCGCTGTTCTTCGGCAGCAGCAACGACCTCGTCGAGCGCTTTTGCTACGGCGCCGATCCCAAGGCGGTCGCGATCGATCTCACTTTTTCCCAGATCTGGGACGCCTCCAGCGTCGCGGCGCTGGACTCGATCCACACCAAATATCGCGCGCTTGGCGCCACGGTTTCGTTTACCGGGCTCGACCCGCGCAGTTCCGCGTTCCACGAGCGGTTGACGGGACAGCTTTGAACATGATCGGCGGAGCTTTCATCATGGCTTTCGTGCAATTCCTGCGCCGCATCCTGGCCGTGACGCGCTTGAGCAACAACCGCTATCGCCCCGAACGTCACTACATGCGCGGGCCGGGTCCGAAATCACGCGCGCGATCCGCGCGGAACGGCGAAGGGATGGAAGCCGCGCAACGGCTGGAGGGCGGCTAGCGCGCCCTAACTAGCGCGGCTCAACTATCGAGGCTTGGGCTGCATCAGCTCGATGCGGTTGCCGAAGGGATCGTTGACGAAGATCCGGTCGTAGCCGTCGAGCGGCGCGTCATGGGCGACCGGATAGCCCGACGCCTTCAGCTTGAATTCCAGCCCCGCCAGGTCGTCGACGATGAAGGCCGGGTGCGCCTTGCGCGCGGGCACAAAGTCCTTTTCGACCCCGAGGTGGATCTTCAACTCGCCGTCCTCGAACCAGCAGCCGCCTCTTGCCGCGAGGGCTTCGGGCTTGCTGGCCTCCGGGATGCCCAGAATGCCCTGGTAGAATTGCCTGGCGTCGCTTTCCCGCCCTGCCGGCATGGCGAGCAGCACATGGTCCAATCGGCGAACCCGCATCGTCGGTGCTCCCCAGCATTTCGGGGGCCATTGAACCACAGGGCATCCCTGCCCGGAAGGGCACTTGCGAGGCCCTGTTATCAACACCATCTGACAGGCCCAAAGGAAATTCGATGCTGGATTTTACCCAAGATACGTTCGACGAGGCCCCGTCCTCGCAAGCCGACACCCAAGCCGCTCCCGACGACGAAGCCCTGCTCGACGCCTATTCCAACGCCGTGATCGGCGTCACCGAACGCGTCGGACCCGCCGTGGTCCGCGTTGAAACGAGCCCCGTGGCCGGCAAAGGGCGCGAGCGCGGCGGGGTCGGCTCGGGCATCGTCATCGCCCCCGATGGTCTGGTGCTGACCAACAGCCATGTGGTCGGATCGGCCAAGCAGATCAGGCTGCGCGACGTCGAGGGCGTCGTCACCGACGCGCGCGTGCTCGGCGTCGATCCCGACACCGATCTGGCGCTATTGCGCGCCGACGGCGTGCGCGATTTGCGCTACGCCTCGCTCGGCAACTCCAAAACCCTGCGGCGCGGCCAGCTCGTAGTCGCGATCGGCAACCCGCTCGGCTTCGAATCGACCGTCACCGCGGGCGTGGTGTCGGCGCTCGGCCGCTCGATCCGCTCGGTCAGCGGCCGCACCATCGAGGACGTGATCCAGACCGATGCCGCGCTCAACCCCGGCAATTCCGGCGGCCCGCTGGTGTCCTCGCGGGCCGAGGTGGTCGGGATCAACACCGCGATCATCGCCGGCGCGCAGGGCATCTGTTTCGCGGTCGCCAGC
Source organism: Bradyrhizobium sp. (assembly GCF_035484855.1). GTDB lineage: Bacteria > Pseudomonadota > Alphaproteobacteria > Rhizobiales > Xanthobacteraceae > Bradyrhizobium. Next base: position 21,358 of record NZ_DATHOP010000005.1, read on the forward strand.
AACACCGCGCAGTTCGTGTTGTCCGAAATCATCCGCCACGGCTATGTCCGCCGCGCCTATATCGGGGTGTCCGGCCAGACCGCGCCGATCCCGCGACGGCATGCGGTGCTGGCCGGCGTCGACAACAAGATGGGCGCGCTGCTGGCGCAGATCGAGCCGGACGGGCCGGCGGCGAAGGCCGGCTTGTTGCCCGGCGACGTCGTCATCAGGCTCGACGGCGTCGAGGTCAACGGCGTCGACGACCTGATCCGCATCCTCGACCGCGACCGGATCGATCGCAGGCTCGAGATCGACGTGCTGCGGATGGGCCGCCTGCGCGCCATCGACATCGATCCGATCGAGCGCAAGCCGGCGGCGCGCACGGGCCAGGTTCCCTAAAGCGCCGCGGCTTCTTCGCGCCCGTTTACCATCTACTTTAGTTGCGGTTGCGACATCGTGAGCGCTTGTGTCATGCGGTTTTGCTTGCCGGGGCTGCATGCCCGGTTACAATGGCCGGAAAGCTGGATAAGCGGCCTAAATCCAATGAATAAGAGGAGTGAAACAATATGACAAAAGCTTCCCGATCGCCTGTTTTTTGGTCATTGCAAGGGCTGCTCGGCGCGACCGCGCTCGGCCTGCTTGCCACCTCCGGCCCGGCGCTGGCCGCGGACCCCATCAAGATCGGCGTGATCGCGGAAGCGCAGGCGATCGCCGGCGCGTCGATCCCGCAGGCGGCCCAGATGGCGGCCGACGAGATCAACGCCAAGGGCGGCGTTGACGGCCGCAAGGTCGAGATCATCACCTATGACAACCACTCTTCCTCGGCGGATTCGGTTCGCGCCTTCCAGCGCGCGGTCAACGAGGACAAGGTCAACATCGTTATCGCCAGCTACATCAGCGAAGTGGTGCTGGCGCTGGAGCCCTGGGCCTCTCGGCTGAAGACGCCTTTCATCACGCCCGGCGCGGCCTCCAACGAGATCAGCAAGAGCGTCCACAACGATTATGAGAAGAACAAGTACACTTTCCACGGCTACCTGACCTCGGCGGCGCTAGCGCTGTCGGTCTGCGACGCTGCCAAGGATCTGCTGGTCGACCAGAAGCACATGAAGACCGCCGTCATCATGAGCGAGGTTGCCGCCTGGACCACGCCGCTCGACGTCGGCTATGAGGAGTGCCTGCCCAAGATCGGGCTCAAGGTGCTCGACCACATCCGCTTCTCGCCCGACACCACCGACTTCACCCCGATCTTCAACAAGATCGAAGGCGCCAAGCCCGATGTGATCATCACCGGCATTTCGCATGTCGGCGTGCAGCCGACGGTGCAGTGGAAGAACCAGCAGGTTCCGATCCCGATGCTCGGGATCTCCTCGCAGGCCACCAACTCGACCTTCGGCGCGGACACCAATGGCGCCGCCGAAGGCGTGCTCTATCAGGGCGTGTCGGGCCCGGACGTCCCGGTCACCGAAAAGAGCCTGCCGTTCACGCAAGGGTTCAAGGCGAAGTTCGGCAACTTCCCGTCCTATGCCGGCTACACCTCGTATGACGAAGTCTACTACATCGCCGACGCCATCAAGCGCGCCGGATCGACCGATGCCGACAAGCTGGTGGCGGCGCTGGAAAAGACCGACTGGGTCGGCACCATCGGCCGCATCCAGTTCTACGGCAAGGACGACCAGTTCACCCATTCGATCAAATACGGCAAGGGCCTGATCACCGGCTTGATGCTGCAATGGCAGGATGGCAAGCAGGTCGCGGTCTGGCCAAAGGAAGTCGCCAAGGGCCAGTTGAAGTTCCCGAGCTTCATCAAGGTCACATCGAACTAACCTTCCATGATCATGCTCCCGGGCTTGTCCCGGGAGCATTTTTCGTTATTTGTAGTTTCCAAGGAGTGAGGCAGCGGTGCTGCCGCGGCCAATATAAATGCTTGCCTTCCAGATTTTGATAGACGGCTTTGCCATCAGCGCCCTGTACGCTCTCGGTGCGACCGGTTTCACCCTGATCTTCGGCGTTTCCGGCGTGCTCAATCTCTCGCACGGCGCCATCATGGTGCTGGCGGCAGTCGCCGCATGGGCTGCCGCCAGCATGCTGCACATGAACACCTATGCCGGCGCGCTGGTCGGCGTCCTGGCCGCGCTGATCGCAGCGTTCGCCACCTATTACGCGGTGGTGCAGCCGATGCAGAAATCGACGCGGATTCCCAACGAGGAGAAGGAGATCTTCGTTCTCACCGGCACCCTGCTGTGGGGGATCATGATCCAGGAACTGATCGCGTATTTCTTCACCAACAACGCCAAGACCGTGCTGCCGATCGTCGAGGGCGTGGTCGACGTCTTCGGCGTGCGCACGCCCAAGAACGAGATCTTCACCGCCGTCGTCTGCTGCCTCGTGATCGGCCTGCTCTGGCTGTTGGTGAACCGCACCCGCACCGGCAAGGCGGTGCTGGCGGCATCAATGAATCCGCGCGGCGTCACGCTGCTCGGGCTTGAGCTTACCAGCATCTATGTCGTGGTCTGGGCGATCTACGGCATCCTGGCCGGGATCGCCGGCGTGCTGCTCGGCATGTTCCTCGGGGTCAGCTCCTACAGCGTCGGGCCGCTCACCGCGAGCGCGTTCTCGATCGTGGTGCTGGGCGGTCTCGGCAGCGTCTCGGGTTCGCTGATCGCCGCCTTCGTGGTCGGCTATCTCGAGACGTTCACGGCCTACCTGGTCTCGCCGGCCTACCGCACCATTCCGGCGCTGCTGCTGCTGGTCATCGTGATGTATATTCGGCCGCAAGGCCTGCTCGGGAGGCGTTGAGCATGGCGGATTTCTTCAAGTCGCGGCTGTTCTTCATTTCGCTCGCGCTCGTCGTGATCGCCGCGACGCTGCCGCTTTATGTGTCCGGCTATATCCTCGGCCTGTTGACGGTTGCCTATTATTTCGGCGTCTTCGCGATGTCCTGGGACCTGCTGTTC
>NZ_DATHOP010000006.1:0-12855 GCF_035484855.1 Bradyrhizobium sp.
CGATGCGCTTGCCGCCTGAGAACGAGGCGTCGTCGACGTCGATCACGGCAGGCTTCGGCCCGCTCATCTGCTTGATCGCGTCCGTGATTACGCCGCCAAATTCGGGATCGACCAGGATGATTTTGGCACCGCCGTGATCGAGCTGGAAGGCGATCGAGGCGGCATCGAGCCGGATGTTGAGCGCGTTGAGCACGGCGCCGGCCATCGGGACCGCGAAATGCACCTCGTTCATGGCAGGGATATTCGGCAGCATCGCCGCGACCGTATCGCCGTCACCGATGTTCCGGCTTGCAAGGTAGGAGGCAAATCGCCGGCAGCGCGCATAGGTCTGCGACCAGGTGAAGACGCGACCCTCATAGACGGCGCTGACATGATCGGGAAAGACGGCGGCACTGCGCTTAAGGAAGCTCAGCGGCGTCAGCGCGACGTAGTTGGCGGGGGTCTTGTCCAATCCGAGATTGTATTGGCTTTGCATCCCACTCATCGGCCATCTCCCATTCAACCACGCCTACAGGAACCCGATCGATATCCACGGAAAGATCGCCACCACGATTAGCCCCACCAGCAGCGCCAGCAGATAGCCCCAGATCGGCCTGATGCCCTCGGCGGGATCGACGCGCCCGATGGCGCAGGCGGCATAATAGCCTACTCCGAAGGGCGGGGCGAACAATCCGATGCCCATCGCCAGGATGATGATCATGGCATAGTGCACCTCATGCACGCCGACCGCGCGCGCGATCGGGAACAGCAGCGGCCCGAACAGCACGATCGCCGGAATCCCCTCGAGCACACTGCCCAGCACCATGAACGCCACGATCGAGACCGCGATAAAGGATGCCGAACCGCCGGGCAGGCCGGTCATGGCGGCCGCGAGCGCCCGCGAAAAGCCGGATTGGGTCAGGCCCCAGGCCATGCCGGTCGCGGTGCCGATGATCAGAAGGATGGCACCCGACAGGCATGCCGTCTCGATAAGCATCGGCACCAGCCGCCGCCAGTCGAATTGGCGGTAGATCAGGAGCCCGATGACGAGGCCATAGACGATGCCGATGGTGGACACTTCGGTCGCAGTCGCAATGCCCTCGACCACGGCGGCGCGGATCACGAACGGCAGCGCCAGCGCGGGCAGGGCGATGACCAAGGATTTTATCACCTCACCGGCCCTGGCGCGCCGGACATGGCTCAAATCCTCGCCGCGATAGCGCCACCACACCAGCGCCGACAGCGTGATCGCCAGCACCACGCCCGGCAACAGGCCGCCGGTGAACAGCGCCGAGATCGAAACCCCGGTCACCGAACCGATGGTGATCAGGACGAGGCTGGGCGGAATGGTCTCGGTCTGCGCGCCGGTGGCGGCCAGCAGCGCCACGAGATCGCCCGGCCGGGCGCCGCGCGCCTTCATTTCCGGAAACAGAACGGGCGCAACGGCTGCCATATCCGCGGCCTTCGAGCCGGAAATGCCGGACACCAGGTACATCGCGCCGACCAGCACGTAATGCAGCCCGCCCCTGACATGGCCGAGCAGGCTCGCCAGAAACGCCACCATGGCGCGCGCCATGCCGGTCATCTCGATCAGCAGGCCAAGGAACACGAACAGCGGCACCGCCAGCAGGATCAGATGACTCATGCCCTCGTCCATGCGGCCGACCAGCACCATCAAGGGCGTCCGCGTGGTCAGCGCCAGATAGCCGAAGATCGCAAGCCCGAAACTGAAGGCGATCGGCACGCCGGCAAACACGCAGAAACCGGCCACGCCGACAAAGAAGATGACCAGGTTGAGGTTGCCGAGCGGTCGCAGCCATGGCTGCGCCAGCCAGAACACGGCGATCACGGCGGCGACCGACAGCACCGCGCCCAGCACGGTTCGCAAATCGCCGGCTCGCGCCAGCCGCAGCAAGGCAAACAACGCCATCAGGCCGGTGCCGACCGGCAGCGCCGCGGCGCGCCAGATATTCTCGATCTGCAGCGCCGGCGTGGTGATGTAGCTTTCCTCGTAGGCGTATTGGCAGGACGGCCACGCGATCAGGAGCAGAAAGGCCAGCGCCGCAGAGGTCGCAACCAATTCGAGCCAGGCCCGTGTCGCGGGCCTGGCGCTGCCGACGATCGCGGTCATCCGCATGTGCTCGGAGCGGCGGAACGCCACCGCGGCGCCCAGCATCGCAAGCCACAGGAACAGGATCGAGGCCAGTTCGTCCGACCAGATCAGCGGCTGGCGCAGCCCGTAGCGCGCCACCACGCCGGCGAACAGGATGACGATCTCGGCGACGACGAGACATGCCGCCGGGATTTCGACCAGCAGCGCCAGCCAGCTTTCCAGCGACAAGACCGCCGAACGGCGGCGAGGGGGCATCGCCTCGCCGTCCGCGGCTCTCGAGATTTCGGCGTGAGCCATGACGGTCGCCCTGCTGGCTATTGCTGCGATCCGCTACGACAGCTTGCCGACGGATTTCTCCAGCAACGCCCAGGCCTGCTCGCCGTATTTGCCCTTCCATTCGGAGTAGAACCCGGCGGAGCGCAATTTCTCGCGGAATGGCCCTACCTCCGGCTGGTTGAATACGAGGCCCTTGCCGGCCAGTTCCTGCTGCAGCCCGGCATTGAGTTTGGCCACGTCGACGCGCTCCTTGATCGCGGCGGCGTTGATGTTCTTGGCAACGATGGCGCTGATGTCCTCGGGCATCGCTTCCCAGGCGCGGCGATTGGCCAGGAACCAGAAGCCGTCCCACATGTGATTGGTCAGCGAGCAGAATTTCTGCACCTCGTAGAGTTTTGCGGTCGAGATGATGGCGAGCGGATTTTCCTGGCCCTCGACGATCTTGGTCTGCAGCGCCGAATAGACCTCGCTGAAATTGATCGAGGCGGGTGCGGCGTCGAACGCCTTGAACATCGAGGTCCACAGCGGCGAGACCGGCACGCGAATTTTAAAGCCCTTGAAATCGTCGGGACCGTTGATCGGCTTGCTCGAGGACGTGGTTTCGCGAAAGCCGTTGTCCCAGATCTTGTCCATCACGACGAGACCCGCCTTGGTGATCTCACCACGCACATAGGCGCCGAGATCGCCGTCCATCGCCTTCCACACCGTATCGTAGTCCGGAAACGCAAATCCGATGCCGTTGATGGAAGCGGCCGGCACCAGCGTCGACAGGATCAGGCCCGACAGCGTGAAGAACTCGATGCCGCCGGAACGGATCTGGCTCAGCATGTCGGTGTCGGAGCCGAGCTGGTTGTTGGGGAAAATCTGCAGGTCGACGCGGCCATTGGTTTCGGTCTTGATCGCCGCCGCCATTTCCTTGGCGCGCATGTTCAGGGGATGGGCATCGGGAAGATTGTTGGCGTATTTGTAGGTGAATTCGGCCGTCTGCGCGCGCGCCACCAGCGGCGCGCCGATGGCGCCCATGGCCGCCGTGGCAGCCGAAGCCTTGAGCAGCGCGCGTCGTGAAAAACTCATCTGGATGTCTCCCTTGAGATTATTGTTCTTGGCCCGAGAGCGTACCTATACGGACCTGATGCCGCCGGGTCATCTGCGATCTCGCGCGCCGGCTTTTGCAGCATCCCGCCCGCGGCGGCAATATCGGCATTGGCAGGTGCGGCACGGCTTAGAAACGCGGGACATAGCCATGGGCGGCATCAGGCTACATTTTGCGATAGCGCCTCATCATATCGCTCTAACTATTTGATCTAATTATAGCTATTTATATTCCATAATATACCTTATGCGAATCACGGATGGGCAGAGAAGCCCAACTTCCCAACTGCACTAGCCTGCTCCAGCCTCCAACGAACGGTGGTGGCGTTCGGCGGTCGTGGATAAGCCCGCAATCGCTCCTTGTCAGCAATGGTAGAACGTTGTTCTACGGGCGCGAGCGCAGCGGTCCTCGACCTTCGTCTTGGCGTTCAGCCATCCCTCAAGTGTGTCACGCCAACAGAGAATTCGGAACTTTCCACAGGGTGAGCCATCGCATGAGCGAGTTTCTCTGGGATCCCGTCGAGCGCACGATGACCGGAAGTCTGCTCCGGATCGTCGATCCCGGCCCGCTGCGCGCCCCGATCATCTCGTTCGTCCTGCGCCGGAACAAGGACCTCGATCTGGTCATGGAGACCACCACCGCGGGCGACGCGGTGTCGTCGGCGCCGACGTATCCGCCGGGTACGCTTCGCAGGAACGACGACCGGGTCCGCTGGGAAAACGGCTTCGGCTTCAACGCGACCGGCAAGGGCGTCCAGCCCCTCAGCTTCAAGACCTCCAATGATCATCGTCGCGGCGTACGTGAAACGGTCGAGATCAGTTCTGTGCATTCCGTCGAAGCGACATTCCCGGATGCGGATGCTCCCGCCCACACCATCGACTGGCTCGAAAACGTGGGTGATTGGTTTCATTGGCCGCAAATGATCAACTGCGAAAGGAGGGTGACTGAGACGCGCTCGATCGGGCTCGGCTCCAATGGCGTCACCATCACCGACGAGGAGACGGAACAAGGCGGCAGCGCCGCATGCGTCAAGGCCCGCGTCGTCGATATCGATGTGTATCTCTGCGCCAAATGGATCGAACCGGGCGACCGGCACCGCAAGCCGGGCTGTTTGATCTATCGCGGAACGCCCGACGAAAAGACGCGGGAGCGAGTGCGGAATGTCCTCTCCTTCTCGCTCGGCATGTTTCTGGTGTCGTTGGGGCACACCGCCTATTCCGCCGATTGGAAGATGGTTTCGTTCAAAGCGATCAGCCCCTATAGCATCGACGGCCGCGTGTTCGATTTACCGGTCATGCCCCCTGCTCCGCTGGCGGCGCGGTCGCGGAACGAGATCGAACCGGCGCGGCTTTCCCGGATCGCGTCGGCCCTCTATGCGGTATACGACGAACTCGGCTTCGGAGATCTCAACTGGGGCTTCTGGCACGCCCGCTGCGCGACGCCGCATATTGCGCCGGTGCATTTCGGCGCCATCATCGAGGCGCTCAGGAAGACCTGCGCCGACCGATTTTCGGGCCAGATCGCGACCAAGATCGTCGAGGACGGGGAGACCTGGGGCAAGTTCTTCGAAGCGGTGAAGCCGCTGGTCGAAAACCTCGGGATCCCGGCTGACCGGAAGCATCTGCTGCAGGAAGCCATCGGCCGCACGAACGGCATGCCGCACAAGGCGGTAATGGAGGATCTTCTCGCCCGGATGAAGCTCGAATTCGGCGCGAGCGAAAGCGCGGCCTGGCGGCGGCGCAACGCCGCCGCCCATGGAAGGGCCATTCCCACGGGAAGTGAGTTCGAAGCCATCCAGGACACCAAGTTTCTCCGCGGGCTGTTCGACCGCATGCTGCTGAGGCTGGTTGACGCGAGCGACATCTACATCGATTACGGCAGCTTGAACTTTCCGATCCGGCCCCTGGCCGAAGCGCCGAAGGGCCGTGGCGTCTAGCCGGCGCGGGGCGCCACCTGAACTTGTTGATAGCGAAGGAATCAATCGTTAAAGTCGTTATGAAACCCGCAATGCTGAACCCTTCCATAAGATCGACAGGCGCCTTTCGAGGCGATGATCGTGGCCCGATCTGTCCGAGGTTCCGGGTCGGTGTCGACCGTCTGCGGCGGCGACCTGACGTATCACGTCGATCCGATCTCGCGGCATAGGGACGAAGCGAGATGGCTCAATTCAACGATTGGTGCAGCACGACCGACGGGAAGGTCGGAAATCACCACCGGCGGGTCATGACCGGACAGGCAGCGATGCTCGACACCGGGGTCAATGCGACCGCGGCGATCGTCCCGGGCCACTACGCGTCGGAGGAACACGTGGCGCGCGCGCTCGCCCGACTCGGCAAGCCTGCCGCCGCGGCTCTCATTCAGGGCAAGCTTCCGACGACGAAGCAGATCCGGTCGGGCGATCTCGGAGAGATCTACGCGACCGAGTGGATCGATGCGCACAGCGGCTACCGCGCCCCCATCAAACGCCTGCGCTGGAAGGATCATCGCAACATGGCGATGCGCGGTGAGGACGTCATCGCCATTCAGCTGGACGCCCAGACCCAGCGGTTACGGTTTCTGAAGACCGAGGCGAAGAGCCGCGCCAGTCTCACCACCAAGGTACTCGCCGATGCGCGCGCCGGACTGGACAAGGACGGCGGCCTCCCCTCGGCACACGCGCTTTCGTTCATTTCGGAGCGCCTTCTCGGAATGGGGAATCCGACACTCGCCGACGCGATCGACGACGCGTTGCTCAAACACGGCATCCCGGTGCAGAGCGTGACGCATCTGTTGTTTGTCTTCTCCGGCAACGCCCCAGACGCGTTGCTGACCGCCGCGCTACAGGGTTACCCCGGTCCGATCATCCAGTGGGGCATCGGGCTGCGCGTAGACGGCCATGCCAGCTTCGTCGGCGCGGTCTACGATAAGGTTATCGCCGATGGCAACAAGTCTTGAAGCCATAGCCGCGGATATCGCGGAAGCAGCGACCGCCGGTTTTCGCGGTCGCCTGATTGCACAGGGCCAAGCCCGCGCGATCATCTGGCGCGACGGCGTCCTCCCGCCGGGAGCTCCGGCTTTCAGTCCGCAGCTCAGCTACGAGCTCCATTCCTACGGCTACGTCCTTCTCGGGCACGGTCTACGCTTTCGAGAACTCGGCGGCGACCCGGCTCTCGCGCGGATCGCGTTCGAACAGGCCGCCACCGCCCTCGAAGCTGTGATCGCAAAAGGTAACCGCGCCGAGGTCGATCGGGATTTCCACTTCATCATGACCGCCGCGAGCTACCATCTCGCGCATCTATCGGCGCGCGCCTACTCGCTCCTCGCGATCGTCGAGGCCGACGAGAATTTCGCTCCGATAGAGAGGGCTCTCGCGCAACTGATGCGGCGAAATTTCAGAGGCTTCCGCAGCACCGTGCTCGATTACCGAGCGTCCGGAGAGGGTAGCGATCGCCGCATCGCGGAAGCCATTCAAGTCAGGCTCGGCCAAGCCGATGGAACCGACGACGACAACTTCATCTTCGATGGGCTCGACACGGCGTTAACGGATGCCTTCATGGCGGCCATGTCCCTGTTCCTTCTGGCGGTCGAACGGGGAGAGCCGGCGCTGCTCGGCCAGGCGCTGGAGCGGCTCCGGACGGCGCTTGCGATCTGCAGCGAATTGAACATGCTGCCGCAGTGGTGGGCGCACCGCGTCGCGACCCATCTTATCGCCGACTTCTGGTCGAACACCTTCCACGAACGGCTGCCGCGACAACCCGCCGGCGGAGAAGCCGCCGATTGGTGGCGCCTTCGTGAACTGTTCATCGCGCTGCTGCAACGTCGGCCTAGGGCGGAAGTGGATCTCTGGCCATCCCAGATCGACGCCGCTGCGCGGGCGAGCGACCAAGCCGACGACCTGGTCGTCTCGCTTCCCACCAGCGCCGGCAAGACGCGCATCGCGGAACTATGCATTCTGCGCTGCCTCGCCAGCGGCAAGCGGGTCGTCTTCGTCACGCCTCTGCGCGCGCTGTCGGCACAGACGGAAACCACCCTACAAGGGACTTTCGGCCCCCTCGGCAAGACGATATCCGCGCTCTACGGCAGCATCGGCGTCAGCGGTTTCGACGAAGATGCGATCCGGGAGCGGGATATCGTCGTAGCTACGCCGGAGAAGCTCGACTTCGCCCTTCGCAACGATCCCTCCCTTCTCGACGACGTCGGCCTGCTCGTTTTCGACGAGGGCCACATGATCGGCCCCAACGAGCGCGAGGTGCGATACGAAGTACAGATTCAGAGACTGCTTCGCCGTGCCGATGCGGCGACCAGGCGCATTGTCTGCCTGTCCGCGATCCTGCCCAACGGCGATCAACTCGACGACTTCGCCGGCTGGTTGCGACGCGATCATCCCGGCGGTTTGATCAAGCACGATTGGAGGCCGACGCGATTGCGGTTCGGCGAGGTCGTCTGGTCGTCTCCCACCGCCCGACTGAATCTTCGTGTCGGCGACGAGCGCCCTTTCGTCCCCCGCTTCCTTACGGGCGCGGCGCCTCCGAATTGGATCCCGCCGAAGCGACCCCGAACCCGCCTTTTCCCGAAGGATCAACGCGAGCTCTGCCTGGCAACCGCCTGGCGGCTGGTCGAGGATAGGCAGACCGTCCTCATCTTCTGCCCGGAACGCCGTAGCGTCGAGCCGTTCGCCGACGTCATCGTCGATCTGCACGAACGCGGTGCACTGCGCTCGTTGCTGGATACGGCGCCCGCCGTTCTCAATACCGCGATAGCGCTGGGCGAGGAGTGGCTGGGTCAGAACAGCCCGATCCTCAAATGTCTGCGGCTCGGTGTCGCGCTTCACCACGGAGCGCTGCCGACGGCCTACCGAAAGGAGGTAGAGCGTCTGCTTCGCGACAACGTCCTCAAGGTGACGATCTCATCCCCTACTCTGGCGCAAGGGTTGAACCTGTCCGCCACGGCCGTCATCATGCACTCCCTCTATCGTTTCGGCGAACGGATCGAAATTTCGGAGTTCAAGAACGTCATCGGGCGGGCCGGACGCGCCTATGTCGACGTTGAAGGCGTGGTGGTCTACCCCATGTTCGACGACATCGCGAAGAAGCGGCGCAGTTGGGAATCCCTGATCGGCGATCTGGGCGCGCGCAACATGGAGAGCGGACTGATCCAGCTGGTCTGGGCCCTCCTTTCCCGCATGCATGCCCGCGTGGGTGGCGACCTCGACCACCTGGTGCAATATGTCGTCAACAACGCGGCGGCATGGACGTTTCCCGAAATCGCGAACGAGAAGGCCGAGGATCGCGATCGCGCGTTGGCTGATTGGGAACGGCACATCGCGACCCTCGACACCGCAGTCCTGAGCCTCATTGGCGAAAACGATATCCCCGACGCCGGGATCGAAGCCGCATTGGACGACATCCTGCAGTCTTCGCTGTGGCACCGCCGGCTTCTACGGCACGACGAGGCGATACGGCGAGTGCTAACAGCAGGGCTCGTTTCGCGCAGCCGGCTCGTTTGGAGTCAGACGAACGCGGCGCGTCGCCGAGGCTACTTTCTCGCCGGCGTCGGACTGGCCGCCGGACATGCGCTCGATGCCATCGCTCCGACCGCCAACCTTCTCCTGATCGAAGCCAACGGCAGCATTCTGAACGGCAACGCCGAGTCCGCGATCGACTCCATCACTCGCATCGCCGAGCTAGTCTTCCCTTTCTATCCCTTCACGCCGGATGAGTTGCCTGCCAATTGGCGAGACATCTTGCGTGCCTGGCTACTCGGCCAATCGCTCGCCACCATCGCCGCGGGTCAGGAATCCGATACTCTGCAGTTCATCGAGGCAGGCTTGGTCTATCGGCTGCCATGGGCCCTCGACGCCATCCGCGTTCGCGCCGCCGCCCACGGCGACACCATCGACGGTCTGCCGATGACCGACTTCGAACTCGCCTACGCTGTCGCCGCCGTCGAGACCGGTACGCTGAACCGCTCAGCCTCGATTCTCATCCAGGCCGGCTTCAACTCGAGGCTTGCAGCCATCAAGGCCGTCGTTGATACCGGCGCGACCTTCGAGAACGGTCAACAACTTCGACAATGGCTCAATTCCGAATCGGTGACTGCGCGCAGCCCCCTTCCCGACTGGCCGACCTTGGCTACCAAAGCGATGTGGACGGAATTCGTGCAAAGCCTCAAACCGAGCGATAACCGTGCCTGGGCCGACCGCCGGTATTGGGCGAATGTAGCTTGGCTCGGCGCGCCGCCGCCGCCAGGCACACCTGTCCAAATCCACGATTTCGATGGTCGGCCGCGCGTGCTCGCAGCCGATGGTGCCCCGCTCGGCAATCTGCATGCCGCTCTCAATCCAACACGAACAGGGGTGGCGCGCGCTCAAGCGTCGCAACAGGTCGACAGAATCGACATCTCATATCTCGGCCCCAACGATCTGTCAGTGACAGCGACTGCGTAGACGTAGAACAGTGAAAGCAATGGTTCAGGGCCGGTTGAGCCGCGAGATCGTCACCTTCAGCGGTTCAGCATTGATGGCGTAGATCAGGTTCTGGCGCGCATGTCCGGCGTGAACCGACAGGACCTCGTCGATCTCGTCGTGGTCGTCGGTGAAGCAGATCTTGGCCATGCAGGAGCGGACCTTTTCGTCGTCCTTGTCGATCCCGTAACGGGCCGCTCGCAAGATGTTGTGGACGACCTCGTCGAGCTTGATGCCGTTCTCGACGACCTGCTGGTCCCGGATCACGGCCTCCCGCTGCCAGAACCCGTCGCGGCTGAAGAAGATCATCGGCGTGAAGTCCTTCGGTTCCTTGGCGTAGAAGTTCAGCTCGACGTCCTGAAAGATCTCCCGCAGGGTCCCTCCTCCGCCCTCGCCGTAGATGATACCGGCCCGCGAGTTCGAGATCAGCGCTTCCTCCCGGATGCTGTTCTGGAAGTATTTTCCGTAATGGGTCGCGAACGGCATGGTCGGCTCCGCGCCATAGAGCCAGGTCGGGATCGCGAGGCTCACCGGCATAGCCGCGGGCGCCATGGATTTAGCCTCGATCGCCGCCTGCAGCCAATCCCTGGCCTGAACCAGCCGATCGTCCATACCACCCGAAATCGAGCCGTCCTCGGCGAGCAGATTGTCGAGCCCCGGAAAGACCGGCTTGTCGGCCAGTTTTTTGAGCGCCGCCTGAAACGTTGCCTCCGGCGAGGTCGAGAACGCCACGCCGACATGGGCGGCTTCCATGACCCCCGGGCCGCCGCCGGTGACGATCAGGTATTTTTCGGCCAGATGACGGGTCAGCCTGGCAATATCGACATAGGCATCGCTGTTACGGGTGACGCCGTGGCCGCCCATGACACCGACCAGCGGCTTCTTGTGGGCTTTGAGGAAGCGGCGCAAGCCATCGCCGATGCAGGCGTCATGATCGGCCTGGTCGCGCCTGACCATCAGAGAACTCGGCACCGCTCCACCCGCCATGACGAAGGAACGGAAGATCGAGAAGTCGCGGGTCAGCGTGAAACCAAGGCTATCGGTTGCGGAGAATCCTTCCAGCAGTTCATCGGAAGAATAGAGGCCTTGAGGCGTGTTCGACATCGCGGCGGTCCCGGATCAGTTTTTCGGCCAGATCTTGTTCAGGAGCTCGGCCAGCCGCGCCCCGCCCTTGGCCAGTTGCTGGCGCTTGATCGCATCCATCGACCGCAGAAAGGCGTCGTGATTCTCGAACACGACGGCCCAGTTGCGATTGCACGGTGGGGCCTGCTTGACCGGCACGAAACTCAGATGCGCAAATACCTCGCGCGCGACCAGGATCGTGTCGGAAGCCCATTGTGCCGGCCAGTCCTCAATGTTGGACCCCTGGCTCGGCGCCACTTGATCGGCCGCCTTCTTCAGTTCTTTGGTGTAGGCCTCGCCGATATCGGTTGGGATATCATCCCATTCGTGATGCAGGTTGAGGTTTTGATCCTGAATGCAGTTGCCACCCTGCGTCTCCGTAGCCGGATCCTCAGGGCCCGCGTCGGGATCGACGAGCTTGCCGGCGGCATCCAGATAGATCGCGCCGACATGCAGCGGCTGATGCAGGTCGCCGACGAAATGGGCGAGCATCAGGAGAGCTTCCTTCTTGTCGCGAATCGAAAATGGCGGCGGCGCGGGCTTGTCCGTCAAGACCGCGATCGCCGCGCCGATTGCCGAGACCAGATCGTGATCGCTGGTCCCGAAATATTTTCGATCGTAACCGTCGCGCTGGATCGCCACGTCATCGAAGTGATAATTGGAATGGCACCCGGTCGGCGGCTGCACGCAGTTGGCGTAGTTTCGGCTGACGTAATCCACCATTCGCGCCCTCGACTCCGGCGCCTTGAACGGCGTGCACGGCACCTCGTATTCGAGATGGGTCGGGTCTACGACGTACTCAAAGCCGTCGACGTCGCGGACAACGCTCTTCACGCAGTCGGCCCAAGGACCTGCGGTCAGCAACTGCGGCCTGGTGAAATTCAGGATATCCCGGACGTGTTGCCGGGCGTTATCATTGAGCAACTGGTCGGCGATCGAGCCGACCACCTCGTGGCCCTGATAGCCCCATGCGGACGCTCCGGTTGGAAACAGAAGGCAGAACAGGCAGTTGAGCGCGAACAGCAGTCTCGACATCGATTGCTCCCGTTCGATCTATTTCGGATTGCAATTAGGACACAATACAATCAGGCGCGCAATGGCCTGTCCCGCGCCATCCAATCTACTTTGCATGGGGTTGTTTTCACGATTTTTGGTTCAGGCGTTGCGGAGGCTGGCGCTACCGCCCCCGGAAACGGGGTTTACGCCGCTCGAGGAAAGCCGCGACGCCCTCCTTGTGGTCCTCGCTCAGACTTGCCAGCGCGAACTGGTCGACGTCCATGTGGCTGGCGAGGTCGTCGAGCGCGTGCGCCAGACGATTCACGGTCAGCTTGGTCATGGCCACCGACAGCGGCGGCTGGCTCGCGACCTTCGCCGCCAGCGCCATCGCGGCGTTGAAGGCATTGCCGGGATCGGTCACCTCTTCCACCAGTCCCCATTCATAGGCCTCGGCCGACGAGATGCGCTGGTCGGCCAGGATCACCGCCTGCTTGGTGCGGGCCGGGCCCATCAGATGCAGCATGCGCGGAATGCTCTGCCAGCTCATGTTCATGCCGAGCCCGATCTCGGGCACGCGCAAATGCGCGTCGCGGGCCATCACGCGAAAATCCAGCGCGACCGCGAGCGCCACGCCGCCGCCGATGCAAAATCCCTCGATCGCGCCGATGGTGATCTGCTCCATCTCCTGCCAGACGCGGGAGAGCCGCGGTCCGAGCTTCAGGTGCCGGCGCAACGAACCGATATCCATGGCCTTGCGTGATCGGCCCTCGGCGTCCTTTAGATCAAAGCCTGCGCTGAACGCATTGGCGTTCCCTGTGAGCACCACAACGGAGG
>NZ_DATHOP010000007.1:0-19389 GCF_035484855.1 Bradyrhizobium sp.
GCCCACCGTGAACATCAATGCGGCGCTTGCCGAAGTCTCCGCGATGTCGCAGACGGTTCTGAAGCAGATGCCGGCCGGCATCACGCCGCCGACAATCCTGAGCTTCAACGCCTCCAGTGTGCCGATCCTGCAGCTCGCCCTCTCGAGCCAGCAACTCTCCGAGACGATCCTGTTCGACCAGGCGACCAGCTTCATTCGTCCGCAACTGGCCTCGGTTGCCGGCGCCGCGATCCCCTATCCCTATGGCGGCAAGATGCGCCAGATACAGATCGACCTCGATCCGCAGGCCTTGCAGTCTCGCGGGTTGTCGGGGCAGGACGTCGCCAACGCGCTCGCCGCGCAGAACCTGATCACCCCGGCCGGCACCCAGAAGATCGGCACGTTTGAATACAACATCCAGCTCAACAACTCGCCGCTCAAGATGGAAGAGCTCGGCGACCTGCCGATCAAGACCGTCAACGGTGCGATGGTCTATGTCCGCGATATCGCGACCGTGCGCGACGGCAATCCGCCGCAGACCAATATCGTCCACGTCAACGGCAACCGCTCGGTCTTGATGATGGTGCTGAAGGCCGGCGCGATCTCGACACTCGATATCATCGCCGGCATCAAGCAGAAGGTGATCGAGGTCAAGGACCAGTTGCCCGATGCGCTCAGGATCGGCTTCATCGGCGATCAATCGGTGTTCGTGCGCAGCGCGATCTCGGGCGTCGCCTATGAGGGCATCATCGCGGCGCTGCTGACCAGCGTGATGATCCTGCTGTTTCTGGGAAGCTGGCGCTCGACGCTGATCATCGCGGTGTCGATCCCGCTTTCCGTGTTCGGCGCGGTCATGATGCTGTGGGCGATCGGGGAGACCCTCAACATCATGACGCTGGGCGGGCTGGCGCTTGCGGTCGGCATCCTGGTCGATGAAGCCACCGTCACGATCGAGAACATCAACTGGCATCTGGAGCAGGGCAAGCCGGTGGAGGCCTCGATCATGGACGGCGCCAACCAGATCGTGATCCCGGCCTTCGTTTCGCTGTCCTGCATCTGCATCGTGTTCGTGCCGATGTTCTTTCTCACCGGCGTGGCGCGCTTTCTGTTCGTGCCGCTGGCCGAAGCGGTGATGTTTGCGATGCTGTGGTCGTTCATCCTGTCGCGCACGCTGGTGCCGACGATGGCAAAATACCTGTTGCACCGGCATGTCGATCATGAGGGTGGACCGCCGCCGACGCGCAATCCGCTGGTGCGGTTTCAGCGCCGTTTCGAGGCCGGCTTCGAGCGGGCCCGCGACGGTTACCGCGACCTGCTGGCGCTGGCGATACGCGGGCGGGCAGTATTCGTGACCGGTTTCCTCGCCTTCGTCGGGCTCTCGTTCCTGCTGGTGCCGTTCGTCGGCAGCAATTTCTTCCCCTCGGTCGACACCGGATCGATCCTGATGCACGTCCGCACCCAGATCGGCACCCGCGTCGAGGAAAGCGCCAACCAGTTCGCCGATGTGCAGAAGGTGATCCGCAAGATCATTCCCGCAAGCGAGATCGACACGCTCGCCGACAACATCGGCATGCCGATCTCGGGCATCAACATGACCTACAACAACACCGGCGTGATCGGCCCGCAGGACGGCGACATCCAGGTCAAGCTCAGGGAAGGCCACCGGCCGACCGGCGAATACGTCAAGGCGCTGCGTGAGCAGCTGCCGCGTGCTTTCCCCGGCATGACCTTTGCATTCCTTCCGGCCGATATCGTCAGCCAGATCCTGAATTTCGGCGCCCCCGCGCCGATCGACCTTCAGGTCCGCGGTGCCGACATGAATGCGAATTTCGCCTATGCCAATAAATTGCTGAACCGGATTCGCCGGGTCCCCGGCATTGCGGATGCGCGCATTCAGCAGTCGCCCAACAATCCGACCTTCAATATCGATGTCGACCGCACCCGCGCCCAATATGTCGGCTTGACCGAACGCGACGTCACCAACAGCCTCGTCGTCAATCTGGCGGGCAGCGGGCAGGTCGCGCCGACCTATTATCTCAATCCCGACAACGGGGTTTCCTATTCGATCGTGATGCAGACCCCGCAATACCAGATCGATTCGCTGGGCGCGCTGGAGACCTTGCCGATCACGGCGGGCAATACCACGGTGCCGCCGATCCTCGGCGGCATCGCCGACATCACGCGATCGATCTCGAGCGCGGTGGTCACGCAATACGACATCCAGCCGATGGTGCAGATCTATGCGACGCCGCAGGGGCGCGACCTCGGCGCGGTGGCAGCCGACGTCAGGGCTGTGATCGCCGATACCGCAAAGGAGGTGCCGAAGGGCTCATCCGTCGTCCTGCTCGGCCAGGTGCAGACCATGGCCAGCGCGTTCTCCGGGCTGCTGTTCGGGCTGCTCGCCGCGGTCGTGCTGATATATCTTTTGATCGTGGTGAATTTCCAGTCCTGGTCGGACCCGTTCGTGATCATCACCGCGCTGCCGGCAGCACTTGCCGGCATCGTCTGGATGCTGTTCACGACGGAGACCACGCTGTCGGTGCCGGCGCTGACCGGCGCGATCATGTGCATGGGGGTCGCGACCGCCAACAGCGTGCTGGTGATCTCGTTTGCCAAGGAACGCTATGAAGAGCTGGGCGATCCGGTTGCCGCCGCCATCGAGGCCGGCTTCGTGCGCTTCCGCCCCGTACTGATGACCGCGCTGGCGATGATCATCGGCATGACGCCGATGGCGCTGGCGCTCGGCGACGGCGGCGAGCAGAACGCGCCGCTCGGCCGCGCCGTGATCGGGGGGCTGATTTTCGCCACCGTGGCCACGCTGATATTTGTTCCGGTGGTGTTTAGCATGGTACACAGGAAGCGAGGCGCCAACGCCGACGCCGCTTTGGAGACTTCGCATGCCCACTGAACAAGGCTCTCCGGTATCGCGCCGGAAGTTGGGCATTTTCGCGATTCTGGCCGGGGTAGCCGCCGTGCTGGTGGTGGTGACCGGAATCCGGGCGCGCGAGGATTCCAGCGTGAAATTGCGCGAGTGGACCGACGAGCAGGCGATACCGACGGTGGCGGTGGTGCTGCCCGACGCACGCGCCCTAAGCGCCACCCTCGAATTGCCGGGCCGGCTGGAGGCCTATTACCGCGCGCCGATTTTCGCGCGCGTCAACGGCTACCTGAAAGGCTGGAGCGCCGACATCGGCGCCAAGGTCAAAGCCGGCCAGGTGATCGCCGAGATCGAGGCGCCGGACCTCGACCAGCAGCTGTTGCAGGCGCGCGCCGATCTCACCAGCGCGGAGGCCAGCGCGAAACTGTCCGCGGCTACGCTGGAGCGGCGCAAGACCTTGATCCCATCGAATTTCGTCTCGATGCAGGAAATCGACGAGCGCTCCGCCGATCTCTCCAACAAGAAGGCCGCGGTCAATTCCGGGCAGGCCAATGTCGAGCGCCTCGAGGCGCTGGCCGGCTACAAGAAGATCACCGTGCCGTTCGACGGCGTGGTCACCGCCCGCGACACCGACGTCGGCGCCCTGATCAATGCCGGCGGCGGCTCGGGCCCGCCGATGTTCGTGATCTCGGACATCAAGCGGCTGCGGGTCTATGTCAACGTTCCCCAGAACTACGTGCCCGCGATCCGGATCGGCGCCAAGGCGGTGATCTCGATGCCGGAATATCCGAACCGGACGTTCGACGCGACGGTGGAGGCCTCCTCGCAATCGGTCGATGTCTCCTCCGGCACGACGCGGATGCAGCTCGGGCTCGACAATCCCAACGGCGAATTGATGCCCGGCGGCTATGCCAATGTGCGCCTCAATCTGGTGCGCGACGGCCTGCCGCTGCACATCCCCTCCAGCGCCCTGATCTTCAACCAGAGCGGGCTGCGGGTCGCGACTGTCGGCGCCGACGACCGCGTGCTGTTCAAGGCGGTGACCATCGCCCGCGATCTCGGCAAGGACATCGAACTCGCATCCGGCATCGCCGCCGATGACCGCATCATCGTCGCACCCCCCGACGGCATCGACGACGGCGACCGGGTCCGCGTCACCGGCGTGAGTTCAAGGGGCAAGCCCAATCCCGCGGCGGTGTCGGCAAGGCAGGACATCAAGGGGTAGGGCTCTTAACCTCTCCCCGCTCTTCTGCGGGGAGAGGTCGAAATTCGCAAAGCGAATTTCGGGTGAGGGGCGAGGCACGCTGCGCATTTCGTTCGTCTGAATTCGTCGATAGAAGAGCCCCTCACCCCAACCCTCTCCCCGCGAAGAGCGGGGCGAGGGAGACGAGAGAGCGCGACACTCATCCCACCCGCCACTCCAGCACGCCGTCCTCCGCCGTGACGATATCGCCTGACGATCCGACCGGCGTCCTGTCCATGTCGAGCAGATGCGCAAGCGTCGCGCCGTCCTGCGCGGGCACCCGCGCCAGCGCGCGTGCCTGGTCCTTTGTCCGCAGCATCACCACGCCGTGCTCGGCTTCATTGTTGCGGCCATAGATCACGGTAAAACTCTCGACCTCTCCCTTGCCATCAGCTTTGGTGACGAACTCGGGCACCGCGCCGCGATGGCGGTCGGCCTCCGTCTGCACGCTGGTGTCCTGCGCCAGCGGTTCCCACGGCGCCCGCCGTGACAGCACCAATGCGTGGTGTTTAGTGACAAAGCCCCCTTGGCCGTAGAGCAGGCCGAGGCTTCCGCCATTGCGCAGCTTGCGCACCATCGCGCAGGCGGCGTGCGTCATATAGGTGTTGAGCGGGGCGCCGAAAAACGTCAGCCCGCCGGTCACCGTCGGCTGCACGTCGGGGCCGAGACCCAGCGTCCGCCGCGCCATTTTCGGCACGCAGGGAAAGCAGCTGTAGAGTTCGATCGCGTCGAATTTCCTGCCATCGCCTTCGACCAGCTCCATGACCGCATTCAGCACCGCATTCTGCGGATGGCTTTCGTAAAACTGGTCGCGGAGCAGGTAATCGCGCGGCTCTTCCGCCGAGGCGCCGCCCCGGACGTAAATCAGGCGATCCTCGGCGATGCCGGCCTCGCGGGCTTTCGCAAGGCTGGTCAGCAGCACCGCGCCGCCCATATTGACGGTCGGATTGGCCACCATCAATTTGGTGTAGGGCCACGCGATCAGCCGGTTGTCCGCCGTCGGTGTCGTGATTTCCTCCGACCCGACGCGCCGCTTCAGCCAGGCGTTCGGATTGTGCGAGGCGACCTCCGAATAGGTCGACCAGAGCCGGCCCGATTCCGCCATCGCCTCGCGCGGGGTCTGGCCCCAATGCGCCGATGAGGCGGCTTCGTAGAACGGATAGACCGTCACCGGCCGGAACACGCCGAGTTTCACGGCCATCGGCTTCTGAAAGGCGGCGCCGCGCTTCGGCTCCTCGACGTCTAGCGCGAACGGCGTCCAAGGCAAATCGATGCCGGCGCGTTCGGCCTTGGTCGCGGTGGATTGCGCCTCGGCGCCGCAGACGGCGGCGACGCTGCATTCGCCGCGCGCGATGCGTTTTGCGGCCTCATGCAGATAGCGGATCGGGCTCTCGCCGCCGACCGGGCCGTAATAGAGGTGCTTTGGCTCAATGCCGAGGCGCTGCGCCAGCCGCTGCTCCGGATCGCGGTAACGCCAGCTCAGGAAATTGACGACGTCGAGCGAGCCGATCTCGCCGAGCAGTTTGGCGCCCGAGTCGGCCTCGGCGCGCCTGAGCGCAAGTTCCAGCAGCGTCAGCGGCTCCAGGCCTTCGGCGAGATCCTTCGGCCGGTCGGTGATTTCACCGACGCCGACGATGACGGGGATGCGGTCGTCGGGGAGGGGAGAGGGTAGGTTCGGCATTTTTTCGCTTCACTTTCTAGATTTTCGCGATGCCGTCGCCCTTCGAGGCCTTCGCTTCGCTACGGCACCTCAGGGTGACGGCAACACACGAGACGTCATCCCCGCGTAACGGCTCCGCCGTTATCGCTGGAGGTGCGCGCTCTTGCGCGCCTCGAAGGATGGGGGCTCCGCATCTACTCCTCCAGCAGCGCGTTCATGTGCTCCACCGCCTCGACAAAATCTTCCTTGAATTCCTGCACCACGGCGCCCGCCGATTTCACGCTGTCGATCAGGCCGACGCCCTGGCCGACAAAATAGCTCACGAGGTCGCGTGCCCTTGCGTTGCCGGCGGCGGCCGAGCGGTCGATCGAGTTGAAGGCGTCGCGGCTGATGATGCTCTGCAGGGGCATCGGCAGCGCGCCGGGACTGTCGGGAGAACGGTCCCAGGCGTCGGTCCACACCGAGCGCAACTGCCGCGCGGGTTTTCCGGTGCGGCCCCTGGAGCGCACCGCGTCGCGCGAGGAGGCCGCGATCATCTTCTCGCGGAAGATTTCGGTGGTCTCGGACTCGACGGTGGCAAGCCACACCGAGCCGGTCCAGGCGCCGGCCGCCCCCATCGCCATGCAGGCGGCCATCTGCCGCCCGGTCATGATGCCGCCCGCCGCCAGCACCGGCACGTCGCGGATCGGCTTTATCGCTTTTATCACCTCGGGCACCAGCACCATGGTCGAAACCTCGCCGCAGTGCCCGCCCGCTTCGGTGCCCTGCACCACCAGGATATCGACGCCGGCCGCTACCTGGCGCAGCGCGTGCTCCTTGGCGCCAACCAGGGCTGCTACCGGCACGCCGTGCTTCTTGCCCATGTCGATCATCGCCTTCGGCGGCACGCCGAGCGCGTTCGCAATCAGCCGGATCGGATGGTGGAAGGACACGTCCAGCAGTTCCATCGCCCTCTCGGCATCGAACGGCTGCGGCTGGTTGTCGGCGACGTTCTTCGTCGTCAGTTCGATGTCGTACTTCTTCAGCAGGTTGCGGGTGAAGTCGCGATGCTGCTGCGAGATGCGCGCCTCCAGGCCCTTCCAGGTGACGTTTTTCTCGCCCGCGGTCGAGATGTTCTCGGGGATAAGTACATCGACGCCGTAAGGCTTGCCGTCGGCATGGGCGTCAATCCATTTCAGCTCCTGCTCCAGCGTCTCCGGCGAATGCGCGGTGGCGCCGAACACGCCAAAGCCGCCGGCGCGGCTCACGGCCGCCACCACGTCGCGGCAATGGCTGAAGGCGAGCAGCGAAAATTCAATGCCCAGCATGTCGCAAATAGGCGATTTCATGATTGTGTTCGCTCCCCATGGCAGCTTTTGGTGCTGCTCTCGGTTGGTTTGGACCGCAAATGGCGTGCGACGACGCTAGCCCATCATCGGCAGCAAAGCCAAGCAGGTTTCCCTCCTCCTGCCACCTTGCGCAGGCATCGGCAGCCGGGTGCGCCGGCATGGTTGATGGCGCATTCCGCGCGGCAAAATATGCGCCTCCAGACGGCCGTTTTGTCAGAGGCCGTTTTGTCTCTTGCGCTTTGGCGCCGCCGGTAGAATGCTGGCGCGTTACACTGGAAAAATCCCCTGGGAGTCCGAATGTCCGTCTTGCAATCCGCTCACCCCGAAAGCGCCACCGAGTCCTATGACGTCGTCGTGGTCGGCGCGGGCTTTGCCGGCATGTACATGCTGCACCGGCTGCGCGGGCAGGGCTTTTCGGTCCGGGTCTATGAACAGGGCGGCGACGTCGGCGGCACCTGGTACTGGAACCGCTATCCCGGCGCGCGCTGCGACGTCGAGAGTATGCAGTATTCCTATTCGTTCTCCGACGAATTGCAGCAGGAATGGGACTGGAGCGAGCGCTATGCGCCGCAGCCCGAAATCCTGCGCTATGCCAACCACGTCGCCGACCGCTTCAAGCTGCGGCCCGATATCCAGCTCAATACGCGCGTCGATCGCGCGGTGTTCGACGAGAACGCCAACGCGTGGTCCGTGACCACGTCCGACGACAAGACCGTGAGCGCGAAATTCATCGTGCTCGCCACCGGATGCCTGTCGAACGCGCGGATGCCCGATATCAAGGGCCTCGCCGACTTCGAGGGCAAGGTCTATCACACCGGGCACTGGCCGCATGATCAGGTGGATTTCACCGGTCTTCGCGTCGGCGTGATCGGCACGGGATCGTCGGCGATCCAGTCGGTGCCGGTGATCGCGGAGCAGGCGAAGCATCTCACGGTGTTTCAGCGCACGCCGAATTTTTCGATTCCTGCCCGCAACGTAGCCCTGACGGAAGCGGAACGCGAGGCGTTCCGCGCGAAATATCCGGAAGTGAGGCACTTTGCGCGCGAGGTGTCGCGCAACGGCATCTATACCGAAATGCCCGATCGCGGCGCGCTCGACGACGGCGACAATGAGCGCCGAACCAAATATGAATCGCGCTGGAGCCACGGCGGGCTGACCTTCATGTCGGTCTACAACGACCTTGCCCTGAGCAAGGCCAGTAATGACACCGCCGCCGATTTCGTGCGCGAGAAGATCGCCGAGATCGTCAGCGACCCCGAGACCGCGAAACGTTTGCAGCCCACCTCCTATCCGATCGGAACCAAGCGTATCTGCATCGACACCGATTATTTCAAGACCTTCAACCGGCCGAACGTGACGCTGGTCGACATCAGGTCCGCGCCGATCGAGGAGATCACGCCGAACGCGGTGCGCGCCGCCGACAAGGAGTACGAGGTCGATGCGCTGGTGCTGGCCACCGGTTTTGATGCCATGACGGGCTCGGTCGCAAAAATCGAGATTCGCGGCCGGGGCGGCCGGACCCTGAACCAGAAATGGGCCGAGGGGCCGAAAACCTATCTCGGCCTGATGAGCGCGGGCTTTCCCAACCTGTTCATCATCACCGGGCCCGGCAGCCCGTCGGTGCTGTCCAACATGATCGTCTCGATCGAGCAGCACGTCGACTGGATCGCCGACTGCCTCGCGCACATGCGCGACCGCGGTTTTGAGGCGATGGAAGCCGCTTCCGACGCCGAGGAAAAGTGGGTGGCGCATGTCAACGAAGTGGCCCACACCACGCTCTATCCGCAGGCCAATTCCTGGTACATGGGCGCCAACATCCCCGGCAAGCCGCAGATCTTCATGCCCTATATCGGCGGCGTCGGCCCCTATCGCCAGATCTGCAACGACGTGGTGGCGAAGGGGTATGAGGGATTCGTGATGACGGCGGCGGAGCCGGCGCGGAAGCTCGTGGCGTCATCCTGAGTCACTGTCTCGTCATGCCCGGGCTCGTCCCGGGCATCCACGTCTTGCTTTCTTGCCAGCGCAAAGACGTGGATGGCCGGGACAGGCCCGGCCATGACGGAGCGTGAGCGAGTAGCCCGCATGAGCGCAGCGACATACGGGGTTGGCAGAAAATGAAGACCCCGGATATCGCTTCGCTCATCCGGGCTATGCTTGCTAGGAGCCCAAGCCATGACCTACATCTCGCCCCGCATTCCAGATTTAGAAGCTAAATTTGCGTCGTTGGAGCGCGATCTACCTCTGATACAGACAACAAGTGATGGCAGGCTAAAGATTGGTCGCCGCAAATTGGAGGGGGAGGGCGAAACTCCTGCGCAACGTCATCGCGCTCGCAAAAGGGAAAGCCTTCCCGCACCGCACGTCGCCGGTCACTGCGATCTATGCGAGCGGCCCGCTAAGCTCGTTTGGGATCATGATCACGATCTGGAAGAGCTTGGCTTCCCTCCAGCGGAGACGCATCGCGGATGGCTCTGCAACGGCTGCAACGTGCGTCTGGGCCGCGTCGGCGATACTCCGCAAGCAATCAAGGCTCTCATCGACAGAGGCGACGCACGGCCCGGGCTCGGGCGCTTGCTCGCCTATGTTCGCGGTCAACGACCCAGTGAATAAATCTAAATCCCCGGCCCAAAATTATTTTTCATAACTCCATATCTAATTTTCTAAACGCGGCTTCCATTTTTCAGACCGTAGGGCGGATTGGAGCCGAAGGCGTAATCCGCCGTGCCAGCGTGCCTCCGATCAAGAAGAAACGAATACGACTGCATGTGGGGCAGAATGGTATATTCGTCTCGAGGCTGAAGAAAGTCGAAGCGACGGATTGCGCCTTCGGTTCCAATCCGCCCTACGAGCTCTGATCGCACAGCGGTGGTTAAATGGGCAGCAACTTGTCCGTGCTCGCTCGCACGACGAAACGTCGTGCTAGGTCGAACCTCATTTGTCTGAACGACATTAGGTGCCGGCTTTTTGCCGCATCATTTTTTCGGCGATAAAGGACAGCGTTTCTTGTTGTCCGGCAAAGCGTTCAGAGATGGTCCGATGTCCTCGCTCGCTCTCTGCCTTGAAGCTTTAGCCATCTGATCGGCTGTGCCCTTCTATCACATAAACATATAGTGCGAAGGCGCCAGTGAGAAATGCAACGATGCATCCAATCCAATAGAGGACCGTTCCAAGGCGTCCGACCATCAGAGTTTTTCTCGCTCGAAGCGGCGCTTGTCGATTGTGGCTTCCAACAACGCGAGAAGTACGACAATCACGAACGACACGACGAACACTGCGAAGCTGGTGGGAATATCGAATACCCAATCAAGCATCTTCTGAAGGCCGAGCCATGAGGTAAAGGGCACCGGCCACTCGAAATACTGGAAGGTCTTGGAAAGCGGCAAGGCCGTCCAAACGCCTGTCCTGAGCCAGCTATACCCCTGCCAAGCCAGTACTCCAGGGCCGATCAAGAGTATCCAGCCGTATAACTGCTCCATGTGCCGCCCCCTCCCCAGGAGCATATTGCACGAAACTCAACCTGTGAGACAATAGCCCACTTCAGGGGGAGAAGATGGATAGCGGGCAAGTCCTGTCAGTGGGTATGGCCGTTCTTCCGGGCTTTATACTCTTTACGCTGGTGTACACGATCACCATAAAGGTCTTGGAGCGCGGGCTGACGTATCTACAGTCGCTCCAGGTATCCGCGGTTGCCGTCGCCGTTTCGATGGCTCTCTACCTCGCGTATATATTCGCGAGGTATCCTTTTTATCGCAATCGCGACTTAGATAATCTCGCGGTACTGATCGCATGGATTATCCTCGGTATCGTGATCACGCGTCTTGCGCGTAACTACGGGATACAGAAGCATGGATGGTTCGGACTCGGAGGAAGAGCCAATCTATGGCTGATAGTGTTAAGCTGGGCGCTGATCGCTGTGATATTCGGCGTAAGGTATTTGATGGGCAGCAGTTAAAACGATTTTGAATTATGGTGACAGCGAGTAGCCCGCATGAGCGCAGCGACATGCGGGGTTGGTAGAAAGTGAAGACCCCTGATATCGCCGCGCTCATCCGGGCTACGCTTGCTGCAGGCACATATTGGAAAGGTGATGGCTCACGAGGACGACAGCGATAACGTTTACATCTGCTATGGCTGCATCGGCGATTCATTCTTGAAAGATGAAGTTCGTCAGGAGGGCAGCAATCGCCAGTGCCATTTTTGCGGCAAATCTCGCGAGGCTTGGCCCTTGGATGAACTCGCGGAGCGAGTGCGCGACGTTATTGAGGAGCATTTTGAAGTAACCCCGAGCGACCCGAGTGATGAGGGTTTCGTTTACGACAGGGAGATGGATTGGGAGCGGCGGGGTGAGCCGGTAGCCGACGTGATCTCAGGAATTGCTGAACTTGACCAAAATGTCGCAGAAGCTGTTCGCGACCGCCTATCCGAACAGACTTCTTGGGACGCGCATGACGGTGGCTATGAAGACCCCTTCGGATCGGACACCTACTACGAGGAAGGCCGACCAGACACTGCCGGTTTTCACGAAAGTTGGGATTTTTTTCGTTCGGAGATCAAGACCCACACCCGCTTCTTTGGGCGATCCGCGCAGGTAGCGCTCGACGAAATTTTCGGCGATCTCGCGAACCTGAAAACGTGGGAAGGAGAATCGGCGATCAAGGAGGTCCTACCAACTGATGAGGCGCGATTCTTCTTCCGGGGACGCGTTGCCTACTCGGGTGCCGAGCTTCGGGACATGCTTTTGAAGCCGGTCCAAAGACTTGGGCCTCCGCCTTGGCGCTTAGCGCGCGCTGGACGCATGAATGCCGCCGGCATCTCGGTCTTCTACGGCGCTCTTGAGGCGGACACTTGCGTCGCCGAAGCTCGTGCGCCCGTCGGCAGCTATGTCGTCGTAGGGCGCTTCGAAGTCGTCAAACCTGTGAGGATTCTAGATCTCGATCTATTGACCAAGGTTGCTGCCAATCTCAGTTGGTTCCACCCGCAGTTTACGACCCGTTCAAATCACGCGGCGTTCCTCCGCAAGCTAGTAGAGGAGATCAGTCGGCCGATAATGCCCCGCGACGAGGAGTTCGAATATCTACCGACGCAAGCAGTCTCGGAATATCTTGCGTCATGCGTCGAGCCAAGACTTGATGGCATCATCTTCCATTCGGCTCAAACAGCGCGCGAGAGGCGTAACGTCGTGTTGTTTCACCATGCAGCCGGCGTAGAGCCTTACGCGCTCCCCGAAGGGACGAACGTTAGCGTCAACATGGGATCGTGGACTGACGAAGGCTATGAGGACAGCATAACCGTCTGGGAGAAAACGGTGCCAGCACCGAAGCCGGTTAGGAGGAAGGCCGCCGCGAGGCGACCCAATTTCGCAGAAATTTTCGAATCTACACCGATAGACAACCCGAACGACGAGCAGGCAGACGATCTCGTTTATGGGGAGCCGACCTTGAAATTGGACGTTCAAGAAATCGAGGTCTTTAAGATCAAGGCCGTGACCTACACCAAAGCCCGACGTAGTGTGTCACGCTATCGGCATTCCGAGGACAATGAGCCGTTCTAGTTATCGACAGCGGCATGAGCACAGCGACATGCGGGGTTGGTAGAAAATGAAGACCCCGGATATCGCTGCGCTCATCCGGACTACGCTTGCTTGTAGTCGTATCGTACCCAATCGCCTGGGGTTAATTGGTCTGACTTCACAAAGCCTTCGGCCTCCACAAGCGAAATGGCAGCTGTGTTGTGTGGCTTAATTTTGCAATATGTGCCCTTGCGCTTACCCTTGCGCAAAAGTGAACGCCCGACTCCATCGCCACGGTATTTCGTTGCGACGACGAGATAAAACAGCTCGTCTAGGTTCCGAAACAAAAAGCCTACGATAGTCGTCCCATCAAGGGCGACCCACATATGTCCCTCGGAGCAATGCTTCTTTACCCAGGCGCAGCTCTCCGAAGTATCAAAACTGTCTCGCAACGGAATTTCCGCACGCGCACTCCAAAGTAAATCGTACACAGCCTGACCGTCACTCTCTGTGGACCTCCTGATTTCTATCATCGTTCCAGACTGTCGCATTAGCGAGTAGCCGGCATGAGCGCAGCGACATGCGGGGTTGAAAATGAAAACCCCGGATATCGCTGCGCTCATCCGGGCTACGCTTGCTATCAACACCGGCGGCGCAGGCTCGCCCAGGAAGCGCATTTGCGCAAGAACTTGAATACTTATACTCTCGTGCCTACACGCTTAGCGCGGATGGTACAAAGATGCTGCCGCCGGCGCGATAGCTAGAGGAAGATTGCTCATGCCGTCGTTTGTTGACGTCATAAGGACGAAGTTGAGCGAAGCAGGCTTCGAGGATGCCGAACTGGTGATGGCTGCCCCCCTTTCGAAGGCGTTCGAAGATACTGCCGCGATATTCCGCATCGGGCCTTTGCTTCTGCGGTTCACTCGTGACCGCGGCCAAGAATTTGTCGATTTGGCCGCTCAGTCGGCCCCGGAGAGGTTCTATCAATTCAACGACGTGGACATCGCGATGGGCTGGCGGTCGGTCGATGAAGTCTTGGCAATGCGTGAGCCGGAGTCAGTTAGCGCAGTGCTGCAACGCTTAAATGCGAATTTCGCGCTGCTCCGCGAGGCGTTCTCAGGTGATCGGGAGCAGTTGACGACGGCGCGCGTTGAGCGGGCGGCTCGCGAGCGCGGGAAAGCATTTGTCGCTAGGCTGCAGCGAAAGCGGTAAGCACGGCCGGAGGGAACGACCCTCTATATCGCCGGCTTCGGCTTGCTGATGGAGGTCCCAGAATTACGGTGACAGTGCTGGACTGCACTGGACTGCACCCCGTAGGTGAGACACGGTAATTTCTGTGACAGGCTCATTTCGAGGATGACCTGTGGCAGCAAGAGAAAGGCTCGTAGCTCGTAGGGCGGATTGGAGCCGAAGGCGTAATCCGCCGGTACACGCGGCGAGATGACGGGTTACGGCTTCGCCTCCAATCCGCCCTACGGATTGCGACGGCTACGGGTTACCCACTAGCAAGAGTTCCGCGAGCCGGGGTCCACTCTACTTTGCATGGGGTTGTTTTCGCGATTTTGTCTAGGCCCTGCCGTGCACCGCCGAAGGGACGCTATGCCGGGTCCGGGACACGCCGGCGCAAAGACGTGGATGGCCGGGACAGGCCCGGCCATGACGACGTGTGGGGCGGATCGAGCCCGCCATCTCACATCGTGAAATGGCCGCGGTCGGAGCAGCGCAAGCTCGCTTCCCGCATGGGAGCAAGCCGGTTTGCGCCTAAGGGAGAGGCTGTTCCAATCGGGTCTGCCCGTGTAGTCTGCCGCCCGCAGGCCCGATGGAGGCCGGCGGCCGACCGAATGCCGCGAGCAGGTGGGGAGACGACGGAACGACCATGAGTGACATGAAATATGTGAGTCCACGCACGCTCGATGAGGCGGTCAAGGCCTTTGCCGCCGCCGGCAGCGCGGCGCGCATCCTGGCCGGCGGCACCGATCTGCTGGTGCAGATGCGTTCCGGCATGGTGAAGCCGGGGCTGATCGTCGACATCAAGAAGATCGTCGAGATGACCGAGATCACCGAAACCGCCGATGGCGGCTTTCGGGTCGGCGCCGCCGTCTCCGGCATGGAACTGGCCGAGCACGCCCGCTTCGGAAAGGTCTGGCCCGGCGTGCTGGAGGCCGTCAATCTGATCGGCTCCAAGCAGGTGCAGGGCCGGGCGTCGGCGGGCGGCAATCTCTGCAACGGCTCGCCGGCCGGCGACAGCGTGCCCGCGATGATCGCCGCCGGCGCCATCGTCACCGCGCAGGGGCCGAACGGACGCCGCGAGATGCCGGTCGAGAAATTCCCTGTCGGCCCCGGCCGCACCAATCTCGCTCCCGGCGAAATCCTGGTCAGTTTTACGCTGCCGCCGCGGCCGAAGGGTTCCAGCGATGCTTATTTGCGCATGATCCCGCGCACCGAAATGGATATCGCGGTGGTCGGCTGCGGCGTCAGCCTGACGCTGAAGGACGGCATCTGCACCGCCGCCCGCGTCGGCCTCGGCGCGGTGGCGCCGACCGTGCTGCTGGTCGAGGCGGCCGCGAAAGCGCTGGTCGGCAGCAAGCTCGACGAGGCGGCGGTGAATGCCGCAGCAAGCGCCTGCTCCGCCGCCTGCCGTCCGATCGACGACAAGCGCGGCACCATCGTGTACCGAACCAAAGTCGCCGGCGTGCTGTTGAAGCGCACGGTGGCCATCGCGGCCAAGCGCGCCGGAGGAAAGTAGGATCATGTCGAAACTGCACGTTTCCACCACCATCAACGGCGAGCCGATGGAGTTTCTCTGCGAGCCCAACGACACCATGCTCGACGCGTTGCGCGGGCCGCTGGCGCTGACCGGCTCGAAGGAAGGCTGCGCCTCCGGCGATTGCGGCGCCTGCAGCATCCTGCTGGACGATCGCCTGGTCTGTTCCTGCCTGATGCTGTCGGCCGAAGCCGAGGGCCACGAGATCCGCACCATCGAGGGCATGGCCCACGGCGACAAATTGCACCCGCTGCAGCAGAAATTTTTGGAGATGGCCGCGCTGCAATGCGGCATCTGCACCTCGGGCATGCTGGTCGCATCCGATGCTTTGTTGCGGAAGAATTCGAACCCGAGCGAGGAAGAGGTGCGGTTCTGGCTTGCCGGCAATCTCTGCCGGTGCACCGGTTATGACAAGATCGTCCGCGCGGTTCTGGAAACCGCGGCTGAAATGCGGGAGGCAGCACAATGAACGTCGTTACCAACAACAAGTGGATCGGCCAGCGTACCATTCGCCCTGACGGCGCCGACAAGGTCACTGGACGGGCGGCCTTCGCCGCCGACACCAACATGCCCGGCATGATCTGGGGCAAGGTGCTGCGCAGCCCGCACCCGCACGCCCGCATCCGCGGCATCGACACCTCGAAGGCCGAGGCGCTGCCCGGCGTCAAGGCGGTGGTCACCGCGCGCGACGTGGTGGATTTCCCGATCGACAAGTCGGTCATGCTCGGCATCCAGGACATGCGCTGGATGTGCCGCAACGTGATGGCGCGCGAGAAGGCGCTGTTCCCCGGCCACCCCGTTGCGGCGGTCGCAGCCACCTCGGAAGCGATTGCGGCACGAGCCTGCGAGTTGATCGAGGTCGACTACGAGGTGCTGCCGTGGTCGGTGGAAATCGATGACGCGCTGAAAGCGGACGCGCCGATCCTGCACGAGTTCAACAAATTCGAGGGCAAGCCGTCCAACATCGCCGGCAAGCTCGAGGTGAAGAAGGGCGACATCGACAAAGGCTTTGCGGAAGCCGAAGTCATCGTCGAGCGCTCATTTACCACCCGCCCGGTGCATCAGGGCTATATCGAGCCGCACGCCTGCCTGATCAGTGTCGCGCCCGACAACAAGACCACGATCTGGAGCTCCAGCCAGGGCCAGTTCATGGTCCGCGCCATGACGGCGTATCTGACCGGGATTCCGCAGAGCGACATCCGCGCCATTCCGGCCGAAATCGGCGGCGGCTTCGGCGGCAAGACCATCGTCTATCTCGAGCCGCTCGCGACCTTGCTCGCGAAAAAATCCGGCCGTCCGGTGAAGATGGTGATGACCCGCGAGGAGGTGATGCGGGCGACCGGGCCGACTTCCGGCTCCAAGAGCACGGTCAAGATCGGCGCCAGGAAAGATGGCACCATCGTCGCCGCCCAGGGCACCTTCTATCTGCAGGCGGGCGCGCTGCCGGGCTCGCCGATCCGCGGCGCGGTCGGCTGCAGCTTCTCGCCCTACGATATCCCCAACGTGCTGTCTGTCGGCTTCGACGTGGTCTCTAACCGCTCCAAGGTCGCGGCCTATCGGGCGCCTGGCGCGCCGATCGGCGCCTTCGCCGTGGAGTGCGTGATGGACGAGCTGGCCGAAGCGCTGAAAATGGATCCGCTGGAGCTGCGGCTGAAGAACGCCGCCAAGCAGGGCACCAAGGCCGCGCATGGCCCGGTGTTTCCACGCATCGGCTATGTCGAGACGCTGGAGGCCGCGAAAGCGCATCCGCACTACTCAGCGCCGCTCGGCAAGTTGCAGGGCAGGGGCGTCGCGTCCGGCTTCTGGTTCAACGCCGGCGGCGAATCCTCGGCGCAAGTCAACATCACCGAGGACGGCAACGTCGTGGTCACGACCGGCCATCCCGATATCGGCGGCTCGCGCGCGGCGATCGCCAATATCTGCGCCGAACTGCTCGGCATCGATTACCGCCGCGTCTCGGTTTTGATCGGCGACACCGCGACCGTCGGCTTTTCGAATCTCACCGGCGGCAGCCGCGTGCTGTTTGCGTCCGCGATGGTGGTGACGCAATCGGCCGACAAGATCATCACCACCTTGCGCGAGCGCGCCGCGAAAATCTGGGACATCGACCCGGAAGCCGTGAAATGGGAAAACGGCGCGGCGCATCCGGCAAGCCCCAATGCCGGCCAGTTCGAGCCGCTGACGCTCGCCGAGCTTGCCGCAAAAGCCCCCTCGATGGGCGGGCCGATCGGCGCCGGCGTGCAGCTCAACACCGAAGGCGCCGAAGGCGGTTTCGGCACCCATATCTGCGACGTCGAGGTCGACGTCGAACTCGGCATCGTGCGCGTGATCCGCTACACCGCCGTCCAGGACGTCGGCCGCGCCATCCACCCCGGATATGTCGAGGGCCAGATGCAGGGCGGCGTCGCCCAGGGCATCGGCTGGGCGCTGAACGAAGAGTACATCTACAACAAGCAGGGCAAGGTCGATAATCCCGGCTTCCTCGACTATCGCATGCCGGTGTGTTCCGACCTGCCGATGCTCGACACCGTGATGGTCGAAGTGCCGAACCCGAAACATCCGCAAGGCGTCAAGGGCGTCGGCGAGGTGCCGCTGGTGCCGGTCATGGCGGCGGTCGCCAACGCTGTCCACAACGCGCTGGGCAGGCGTTTCTACAGCCTGCCGATGTCGCCGCCAAAAGTGCTGGAAGTGCTGGACGGGGACGGACGGGCCGAAGCAGCGGAGTAGGGCGGGCCGGCCGACGGGCGGCGCGAATGCGCGCCGCCTTCGGCCAACCCGCCCCGCGCGCCGCTGACGTCGCCGCCGAAGCTGCTATAGGCGATCGAAGCTGCGTAGGGTGGTTAGGCCAACGGGGCGCGCGTTCGCGCGACCCGTTGGCCTAACCCGCCCTACGAATTGGCGCGGCTAGGCCGCGCGGACGTCATCGCTCAGTTCGGCAAGCGCCTCGGCGATGAACCTTTCCAGTTTCTGATGGGATAGATCCTGCCTCGCCTTCGCCGTTTCCAGGGTATCGAGGTCGGATTTCGACGCGTCGTCCGGAACGGAGGAGTCATCACGCAGGTGAACGTGGTTCGGCTTCATTTTCATCTCCCGAAATACTGGATACAAATTCTCGGGCGCTGGTGATGCCGATTTAGTCCGCCGAGTGCGGCCGAAATTTGCGCGAAAAAAGACCAGATGGTTCTTTTTGCGTCCAACAGGATGGTGGTTTTACATGGCGGATTCCGAGAAAGCCGCAAAAGTCGTCGAAGCCCTGAAGGCGGCTGAGCGCGAGCCGCCGCAAACGGCATTGCCGATGCTGAACGGACTGATCGGGCTGGTTCAGGGCGAGGCGGACCAGCCGCTCGAAATCGAGGAAGCGCGATCCTCTGCCTTCATGGCGATCTGCGAAGTCGGCAAGGCACTGCATCGCGGCCAGCCTGCGGATCGGCTGTGGGCGTCGGCGATCGACGCAGCGGAGCGGTGGAGATCGCTTGCGGGGTGAAGGCCCGATCGCCGGTGATGGCGGCGGGAAAACGCGACCGTTCCCCGGACGCAGCGCAGCGCCTTGGCGGTGCGCTGCTGATCCGGAGTCCATGCGCAATGGGTCCCGGCTCTGCGGAGCAGCGCAAGGACGCTGCACCGCGTCCGGGACACGAGCGGGAGCCGTCGGGCAAATCACTTCCGAACGGGGCGTGCCATCGCCGACCACGCTGTCAAGCCATCTCCGAAAAAATATTATGCTTTACAGAATATTCTGATTATCCTATATTCCCCTCCGTCCCGCCCCACCAAAAGGGGCGTATCATGATCGTCGCGAGCGCGGGGCGGGATGCGGTGGACGCTGACGGTGTCTCTGACGAGGGCATCTGAGGCGGACGGAGAAGGCGCGTGGTCCTGGCACCCCGACGCTGGTGTCAAGTTCGCGTGAAGTGACGCGGATGACGGTGGCCAAAAGGCCCGGAGCACCGGGGAGAGCGCGCTATAATCCGTAAACCATTGCGTGGGGAATGCCGGGTGATTCCGGTGTGACCTGCTAACGCGTGTGC
>NZ_DATHOP010000008.1:0-11205 GCF_035484855.1 Bradyrhizobium sp.
ACCGGAATCACCCGGCATTCCCCACGCAATGGTTTACGGATTATAGCGCGCTCTCCCCGGTGCTCCGGGCCTTTTGGCCACCGTCATCCGCGTCACTTCACGCGAACTTGACACCAGCGTCGGGGTGCCAGGACCACACGCTTTTTCCGTCCGCCTCAAGTGCCCTCGTCAGATGCACCCTCGGCGTCCACCGCATCCCGCCCCGCGTTCGCGACGATCATGATACGCCCCTTTTGGTGGGGCGGGACGGGAGCAATATAGGATAATCAGAATATTCGGTAAAGCAGAATATTTTTGCAGGAAGGGCTTGACAATTGGAGCGGACAAGGACGTCGGGAGGTCGGTGATTTGCCCGTCGGACCGGCCGGCCGCCGGCAGCTCATCGGGTTGTTCTCACCTCACAGTTCGTTGATCGTCGATATATCGTACGCTTCCGTCATTTCCGACACGGCGCCGCGCCGGCGTGACCCGTTTAATATGACGAACATACTTCAAAAGAGCCGCTGCGCAGCAGGATCAAGTCGCTGCGGGGCGAGCGAAGAGAATGGCCTTGTTATTTTATCAGCCGGATAGCGCGCCTCTGACCGCAATCCCATGTCACCGCTCCGGGGTCGAAACCCACAAGGAGAGAAACGATGAAATATCTTTTGACGATGATCGGAGCGCCGATCACGGCGCTGTGTGCGCTGGCCTTTGTCGCGTCTGCGACGCCCGCTTCGGCGGGCGAATATTGCCGCAGGGACATTACCTCCTACATGCTGTCCTGCAGTTTCGAGACCATGGCGCAATGTCAGGCGATGTCCTCCGGCCGCGGCGGCGATTGTCTCCGCGATCCGTTCCGGCCCGATGCCAGCACCGCCTATGCCTATGCGCCCAAAGCCCGCCTTTCAAGGATCGGCGCTCGCCACGCCAAGCACGCCGAATGAAATCTCAGCCGCCGGCGAAAGATGCGACGAGCGCGTCGACTTCCTTCTGATCCGGACCCTTGCAGCGGGCGTTGACGCGCGGGCCGGTGGCGTAACCGATCCACAATACGATTTCGTGCGGCCGCGGCGCGTCGTGGATCAGCACCGGGGTTGAATCAAAGGCATCCAGATCCCAACCCTCGTCCAGCGGACCATAGATCAGATCGACGGTGGTGCCCGGCGGGCCGACCTTGGCGTGGCCCGGAATGATGACGCGACCGCGTTTGATGGCGCGGCGCATCGCCATGCCTAACCTCGGATGGATCATCGCCGCGCCGTGTTCGAGGTCGCCTCCGATGCCGACCACCGCCGCCTTGGTGTAGGCGCGCAGCTGCGCCGGGCTCGCGCCAAGTGTCGCCAGCGCCGTCCTGGTGAGCGAAGCCCCGAGCTCGAGCGAATATTCGATCAGGGGTTTGAGGTCGGCGCCGGCCGCCTTGCCGGCGAGCGGGTTCTCGAACACCGCGGCAATCGCAACGCGTCGCAGCGGGGGGTTGGCGGCCGCGCCGTACTCGCTATTGATCTCCTCGACCACGGTGACGGTCTTGCGGATGGTCATGATGTCCTCGCTCTTCTGGTGTCTGTCAGTGCCCGGCAGTGTTATCGGTCTAAGTCAGTTGGACGAAGGGTCGGAGCCATTTACGTCCGAGTCGGGTCAATCGCGTCGTTTTTGGCCGCCGGCCAGCGTCCGGCTTGAACGGGCGCGTCTCGCGAGAGAGGCGCGCGCGATATGCAAGAGCATATTCCCCGATGCTGCCGCCTTGGGCGGCGGGCACTCCGTCACTGGTTCAAGATCGGAATGTCCTTGGCGGCCCTCGGACCCGGCAGCGAGCTCAGGAAGGCGTGGATGTCGGCGGCATCCTTGTTGGACAGCACTTGCTCCGAAAACGACGGCATGTCGTTCGGCGCCTCGCGCAGGAAGGCGACGAACGATTCCACCGGCAGCGCAATCTGCGCCAGCGCCGGGACCGGATAGTTGAAGTTGCCGCCCTGCCCGGCACGGCCGTGGCATTCGAAGCAACCGTCCGCGAGGTAAAGACGCTTGCCGTTGACGGGGTCGCCGGCCGGCAGGTCGTCGGCGCGCGCCGTAACGATGCCGCCGATAGCGAAAACGGCGGCGATCACGGCAACAGTTCCGATGCGCATCACAGACTGACTGATCCTCATCTTCGCTTGTCCCCGCTTCAACGCTGATCCATCACGACATCAAGCAGCGCCGGCTGGCCGCTCTTGACCATGGCGACCGCGCGCTTCAGCGCGGGCGCAAGCTCGTTCGGATCGCTTATCGGGCCTTCGCCGTAAACGCCGAAGCCCTTGGCGAGCGTCGCATAATCGACGAAGGGGTCCTTGATGGTGGTGCCGATATCGGTGTTGGTGATGCCGCGGCCATGGCGCGCGGCCATCGTCTGCAGATACATGTATTCCTGATGATAGGCGCGGTTGTTATGCACGATATAAAGCAGGGGAATCCGATGGTGCGCGGCCGTCCATAGCGTCGACGGCACGAACATGAAGTCGCCGTCGCCGCCGATCGCGATCGTCAGCCGGCCGTGCCGCTTGTTGGCAAGCGCAGCGCCGAGCGACGACGGCAAGGTGTAGCCGACACCGCCGCCGCCGGCGACGCCGTTCCATTGATGCGGCTTTTCGAAATTCCACAGCCGGTGCGGCCATGACAGGCGGATCGAGGTGCCGACCAGCGACCAGTCTTCGTCCTTGATCTGGTTATAGAGCTCGGCGCACAGCCGCGCCGTGGTGATCGGGCTCGCGTCCCAGCCGATGGTGGCGTCCGATTTCGCCTGCTCGATGGTGGCGAGCTTTGCCGCCGCGAGCTTCTTGCCGCGCGCGTCGAAGGCCGCTTTGCGGCCCTCATCGACCTGGCGCTTGACCTGCTCGATCAAGGTCGGCAGGCTCGCCTCGGCATCGCCTGTGATGTCGAGGTCGGCTTCCTGGTAGCGGCCGAGATCCTGATAGTTGGCCTTCATATAAAGGCCGCGGGTACCGAGCATGACGATCTTGGCGGTCTTCTTGTACCGCGGCTCCGAGCTGCGCACGATGCGATCGTGGAAACTGCTGAGCGTCCCCCACACATCGTTGACCTCCATCGCCAGGATCAGGTCGGCCTGCGACAGGATGGAGCGGCGGAACGACTGGTTGAGCGGATGGCGCGAGGGAAAGTTCATTCGGCCGTAATTGTCGATCACGGCGCATTGCAGCGTTTCGGCAAGTTCCACCAGGCGCGGCATGGCCGCCGGCGTGCGCGCTACCCGGTCGCACAGGATCACCGGGTTTTCCGCCGCGACCAGCATCCTGGCGAGTTCGGCCAACGCCGCGTCGTCGCCTTGCGGCGGCAGCGCCGGGGTGAATTTCGGGATGCGCAGGAGTGCGCGGTTCTCGATCGGATTTTCCTGCAGCTCCGCGTCGAGCGACAGCATCACCGGCGCCATCGGCGGCGTGGTGGCGATCTTGTAGGCGCGCACCGCCGATTCCGCGAAATGCTGCAGCGAGGCCGGCTGGTCGTCCCATTTGACGAAGTCGCGGGTCAGCGCCGCCGGGTCGATCGCCGAATGCGGCCATTCGGCGCCCGGCGCGCGCTTGTCGGCCTCCGTGATGTTGCCGCCCATCACGATGACGGGGACGCGGTCGCACCACGCATTGTACATCGCCATCGATGCATGCTGCAGCCCGACCACGCCATGGCAGATCATGGCGAGCGGCTTGCCTTCCATCTTGGCGTAGCCTTGACCCATATGCACCGCGATCTCTTCGTGCGGACAGGTGATGATCTCGGGCTTGGTATTGCCGCCATGGTTGATCACCGCCTCATGCAGGCCACGGAAGCTCGAGGCGCAGTTCATCGCGAGGTAATCGATGTCGAGCGTCTTGAGCACATCGACCATGAAGTCGCCGCCGCTCGAACTCTGATTAACCGGATCGGCCGGCGGCGGCATCGTGTCGGCGGCGGCGAGTTTTGGGCCGGGAAGGCTGGCCTTGGGACGCTCTTCCGGAAAGCCCGGGACCGCGGTGTTGGCCGCGGCCGGCGTTCCCAGCGCCGCGGCGCCGGCGATGGTTGCGCCTTTCAGGAAATTCCGACGGCTGGTGTCGGGGACGCCATCGCGGCGCGGGCTGCTGCGTTTCGACATGGTTTCCTCCCCCGGAGCTTTGCCAGATGCCCGCGAGCTCATTTTTTGGTGTGCCAGTGTCGTCCTGAATCTCGGCAACCGTCAAGCCGCGGACGCATGCACGCATGCAGCTTTGGATGAGGTGCTCCGCGAAATCAGCGGGGCAGTGTTCCTCAATTAGACTTTCAGCTGGCGGGCGATGAATTCCTTTACCACCTCGCGCGCCTTGTCGGTCTGAGGACCGGGTTGCGCGACCCACTCGTGAACGGAGTTTTCGAACAGGCGATAGTCGCACGCGCCACCGGCGGCCTTGTAGCTCGTGACGAATTTTTCCTGAAACTCCGGCAACATGTTGTCGTCAAGCGCGCCCTGCATGATGAGAAACGGCACTAGCGTAACCTTTTCGCTGCGCTCCAGAATTTCCTGCGGGTTGCTTTCGTGGATCGTCTCCCACGGATTGAAGAACACCTTGTTGTTTTTCACCATGCCCGCGTTGCCGCGACGCTCCGCGTTTTCATAGCGCGCAAAGGTGCTGCTGATCGGCGAACGCATCGCGACGTAGCCGACGGTGGCGTCGACACCAGGCGCAGAGGCAAGCGGAATCGAATTGTAGCGTAGATCATGCGGCCGCATCGCCAGCAGCTCCGCGACGTGACCGCCGCTGGAGGATCCGTAGACACCGAGCTTCGAGGCGTCACCGTCCCAGGACGCGGCGTTCGCCTTGAGCCAGCGCACGGCGAAGTTGGCGTCCTGCACGCAGGCCGGATACGGCGCTTCCGGCGCAAGCGTCAGGTCGACGGCCACGACCAAGAGGCCGCTCGCCGCCAGCGCTCGATCCATCGGTTCTTCAGCGAGGCGGTTTTTTGCGTTCCACGCGCCGCCGTGCAGGTCGAGAACGGTCGGGAATGGTCCCGGCCCTTTCGGCTGGTAAATCCGGGCCATCAGCATGCGGCCGGCACCATTGCGCCGAAGCTCGACTTCGCTGACGTCAAGATCGAATTTCGCGGCGGGATCATATGCGGGCACGCCGGCCGCATGGGCCGCACCGGATCGGAAGGTGCGCGCGGCGGACAGACCTATCCCGCCCGCGGCGGCCATCAGCTTGAGAATATATCGCCGAGCCAACGTGGCTTTATTCAAGTTCGCCTCCCGTCCATCGATTGGTTTCGGCAATGATAGCCGACCTTGCCGTCGGTCGCTAACGCTCTTTGCGATCCAGTTATGCGGTCCAGACAGACCGCCCGCATGTCTGTTTCGTGTCATGCGCGAAAGCCGCGGCTCCTTTCACGGGTGCTGAAGTTGGAATAATATCGATCTGCGAGGGAGCGCCATGAAACTTCCGCCTCGCACGTTCGCGAGGAGCGCGCAATCATCCGGGGAGAAGCAAAGTGATCGATATACTGTTCAAGGGGGTCGGGTGGACCGACATCGCGCTCACGCTCGACCGTGTCGCGGTCGGGATGTTCTTCATGTTCTCGGGCTACCACAAGCTGTTCAACGCGCAGCGCCATCGTGCCTTTGTCGACGAGCTGACATCCCTGCACGTTGCGGCGCTCTGGATCAACCAATGGTGGGTGCCATCGGTCGAATTCGCTGGCGGCAGCGCGGTCGTCATCGGACTGCTTACGCCGCTTGCCGCGCTCGGCCTGCTTGCGATCGTCCTCGTCGCCAGCTTCACGTCGGGGCGACTGCGCATCGCAGGTTACCAGCCGATCGATCGAGCGGACCGGATCGACGATTGGCTCTATCTGCCTGAGGTCCTGTATGCGTTCATGCTGATCCTGTTCGTCTCGGCCGGGGCCGGGCCGTACAGTGTCGATGCCGTGATCCTGCGCTGGCTCGACAAGTCCGGCGCGCTGTGACGCGACCGGGATTGGCGATGCGCCTTCCCTCGAGAACGGAAGGACTAGGCCTTCAGCGTCTCCAGAAACCGCACCGGCTCGCCGGTCGCGGGCGTCGTCAATTCGCCCTGCCACATCACCGGCCGCCCGCGCACGAACGTGCCGACCGGCCAGCCGGTGACGCGCAAGCCGTCATAGGGCGTCCAGCCGGCGCGCGAGGCCACCCATTGGTTGGTGATGGTCTCGCTGCGCTTGAGATCGACCACGGTGAAGTCGGCATCATAGCCGGCGGCGATGCGGCCCTTGCAGGCGATATTATAGAGCCGCGCGGGACCCGCACTGGTGAGATCGACGAAGCGGGCCAGCGACAATCGTCCGGCGTTGACGTGGTCGAGCATCAACGGCACCAGCGTCTGCACCCCGGTCATGCCCGAGGGCGAGGCCGGATAGATTTTCGCCTTCTCCTCCAGCGTATGCGGGGCGTGATCGGAGCCGAGCACGTCGATGATGCCCTGTTCGATGCCGCGCCAGATGCCGTCGCGGTGTTCGACTGATCGCACCGGCGGGTTCATCTGCGCGCGGGTACCGAGCCGCTCGTAGCATTCGGGCGCGACCAGCGTGAGATGATGCGGCGTCGCTTCGCAGGAGGCGACGTCCTTGTGGTCGCGCAGAAATTCGATCTCCTGCCTGGTCGAGATGTGCAGCACATGGATGCGTTTTCCCGTCTCATGGGCGAGCTTGACCAGACGCTGCGTCGCCAAGAGCGCCGCGGTCTCGTCGCGCCAGACCGGATGCGAGCGCGGATCGCCCTCGATGCGCAAATGCTTGCGCTCGTTGAGGCGATATTCGTCCTCGGCATGAAACGCGGCGCGGCGTTTTATTACGTTGAAAATCCGCCGCAGGCTCTCGTCATCCTCCACCAGCAGCGCACCAGTCGACGAGCCAACGAACACCTTCACACCCGCGCAGCCCGGCGCGCGCTCGAGTTCCGGCAGATCGGCCACGTTGTCCCGGGTGCCGCCGATGAAGAACGCAAAATCGCAATGCATGTGGTGACGGCCGCGCCTCACCTTGTCGGCGAAGGCCGCTTCGTTGATGGTCAGGGGATCGGTGTTGGGCATTTCGAACACCGCGGTGACGCCGCCCATCACGGCGCTGCGCGAACCGGTTTCCAGGTCTTCCTTGTGGGTCAGGCCCGGATCGCGAAAATGCACCTGCGTGTCCATCACGCCGGGCAGGATGTGCAGGCCCTTGCAGTCGATCACCTCCGCGGCGGAGGCGCTTGCGAGCGAGCCGATCTCGGCGATGCGGCCGCCCGCGATGCCGATGTCGCGCACGCCCTCGCCGTCCTGATTGACCACGGTGCCGGACTTCAGGATCAGGTCAAAACTCTGGCTCATCGTTTCTCGTCCAAATCCTCAGGCTGAGGTGATCCCAGGCCCGGCGGGCCTTGTCGTTTAAGCCTTGGCGGCATACGTTCCGCTGCAACATGTCACAAGAGATTTTTGCATGAAAGCAGCGTTTCTCCCCGACCGTGGCGTGGTCAAGGTCTCGGGCGACGGCGCGCGGGACTTTCTCAACGGCCTCGTCACCACGGACGTGACGCTGCTTCGCCCGGGGCTAGCCCGGTTCGGGGCCTTGCTGACCCCGCAGGGCAAGATATCGGTGGATTTCCTGATCACCGAAGCGCCCGCCGGCCACGGCGGCGGTTTTCTATTCGATTGCCCACGCGCGCTGGCGCGGGCGCTTGCCGACAAGCTCGGCTTCTACAAGCTGCGCGCCAAGGTCGGAATCGAGAATCTGTCCGAAAATCTCGGCGTGCTCGCGGCCTGGGACGGCGATTTCGCGATCAGGCCGGACCTTTCGTTCGCCGACCCCCGCAACGCCGCACTCGGCTGGCGGATCCTGATCCCCGAAGAACTCGCCCGGAAGGTCGCCGATCTGATCGGCGCGGAGCTCGTGGACAGCGCCGCCTATGAGGCCCATCGCATCGCCTCGGGCGTCCCGCGCGGCGGGCTGGATTTCATGTATGGCGACGCGTTTCCGCACGAGACCAACATGGATCGCCTGCACGGCGTCGATTTCGACAAGGGCTGTTACGTCGGCCAGGAAGTGGTGTCGCGGATGCAGCATCGCGGCACCGCGCGGACACGAACCGTGCGGATCCTGTTCGAAGGTTTTGCGCCGGAACCCGGCACCGCGATCGTCGCCGGCGACAAGCCGGTCGGCACCTTGGGTTCGACCGCGGATCGCAACGGTCTGGCGCTGATCAGAATCGATCGCGCCGCCGACGCGCTGGCCGCAGGTCAGAAGCTGACTTCGGGCGGGCTTGCCGTCCGGCTCGCCGATCCGGATGATCTCGCCAGCCAGCCGAAGCAGACCGTCGCATGAGCCGGTCCGCGCGCCTGCATGCCGATGGCCTGATCCGGTGCCCGTGGCCCGGCGAAGACCCGTTCTACATGGCCTATCACGACACCGAATGGGGCGTGCCGGAATATGATGACCGCGCGCTCTATGAGAAGCTGATCCTCGACGGTTTCCAGGCCGGGCTGTCATGGATCACGATCCTGCGCAAGCGGGAAAACTTCCGCAAAGCCTTCGACGATTTTCGGCCCGAGAAGATCGCCCGCTACAACGCCAAGAAAATCCACGCCCTGATGAACGACGCCGGCATCGTGCGCAACCGCGCCAAGATCGAAGGCGCAGTTGCCAGCGCAAAATCCTACCTCAGAATCATGGAAGACGGTCCCGGCTTCTCGAAATTCCTCTGGGATTTCGTCGACGGCAAGCCGAGGGTCAACAACTTCAAGACCACGGCCAGCGTGCCGGCGTCGACGCCGCTCTCAATCGAGATATCGAAGGAGCTCGCGGCGCGCGGATTCAAGTTCGTAGGCCCGACCATCGTCTATGCCTTCATGCAGGCCACCGGCATGGTCAACGACCACCTGGTGACATGCTTCTGCCACGAGAGT
Organism: Bradyrhizobium sp.; assembly: GCF_035484855.1. Lineage (GTDB taxonomy): Bacteria > Pseudomonadota > Alphaproteobacteria > Rhizobiales > Xanthobacteraceae > Bradyrhizobium. The sequence goes on from NZ_DATHOP010000008.1 coordinate 8,895, forward strand.
TGCGCCGGAAAACAGCGCAGCCCCCGCCTCAAAGCCAAATGACCTCCCGAAAGGAGCTGGCGGCGCCGCCGATTTCGATTCGCGTCTGGCAGCGCATGCTGTCGGGACGCCGGCTCGATCTGCTCGACCCCTCGCCGCTCGATATCGAGATCGCCGATATCGCCCATGGGCTAGCGCGGGTCGCGCGCTGGAACGGCCAGACCCGCGGCGCCCATATCTTCTCGGTGGCGCAGCACACGCTCCTGGTCGAGGCTGTCATGCGCGAGCAGACCCCGCGCGTCGACATCCGCGTGCGGCTGGCGGCACTGCTGCACGATGCGCCGGAATACGTCATCGGCGACATGATCTCGCCGTTCAAGGCGGTGCTGGGCGGCGACTACAAGGCGGTGGAAAAACGGCTGCTGGCGGCGATCCATATCCGCTTCGGCCTGCCGCCGGCGCTGACGGACGAAATCACCGAGCAGATCAAGGCCGCCGACCGCGGCGCGGCCTATCTCGAGGCGACGGAACTTGCGGGCTTTGCGGAAACAGAGGCAAAACGCCTGTTCGGCCGCGATCCCGGATTGCCGGAGGCCGCGCGCCAGGACTATCTGACGCCCTGGTCCGCGGCCAGGGCCGAGAAGCGGTTTTTGGCGCGATTCAAGGCCGTTACTTCGTAGGGTGGGCAAAGGCGCAAAGCGCCGTGCCCACCTCTTCATATTACGTCGTATTGCGGTGGGCGCGCTTCGCTTTGCCCACCCTACGTATTATAGTTGGCGAGAAAAAAGGAACGCCATGCTTCACGTCTGTTCGCTCGCCGCACTTCCCGATACCGTCAAGGCCACCGGCGCCAGTCATGTACTGACCGTGATGGCCAATGTCGCCCAGGTGCAGCGGCCGGAATCGGTGCTCCCCGCCAATCATCTGAAGGTTCAGATGGACGACATCACCGAGGCGATCGAGGGTTATGTCGCGCCCTCGGATTTCCATGTCGAGCAGGTGCTGAATTTCGTGCGCGGCTGGGACCGTGCCGCGCCGCTGGTGGTGCATTGCTATGCCGGCATCAGCCGCTCCACCGCGAGCGCCTTTGCCGCGGCTTGCGCGCTCAACCCGCGTCGCGATGAAATCGCGATCGCCAGACAGATACGGGAGGCCTCCCCGATCGCCTCGCCGAACCGGCTGATCGTACGCCTGGCCGACAAGGCACTTGGGCGCGAGGGCCGAATGCTGCGCGCGCTCGATGAGATGGGTCCGGGCAGCATGACCGTGGAAGGCAGGCCTTTCCGCATCGATCTCGAATGATTCCTTAGCCCTCAGGCGATCGCCACGACCGCCGCGACGCAAAAACCCTACCTTCCTGTTTGAACTTTGGGCGCGATAAGTCACACTCAGTAGCGCGACGAACCTTGGGAGGCGATTCGTTGGAATCGCGAAGCCCCGACGACCGGCGCGTCGCCCGGATGCTAGAGCTCCGATTCCGAAGTTCGCAAGCTATCAAGGCGACCTCTGATGCGAACTTCGGAATCAAAGGAGCTCTAGCGACTTGTTGATTCTAGTGCGGCTTGAATTTGAAGTTCCTATCACGAACTTGCCGCGATACCGATAGGAACTTCAAATTCGCCGCACTAGTGTGGCGGTTCAGAAGTCCGTATCATTGCTGCCGCGAGTTCGTCATGCGGACTTCTGAACCAAAAGCCACACTAGTGGAGTGGATTTGACATTCGCGACGGTACCAACCATGAGTTCGAAAAGCGAATGTCAAATCCAAAACTCCACTAGAAACTGATATTTGCTAGTGGTCCATGAATTTCAACATTCGCAAGATTGCCTGCCGAGATAGGATGCGAATGTTGGAATTGGACCACTAGAAACATGGATTTGCTAGTGTCCCTTCGATTCCGACGTTCGTAAACGAGCACGCCGCGAAGGGATACGAACGTCGGAATCGGGACACTAGATGATCGTCTTCTTTGCGCTCCTGGTCGCGGCCGTTGCGCTGATCCTCGCGCGCAAGGCATTCAATCAGACCGCTGCGCTGCGGGCGCGGTTGGATGCGCTCGAAGCGGTCGCGCTGAAGGCGGGGCCAGCGACTCCTCCCCTCGCCCCGCTTGAGCAAACGCTCGCAACCTCACCACCCGGTATGCCGGTCGGGCAGCCGGCAATAGCGAGCGAACCGACCACGGCTGCTGGCGAGCCAGAGTCCCGGCCACTGCACGATACGGCCGGTGTTGCGGCCGCTTCACCCCCGCCCGACGCGGGCGCATCGCCCGGGCTCGAGGAGCGCGTCGGCACCCGTTGGGTCGTCTGGCTCGGCGGCGTGACCTTGGCGCTC
>NZ_DATHOP010000009.1:0-38580 GCF_035484855.1 Bradyrhizobium sp.
TAGGCCGCCTCGATGATCGCGTCCTTCGAATAATAGCCGGCGGTGAAGGGAAAGCCGGTGAGCGCCAGCGTGCCGATCACCATCATCCAGAAGGTGAAGGGAATGACCTTCCTGAGGCCGCCCATGCGCCGCATGTCCTGCTCGTGATGCATGGCGGCAATCACGGAGCCCGAGCCGAGGAACAGAAGCGCCTTGAAGAAGGCGTGGGTGAAGAGATGGAAGATGCCGACCGAATAGGCCCCTGCTCCCATCGCCACGAACATGTAGCCAAGCTGCGAACAGGTCGAATAGGCCACGATGCGCTTGATGTCGTTCTGCACGAGGCCGACGGTCGCGGCGAAGAAGGCGGTGGTGGCGCCGATGAACATCACAAAGGCCTGCGCGTTGGGGGCGAGCTCGAACAGCGGCGACAGCCGCGCCACCATGAAGACGCCGGCGGTGACCATGGTCGCCGCATGGATCAGGGCGGAGACCGGCGTCGGACCTTCCATGGCGTCCGGCAGCCAGGTGTGCAGCAGGAACTGGGCGGACTTGCCCATCGCACCCATGAACAGCAGCAGACATACCAATGTCAGCGCGTCGGCGTGCCAGCCGAAAAAGTCGATGGTCTTGCCAGTCAGCCCCGGCGCACCGGCAAAAATGGTCTCGAAATCGATCGAGCCGATCAGCGCGAAAATCGCAAAAATGCCGAGCGCAAAGCCGAAATCGCCGACCCGGTTGACCACGAAGGCCTTGATCGCCGCTGCATTCGCCGACGGCTTCTGGTACCAGAAGCCGATCAGCAGGTAGCTCATGAGGCCGACGCCTTCCCAGCCGAAGAACAGCTGCACCAGATTGTCCGATGTCACCAGCATCAGCATCGCGAAGGTGAACAGGCTGAGGTAGCTGAAGAAGCGCGGCCGGTACGGGTCCTCGTCCATGTAACCGATCGAATAAAGATGCACCAGCGACGAGATGGTATTGACCACGACCAGCATCACCGCGGTCAGCGTATCGACCCGCAGCGCCCAGGCGACCTGCAGATCGCCCGAATTGATCCAGGGGAACAGCGCAATGCGGGCGTCGTGATGCAGGAAGCCCACATCGACCAGCACGAACCAGGATAGCCCCGCCGAAACGAACAACAGGCCGGTGGTGATCAATTCGGCCGCGCGCGAACCCGCCGCCGGCGGTTCGACCGCGTGATCGTCGTGACCATGATCGTCGGCATCGTCGTCATGGGCCTCTGAGGCATGCGCGTCGGCGCCATGGGCATCGTCGTGATGCTCCATGGTGTCGCCGCTGGGATTGCGCGCATGCGCCCCGAAAATGGAGATCAGGCCGGCGAGGATAGCGCCGATCAGCGGCAGAAAGACGATTGCCTGGATCATAAGCGCGCTAGCCCTTCATCATATTGACGTCTTCAACCGCGATCGAGCCGCGGTTGCGGAAATACACCACCAATATCGCCAGACCGATCGCCGTCTCCGCCGCGGCCACCGTGAGCACCAACAGCGCGAACACCTGGCCGACGATGTCGCCGAGGAAAGTCGAGAACGCCACCAGGTTGATATTGACCGCGAGCAGGATCAATTCGACCGACATCAGGATGATGATGATGTTCTTGCGGTTGAGAAAGATGCCGAGGATGCCGAGCGTGAACACGATCGCGCCGACCGCAAGATAATGTCCGAGACCGATCGTCATTGCACCCACTCCGGCGCGTCCGCGTCCTGCAGGCCCTGGCCGGAGGCCACCTTGCGCACGCTCATCGCGATCTCCGGCGTCCGCGCGTTCTGTACGTTGATGTCCTGCCGCTTGACACTGGCCTTGTGGCGCAAGGTCAGCACGATGGCGCCGATCATCGCCACCAGCAGCACCATGCCGGCGATCTGGAAGTAATAGATATATTTCGTATAGAGCACGAGGCCGAGCGCCTCGGTGTTGCTGACATTGGCCGGAATCGCCGCAGTGATCGATTTGGCAATGCCGGGGTTGATCGTCCAGACCGCGACGGTCAGGAGCAGTTCGAACAGGAAAATCCCGCCGATCACCAGACCGACCGGCAGGTACTCGATAAAGCCCTCGCGCAGTTCGGTGAAGTCGACATCCAGCATCATGATCACGAACAGGAACATGGTCGCGACCGCGCCGACATAAACGAAGATGAGAACCATCCCCAGGAATTCCGCCCCCATCAGGATGAAAAGACCCGACGCGTTGACGAAGGCGAGGATCAGAAACAGCACGGAGTGCACGGGATTGCGCGACACAATCACCATCACCGCCGAGGCGACGCAGACGCCGGCGAACAGATAGAAGAACAGCGCGGCAAGGATCATCGTGAATTCCCCGTCATTCCGGGATGGTCCGAAGGACCAGACCCGGAATCTCGAGATTCCGGGTTCGCGCTGCGCGCGCCCCGGAATGACGTATGGGTATGGGATACGATCATGCCCTCACCTCACCGGTACGGCGCGTCGAGTTCGATCGATTTCGCAAGTTCGCGCTCCCAGCGGTCGCCATTGGCGAGCAGTTTGGCCTTGTCATAGTAGAGTTCCTCGCGCGTCTCGGTCGCGAATTCGAAATTCGGCCCCTCGACGATGGCATCGACCGGACAAGCCTCCTGGCACAGCCCGCAATAGATGCATTTCACCATGTCGATGTCGTAACGCACGGTGCGGCGGGTGCCGTCGTTGCGGCGCGGGCCGGCCTCGATGGTGATGGCCTGCGCCGGGCAGATCGCCTCGCACAGCTTGCAGGCGATGCAGCGCTCCTCGCCATTGGGGTAGCGGCGCAGCGCGTGCTCGCCGCGGAAGCGCGGCGAGATCGGCCCCTTCTCGAATGGATAATTCAGCGTCGACTTCGGCTTGAAGAAATAGCGCATGGCGAGAAAGAACGCCGATACGAATTCCGTCAGCAGAAGCGAGCGCGCGGTGGCGTTGATGTTGACACTCATGGCGACCTCATTGCGGCGCGATGCCAGCGAAATGCAGCACGCCGGCGACGACAACCACCATCGCCAGCGACAGCGGCAGGAACACCTTCCAGCCGAGCCGCATCAACTGGTCGTAGCGGTAGCGCGGCACCATCGCCTTCGCCATCGCAAACATGAAGAACATGAAAAATACCTTGAGCGCGAACCAGATCACCCCGGGCACCCAGGTGAACGGCGCTACCGCGATCGGCGGCAGCCAGCCGCCGAGGAACAGGATGGTTGCCATCGCGCACATCGTGGTGATCGCGACATATTCGCCGAGCATGAACAGCAGATACGGGGTCGAGCCGTATTCGACCATGAAACCCGCGACCAGTTCGGATTCGGCTTCCACCAGGTCGAACGGCGGCCGGTTGGTTTCCGCCAGCGCCGAGACGTAGAACACCACGAACATCGGGAACAGCGGCCAGACGTACCAGTTCAGGATGGTCAGCTTGGGCAGGCCGATCAGGCTGGCGAAGCCATGGGTATTTTGGGCCTCGACCACGGCGGAGAGATTGAGCGAGCCGGCGCAAAGCAGCACCGTGATAATGACAAAACCGATCGAGACCTCGTAGCTGACCATCTGCGCCGCCGAGCGAAGCGCGGCCAGGAACGGGTATTTCGAGTTCGACGACCAGCCGGCCATGATGATGCCGTAGATCGACAGCGAGGAGATCGCGAAGATGTACAGCACGCCGACATTGATGTCGGAGATCACCCAGCCGAGATTCATCGGAATCACCGCCCAGGCCGCGAGCGCCAGCACGCAGGATACCAATGGCGCCAGCAGGAACACGCCCTTGTTGGCGCCGGAGGGGATGATCGGCTCCTTCAGCACGAATTTGAGAAGATCGGCAAAGGACTGGAACAGGCCAAAGGGGCCGACGACATTGGGGCCGCGCCTGATCTGCACCGCCGCCCAGATCTTGCGGTCGGCGAGCAGGATGTAGGCGATCGCGATCAACAGCACGACAAGCAGCAGCAGGCTTTCGGCAACCATGACGATCAGCGGCCAGAGGAAGCCGGTCCAGAACGCGCTTGCGAAGAATCCATCCATCAGGTCACGCTCACTCCGCTGCCGTCAGCATCTGCCCGGAGGCCAGCTTCGAGCATTCCGCCATCACCGCCGAGGCGCGCGCGATGGGGTTGGTCAGATAGAAATCCTCGACCGAGGATTTGAACGGCGTCTTCTCGACGCTGCCGCCGCGGCCCGCGATCGTGCCGATGCCGGCGGCGTTGCCGGCCTCGATGGCGTCGACGCGCATCAGATGCGGGGCGACCTTGAACAACACCTGGCGCAGCGCGGCAAGCGAATCGTAGGACAGCTTCTTGCCCAGCACATCCGACAGCGCGCGGATGATCGCCCAGTCCTCGCGCGCTTCCCCCGGAGGAAAGCCGGCGCGGTTGGCGATCTGCACCCGGCCCTCGGTATTGACGAAGATGCCGGATTTCTCGGTGTAGGCCGCGCCCGGCAGAATGACGTCGGCACGATGCGCGCCATGGTCGCCATGGGTGCCGATATAGACGACGAACGTGCCGTCCGGGACTTTGGTCTCGTCGGCGCCGAGCAGGAACAGGACATCGAGCGTGCCGAACGTCGTCATCTGCGCCGCGCTCAAGCCGCCCGCGCCGCCGGCAAAGCCGATATCGAGCGCGCCGACCCGGGAGGCCGTATCGTGCAGCACTGCAAAACCGTTCCAGCCGTCCTTGAGCGCGCCGACATCGGTGGCGATTTTCGCCGCAAGCGCCAGCACCGCCACCCCGTCATACCGAGCGGCAGCACCAGATCCGACCAGCACGATCGGGTGTTTCGCGCCCTTCAGGACATCCGCGAACGAATGCTTGCCGCCTGCGAGCTCGGTGAGTGAATCCGTGCCCGCGCCGAGATAATCGTAGCCGTAGGTGTGGTCCGCGTTGGCGCCGATCAGGCCGATCTTGAGTTGGCCGGTCCGCCAGCGCTTGCGGATGCGTGCGTTGAGGACGGCAGCCTCCTTCCGCGGATTCGAACCGATGATCAGGAGCGCATCGGCCTGGTCGATGCCGGCAATGGTGGGATTGAAGAGGTAGGAGGCGCGACCGGCCTTGGGATCGAAGGCGTCGCCGCCCTGCACGGCGAGGTTGACCGAGCCGTATTTCGAAAGCAGGTCCTTCAGCGCGAACATCTCCTCCACCGCGGCGAGATCGCCTGATATGGCCCCGATCCGCTTGCCGTCGCTGCGGGCCATCTTCGCCGCAATCGCCTCGAAGGCCTGCGGCCATGACGCGGGGCGGAGCTGGCCGTTCTCCCTGATGTACGGCCGGTCGAGCCGCTGGGTGCGCAGGCCGTCGACGACATGGCGGGTCTTGTCGGAAATCCATTCCTCGTTCACCGCCTCGTTGACGCGCGGCAAAATCCGCATCACCTCGCGGCCACGGGTGTCGACCCGGATCGCGGAACCTACGCCGTCCATCACGTCGATCGACTGGGTCTTGCCAAGCTCCCAGGGCCGTGCGGCAAACGCGTAGGGCTTTGAGGTCAGTGCGCCGACCGGGCAGATGTCGACCAGGTTACCCTGCAGCTCCGAGGTCAGCGCCGACTCCAGATAAGTCGTGATCTCCATGTCCTCGCCGCGGCCGGTGGCGCCCATCTCCGGCGCGCCGCAGACTTCGGCGGAAAAACGGACGCAGCGGGTGCACTGGATGCAGCGGTTCATCGAGGTCTTGACCAGCGCGCCCAGATATTTGTCCTCGACCGCGCGCTTGTTTTCGGCAAAGCGCGAGGCGTCGGCGCCGTAACCCATCGCCTGATCCTGCAGGTCGCACTCGCCCCCCTGATCGCAGATCGGGCAATCCAGCGGATGGTTGATCAGCAAGAATTCCATCACGCCTTCGCGCGCCTTCTTCACCATCGGCGATTTGGTGGAGATTTCCGGCGGCTCGCCCTTCGGACCGGGACGGCAATCGCGCACGCCCCAGGCGCAGCTTGCGACCGGCTTCGGGCCGCCCTTGATCTCGACCAGGCACATCCGGCAATTGCCGGCGATCGACAGCCGCTCATGGTAGCAGAAGCGCGGAATTTCGGCGCCCGCGGCCTCGCACGCCTGCAGCAGCGTGTACTCCGGGGGAACATCGATCTCTTTGCCATCGACGATGAGTTTGGTCATAGCGGTCTCAGGTCTTTCCCAGCTTGCAGTCGGGCGGTGTGACGCTGGCAGTCTTCAGGGATGCCTTCACCCATTGCTGGGTATCGACAGAGTAGGTTTCGAGATAGGCCGGCTCTGCCTTGTATTTCTCGCACAGGAACGGCAGATGCGGCTTTAGGTCGTAGTCGCAGGACGCAACCCATTCGCGCTTGTCGGCGAAGGCCGCGGTCGCCTCCTCACATGCATAGAGGAAGTAGGACACAAAGCTCTCGTACTGAACCTGCTCGTCGTGGCTGCCGGCCTTGATCGCATCGTAGTCCGGCGCCGCGAATTTTGGATTCTTGAACGCCAGGTCGGTGTAGCCGAGAAAAACCTGCCGAGCGCTGACCGCGCGGCTGTTGGAGCGGAGCTCGTTGATCTGGAACAGGATCGCAACGAAGCCGAGCAGCGCCACGGACGCCTGCGCCATCTGCGCCAGCGTCCCGTATTTCTGCCACCAAAGAATGCCCGGTTGCGACATCGTCCCTACTCCGCCGCGACCATGTGCGCAGGATCCAGGATGCCGGCATCGTCGATATCGGCTTTGCGTGAATATTCGTCGATGCGCTCCTCGATCTCGTGACGGAAATGCGCGATCAGGCCCTGGATCGGCCAGGCCGCGGCGTCGCCGAGCGCGCAGATGGTGTGACCCTCGACCTGTTTTGTCACTTCCAGCAGCATGTCGATCTCGCGCTTGTGGGCGCGGCCTTCGGCCATCCGCGTCAGCACCCGCCACATCCAGCCCGTACCTTCGCGGCAGGGCGTGCACTGGCCGCAGCTCTCATGCTTGTAGAAATAGGAGATGCGCGCGATCGCCCGGATCAGGTCGGTCGACTTGTCCATGACGATGACGGCGGCGGTGCCGAGGCCGGAGCGCAGTTTTCCCAGGCTGTCGAAATCCATCGGGGTGTCGATGATCAATTCGGCCGGCACCATGCGCACCGACGAGCCGCCGGGGATGACCGCCTTGAGATTGTCCCAGCCGCCGCGGACGCCGCCGCAATGCCGCTCGATCAGCTCGCGGAACGGAATGCCCATGGCTTCTTCGACATTGCAGGGCCGCTCGACATGGCCGGAAATGCAGAACAGCTTGGTGCCGACATTGTTGGGCCGGCCGATGGCGGCGAACCACGCGGCGCCGCGGCGCAGGATATCGGGAGCGACCGCGATCGACTCGACGTTGTTCACCGTGGTCGGGCAGCCATAGAGACCGACATTGGCCGGGAATGGCGGCTTCAGCCGCGGCTGGCCCTTCTTGCCTTCGAGGCTTTCCAGTAGCGCCGTTTCCTCCCCGCAGATATAGGCGCCGGCGCCATGCGTCACGTAGAGGTCGAACGGCCAGCCGTTGAGGTTGTCCTTGCCGATCAGCTTGGCCTCATAGGCCTGATCGACCGCGGCCTGCAGGTGCTCGCGCTCCCGGATGAATTCGCCGCGCACATAAATGTAGCAGGCATGCGCGCCCATCGCGAAGCTCGCCAGCAGGCAGCCCTCGACCAGGAGATGCGGATCGTGCCGCATGATCTCGCGGTCCTTGCAGGTGCCGGGCTCGGACTCGTCGGCATTGACGACGAGATAGCTCGGCCGGCCGTCGGTGGATTCCTTGGGCATGAACGACCATTTCAGGCCGGTCGGAAAGCCGGCTCCGCCGCGCCCGCGCAAGCCGGAGGCCTTCATCTCGTTGATGACCCAGTCGCGGCCCTTGTCGATGATCGCTTTCGTGCCGTCCCAGGCGCCGCGGTGGCGCGCGCCTTCGAGGCCCCAGTCCTGGAGGCCGTAGAGATTCCTGAAGATGCGGTCCTTGTCGTCGAGCATAACGGAAAACTTCCCTAGGGTGCGCGATTGGACTGCATGTAGGCCAGCCCCGCGGCGCATCCGCCGAAGGTCACCGCCCACAACAGGCTCGATTCAAGCGAGGCACTCAGCGCGTAACGCTGCAGCAGGAAAAAGAACGCTGCGGCGACAGCGGCGTGCAAAGCGATATAACCCCAGCGCTTCATTGCCACGGTGCTCCCCGGCCCTGCCGCCTGCGATGTTCGACCAAGCTTCATGTGGTTTCCTTCAGCGTGGTCGGACCGCCGACGGGGGCGGAAAACTGCCGGTTGATTTGCGGTCCCGGCTTCGGCGGATTACCGGCGGCAAAGCCGTCCAGCACCTTGCCGAAGCTCTCCTTGGTCAGGTCCTCGTAGGTGTCCTTCCAGATCAGCACCATCGGCGCATTCACGCAGGCGCCGAGGCATTCGACTTCCTCCCAGCTGAAATTGCCGTCTTTCGACAGATGGAAGGGATCGTGATGGATGCGGCTCTGACACACCTGAATGAGATCGGCAGCGCCGCGGAGCCGGCACGGCGTGGTGCCGCAGACCTGGACATGCGCCTTCTTGCCGACCGGCTCCAGCTGGAACATCGTATAGAAGGTCGCAATCTCCAGCATCCGGATATGGGGCATGTCGAGCAGATCGGCGACGACCCGGATCGCCGCTTCCGAAACCCAGCCCTCGTGCTGTTCCTGGACCCGCCACAGGATCGCGATCGCGGCAGAAGCCTGGCGGCCGGCCGGATATTTCGCCATTTCGTTTTTCGCCCAGGCGAGGTTTTCCGCCGAGAACGTGAAGTTCGCGGGCTGCATTTCCTTCGGTGCGAGGCGGCGGACAGACATAATCGTTCAGTCTCTCATTGCATGCGGCGTGCGGCGTTTGCGTTCAGCGCGTTGATCCGGTCTTGCCAGAACGCGCTTGCGGTGCCGAACACGTTGTAACCGACGTGGGATGAAACCTTGATGCGGTCGAGGATCGAAAGCTCGGTGACCGTCTCCAGGCGATTGCTGCGCGGATCGTAGACGATCAATTTGAGCGGGGTCTGTTCGAGGATGTAGCGCGAAACGGTGTGATGCGGATCGTTGCCGTGCTCCTCGCACAACAACACGCTGTCGGCTTGCAAGAGCCGCGTGCCGCCCTTGATCGCCTCGACCTCGACACCCTCGACGTCGAGCTTGATGAGGAATTTCCCGCCGGCCGAAACCTTGCCGTCGTCGAGCAGATTGTCGAGCGCGATCACCGGCACGTCCTCGCCGCCGACAGCGGCGCCGCCGGCGATGCTGAACGCCTCGTGCTTGGTGCCGGACAGCCGCGCGGTGCCCCGCGCGGCGCCAATGGCGCATTTCATCAGTTCGAAGCGGTTGCCGTTGATGGCGGCGTTGTTGGCAAGCTTGGCGAAATTCTGGGACGACGGCTCGATCGCGATCGCCCTGTGCGAACCATAAGGCGCGCTCGAAACCAGCACCGACCAGTAACCGAAATTGGCGCCGCAATCGATCAGCGTGTAATCCACCGAGACGGAATCACGGAACAGGAATTCCAGTTCGTCCTCATACGAATAAGACCGGTTGAGCAGCTTGCTCCAGTAACCGTCGCCATAAGGGAATTCGAACGTCGCGTCCGCATTGAGTTTGATCGCGATATCGCGCTCGGACAGCGTCTTGCGCAGCAGGTTGGCGCAGTGGTTGTAGCCGCGATGCGAAAAATGCGACGATATTTTCGAGCCCGTCGCCAGCGCCAGCGCAGCCGTCCGCTCCCACAGGTTGGCGCCCTCGAGCGAACCCGAAGCGCGGTCGAACTGGATGGGCGGCAGAGCGATCACCGATCGACCTCTCCGAACACGATATCGAGCGAACCGAGGATGGCGGAAACGTCGGCCAGCAGATGGCCGCGGCAGATGTGATCCATCGCCTGCAGATGCGCGAAACCCGGCGCGCGGATCTTGCACTTGTAGGGCTTGTTGCTGCCGTCGGCGACGAGGTAGACGCCGAACTCGCCCTTCGGCGCCTCGACCGCGGCGTAGACCTCGCCTTCCGGGACGTGAAAACCCTCGGTGTAGAGCTTGAAGTGGTGGATCAGCGCTTCCATCGAGCGCTTCATCTCGCCCCGGCGCGGCGGGAAGATCTTGTTATCCTCGATCGCGACCGGCCCCTGCCCATCGGCGGCGCGAAGTTTTGCAATGCACTGCTTCATGATGCGCACGGACTGGCGCATCTCCTCCATGCGGATCAGATAGCGGTCGTAGCAGTCGCCGTTCTTGCCGATCGGGATGTCGAAATCCATCTCGGCATAGCATTCGTAAGGCTGCGCCTTGCGCAGATCCCAGGCCGCGCCGGAGCCGCGCACCATCACGCCTGAAAAACCCCACTCCCAGGCTTCCTTGAGCGGGACCACGCCGATGTCGACATTGCGCTGCTTGAAGATGCGATTTCCCGTCAGCAGCCGGTCGAGATCGTCGACCACCGATAGGAACGGGTCGCACCAGGCCTCGATATCGTCGATCAGTTTTGGCGGCAGGTCCTGGTGCACGCCGCCGACGCGGAAATAGGCCGCGTGCATCCGCGAGCCGGAGGCGCGCTCGTAAAACACCATCAGCTTTTCGCGCTCTTCAAAGCCCCATAGCGGCGGGGTCAGCGCGCCGACGTCCATCGCCTGCGTCGTGACATTGAGCAGGTGCGACAGGATGCGGCCGATCTCGCAATAGAGCACCCGGATCAGTTGCCCGCGCCGCGGCACCTCGATGCCCAAGAGCTTTTCCGCGGCGAGACAGAAGGCGTGTTCCTGGTTCATCGGCGCGACATAATCGAGCCGGTCGAAATACGGGATGGCCTGCAGATAGGTCTTCTGCTCGATCAGTTTTTCGGTGCCGCGATGCAAGAGACCGATATGCGGATCGACGCGCGCCACGACCTCACCATCGAGCTCCAACACGAGACGAAGCACGCCATGCGCAGCCGGATGCTGAGGCCCAAAATTGATCGTAAAATTACGAAGATTCTGCTCGTTCATGGTCAGACCTTCGGTCCCGCCTTCTCATCGCCGGGCAGCATCGGGTAGTCCGCCCCCTCCCATGGCGAGAGAAAATCGAAGTTGCGGAATTCCTGGTTCAAGCGGACGGGCTCATACAACACCCGCTTTTCCTGGTCGTCGTAGCGCACCTCGACGAAGCCCGTGAGCGGGAAATCCTTGCGCAAGGGATGGCCGTCGAAGCCGTAGTCGGTCAGCAGTCGCCGCATGTCGGGATGGCCGGTGAAGATCACGCCGTAGAGATCGTAGCATTCGCGCTCGAACCAGTCGGTGCCCGGAAATACCTCGATGATCGACGGCACCTGCGTGGTCTCGTCGGCCGCGACCCGCAACCGAATGCGCGTGTTCAGCGTCGGCGACAGCAGGTGATAGATCACCTCAAAACGTTTTTCGCGACCGGGATAATCCACCGCCGTCACATCGGTGAAGCTGACAAAACGACAACCGGGATCATCGCGCAGGAAACGCACGACATCGACGATCTTGTCTGCGTGCACTCCTAGCGTTAGCTGATCGAACGCCACAGCATGCTCCGTCACAGCATCAGGCAGCGCCGCCTTGATCGTCTCACCGAGCTCATCGAGCTTGCTCACTTGTGGCCCTCTAACTCTCGCACCTTCGTTTCGAGAGCTTCGATACGCTCCTCGAATTCACCGGTCACGAGCTTACTGAGGAGGGTGTCGGCAGTTAATGCTTGCCGAAAGCTTCTCTGCGAGTTCTCTACCCCGCCCAATCGCTTGTCGAGAGTCAGAATCAATGCCCTTGTTCGCTCATGTTCCGCCAGATCTTCGGCGCGCATTTCGCGGAGCAGCGGCACGATCATGTCTGCGGGATCAGTCATGGGCCTCTCTTAGCGTTCGATGGTTCCGGTGCGCCGGATTTTCTTCTGCAGCAGCAAGATGCCGTACAGCAGCGCCTCCGCCGTCGGCGGACAGCCGGGCACGTAGACATCGATGGGCACGATGCGGTCGCAGCCGCGCACCACCGAGTAGGAATAGTGATAATAGCCGCCGCCATTGGCGCACGACCCCATCGAGATCACATAGCGCGGCTCCGGCATCTGGTCGTAGACCTTGCGCAGCGCCGGCGCCATCTTGTTGGTCAGCGTGCCCGCCACGATCATGACGTCGGACTGCCTGGGCGAGGCGCGCGGCGCAAATCCGAAGCGCTCGACGTCGTAGCGGGGCATCGACACCTGCATCATCTCGACCGCGCAGCAGGCGAGACCGAAGGTCATCCACATCAGCGAACCCGTGCGCGCCCAGGTGATCAGGTCATCGGCCGCGGCGACGAAAAAACCCTTGTCGGACAGTTCGTGATTGACCTCGAGGAAATAGGGGTCATTGGCGCCGACCGGCCTGCCGGTCGAGGGGTCGAGAATGCCGGTCGTGGCGGGTGCTACAGCGGGGCTCAATCCCATTCGAGCGCGCCTTTCTTCCATTCATAGGCAAAGCCGACGGTGAGCACGGCCAGGAACACCACCATCGACCAGAAGCCGGTTGCCCCCAGCTTCCCGAACGCCACCGCCCATGGGAACAGGAATGCCACTTCGAGATCAAAGATAATGAACAGGATGGCCACCAGGTAGAAGCGGACGTCGAATTTCATGCGGGCATCGTCGAATGCGTTGAATCCGCATTCATAGGCGGACAGCTTCTCCGGATCTGGCTGTTGGAACGCGACCACGAAGGGTGCGATCAGGAGCACCAAACCGATCAGGCCCGCGACCCCGATAAACACCACAAGTGGAAGGTAATTCTGAAGGATGCCGGTCATCGGCGCTGCCTTTTCCTGCGGGCACAAGACAGCCGCAGATTCGTTAACGGGGAACATTCCGAGGCTTAGCGCAGCGCAACAAGGGGCGCAAGACAAGCTATTTTGACGGCTTCGCCAGCCCCCTATTTCTTTGCGCATTGACCTTCCCCCTGCCCGAAGTCCAATTTGACCGCAGTCACCGACAACGGCCGGCAAGGCCGGAAGTGGAGGAAGCGCCGATGAACATCACCCAGCGGGATCGCGATCTCGGCACCGCTTATGCCATGCGGCCGTCCGTCAGCCGGACCGAACTGACCGCGGTCGGCCGCGGCACGCCGATGGGGGAACTGCTGCGCCGCTACTGGCACCCGATCGGCCTCTCCGCCGACGCCGCCGACATTCCCCGAAAGGTCCGGGCATTGGCCGAGGACCTCATCCTGTTCCGCGACAGGCATGGCCGGCCCGGTCTCCTGCACGCGCGCTGCTGCCATCGCGGTACCACCCTCTATTATGGCAAGGTGGAGGAGGACGGCATCCGCTGCTGCTACCACGGCTGGAAATTCGACACCGAAGGCAACTGCCTGGAGCAGCCCTGCGAACCCGACGGCGGCCAGTTCAGGGACAAGGTGCGCCAGCCCTGGTATCCCCTGCAGGAGCGCTACGGGCTGATCTTCGCCTATATGGGACCACCGGAGAAAAAACCGGTGCTGCCACGCTACGAAGCCCTGGAAAAGATGGACGACGGCGAGTTCGTCGAGGCCGACGATACCTCGATCGGCGGCGGCGGACCGGCCGTCATCCCCTGCAACTGGCTGCAGCATTTCGAAAACGTGGTCGATCCCTACCACGTTCCGGTGCTGCACGGCTCCTTCAGCGGTCCCCAATTCACCAACATGATGGCCTCGATGCCCGAGGTGAAGTTCGAGATGTCGCCGCGCGGCGTCACGGTGCGCTCGATCCGCAACCAGGACGAGGGCAAGATCTTCTATCGGGTGACGGAAGCCGCGCTGCCTACCCTGCGCGTGGTGCCCAATCCGCGGGTCGCGCAATTCGCCCGCGTCGAGTCGATCGGCTGGACATTGCCGATCGACGACACTTCTTTCCGCATCTACGTCGCCGGCCGGGTCAAGGCGCGCGGCGATATCGGGCGGATGCGCTCGAAATTCAACGGCAAATTCTGGTGGGACATGACGGAAGCCGAACACCAGCAATTTCCCGGCGATTACGAGGCCCAGGTCGGCCAGGGGCCGGTGACGCTGCATTCGGAGGAGCATTTCGGCCAGAGCGACCGCGGCATCCTGATGATCCGGCGCATGCTGGGCGATCAACTCGAGGCGGTCGCCGCGGGGCGCGATCCGATCGGCGTCTCGTTCGACCAGAGTGCGCCGCCGGTCGAATTCGAGGCCGGAAATTTCATTCGCGAGGCCTGACTGCGGGCCGGCTCAAAATAAAAAACTAATCCTGGGGGAAGACCATGGTCGATTTTGCGCCGCAGGCGGTCGCGCAGGCCGACACAGCCGCAAGGCCGTCCAACCGTCGATACTATGTGCTGGGGCTTCTGACCATCGTCTATGCGCTGAATTTTCTCGACCGCACCATTTTCAACGTGCTGATCGAGCCGATCAAAAAGGAATTTTCGCTCAGCGATACCACCATGGGCCTGCTCGCGGGCTTCGGTTTCGTCTTGTTCTATTCGCTGCTCGGCATCCCCATTGCGCGCATCGCCGACCGGCTCAACCGGCGCAATATCGTGGCGCTGGCGTTCGCGTTCTGGAGCGCGATGACGTTTGTGTGCGGCATGGCCTCGAGTGTGGGCAGCCTGGCGCTGGCCAGGATCGGCGTCGGGATCGGGGAATCCGCCGGCACCCCCGCCTCGCAATCGATGATCGCCGATCTCTTCGACAAGAACGAGCGCCCACGCGCGCTCGGCGTCTACGCCATCGGCACCTATCTCGGGGTGTTTCTGGGCTATTTTCTCGGCGGCTATATCAACCAGCACTACGGCTGGCGGATGGCGTTCTTCACCGCCGGCCTGCCCGGCATTGCGCTGGCCGCGATCCTGTGGCTGACGATTTCCGAACCAGTGCGCGGCGCCCACGCCGAAACCTTCGCGCCCGAGCCGATCGGACCGACGCT
Organism: Bradyrhizobium sp.; assembly: GCF_035484855.1. GTDB lineage: Bacteria > Pseudomonadota > Alphaproteobacteria > Rhizobiales > Xanthobacteraceae > Bradyrhizobium. Next base: position 14,853 of record NZ_DATHOP010000009.1, read on the forward strand.
CGGCTTTCTCACCTCGCAAAAGACTTTCGTCATCATGCTGATCGGCTTTTGCCTGACCACCTATACCAACTACGCCACCGCCGCCTGGATCCCGCCATTCCTGGCGCGGGTGCATCACCTGACGAGCGCCGAGATCGGCACCTATGCCGGCACCTTCAAGGGCCTGTTCGGCATGGCGGGCACGCTGGTCGGCGGCCTCGTGGTGGCGCAGATCAGCCGGCGCGACGACCGCTGGAAGCTGTGGGCGCCGGCGATCACCTCGGGCCTCGCCGGACCGGTGTTCGCAGTGTGCATGCTGACGCCGGATTTTGCGACCATGGTCGCGGCGCTGGCGGCGACTTCGTTCCTGGTCGGGTTCCATCTCGGGCCGATCTTCGCCATCGCGCAGACGGTGCCACGCCCCAGCATGCGGGCGCTGGCGTCAGCCATCATCCTTTTGACCGCAACCTGTTTCGGCCAGGGCGTCGGCCCGCTGGCTGTCGGCATGATCAACGACGCGTTGAAGAACGATTACGGCGCCGACGCCGTGCGCTACTCGCTGTTGTCGGCCGCCGTCACCACCACGCTCGGCGCGCTGTTGTTCGTGTGGGCGGCGGCCTCGATCCGCGCCGACATCAAGCGGGCGACCTGAAGCTCAGGTCAGCGGCCCCGTGTATTTCTCCAGCATCGCCCAAGCCTCCGCGCCATAGGTCTTCTGCCACTGGGTGTAGAAGCCGGCCTTCACCAGGGCCGCCCTGAACTGCACCGGGTCGGGCTTGTTGAAGATCATGCCTTTGCCGGTCAGTTCGGCCTGCAGCGAGCGGTCCATCTCGAGCAGATCGGCGCGCTCCTTGACGGCGGCGGCATCGAATTCTCGGTTGAGGAGTTCCAACAGGTCGGCCGGCAGGCTCGCCAGTGCCCGGCGGTTGGCGACGATCCAGTAGCCGCTCCAGCAGTGGTTCGACAGCGCGCAATATTTCTGCACTTCGTACAGCTTGCCGGTCGAGACCTGCGCCAGCGGGTTTTCCTGCCCCTCGACGATGTGGGTCTGTAGCGCCGAGTAGAGTTCGCTGTAACTGATGCTTGAAGGCAGCGCCCCTAACCCGCTGAACAGAGAGGTCAATAGCGCCGTGACGGGAACGCGGATCTTGAAGCCCCGGAGGTCTTCGACGCTGTTGAGCTGCCGGCTCGACGACGAGGTGATCTGCCGAAAACCGTTGTCCCACATCTTCCCGGTCGGGACGAGCCCGGCCTTGCCGATGGCGTCGCGGACGACATCGCCGACGCCGCCGTCCATCGCCGCCCATACCTGGTCGTAGGAGGCGAAGGCAAACCCGATGCTCGGCAGCCCCGACAGCGGCACCAGGGTCGATAGCGTCATGCTGGGCGCGGCCAGTAATTCGATACCGCCGGCGCGGACCTGCGACAGCATCTCGGGATCGCCGCCGAGTTGGCTGTTGGGAAATACCGTGACGTTCAGCCGGCCGGACGATTGCGCCCCGATGGCCCGGGCGGCCTCCGTCAATCGAACCGTCAGGGGGTGGTTATCCGGGGTGTTGACGCCGAGTTTGAACTCGAACTCGGCCGCGGCGCCGGCCGGCTTGCCGAGGAAGGAGGCCGCCAGGGAGGCCGATGCCGACCCGAGCAGGCCCCTGCGGGTTATTTTCATTTTTCTTGCCTCCCAGGCGCGTTGGCGCGCCCGACGGCAGTTTCCTTCGAACCGCCGCCCTCCGCAAGGTCGCTGGCCAACTGCATTTCCGGCCCGACGAAACCATTTTGGGGAACCCACGAAACCACCCGGAAACAAACTGGGGGTACTCCTAACGCCAACAAAGCGGCGAGAAGTCCGCTTGGAGGCTCAGATGAACCATTCAATTCATTCATTGGATCGCAGTACCCACCTGAAAATCGTGGTTCTGGCGTTAGTCGCCGGTATCGCAGTGGCGGCTTTTGGAATTTCGGCTCGCAGCAACGCGGATTACACGCAGACGGCGCATGTCATTAAAGCCGGCAAACCGGTGGTCGTGACCAGTTCGGATGCGATGGTCATTCGCTAAGGCGAATTTGACCACAGGGAATAAGCTGACGGCCGCCTCCGGGCGGCCTTTGCTTTTTGGAAAATGTGGCTCCGGCAAGCGGCCTCATTGCAACCTGATATTGGCGGCCTTGGCGAGTTCGCGCCATTGCGGAATTTCGCGTGCGATCAGTGCGGCGAGTTCGGCCGGCGTGCCGCCGACCGGATCGACGCCGTCGCGCTGCAGCCGCGCGACGATGTCGGGTGCACGCGCGGCCCTGGCGCTGGCAGCGGCGAGCCGGTCGATGATGGCTTGGGGCGTGCCGGCCGGCGCCATGATGGCGATCCAGAGGATGCCCTCATAGCCCGGCAACCCCATCTCGGCGATCGTCGGCACCTCGGGCATCAGGCTGGAGCGGTGCGAGCTCGCGATGCCGAGCATGCGCAGCTTGCCGGCCTGAACGTGCCCATTCGAGGTAGCGTAGGTATCGAGCTTGATCTGCACCACGCCGGCGAGCAGATCGGTCATGGCCGGTGCCGCGCCGCGATAGGGAATGTGGGTGACCACGACGCCGATCCGCCGCAGCAGCAATTCCATCGTCAGATGCGGCAGCGTGCCGATGCCCGCTGAGGCGTAGTTGAGCTTGCCGGGATTGGCTTTGGCATAGGCGACCAACTCGGGAAAAGTCGCAAATGGCGCGCTCGCGTAGCTCACCAGCACCTCCGGCACTTCGGCGATCACGGAGACCGGGACCAGATCCTTCTCGGTGTCGTAAGGCAACGACGCTTGCAGCGCCGCGTTGATGGTGAGGTTCGGCGTGGCGAGAAGCAGCGTGTAGCCGTCCGGCGGCGATTTCGCCACTGCGTCGGTTGCGATGATGCCGCCGGCGCCGGACTTGTTCTCGATGATGAAGGGTTGGCCGAGATCGTCGGACATTTTTGCCGTCACGGCGCGGGCGACGATGTCGACGGCGCCGCCGGCCGGGAACGGCAGCAGCAGGCGGATCGGCCGCTCCGGATATTCGGCGAAGCTCGCACTTGCGCCGGCAAGCCACAGCGCCAATGCCAGCACGATGCGAACGGGGCCCATCGGGCTATTCGCCGTTGAAGTAGAGATCGCGCGCGGTTGCGCCAAAAATCTTTGCGCGCGCGGTCGCGTCGGGAATGGCATCGATCAGCCAGTCGATGGTGGCTTGATAGGGGAAATGGCCCTCATGGCCGACAAACGGGCAGTCGCTCGCCCATACCAGCCGATCGGGGCCGGCGACGCGGACAAGCTCGCGCGCATACTCCGCAGCCTTTGGCCCGAGCCGGTAGCCGCCGGACACTTTCACCCAGGTGCGCCCCTTGTCGATCGAGCGCAGCAGCGCCTTGAAGCCGTCGCTGTTGATCCCCGATTTCGGATCGGGGCGGCCGAGATGGTCGACCACGATCTTGACACCGGAGGCTTCCAGGACGGGGAGGATTTTCGGCAGGTCCTCGCCCTCGACATGGGGATGTACGTGCCAGTCGAGATCGGCGAGGCGGCGAAACAGCGCGCGATATTCGAAGGTCGTGACATCGGGGAGTTTGGGCAGGCCGATGAAGGGCAGCCGCACGCCGACGAAACCGTCACGGCCCATCGCCTCCAGCGCATATCGTTCCACCGGGCGATTGAAAATCGCGGTGCCGCGCAGGCGTGCGGGGTGGGCGCGCAGCGCGGTCAGGATGTAATCGTTGTAATCGCCCCACGGGCTGGCGGCGGCGATCACGGCGCGATCGACGCCATTGTTGTCGAGGGTCGCGATCAGCTCCTCGTGGGTGAAGCTGTATGTCGGCGCATGGCGCGGATTGTCGATCAGCGGCATGTCCGAGGTGAAGACATGGACGTGGGCGTCGATCTTGAAACTGTCGGGCATGGGGACTCCGCTCATTGTTCATTGCGGCGCGAGACCGGCCTTCTTCACCACGGCGGCCCACATGTCGACATCGGATTTGAGCCGCGTGCCGAGTTCCTCCGGCGGCCCGGCGACCGGCTCGCCGCCGAGCTCGATCATGCGCTTGCTGAAGTCGCCATCGCCGATGATCGCGCGGATCTGGCCGTTCAGGAAGGCGATGACGTCGCCCGGCGTGCCGGCCGGCGCCATCAACGAGTTCCAGCCGTCGACCGCGGCATCGACGCCGCTCTCGCGCAAGGTCGGCACATCGGGCTGCATCGGCGAACGCCTGGCGCCTGAGGAAGCGATGGCGCGGACCTGCCCGGCATCGATCGCCGACTTCAGCGCGGCGTAGGATTCGATGCCGACCTGGATATCGCCCCGGAGCAGCGAAGTCAGGACCTCCGCGGAGGTGCGGTGCGGCACCACCGTCATCGGAATGCCCGTGGTCGTGCGCAGCAGTTCGCCGGTCACGTTCTGGGTGCTGCCGGGACTGATGGTGCCGACGTTGAATTTCTGCGGATCGGCGCGGGCGGCCTCCAGCGCATCCTTCAGCGTGCGCATCGGCGAGTCAGACCGTACCAGCAGCAACAGGTCGAACTGCGCCATGGTGGAGATCGGCGCGAACGCGGTGAGCGGGTCGAACGGAATGGATTTCAGCAGCGACTTCGACAGCGCGATGCCGCTGGAGAACACGAACAGGGTGTAGCCGTCAGGCGCCGCCGAGACGACGGTATTGGCAGCGGTGATTCCGCCGGCACCTGGACGGTTCTCGATTACTGTTTGGGCGCCGGTGCGCTCGGTGAGCTTCTGCGCCAGCAGACGGACCGTGATATCGGCGAAGCCGCCCGGCCCGAACGGCACGACGATGCGGATCGGCCGGTTGGGGTAAGGCGTCTCTGCATCCGCCGGCACAATCGATGCCGCGCCGAGCGCAAGCGCGATCAGCATACTCGCGAATTGACCGGCGATCCGAAGTCGGATCGTGGCCTTTCGGCAACCAAATCGCGCAGGGAAATGAGGTGCTAAGTCCTTGAAATGATGGCGCGAGAGACGGGACTCGAACCCGCGGCCTCCGCCGTGACAGGGCGGCGCTCTAACCAACTGAGCTACTCCCGCGGATTTCTCAAATCAGGTGTGATCCGCACAGGAGGGAGGACTTAAAGGCGCGCCTTGTTTTAGTCAAGGATGTTCCGAATCCTCCCGTCAGTCAGGCCTTTTTGCGGTGTCGATGCAAATAATAGGCTGTTTATCGGCGAAACAGCATAGTCAGCAGCCCCCCGAATCGTTTAAGGCCTGATACGTCTTAGGTTCCTAAGCCATGATCAACAACGAGGAGGGCCAAATATGGCGAAGAAGGCAGCGACCCCGACCACCGTCACGCTCAAGCATCTCGCAGCGGCAATCGCCGAGGACCAGGAATTGTCCAAGAAGCAGGCCGAAGCGATCCTGAACGATCTGGTCGCCCGGGTCACCAAGCACCTGAAGAAGGGCGAGCGCATCCGCATCGTCGGTCTCGGCATCCTGCAGGTGCGCAAGCGCGCCGCCCGCATGGGCCGCAACCCCGCCACCGGCGAGGCGATCCACATCAAGGCGAGCAAGAAGGTTGCGTTCCGCGCGGCCAAGGAGCTCAAGGAAGCCGTCTGACAAGACAGCTTTCGTTCCGAAACTCTGCGTCATTCCGGCACGGGTACGCGGCCCCGCCGGGATGACGCTTGTTCCGTTGTTTCTGGTCTTCCCGAGTGAGCGCGGTATTGATTGTGTCCATCGCCTTCACCCACACCGTCACCGAGCGCTTGCTGCGCTATGTGGTGATCGACACCCAGTCGGACCCTGCCTCGCCGACCTGCCCGTCCACCGAGAAGCAAAAGAATCTGGGCCGGCTGCTCGCCACTGAGCTGCAGGCGATGGGATTGGCCGACGCCCATCTCGACGACTACGGCTACGTCTATGCGACCATTCCGGCGAACACCGACAAGAAAGTCCCGGTGATCTGCTTCTGCTCGCACATGGACACCTCCCCCGACTGCACCGGCAAGGACGTCAAGCCGCAGATCGTCAAGAATTATCGCGGCGGCGACATTGTGCTGCCAGGCGATCCCTCGCAAATCATCCGCGCCGCCGAGCATCCCGCGCTGGCCGACCAGATCGGCAACGACATCATCACCACCGACGGCACCACACTCTTGGGCGCCGACAACAAGGCCGGGCTTGCTGAGATCATGGATGCCGCGCAATTCCTCATCAGCCATCCCGAGATCAAGCACGGCACGATAAAAATCCTGTTCACGCCGGACGAGGAGATCGGCCGCGGCGTCGACAAGGCCGACCTGAAGAAGCTCGCTGCCGATTTCGCCTATACCATCGATGGCGAATCCGCCGGCACCATCGAGGACGAGACCTTCTCCGCCGACGGCGCCACGATTTCGATCGAGGGCGTCTCCACCCATCCCGGTTTTGCCAAGGGCAAGATGGAGCATGCGATCAAGATCGCCTCGGCCATCGTCGATCGACTGCCCAGGGATACCTGCTCGCCGGAAACCACCGAGGGCAAACAGGGCTTTCTGCATCCGATCGCGATCTCCGGCGCGCTGGAGAAGGCTGTGCTCAGTTTCATCGTGCGCGATTTCACCGATGAGGGCCTCGAGGAAAAAGAACAGCTGCTGGAAGGCATCGTCAAGGACGTGATGAAATCCTATCCGCGCTCGACCTATCGGCTCGAGGTCAAGCCGCAATACCGCAACATGAAGCAGGTAATCGACCGCCATCCGGAGATCATCGACTACGCCATGGAGGCGATCCGCCGCGCCGGCCTGAAGCCGATCAAATCCTCGATCCGCGGCGGCACCGACGGCTCGCGGCTGTCGTTCATGGGACTGCCCTGCCCCAACATTTTCGCCGGCGAACACGCCTTCCATTCGCGGCTGGAATGGGTCAGCCGGCAGGACATGGAAAAGGCGGTGCAGACCATCGTGCATCTGGCGATGATCTGGGAAGAGCGGGCGTAGCGGCGCGGGCAACCGGTCTGCGGAAGTCGCTCTATTGGCGTCCCAATCCGAAAATCAATCCTCGTAGCTATCGATCACCGCATCGGCAATCGCGCGCTTCGTGATGATTCCGACGATGTCGCGCACGCGCGGACGATGGGCGCCGCGAAAGATGATCGCCGCGCCGGAGCGGTGGCGCTTCAATCTCGCGAATACCAGGCTGAGCAGGTCCTGATCGCGGCAGATCACCATGCGTTCTTCGACGAAGCGCTCGACCAGGAGATCAGGTTTGGTCCGCGATTCCAGCCACAGCCCCGAGCGCGGCGGAATCAGTCCGACGATCCGCCCCTCGCGTTCGACCACGATTGCCCGCAAATCATCGGTATCTTCGGCGATCATGGCGTCGTTCAAGGTCGTACCGGCCTTCGCCACGATGAAACGCCGCTCCATGACGTCCTGCGCCTGCTTGACGAGGTAGAGATTGATGTGGCGCTCCTTCGGGATGCGGTGGCCACGGTGGCGCAGCTTGATGGTGTAGATCGTCTCGTTGACCAGCGCGCGCCTGACGCCGGCGGCGAGCGCGACCGCGATAATGACGGGAACGATGATGGCGTAATCACGCGTCATCTCGAACACCATGACGATCGCCGTCATGACGCCGCCGGTACCGGCGCCGACCATCGCCGCCATGCCGATGATCGCAGCCGACGGCACGGCAAGGCCGGCGTGGGGCAGAAACGATCCGGCAGCGGCGGCGAAGGCCGCTCCCAGCGTGGCCCCGAGGTAAAGCGAGGGCGAGAAGATGCCGCCGGATGCACCGCAGCCGAGACTGACCGTGGTCGCAACCATCTTCAGCAGGAACAACAGGGCCAGGAGTCCGGCGGCCGTCAATTTCTGATCGAGGATCGCCTGGATCACCGAATAGCCGACGCCGTCGACATAGGAGTGCCCGAATGCGCGGGTCAGAACCACCATCATCAGCCCGATCACGGCCATGCCCAGGATATTCTGCGTGTATTCATTTCCCGGCAGCTTGGGGAAACCGTCCTCCATGATGACGAGCAGGCGAATGAAGGCCCACGCCGCCACGCCGCAGAGGATGCCGAGCAGCACGAAGGCGATCGCCTCCTGCATCCCGAACGTACCGGCCAGCGAGAACTGGATGTCCGAAACCGCAAACGCCGGATCCGGGCCGATCAACACCCGCCCGATTGTGGTCGCAGCGCCCGTTGCAACGACGACGGGAAGGAATGTCCGGTTGGAGACTTCGGGCAGGAGGATCTCGAGCGCGAACAGCACGCCGCCGAGGGGCGTATTGAATGTCGCGGCGATCCCTGCCCCGGCGCCCGCCGACAACAGGGTTATCTTCTGCCAGGTCGACAGCCGGATCACCTGCGCGAAGGCCGAGCCCAACGCCGAACCGATCTGGATGATCGGGCCTTCGCGGCCGACCGCCGCGCCGCTGCCGATCGAGAGCGCGGAGGCCAGCGCTTTGACGATCGCGACCTTGCCGCGGATATTGCCGCGCTTGTAGAACACCGCATCCATGACTTCGGGAACGCCGTGGCCCTTGGCCTCCGGCGCGAAGTGCTTGACCAGATAGACAACGATGACGCCGCCGATGATCGGCGAGAGGAACACCCGGTCACCGAACCGGCTCGGCGCCTCCGCGATATTGGCATCGTAGAAAAAGCTGAGCCTGCCGTTATAGAAGGCGTTGTGCACGAACGCGATCAGGGCCCGGAAGGCGACCGCGCCAAGGCCCGTCAACATCCCGATCACGAGCGCCAGTGCGCACAGCGTCAGAAGACTGACCTTCCTCTCGTCTTTCGATTTCGGTTCCTGGATCCCGGGCAACCCCGGGGCTTTGGAGGGGGAGGCAGTCAGTTCGCTCATCGGGCTGGATGCACACGGTCATTGTTCGTGATGCGATGGCAAACAATATCCGCAAAGCCGCAGGGTGTCGATTGCGGTCTCGTCTTTGCGGCGGCCATGACGCGCTTGCAGATTTTGTATGCAGAAATATCCGGCAATGGCCCGGCAACGCCTGCGGCAACTCAACCCTCCGAGCAATCTGCCCTAAACCTTCGCCGTCACGATCCAGATCGAGGCCGGCAGCGGCACCGCCTGTCCCCTCACGAATGGCATCAGTGCCTCGCGGATAGAATCTTTGGCGGCCGCGACCACCTCCGGCGGCTGTTCGGCGAGGGCGCGGGCGGCGGGGCCGATTTCGAGCGCGGACTGCACCGCCACATCGACGCCGCGCCCGACCGCAATATCGAGCGAAAGATCGACCGGCTCCATCTTGATCCCGGAAAATCCGGCCTCGCCCAGCACGCGCTGCACCCGCGCTTCGGAGGCAAAGGCAAACGGGCCGGGATCTTCAGGCCCCGGCTGCGGCAGTCTTGGTGCGTGCTTGTAGACCGCCTGCAGCGGCGCCATGAAGAACGGGTTTTCGCGCGGCTCGCGCCAGCACGCAAACGCCAGCCGGCCCGACGGCCGCATCGCCTTGTGCAGGTTTGCAAAGGACCGCGCGGGATCGGCGAAAAACATCACGCCGAAGCGCGAGGCCAAGAGGTCGAAGCTTGCGGGCCCGAACGGATAGATCGTCGCGTCCGCGAGCACGAATTCGGCTGATAGCCTGGCCGGGAGATTCTCGCGCGCGCGGGCCAGCATCGGCCCTGATATGTCGACACCCATGACATGCCCTGATGGGCCGACCTTTTGCGCGAATGCGACGGTGGTGGCGCCGGCGCCGCAGCCGACATCGACGATGCGCTCGCCCTGCTTGACATCGGCGCGATCGATCAGGGCGTCGGCCACGGGGGCCAGCACGATGTCCTGGCTCGCTTGCCGGGCGGCCCAGCGCTGGCCGCCGGGTCCGTTCCAGTAGGCGATCTGGTCGGCGTTTCGATCGTCACCTGCCGGGAGTTCCATCGCCGGCTACTTCGCCGCGCTGTCGGTCTTGGTATCGGTCTTGGTATCGGTCTTGGCCCGCTTCACCGGCGCGGCCTTCGCCACCGGCTTGGGCGCGCCGTCGCTGCGCACATTGCCCCAGGGATCGGTGGGACCCTTGTCGGGAATGTTGCCGAGGGATTTCTGGTAGGCCTTCTCGGCTTCCTTCTCGGCCGCGATCTCTTCCGGCGTCTTTGCCTTCTGCTCCCCGTATCGGGGCACGTGGGTGTCCTGAGCGAAAGCAGGCCCGGCGAGTGACGCGATCATCACGGCGGCGAGGAAAACTCTCATGCGTGGGCTCCCGACCAAATTTCAAATCCGACAGTCCGCCTCCGTCGCGTCGCGACTACGGCGCGACAGCCTTCGCTCGCTCCGCAAACCTCGGCTCGCCGAGCCGAAGCTCGCGGAGCGAGCGAAGGCTGGTAGGCGGTGACGGATTCGAACCGCCGACCCTCTCGGTGTAAACGAGATGCTCTAACCAGCTGAGCTAACCGCCCTTAAGCCTTCTGTTTAGCCCTGTGCCCGCCCCCGGCGCAAGCCGCGCATCGGCTCACAAAAAAGCGGCGCCCCCGAGGGGACGCCGCTGTTGTCATATTTGCAACATCTAATGCGCCGTGAGCCCGCCTGGGGCTTCGTCGCCGGCATCCGGGGTCACCGGCACCTTGGTGTCTTCTTCCCAGACGATCGGCACCGGCGGACGGACCAGCGCTTGCGACACGACGTCGTCGAGGCGGGCCACCGGGATGATGTTCATGCCGCCCTTGATCGCATCGGAAATCTCCGTGAGATCCTTGGCGTTGTCCTCGGGGATCAGCACCGTCTTGATGCCGCCGCGGGCCGCCGCGAGCAGCTTCTCCTTCAGGCCGCCGATCGGCAGCACGCGTCCGCGCAAGGTGATCTCGCCGGTCATGGCGACATCGTGCCTCACGGGGATACCCGTCATGACCGAGACGATCGCGGTGGCCATTGCAACACCCGCCGACGGTCCATCCTTCGGGGTCGCCCCCTCGGGAACGTGGACGTGGATGTCGCGCCGGTCGAACAACGGCGGCTCGATGCCGAAGCCGACCGCGCGCGAGCGGACGTAAGACGCCGCCGCCGAAATCGACTCCTTCATCACGTCGCGCAAATTGCCGGTGACCGTCATCTTGCCTTTGCCGGGCATCATGACGCCTTCGATGGTGAGCAGCTCGCCGCCGACATCGGTCCAGGCCAGACCCGTGACGATGCCGACCTGAGGCTCGCTCTCGATCTCGCCGTAACGGTATTTCGGCACGCCGAGGAATTCCTCCAGCGACTTCTCGGTGACCTTGACCGACTTCTTCTTGGAGATCATCAGCTCCTTCACCGCCTTGCGGGCGAGTGTCGAAAGCTCACGCTCCAGGTTACGCACGCCGGCTTCCCTTGTGTAACGCCGGATCATCAGGAGCAGCGCGTCGTCGTCGATCGACCATTCCTTGGGGTCGAGGCCATGCTTGGCGATCGCGTTCGGGATCAAATGCTTGCGCGCGATCTCGACCTTCTCGTTCTCGGTGTAACCTGCGATCCGGATGATCTCCATGCGGTCCATCAGCGGCCCCGGAATGTTCAGGGTATTCGCCGTGGTGATGAACATCACGTTGGAGAGATCGTAGTCGACCTCCAGATAGTGATCGTTGAAGGTCATGTTCTGCTCGGGGTCGAGCACCTCGAGCAGCGCCGATGACGGATCGCCGCGGAAATCGGCGCCCATCTTGTCGATCTCGTCCAGCAGGAACAGCGGGTTCGAGGTCTTCGCCTTGCGCATCGACTGGATGATCTTGCCGGGCATCGAGCCGATATAGGTGCGGCGGTGACCGCGGATCTCGGCTTCATCGCGCACGCCGCCGAGCGACACGCGCACGAATTCGCGGCCGGTCGCTCTCGCGATCGACTTGCCGAGCGAGGTCTTGCCGACGCCGGGAGGCCCGACCAGGCACAGGATCGGCCCGGTCAGCTTGTTGGCGCGCGACTGCACCGCGAGATACTCGACGATGCGGTCTTTCACCTTCTCCAGGCCATAGTGATCGTTGTCGAGCACGGTCTGGGCCGCGACCAGATCCTTCTTGACCTTGGGCTTCTTGTTCCACGGGATCGACAACAGCCAGTCGAGATAGTTGCGCACGACGGTGGCTTCAGCCGACATCGGCGACATCTGCCGCAGCTTCTTCAATTCGTGCTGCGCCTTCTCGCGGGCTTCCTTGGAAAGCTTGGTCTTGGCGATCTTCTCTTCGAGATCGGCAAGCTCGTCGCGGCCCTCGTCGTCGCCGAGTTCCTTCTGGATCGCCTTCATCTGCTCGTTGAGATAATATTCCCGCTGGGTCTTCTCCATCTGGCGTTTGACGCGCGAGCGGATTCTCTTTTCGACCTGCAGCACGGAAATCTCGCTCTCCATCAGGCCGAGCACCTTCTCCAGGCGCGCGGTCACCGACAGCGTCTCCAGGATACCCTGGCGATCGGCGATCTTGACGGCAAGATGGGACGCGACCGTGTCGCCGAGCTTGGCAAAGTCGGTGATGGCCTGCACCACGGCGACGACTTCGGCGGAGATCTTCTTGTTCAGCTTCACATAGCTTTCGAAATCCGACACCACCGAGCGCGCCAAGGCCTCGGCTTCGACCGACTTGGCGTCGGTATCGGCGAGCGCTGTCGCGGTCGCCTCGTAATATTCGGTGCGGGGGGTATATTTCTGTACGCGCGCGCGCTCCAGCCCCTCCACCAGCACCTTGACGGTGCCGTCGGGCAGTTTGAGCAGCTGCAGCACGCTGGCAAGCGTACCGGTCTCATAGATCGATTCCGGGCTCGGATCGTCGTCGGAGGCGTTCTTCTGGGTCGCCAGCATGATCAGCGCGTCGTTCTTCATCACTTCTTCGAGCGCGCGGATCGATTTCTCGCGGCCGACGAACAGCGGCACGATCATGTGCGGAAAGACGACGATGTCGCGCAGCGGCAGCACGGGGTAAGCGTGGCTTTCGCCGTGGACGATCGATGGCCGGGGTTTTGGGGTCGTCATGGCCTATTCCTTTTGTTGTGCCCCCTTGCACGCAGTCCGCAATTTTGCGCAACCGCCACAAGGTGCCGGGATGTTCCGGGAGGTTGTGGCCGTTTCGGCCGACTTTTCCGGATCGGTTTGGCGACGAATCTCAAGCGTGAATCTTCATCGCCGACAGCATTAGGTGGCTATCGACCATGGGGGTGTCAAGTGATTGAAAAAGGCCCGTCAAACGGGCCGAACACGCGAGGCGAAGCTACGCAAACGCGGCCGCGGGGAAAGGCCTCCGCAGCCGTCTTTCTGGACACGCAACTCCGCCCGCGGCTGACGAGATCAGGCGCTGGCGCTGCTCTCGACGGCGCGGTCGGAACGATCGGCGTAGATGTAGAGCGGCCGGGCCGTTCCATCCACCACTTCGCGCGAGATCACGACTTCTTCCACGCCTTCCAGGCCCGGAAGATCGAACATGGTCTCGAGCAGGATGCTTTCCAGGATCGAACGCAGGCCGCGCGCGCCGGTCTTGCGCTCGATCGCCCTGCGGGCGACCGCACCGAGCGCCTCGTCGGCAAAGCTCAGCTCGATGTTCTCCATCTCGAACAGCCGCTGATACTGCTTGACCAGCGCGTTCTTCGGGTCGGTCAGAATCTTCTTCAGCGAGGCCTCGTCGAGATCTTCGAGGGTCGCGACCACAGGCAGGCGGCCGACGAATTCCGGGATCAGGCCATATTTCAGCAAATCCTCGGGCTCGACATGGCGGAAGATTTCGCCGGTGCGGCGGTCTTCCGGCGCCAGCACCTGCGCTGCGAAGCCGATCGAGGTCGAACGTCCGCGCGCGGAGATGATCTTCTCCAGGCCCGAAAACGCCCCGCCGCAGATGAACAGGATGTTGGTGGTGTCGACCTGCAAAAATTCCTGCTGCGGGTGCTTGCGGCCGCCCTGCGGCGGGACCGAGGCCACCGTGCCTTCCATGATCTTCAGCAGCGCCTGCTGCACGCCCTCGCCCGAGACGTCGCGGGTGATCGAGGGATTGTCGGACTTGCGGCTGATCTTGTCGATTTCGTCGATATAGACGATGCCGCGCTGCGCCCGCTCGACATTGTAGTCGGCCGATTGCAACAGCTTCAGGATGATGTTCTCGACGTCCTCGCCGACGTAACCTGCCTCTGTCAGCGTGGTCGCATCGGCCATGGTGAAGGGAACGTCGAGAATCCGCGCCAGCGTCTGCGCCAAGAGCGTCTTGCCCGAACCGGTCGGACCGATCAGGAGGATATTGGACTTCGCCAGTTCGACGTCGTTGTGCTTGGTCTGGTGGTTGAGCCGCTTGTAGTGATTGTGCACGGCGACCGAGAGCACCTTCTTGGCGTGGCTCTGGCCGATTACGTAGTCGTCGAGAACCTTGCAGATTTCCTTCGGGGTCGGAATGCCGTCGCGCGACTTCACCAGCGAGGACTTGTTCTCCTCGCGGATGATATCCATGCACAGTTCGACGCACTCGTCGCAGATGAATACAGTGGGACCCGCGATCAGTTTGCGGACTTCGTGCTGGCTCTTGCCACAGAACGAGCAATACAGCGTGTTCTTGGAGTCGCTCGTGCCGACCTTACTCATTCTCGTCTCCGTCCGCCGTTCGATCCCGTCTGCTCGACCTATTCCGGGACACACCGGCACATAGTTCTAGATAGAGCAAAATCCGTACCAAAAAAGGCCTTTTACTCCAGATGCCACTCGAATCGCGGCCAACTCGAATCTCCCGATCATAGCCGAACTGACCTAGCCAACCATGGTGGCACCCGACTATCAAGAATTCGCTAACCGGCCGGGCATCGGGTACCCGTGACAATACCGTGATTTGCGCCGTTGGCACGGGCCAAACTTGCCGAAATCGGCAGAGCGTTGCGCGATTGCCACGCTGCCAAACCAGCACGAAAGTGGAACTTTCTGCCCATGCCGGCGCATAAGCTGCCTGGGTAGGGCCGGAATTGGCTGATTTGGCGACCGTTAACGCCGAGGCGATCCGTTGCCTTACGGGGTCTTCGACAGGGCCGCCGGCTCTTCCGAGCGCTTGTCGATCACCTTGTCGACAATCCCGAAGTCGCGGGCCATCTCGGCGGTCAGGAACTTGTCGCGTTCCAGCGCGTCCTCGATGGCCTTGAAGGTCTGGCCGGTGTGCTTGACGTAGATCTCGTTGAGCCGCTTCTTGAGGTTCAGGATTTCCTGGGCGTGCAGCATGATGTCGGTGGCCTGGCCCTGGAAGCCGCCGGAGGGCTGGTGCACCATGATGCGCGAATTCGGCAACGAGAAGCGCATGTCCTTCTGGCCGGCGGCCAGCAACAGCGAACCCATCGACGCCGCCTGTCCGGTGCAGAGCGTCGACACCGCCGGGCGGATGAACTGCATGGTGTCGTAGATCGCCAGTCCCGACGTCACCACTCCGCCCGGGGAGTTGATGTACATCGAGATTTCCTTCTTCGGATTGTCGGCCTCGAGAAACAGCAGTTGCGCCACCACCAGCGTCGACATGCCGTCCTCGACCGGTCCGGTAACGAAGATGATGCGTTCCTTCAGCAGCCGCGAAAAGATGTCGTAGGCGCGTTCGCCGCGGTTGGTCTGCTCGACCACCATGGGCACGAGGTTCATGTAGGTTTCGACGGGATCGCGCATTAGTCACCCAAATGGTTATCGGACAGGTTGGCGGAGACGAACATCCACCGGCAAGGCAGGTCAGCTGAGATTGCCGGGTGCGGACGAACGTCCCGTGATGCGGGACGCAAAGGACAGGCTCACAGATATAGCCCAATTTCCCGGCCACAAGACCGGACCGACCCGGCCACAAGACCGGGGCGGAAGCGACAAGGAATCGGCCGCAGTTGAAGCTGATTCGCAGCCTACGGCATAGCACGGCAGCTCCGCCGCGCGGCCTTTTGCGTCACAACCTTAACGCCGGCTTGATAATGTCAGGCGGCGCTCTTGTCGGCTTCCTCGTCGTCCTTGTAGAGATCGTCGCGGGTAACCTTCTTTTCGGTCACATTGGCGAGCTCGAGGATGAAGTCGACCACCTTGTCCTCATAGATCGGTGCACGAAGCTGGGCCAGCGCGTTGGCGTTGCTGCGATAGTAGTCCCAGACCTCTTTCTCGCGTCCGGGCATCTGCCGCGCGCGCTCGATCACCGCGCGGCTGACTTCGTCGTCGGTGACCGTGATCTTGTTCTTCTCGCCGATCTCCGACAGCACGAGGCCAAGCCGGACCCTGCGGTCGGCGATCTTGTGGTACTCTTCCTTGGCGGCCTCTTCGGTGGTGTCCTCATCGGCAAAGGTCTTGCCGCTCGATTCCATCTCGGCCTTGATCGAGTTCCACATCAGATTGAATTCTTCCGCGACCAGCGACGGCGGCGCCTCGAATTTGTGGCTCTCGTCGAGACGGTCCAGCAGCATGCGCTTGACGCGCTGGCGGGTGGCCGCGGCGAATTCCACCGTCAGCCGCTCGCGCGCGGCCTGCTTCAGCTTGTCGAGCGATTCCAGGCCCAGTGTCTTGGCGAACTCGTCGTCGATCACCGTCTCCTGCGGCGCCTCGATCAGGGTCGCTGATGTCTCGAACTCGGCCGGCTGGCCGGCGAGTTTTTCGCTGGCATAGTTCTTCGGGAATGCGACCTTGAGCGTACGGGTTTCGCCGGCGGCCATGCCGAGCAGCTGTTCCTCGAAGCCGGGAATGAAGGTGTTGGAGCCGATCGTGACCTGGATGTTCTCGCCGGTGCCGCCGTCGAACGGCACACCCTCGATGGTGCCCTTGAACGAGATCGTGACGCGATCGCCGCTTTCGGCCTTGGCGCCCTCGCCCTTCGCCGCAAACGAACGGTTCTGGTCGGCGATCCGCTTGATGGCCTCGTCGACATCGGCATCCGTCACCTCGGCGACCGGCTTCTCGACGGTGAAGCTCTTGAAGTCGGCAAGCGCGATCGCCGGCACCACCTCGATCGAAACCGTGTAGGTGAGATCGGACTTGCCGGTGAGGACGTCCTCGACGGCTTTTTCCTCCGTCGGCATGGTGATCTTGGGTTCGGAAGCCAGCCGGAAGCCGCGCTCGGTGAAGATCTGCGTGTTGGTATCGCGGATGGTCTGGTCGATGGTCTCTGCCATCACCGAGCGGCCATAGACCTTCTTGAGGTGGCTGACCGGCACCTTGCCCGGACGAAAGCCGTTGAGACGGACCTTGTCCTTGAGGTCGACCAGGCGCGCATCCGCCTTGGCATCGAGATCCGATGCGGGAACGCTGATCTGGAATTCGTGCTTCAATCCCTCGACGAGGGTCTCGGTGACCTGCATGGCGTCAATCTTCTTCCCGCTTTGGTCCGGCCGAAACGGCGCAGACCTTTTTCAACTTGGTCGGCGCGTGACCCCCATGGGTCGGCACCGGTGGTTCGGCGGATCGCTTCTTCGAGGGGGAGAACGTGTCCTTCCCGAAGTAAGCCCTCCAGTCATCTCGTGCAAACGCCGTCAGCGCTTGGTGCGGGCGGAGGGACTCGAACCCCCACAACTTTCGTCACTGGAACCTAAATCCAGCGCGTCTACCAGTTCCGCCACGCCCGCGTGTGAGTAGCGTCCTGTCCGGCCCCGCGGGCGGCGGGCTTATAACATGAGCCCATCGGTCCGCAGCAAAAAAATGGCCGTTTTGGAAGCCTCTTCCGGAAGTACAAGCGGCCGCTTTACATAACAACCGGAAAATGATCCGCATCGGCCCATGGGGAATCGAATTTTCCGGCTGGACCGGCGCGAACTGATGGCCGGAATGGGCGCCACGGCGCTTGCCCCGGCCCTGCCCGGGATCGCCGCCGCCGAGGGACACAGGTCCCTGCGGTTGACCGCCGAAGCCGGGCTCATGGCCTTGCGACCGGGACAGCCGGATACCCCGATCTGGACGCTGCGGGGCTCGGGCGCCGACCGGTTCAGGCGCGGCGAGGAAATCGAGCTCGAGCTCGAGAACAATTTGCCGGTGCCGATGGTGCTGAACTGGGTTGGGCTCGACGGCGTGCCTGCCGCCGAACCGCTGGCGGCGCGGCCACCGCTCGCCCCGGGGGCCCGGGAAAGCCTGGTGATTCCCTTGCGCCATGCCGGCACCCTGCTCTGCGACGGCAGGCTTTTGGGCGACGGCCAGGCGCGGCCGGCCGGAGTGCTGGCGCTGATCTCAGGCGAAAGCGCGCCGGTTGTGGTCGATCGCGACGAGGTCATCCTGATCGAGGACTGGCGGCTGCGCGCCGATGGCAGCGCGATCGCGCCCGGCATCGACCCGAAGGACACTTCACCGGTTTACACGGTCAACGGGCGGTCCAAGCTGGACATCACGGCCCGCGCCCATGAGCGGCTGCGGCTTCGCTTCATCAATGGCTGCCAACGCCATGTGATTGCGGTAAAATTGGAGGGATACGAGGTCCGCGTGATGGCGCTGGACGGCCAGCCGTCCGAACCGTTCCCGGCGCGCAATGGCGCGCTGGTGCTGGCCCCGGGGAGCCGGGCCGATGCCTTCATCGACGCTGGCCTGCCGGGCTCGGTGTCATCGATCCTGCTGCATGACGGCAACGAGGCTCGCCCGATCGGCCGGCTGGTCGTCGCCAATCAGCCGCCGTTTCGGGACGCGGCGTTGCCTGCGGCCCCTGCACTGCCGTCCAACGGCCTGCCGGACCGGCTCGATCTCCGCAACGCGCTGCGCTTTGAGATCGCGCTCGGAGCGGCGCAAGCCGGTTGGGCGAAGCCTCCGGATTTCGCGGTCTCCGCTTCGCCCGCGTTCCGCGCCAGGCTTGGCCACACGGTGGTGCTGGCGCTGGTGAACCGCAATGACCGGCCGATGATGTTCCACTTGCACGGGCATCATTTCCGGCTGCTGGATCGCCTCGACGACGGCTGGAAGCCGTTCTGGCTCGATACGCTGGCAATCGATGCCGGACAGACGCAGCGGATCGCATTCGCAGCCGCTTCCGCCGGACACTTCCTGATCGAAGCTGTGGCGACCGACTGGGCGGCGCCGCGCCTGGTGCGGTGGTACGTCGTCGAGTGAGGCTTCAATACTCGATGCCGAATTCGTCATAGAGGCGTCGGAACACGGCCGGCAGCGTCTCCGGCAGGTCTTCCGCGATCAGGCCGGGACCGGCCTCGCGGGCGGCCTCGCCATGCATCCAGACCCCCATCGAGGCGGCCTCGAAGGCCGGCACGCCCTGCGCCAACAGGCCCGCGATCATCCCCGACAGCACGTCGCCGGCGCCGGCGGTGGCAAGCCAGGGTGGCGCGTTGGAGGCGATGGTGGCGCGCCCATCGGGCGCGGCGACCACCGTATCCGGACCCTTCAGCAGCACGATGGCGCCACTGCGCTCAGCGGCGGCGCGAACCCGTTCGAGTTTCGAGCGAAGTGGATGTTTATTGCTGATGTCGCTGAACAGCCTTGGAAATTCGCCCTCATGCGGCGTCAGGACCACCCGCTGGTCGCCCGAGGCCTTGATGGCCTCGAACAGTCGCTCGGGCGCCTCGCCAAAACTTGTCAGCGCGTCGGCGTCCAGGACGATGGCTCTGTTTGCCGATAGCGCGGTGAGCACGAAGTTGCGGGTCCGTTCACCGACGCCGGCGCCCGGACCGACCACGCAGGCGTTGAAACGCCTGTCCGTCAGCATCTCCGCGAATTCAACCGGCGTGTCTACTCCATGAACCATCACGGCCGTCAGCGCCGCCGCATTGACGGCGAGTGCACCCTGCGGCGATGCCACGGTGACGAGACCGGCGCCTGCCCGCAACGCGCCGCGCGCCGACATCCGCGCCGCTCCCGTCGTCGAAAGGCCGCCGGAGACGACGACGGCGTGGCCACGGGCATATTTGTGGCCGTCGACCCGCGGCACCGGAAACGCCTCGCGCCAGAATGGCGGGACGTTCTCGAATGTCCGCGGCCGGATTTCGGCGAGCACGCCGGGGTCGATGCCGATGTCGGCGACGCGCACGCGACCGCAGTGAATCCGTCCCGGCAACAGCAGATGCGCCGGCTTGCGGCGGAAGAAGGTCACGGTCTCGGTGGCGTCGATGGCGATGCCCATCACGGCGCCCGATGTGCCGTTGATGCCGCTCGGCAGGTCGACGGCGAGAACCGGCGCGCCATTGGCGTTGATCGCCGCGATCATGTCGTGCGGCTCGCCGGTGATCGGGCGATCGAGACCGGCGCCGAACAGCGCATCGACGATCAGCGCCGGCTTGCCGATGGCCTGCGGATTGAACGGCAGCACCGGATATTTCCATCCCCGCGCCGCGGACGCCGCATCTCCCTTCAGGCTGTCGCGCTCGCACAACAGGATCACCGACACCTCGCGGCCGCGCGCCGCCAGTTCTGCCGCCGCCACAAAACCGTCGCCGCCATTGTTGCCGGGTCCGACGACGACGACGATCGGGCCCTCCTCCACCAGCTCCATCGCGGCCTCGGCGACGGCTTGGCCTGCGCTCAGCATCAGCGAGAAGCCGGGAATCCCCCCGGCGATCGCAAGCCGATCGGCTCGACCCATTTCATCTGTGGTGAGAACTTCCATGGCAAATCCCTGCTACGAGCGCCTTATCCTGAGGCATTTCCGATAGAACGTGAGGAAACGCTCTCAATGATTGCATACCAATTCATCCAGTTGCCTATTTCATGGGCTGCGGTATGGTGAAGCTGTTGGCCTGACCTCGCGCGAATGCCTGTTAAAAGATTGATAACGTTTCGAAATCGGGCGTCTTAACAACTTGGCATAGACCCTGCTTTTGAGGAAGCCGGCGCTGCCGTGCCCGTCGGCAGGGAACGGCGAGCCCGGCCGTGGGCGGCCGAAGGTGCGGGATAGACGATCGGACAATTTGCGCACCCAGCGCAACCTGAAACAAACCTGCAGACTGAAATATCGAAACGCCCGGGAGGCGCTCCAGTGAAAAAGATTGAAGCCATCATCAAGCCGTTCAAGCTCGACGAGGTGAAGGAAGCGCTCCAGGAAGTCGGGCTGCAGGGTATTACGGTCACCGAAGCCAAGGGTTTCGGGCGGCAGAAGGGCCACGCCGAACTTTATCGCGGCGCGGAGTACATCGTCGACTTTCTGCCCAAGGTGAAAATCGAGATCGTGATCGGGGATGATCTGGTCGAGCGGGCGATCGACGCCATCCGGCGCGCGGCCCAAACGGGGCGGATCGGCGACGGCAAGATCTTCGTGTCCAACATCGAGGAGGCCATTCGCATCCGCACCGGCGAGTCGGGGCTCGACGCGATCTGACCAAAAACTGCCCACACTCTGATATTGTGTTGAACATCCCGCAATTGTATTGAGCATGATCCGCGGTCGCTGAACCCGCGGTCGCTGGCGGCTAGCCAGATTGCGACGACCTGTAAGCAAAGGGGTATTCATGAAGACCGCCAAAGACGTCCTGAAATCGATCAAGGACAACGACGTCAAATACGTCGACCTGCGTTTCACCGATCCGCGCGGCAAGTGGCAGCATGTGACCTTCGACGTCGGCATGATCGAGGAAGATACCTTCGCCGAAGGCCTGATGTTCGACGGCTCCTCGATCGCCGGCTGGAAGGCGATCAACGAATCCGACATGTGCCTGATGCCCGATCCCGTCACCGCGACGATCGACCCGTTCTTCGCCGAGACCACCATGGTCCTGACCTGCGACGTGCTGGAGCCGACCACCGGCGAGCCCTACAACCGCGACCCCCGCGGCATCGCCAGGAAGGCCGAGGCCATGGTCAAGTCGATGGGCGTCGGCGACACCGTCTATTTCGGCCCCGAGGCGGAATTCTTCGTATTCGACGACGTCCGCTACCAGACCACGCCCTACAACACCGGCTTCAGGCTCGACATGTCCGAGCTGCCGATCAATTCGGATACCGAATATGAGGGCGGCAATCTCGGCCACCGCATCCGTACCAAGGCCGGCTACTTCCCGGTGCCGCCGCAGGATTCGGTACAGGACATGCGCTCGGAAATGCTCGGCGCCATGGCCAAGATGGGTGTCAAGGTCGAGAAGCATCACCATGAAGTGGCGTCCGCCCAGCACGAACTCGGCATGAAGTTCGACACGCTGACGCTGATGGCCGACCAGATGCAGATCTACAAATATTGCATCCAGCAGGTCGCCCACATCTACGGCAAGACCGCCACCTTCATGCCGAAGCCGGTCTATGGCGACAACGGCTCGGGCATGCACTGCCACCAGTCGATCTGGAAGGACGGCAAGCCGGTGTTCGCCGGCAACAAATACGCCGACCTCTCGGAGACCTGCCTCAACTATATCGGCGGCATCATCAAGCACGCCAAGGCGATCAACGCCTTCACCAACCCCTCGACCAACTCCTATAAGCGTCTGGTCCCGGGCTATGAGGCCCCCGTGCTGCTCGCCTATTCCGCGCGCAACCGCTCGGCCTCCTGCCGCATCCCCTACACGACGAACCCGAAGGCCAAGCGCGTCGAGGTGCGTTTCCCCGATCCGATGGCCAATCCCTATCTCGGCTTCGCCGCGATGCTGATGGCCGGTCTCGACGGCATCAAGAACAAGATGGATCCGGGCCCGGCGATGGACAAGGACCTCTACGACCTGCCGAAGGAAGAGCTGAAGTCGATCCCGACCGTTTGCGGCTCGCTTCGCGAGGCGCTGGAAAATCTCGACAAGGACCGAGCCTTCCTGAAAGCCGGCGGCGTGTTCGACGACGACTTCATCGACAGCTTCATCGAGCTGAAGATGACCGAAGTCGAGCGCTTCGAGATGACCCCGCACCCGGTCGAATTCGACATGTACTATTCGAATTGACGGGCCGGCGGGTCGCCCGCCGATCTCGGCCCAAAATTGCAAGAGGCGCTTCCGACGGGAGCGCCTTTTGTTTTGGCCCCTGCTTCCCGAGAACGTGATGCACGCGGTCTCGCGTCGGATCGCGTGCCGAAACCCTTAGGTTAGCCCGTCTATCTCACTTCAACCGGACATCGCGGACAGCGGCCGCGCCGGCAATGATGCAGTGCATGATTGCGGGAGGATTGGTGTGAGGAATACAATATGCAAATGGAATTCGCAAAAGGCGGCGCGATCGAACGACGCTGCCTTAGATATCACCGGGAGGTCGTGAGATGACGAAATGGATTCGCTTTGAGCAGGGTGGAAAGACCGGCTTCGGCACGCTGGAGGGGGAAGCGATCGCGGTTCATACCGGCGACCTGTTTGCAGGCGCCAAGCCCAGCGGCCAAACGCTGAAACTCTCCGAGGTTCGCGTGCTGACGCCCTGCGATCCCTCGAAGATGATCTGCCTGTGGAATAATTTCCACCAGCTCGCGGCCAAGAACGATTTTACGCGGCCGAAGGAGCCGCTCTGGTTCCTCAAAGCCCCGAATGCCTATTGGCCCGCCAACCAACCGATCCAGCGACCTTCCACCTATGCCGGAAAAATCATTTACGAGGGCGAACTCGGCGTCGTCATCGGCAAGAAATGCTTCAACATCTCGGAAGCCGAGGCCGGCGACTATATCTTCGGCTACACCTGCGTGAACGACGTCACCGCGGTCGATCTGTTGCGCAAGGACAAGTCGTTCGAACAATGGGCACGCGCGAAGAGCTTTGACACATTCGGTGTCATCGGCCCTGTGATCGCGACCGGCCTCGATCCGCTAAAACTGTCGGTCAAAACCATCCTCAACGGCAAGGAGCGGCAGAACTATCCGGTCGCCGACATGTTCTTCCCGCCGCATAAACTGGTCGCCGCTATCTCCAAGGATGTCACGCTGATGCCCGGCGACATCATCGCTTGCGGCACCTCGCTCGGCGCCGGCACCATGGGCGATGCCCACAACGTGGTCGAGATCGTGATCGACGGCATCGGCAGCCTCGGCAAT
>NZ_DATHOP010000010.1:0-4406 GCF_035484855.1 Bradyrhizobium sp.
ATCGCCTTCAACGTCATCCCCGAGATCGACGTGTTCATGGAGGACGGCTACACCAAGGAAGAGTGGAAGATGATGATGGAGACCAAGAAGATTCTTGATCCCAAAATCAAGCTGACCGCTACTTGCGTGCGGGTGCCGGTGTTCGTCGGCCATTCCGAGGCCGTCACCATCGAGTTCGAGAATCCGATTTCGGTCGACGAGGCGCGCGACATCCTGCGCAACGCGCCGGGGTGTCTGGTGATCGACAAGCACGAACCCGGCGGCTACGTCACGCCCTATGAGGCGGCCGGCGAGGATGCCACCTATATCAGCCGCATCCGCACCGATCCCACGGTCGACAACGGCCTGGTGCTGTGGTGCGTGTCGGACAATTTGCGCAAGGGCGCGGCGCTGAACGCGATCCAGATCGCCGAATGCCTGATCAACCGCAAGCTGATCAGCGCCAAGAAAAAGGCGGCGTGAAAGAAGCCGTAGGGTGGGCAAAGGCGCATCTTCGCGCCGTGCCCACCAGATACGGAACGCAGAAAGCAAGTTGGTGGGCACGCTCCGCTTTGCCCACCCTACGCACCAAGTGAGATGCGGGAGCCGGAACTGCGATGACCGAGCCGCCGGCGCCATCTCCCCAGCCGCAGCTGAAGCGCGTCGAGCGCGGCCTCGAAGCCGTGCTGTTCAACAGCCGCTGGCTGATGGCGCCGTTCTATCTCGGCCTCGTCGTCAGCCTCGCGGTGCTGATGCTGAAATTCTTCATGCTGCTGTGGGAGTTCATCACGCACGCGCCGGGCTCGAAGGAGACCGACATCATCCTCGGGGTGCTCGGCCTGATCGACGTCACGCTGACCGGCAATCTGATCCTGATCGTGGTGTTTTCCGGCTACGAGAATTTCGTCTCCCGGATCGATGCTGACGACCATCCGGACTGGCCGGCATGGATGACCCGGGTGGATTTCGCCGGCCTGAAGCAGAAGCTGCTCGCTTCCATCGTCGCGATTTCGACGATCCAGGTGCTGAAGGCGTTCATGAACATCGATGCCGCCTTCGACGCCGTCAAGATGGCCTGGCTGGTCGCGGTGCTCTTAGTGTTCGTGATCTCGACGCTGTTGTTGGCCCTGTCAGATCGCTGGGGCGCGGACAAGGGCGAGTAGCGAATAGGAAAAATTTCCATTCGTCATTCGTTACTCGCTATTCGCCTCTTCCCTCACGCTGCGAAATTCCTTGGCCTCCCGATCGAGCACGAACAGCGAGCCCTCGGCGACGCCGAAATAGGCGCCGTGCAGCTGCAATTCACCGCGCTCGACCGGCGTGCGCACGAAGGGAAACGTCATCAGGTTCTCCAGGCTGCGGAACACCGCGGCCTTCTCGATCCTGACGGTAAAATCCTGCATCGTCTCGCGGTCGCGCTGCTCGACGATTTCGCCTGGCTTGATGAACATCGCCATCCACTTGCCGATGAAATCGCCGGGCGAGAGTGGTTCGATCTTGTCGATGAAGGCGCGGATGCCGCCGCACTGGGCGTGGCCCAATACCACGATGTGCTTTACCCGCAGCACCGAGACCGCATATTCCAGCGCCGCCGAAACGCCATGCGCTCCGCCGTCGGGCTGATAGACCGGCACCAGATTGGCGACATTGCGGACCACGAACAATTCGCCGGGACCGACGTCGAAGATCACCTCGGGCGACACCCGGGAATCGCAGCAGCCGATCACCATGACTTCCGGCGATTGGCCGATCTCGGATAATTCGCGGTAGCGCGACTGCTCGGTGGGCAGCCGTTGCGAGGTGAAAGCGCGGTAGCCCTCGATGAGACGCGGCGGAAATGTCTGCATGAGGCTTGCTAACCATAAGCGGCAAGCCGGAACAAGCCTTTCGATTGGGCAGGTGAAGTGGTATCGCGTGGGGCTCGAAACCATCTCAGGGACCGCCTCATGATCCGCCCGCGCCGCAGCCTGTTATTCATGCCCGGTTCGAATGCCCGCGCGCTGGAAAAGGCGCGCAACCTGCCGGCCGACGGCATCATCCTCGACCTCGAGGATTCGGTGGCGCCCGAGGCCAAGCAACTGGCGCGCGACCAGATCGCCGCGGCGGTCGCGGCCGGCGGCTTCGGCAGGCGCGAGGTGCTGATCCGCGTCAATGCGCTGGATTCGCCCTGGTGGGTCGACGACGTCGCCATGGCCGGCAAGGCCCGGCCGGACGGCATCCTGGTTCCAAAAGTTTCAAGCGTGAAGGATCTCAGCCTGATCGCCGACCGCCTCGGCCACGTCAAGGCCGACGACTCGATCAGGGTGTGGGCGATGATCGAAACCGCGCAGGCGGTGCTGGACGCCGAGCAACTCGCCGCCGCCTCTCAGGATGCCGAGATGCGGCTCTCCGGCTTCGTGTTCGGGCCGAACGATATTTCGCGGGAGACGCGGATCAGGATGCTGCCGGGCCGCGCGGCGATGCTGCCGCTGATCACCCATTGCATCCTCGCTGCCCGCGCCTATGGCCTCGAAATCCTCGACGGGCCCTACAGCGATTTCAGCAATGTCAACGGATTCGGCCAGGAATGCACGCAGGCGCGCGACCTTGGCTTCGACGGCAAGACGCTGATCCATCCCGGCCAGATCGACGCCTGCAACGCGATCTTCACCCCGCCGGAAGAGGAAGTCGCCCACGCCCGCCGGATCATCACAGCCTTCGAGCAGCCGGCAAACGCTGCCCGCGGCGCGATCTCGCTCGACGGACAGATGGTGGAGCGGCTGCACGCCGAAATGGCCCGGCGCACCATCGCCATCGCCGACGCGATCGCGGCGATGGGGCATTGATTTCCTTACCCTCCCCTGGAGGGGGAGGGTCGGCTCGTATCGCGCGAAGCAAGATGCGAGACGGGGTGGGGTGATCTCTCAACTCGGGCACCGTTCGAGACGAGAGACCGTCACCCCACCCCGCCGCTCATTTTATTCGCGTCGACCCTCCCCCTCCAGGGGAGGGTAAGTCAGAGCCCCAAACCGCTCCGCCGCCCAAGCGTAGAGGCTGCCGGGAACGGGCGGCTGGTTGCCGCGGCCTTTCGGCGAGACGTGCAGGCCGATGATGCCGGGATCGCCGATCAGCGCGGAAAAATCCGAGGGCTCGAAGAACAGCTTTGGCTCGGCGTGCACCGCGTAGAACGATTTCTTCGGCAGCGCGTAGTGCAACTCGCCGGCTCTGCGGGCGAGCGCGGTCAGCGCCGCCGGGCCATAGATCGCGATGCGAATATCCGACAGCCGCTTCGAGCCGCCGCGCAGTTTTCGTAACGCAAAGGTCAGGCGGTGCCGCAGCGCCAGCCAGTCCGGCGTCAGCGCGTCCTGCGCCATCAGCTTGGCGAACGCGGCCACGATGGCGTCGTCAGGCGGCAGATAGAGCACGGAATTGCCGAGCTGGCGCGGCCGCTCCCAGGCGAAATAGGGTTTTGCCGGATCGATCTCGACCGGCTTCAAGAGCAGCACGTCGGCGTCGAGCCACAGGCCGGCTCTTTCAGCCATCAGCCGCATCCGGAAAAAATCCGAGAATTGCAGGATGGTCCAGTCGCGCCAGACGCCGTCGGGACCGGTCGGGCGCAGTTTCTCCGCGAACGAACGCGGCAGGATCGCTTCGGCCGCGGCGTTGCCGACGCCGTCGGGCAATTTTCCAAGCGGTTCGAAACTGTAGACGGTGACCTTGTGGCCGGCGGCGACCTGCGATCTCAGGCAGGTCAGCCGGAGCGTATCGAGCGGGCCGTGCCAGAAGGTGACGACATCGGGCCGCATGGTTACATGGTTCTCCGTCATCCTGAGGAGCCGCGCTCTTGCGCGGCGTCTCGAAGGATGGCCACAGATACGGATTGTCATCCTTCGAGGCTCGCACCTCAGGATGACGTCGTAGAGCTGGCCAGCCTCATGGACCGCGACTTTCTGATCGACCTGTTTTCGGAATTCGGCCCGGTCACGATCCGCCCGATGTTTTCCGGCTTCGGCATTTCGGCCGACGGCACCAACTTTGCGCTGGCGCTGCGCGCCGGCCTGTATTTCCGCGCCGACGAAGCGACCATTCCGCAATTTGAGGCGGAAGGCTCAACGCCGTTCCAGTATCAAACCAGGGCCAAGACCGTCACGGTCGGCTCCTACTGGCAATTGCCGGCGCGGCTGTTCGACGATCCCGAGGAATTGGCCGGCTGGGCGAGGGCGGCGCTCGCAGCGGCGCAGCGCGCGGCGGTAAAGAAACGGCCGAAAGCGAAGAAGGCGGTCAGAAAGAAAAGTGCGAAGAGAGCAAAGACGTCATCCTGAGGTGCGAGCCTCTTTGGCGAGCCTCGAAGGATGACTTGCTGGGGGCTCATCCTTCGAGGCCGTCGCAAGTGCGACGGCACCTCAGGATGACGTCAGCGTTGATCGACGACTGTCACGCCACCTGGC
>NZ_DATHOP010000011.1:0-23301 GCF_035484855.1 Bradyrhizobium sp.
AAACCGCTTACGCGGCCTGAGCAACCGGAGCATAGTTGTCGTTTGCAACTATTGCATAGCCCGATAACGGCGGAACCATACCGGGAAAAAACACGCCCTTTACGCCCTCGTCGATCCTGTTTCGCCCCCGCCGAAACCCGCATTCTCTGACGGCGGGTTTGGGTGGAGGCGCCGGGTGCTGCCCCCGGGTCCGAATGGTTTATTGCGACGGCAATTTATTTCCATAGCCGGCGAACCGGCATCCCCAATATAGGGGGTAAAAGTTGAGAAAAACAGAGGCTTAGGCCCAGTTTCGGGTTGGGAAAACGCGTCCTTCGGACGCAAGGGAAGACAGGTGGAAGACATGGGTGAACCTGCCGAATTGGGTTGGCCTCGCCGCGTCGGCCGTTCTAAGTCTCAGCCCATGCCTCCGGATTCGCTGCCGGCCGCCGCCTCGGCGCCGAACCTCCCGACATCGCCTCCGCCCGGCCTGATCGCGCTGTTCGTGGCGTTCGCCAAAATGTCGCTTTCGGGTTTTGGCGGCGTGCTGGCCTTTGCCCGGCGCGCCATCGTCGAGCAGCACCACTGGATGAGCGCGGAAGAGTTCAACGAGACCTTTGCGCTGTGCCATTTCCTGCCCGGTCCGAACATCGTCAATCTCTCGGTGGTGTTCGGATCGCGCTTTCGCGGGATTGCCGGCGGGCTCGCGGCCTTCACCGGATTGATCGGCCCGCCCGTGGTGATCGTCACGATCCTGGCCGCGCTCTACGCGCATTTCGGCGAGGTCGAAGCGCTCAGACGGATTCTGGCCGGCGTGGCCTGCGCCGCGGTCGGGCTTCTGATGGCGGTGGTCTTGCGAATGATGATGCCGCTGTTGAAGAAGCGCGATTATATCGGGCTGGCGCTGATGGCCGCGGTATTCGCGGCGATCGGGCTTCTCCGGTTGCCGCTGCCGGCGGTGTTGCTGGTGGCGATCCCGATCAGTATCGCGATCAGCTTTGCCATCCGCCGGCGGGCCCAGCGACAGGCCAAGCCATGAATCCAGGCAGCAACCCGATTTCGACCCTGGTCTGGACCTTCGCCGTGATGTCGTTGTTTGCGGTCGGCGGCGGTAATTCGGCCATTCCCGAAATGCACCGGGTCGCGGTCGACGTCCGGCACTGGATGACCGACAAGCAATTCGCCGACATCTATGCGATCTCGCAGCTCTCGCCCGGACCGAACGTGCTGATCGTTACCCTGATCGGCTATTCCGTCGCGGGCCTCGCCGGCGGGCTGGCTGCTACCCTTGCCATGTGCGGCCCGACCGCCGTGCTGGCCTATTTCGTCAGCCGCCTGCTGACGCGCATGCGCCATTCGCGCTGGCCCGGGATCATTCAGGCCGCCCTGGTGCCGCTTTCGATCGGGCTGATGGCCGCCAGCGCTTGCGTGCTGGCGGTGAGCTCCGACCGGAGCCTTGCCGCCGGCCTGGTGACCGCGGGCGCCGCCGTGCTGGCCTCTGCCACACGGCTCAATCCGCTCTGGCTGCTCTTGGCCGGGGGCGTTTTGGGCTTTGCCGGCGTGGTTGGATGAGGGCACGGTTCGGCGGCTGGCCCCTTGTCGCAGGCCCCCCGGATGTTCATTTTTCCGGTATAATCGGCATGGTCGGCCGAATCGGCTGTCGACGGCCCGGTCCGGCCGATAAAATCCGCCCCCTGCAAAGGCACCTGACGCAACGCCATGAATCAGTATCACGACCTGCTCGAACGGATTCTTGCCGACGGCGCGGAGAAGAGCGACCGCACCGGCACCGGCACGCTGTCGATCTTCGGCCACCAGATGCGCTTCAATCTGGCGAGCGGCTTTCCGATGCTGACCACCAAGAAGCTGCCGCTGAAAGCGATCGTGCACGAACTGCTGTGGTTCCTCAAAGGCGATACCAACATCAAATATCTCAAGGATAACGGCGTTTCGATCTGGGACGAATGGGCCGACGCCAATGGCGATCTCGGCCCGGTCTACGGCTCGCAATGGCGATCCTGGCCGGCGCCCGACGGGCGCCGCATCGACCAGATCTCCAATGTCATCGACATGATCCGGCGTAATCCGGATTCGCGTCGCCTGATCGTGTCGGCCTGGAATCCGGCCGACGTCGACAAGATGGCGCTGCCGCCGTGTCATTGCCTGTTCCAGTTCTATGTCGCGGGCGACAAGCTGTCATGCCAGCTCTACCAGCGCTCGGCGGATGTGTTTCTCGGCGTCCCCTTCAACATCGCCTCCTATGCGCTGTTGACCATGATGGTGGCGCAGGTGACCGGCCTGAAGGCCGGCGACTTCGTTCACTCCTTCGGCGATGTGCATCTTTATTCGAACCATATCGAGCAGGCCCGGCTGCAACTGACGCGGCCGACGCGGCCGTTGCCGACCATGAAGATCAATCCGGCGGTCAAGGACATCTTCGCCTTCCGCTACGAGGACTTCGTGCTCGAAGGCTACGACCCGCATCCGCACATCAAGGCCGAGGTCGCGGTGTGAGCGATTGAATGTCCCTACATGTCCGCCGCGCCCGCTCCGATGAAGCGGAGCTCGTGCTGTCGCTGGTTCGCGAACTCGCCGAATACGAAAAGCTCTCGCACGAGGTCGAGGCGACCGAGGCCGACATTGCCGCGGCGCTGTTTGGCGAAAATCCCGTCCTGTTCTGCGAGATCGCGGAGTGGGCCGGCGAACCGGCCGGTTTTGCCGTCTGGTTCCTCAATTACTCGACCTTCGCGGGCCGGCCCGGCATCTACCTGGAAGACCTGTTCGTGCGCCCGGCGCAACGCGGCAAGGGCATCGGCAAGGCGCTGCTGACGCATCTTGCCAAACGATGTATCGCCAACGGCTGGTCGCGATTGCAGTGGTCGGTGCTGGACTGGAACACGCCGTCGATCGACTTCTACAAATCGCTCGGCGCGGTCTTGATGGACGAGTGGACGATCTGCAAGGTCAGCGGCCCGGCGCTGATAGCGCTGGCGGAAGGTACACGCTGATGGAAATCGTCCTGATCGTCGCGGTCGCCGACAACGGCGTGATCGGCGCGCATGGCGCCATTCCCTGGCGGCTGAAAACCGATCAGGCCCGCTTGAAGGCGATGACGATCGGCAAGCCGGTGGTGATGGGGCGCAAGACCTTCCTCTCGCTGCGCCGGCCGCTGCCCGGCCGCACCAATATCGTGATCACGCGCGATCCTGCTTTTCGCGCAGCCGGTGCCGTGGTGACGACATCGTTCGAGGAAGCCTGCGCCGTCGCGCGTGGCGACGCGCTGCGGCGCTCGGTGGATGAAATCGCCGTGATCGGCGGCGCGGAAATCTACGCCCGGTGGATGCCGTGCGCCGATCGTCTGGAAATCACCGAAGTTCATGTCCGCCCCGAGGGCGACACGCATTTCGCAGCCCTTGATGCGTCGTGCTGGGAGGAGGTCGCGCGGGTGCGGAATCCGCCCGGTCCGGACGACAGCGCCGGCTTTTCCTATGTCACATACCGCCGACGAAAGTCGCATTAACCCCATCGGCCAATCTTTACATTGACAATTGCGGCGTGAGGCATAGCTGCTCCGGGCCAGAAGCTTGCGTTGTAAGGGCTGGACGCGTCCCCTATAAAGCCGGGCAGATATGGCGAGGCCGGGCATCTGCCCTCGGGCGCTCGCGGAGGAGACTGTCGATGCCATGGAAGAATCAAGGCGGGGGACCGTGGGGCTCGGGTCCGAAAGGGCCATGGGGCTCCGGCCCGCAACCGGTCGGCCCGCGGCCGCCCGATCTCGAGGATCTTCTGCGCCGCGCCCAGGACAAGCTCCAGCAATTATTGCCCGGCGGCTATTTCAGCGGTCTCGGCGTGGCGGTGGTATTGGTCGGCGCACTGGCGATCTGGGCGATGTCCGGCTTCTATCGCGTGCAGTCCGAAGAACTCGGCATCGTGCTGCGGTTCGGCAAGTACGTCCGCGACGCCCAGCCCGGCTTGAACTACCATCTGCCATATCCGATCGAGACCGTGCTGCTGCCGAAGGCGCTGCGGGTTTCCACCATCTCGATCGGCATGACGCTGATCGACGATCCGGCGCGACGCGGCCGCA
Source organism: Bradyrhizobium sp. (assembly GCF_035484855.1). Classification (GTDB taxonomy): domain Bacteria; phylum Pseudomonadota; class Alphaproteobacteria; order Rhizobiales; family Xanthobacteraceae; genus Bradyrhizobium. The sequence goes on from NZ_DATHOP010000011.1 coordinate 4,067, forward strand.
CCATGCGCGACGTGCCGGAGGAAAGCCTGATGCTGACCGGCGACGAGAACATCGTCGATGTTGATTTCACCGTGCTGTGGCGGATCAAGCCGAAGGGCGCCGCCGATTATCTGTTCAACATTCAGAACCCCGAAGGCACCGTGAAGGCGGTGGCCGAAAGCGCGATGCGCGAGGCGGTCGGCAAATCCAACATCCAGCCGATCCTGACCGGCGCCCGCACCTCGACCGAACTGAGCGTGCAGGAACTGATGCAGAAGACGCTGGACTCCTACGGTTCCGGCATCCTGGTGCAGCAGGTGCAGATGCAGAAGGTCGATCCGCCGGCGCAGGTGATCGACTCGTTCCGCGACGTGCAGGCGGCGCGCGCCGATCTCGAGCGCCTGCAGAACGAAGCCCAGACCTATGCCAACCGCGTCGTTCCCGACGCCAAGGGACGCGCCGCGCAGATCCTGCAGGTCGCCGAGGGTTACAAGCAGCAGGCGATCGCCGAGGCCAAGGGCCAGAGCAGCCGCTTCCTGAAAGTCTACGACGAATACAAGAAGGCGCCCGACGTCACCCGGGAGCGCATCTATCTGGAGACGATGGAGCGCGTGCTCGGCAGCTCCGAGAAGCTGATCTATGACGGAGGCGGTTCGTCCTCCTCGCAGGGCGTCGTGCCCTATCTGCCGTTGAACGAGCTGACGCCGCGGCGTGCGCCGGCGGCCACGACGGGCCAGCCGCAACCGCCAGCCGGAGTTACACGATGAGGTCCCCCGTCGCAGGCATTGGTGCGCTGCTCTTGCTGCTGGTCGTCCTGATCGTCGGCTACAGCGCGATCTTCACCGTGGACATGACCGAACAGGCGCTGGTGCTCCGGTTCGGTCGTCCGGTCGACGTGGTGACCGACCCGGGCCTCCACTTCAAGCTCTTCTTCTTCGACGCCGTGATCGACGTCGACAAGCGCATCCTCGATCTGGAAAACCCGTCGCAGGAGGTGATCGCCTCGGACCAGAAGCGGCTGGTGGTCGACGCCTTCGCCCGCTATCGCATCAAGGATGCGCTGCAGTTCTATCAGAGCGTCGGCAACATCCAGGCCGCCAACCTGCAGCTGACGACGCTGTTGAACGCCTCGCTGCGCCGCGTGCTCGGCGAGGTCACCTTCATCCAGGTGGTGCGCGACGAGCGCGAAGCCCTGATGGCGCGGATCCGCGATCAGCTCGATCACGAAGCCGGCAACTATGGCATCCAGGTGGTCGACGTGCGGATCAGGCGCGCCGACCTGCCGGAGCAGAACAGCCAGGCGGTCTACCAGCGGATGCAGACCGAGCGGCAGCGCGAGGCCGCCGAATTCCGCGCCCAGGGCGGCCAGAAGGCGCAGGAGATCAAGTCCAACGCCGATCGTGAGGCTACCATCATCGTCGCGGAAGCCAATTCCACCGGCGAACGGGTGCGCGGCGAGGGCGACGGCGAACGCAACCGGCTGTTTGCCGAAGCCTATGGCAAGGATCCGGATTTCTTCGCCTTCTACCGCTCGATGACCGCCTATGAAAACGGGTTGAAGAGCAACGACACCCGCTTCCTGCTTAAGCCCGACTCCAACTTCTTCAGGTTCTTCACCGGTCCCTCGGGCAAACCGGCGGCGGAAGCTGCTGCGGCGCCCGCGCAACCTGCGGCGCCGAAACCGTAAACACCCGAGGGCGGCGCGAAATCTCGCGCCGCCCTTTTTCAAAACTAAGAACAACATCAAGCGGGAGGTTGCAGTCCGATGAGGTCCATAGCGTTCGCCGACTTCCTCATCGGTTTGGGCATTCTGTTCGTGCTTGAAGGCCTGATGTTCGCGGCAAGCCCGGCCTGGATGCGCCGGGCGATGAAGAGCGCGCTGGCGATGCCCGACAACATCCTGCGCGCGGTCGGCATCGGATCGGCGGTCGTCGGATTGATCCTGATCTGGGCGGTGCGCCACTGAGGCCAGGCGCGAACCCGGAACCGCGAGATTCCGGGTTCGCGCTTCGCGCGCCCCGGAATGACGATTATTTATCAACGCCATCGTGAGTGGCGGCATCCCGCTTTTCGCCGTATTCAGCGATGCTTATTTGGACGGAATGTCCCGCTCAAATGCTTGCGCCGCGGCCCGGTTCGGGCGCACTGTGGACGTCAAATTCCGTTCCCGATTTTTCAAGGAGAGTGAGCTGCCATGACCGCTGCGATTCCAGCCCTGAGCCATCGCCTGCGCCCCGTGCTGGCGGCGATCTGTCTCGGCGCCACAACCATTCTGCTGTCGGCCGTGCTGATGCCGGTGCCGGCACTGGCGCGCGGCCCAGACGGCATCGCCGACGTCGCCGAAAAGGTGATCGACGCGGTGGTCAACATCTCGACCTCGCAGACCATCGAGGCCAAGGCCGGTGGGTCCGAGGGCAGGGGCGCGATGCCGCAACTGCCGCCGGGCTCGCCGTTCGAGGAGTTCTTCGACGATTTCTTCAAGAACCGCCGCGGCCCCGGCGGCAAGGGCGGCGACCTGCAGCCGCACAAGACCAATTCGCTCGGCTCCGGCTTCATCGTCGATACCTCGGGCATCGTCGTGACCAACAATCACGTCATTGCGGATGCCGACGAGATCAACATCATCATGAACGACGGCAGCAAGTTCAAGGCCGAGCTGGTCGGTGTCGACAAGAAGACCGACCTGGCGGTGCTGAAATTCAAGCCGAGCAAGCCGCTGATCGCGGTCAAGTTCGGCGATTCCGACAAGCTGCGGCTCGGCGAATGGGTGATCGCGATCGGCAATCCGTTCAGCCTCGGCGGCACGGTGACCGCCGGCATCGTCTCGGCGCGCAACCGCGATATCTCCTCCGGGCCTTACGACAATTACATCCAGACCGACGCCGCCATCAACCGCGGCAATTCCGGCGGCCCGCTGTTCAACCTCGATGGCGAGGTGGTCGGCGTCAACACGCTGATCATCTCGCCGACCGGCGGCTCGATCGGCATCGGCTTTGCGGTGCCGTCGAAGACGGTGGCCGGCGTGGTCGATCAGCTGCGGCAGTTCGGCGAATTGCGCCGCGGCTGGCTCGGGGTGCGCATCCAGACCGTCACCGACGAAATCGCCGAGAGCCTCAACATCAAGCCCGCGCGCGGCGCCCTGATCGCCGGCGTCGACGACAAGGGCCCGGCCAAACCGGCCGGCATCGAGCCCGGCGACGTCGTCATCACCTTCGACGGCAAGGACATCAAGGAGCCGAAGGATCTGTCGCGCGTGGTGGCCGATACCGCGGTCGGCAAGGAGGTCGACGTCGTCGTCATCCGCAAGGGGCAGGAGGAGACCCACAAGGTCACGCTCGGCCGGCTGGAGGATACCGACAAGGCGGTGCCGGCCTCGGTCAAGTCGCAGCCCGAGCCCGAGAAGCCGGTGACGCAAAAGGCGCTCGGCCTCGATCTCGCCACGCTGAGCAAGGACTTGCGCAGCCGCTACAAGATCAAGGACACGGTCAAGGGCGTCATCATCACCAATGTCGACAGCACGTCCGACGCCGCCGACAAGCGCCTGAGCCCGGGCGAGGTGATCGTCGAGGTGGCGCAGGAGGCGGTCAGCAACGCCGCCGACGTCAAGAAGCGCGTCGATCAGCTGAAAAAGGACGGCAAGAAATCGGTGCTGCTGCTGGTGTCGAACGCCGACGGCGAGTTGCGGTTTGTCGCGCTGAGCGTGCAGTAGCGATCGAGATGTTGTCCCGGCGAAGGCCGGGACCCATAACCCCGGCGGCCGGCGGTTAGGCAAAAACCGTCCAACAGCGTCTTTCAAAATAAAGGCTGCGGCGTATGGGTCCCGGCCTTCGCCGGGACGACGTTGAGGCAGGTTCAGCCAGCTCGCGCTTGAACACTCGGCCGTCCGCGCAGCATCCCTGCAATGCCGAGGTCCTCGTCGATCTCGGGCCAGTGGATGCCCATCGGCATCAGTTCGAAGCGCTCGCGCGCCGCTGCACTGGCCTCTTGCAGCCGCGGATACCATTCTAGCGGGGTCGCGATCCTGCGGCCATCCGCCAGCGTCACCACGAGTTCATCGGCGGTGAAGGCAACCGAGACCGGTCTGACATCGCCGACATCAATTTCCAAAGTGCTCATGCCATTTGCCTTCGAGGACATCGCGCTGCGATCTCAAGTGGCGGATAATAGCGCCGATTTCATGCGCGGGAAATCCCGCATTGACCGCAACCGAGATGTCGTGGAGCCAGAACGTGGCTTCGAAATCTCCAGCTTGGACATGGATGTGCGGCGGCTCGCCCCGTTCGTTTGAGTAGAAGAAAGCGCGATAAGGTCCCCAGCGCGGGACGGTCGGCATTGGGCCTATCCCCCGACAAACTCGTCCCGCCGATACCCCTGCGCGTACAGCAACGCCGTGAGGTCGCCGTGGTCGATCCGCGCCGCCGCCGCGGCCGCCACGGTCGGCTTGGCGTGGTAGGCGACGCCAAAACCGGCGTGCTGGATCATGCCGAGATCGTTGGCGCCGTCGCCGATCGCGAGCGTGTCGATGTCGTCGAGATCGAAGGATTCGGTGAGCTCGATCAGGGTGGCGAGTTTGGCGGCGCGGCCGAGGATCGGCTCCTCGACCTCGCCGGTCAGCTTGCCGTCCTCGACCTTCAGCCGATTGGCGCGGTTTTCCTGGAAGCCGAGCATCGCGGCGAGCGCGCCCGTGAACACGGTAAAGCCGCCGGAGATCAGGCAGGTGTAGGCGCCGTGGGCGCGCATGGTCATGACCAGTTCGCGACCGCCCGGCGTCGGCTTGATGCGGGTCTTCAGCACCTCGTCGATCACGCTGACCGGCATGCCCTTGAGCAGCGCGACGCGCTCGCGCAGCGCCAGCTCGAACTCGATCTCGCCGCGCATCGCGCGCTCGGTAATTTTGGCGACATGCGCCTTCAGGCCGGCGAAATCCGCCAGCTCGTCGATGCATTCCTGGCCGATCATGGTGGAGTCCATGTCGGCGAGCAGAAGCTTCTTGCGCCTGACGGCCTGCGGCTGCACCACGATATCGATCGGCAAATCACCGCGGGCCTTGCGCAGGCGGTTCTCGATGGCGCGGAGGCCGGGGTTTTCGGGCGTGAGGTCCGCGAAGGGAATGTCGACCGCGACCTCGTCGAACAACCATTGCGCCGGTCCCGCCGAGGGCAAAATGGCGCGCGCACCGTCCACCACCGTGCTATCGAGCGCGGGGGAGGCGGGATTGCAGATCAAGGTCGCGACGAGAGACATCAGGTGAGTTCGCAAGAGAACAGCGACGCCGTGCTTATCGCAGGGCCGACCGCCAGCGGCAAGTCGGCGCTTGCGTGCCGTCCTCATGCGAAAGCCGCAATTCCAGAAGCGTTTCGACCGCCAAGGGCGGGCAAACGTCAGGGAAACAAAGGAATTATATCTCCCCAGATATGACTCAAGCCGCCCCCGCCGGACGAGCCGAGCATGTTGTTGTCGTGGCAATCGAAGCAGGCGCCGGGCTGCTTGAACGTTTCCATCGTGGAGTTGGCAATGGTGGTGGTGCCCAATCGGTTGCCGGTTGTGGGTGCTAGTCCGTTTGTCCAGATTGAACCGATCATGATGTAGTTCTTGCGTACGTCGCCAGCGGCCAGCTGGTCGATGACGCTATTGTTGATCGAGATGACCGCGGTATTGTTGTCGGCCGCCTGCGAACCGGTTGGATCCGACCCCCAGGCGTTCATTCTGGTGACGTTGATGGGACCAATCGGCTGGCCTATGATGCTGTTCTGAGGCCCGACACTCATTGTTTGGGCGGGCGCGTTTGCCGAGGCGCCGTCGGCGGAAAACAGCCAGGAGCCGGCGCCGTCCGCCGGTTTGGTGACCGTCCCGGACGTGGTTTTATAGGTGTATTGCGTATTGGGCGTATTGTTGACGTGCTCGAACGTGGCCCAGATCATTTCCGGATGCCCGTTTGCGCTGCCAACGACATGCATTCCCACCAAAGCCAGCGTCGCCGGCTTGGTCCCGGACGGGGTCCAGGTCTTGTTGTCCGCCGACGGGGTATAGGTTGGGATCGTCGTGTTGATGGTGACGTAGTCTTGCGGGTTGGCGAGGCCCGCGGTCTCGACCCAAGAAGACTTTATCTCCATGGTCAGGGCGATGCCATCCGGGAACTGCTGTTTTGTATTCGGTGGCGGCGCCTGCTGCGCGACAGTCGTGATCTTGTCGAGCGTGTCCTGGACAGTCGGGAATTGGGTGGGCGCCGGATTGATCTTGGCGTCCGCTGCGCCGGTCTTGAAATAAGCGAAAACGTCGTTGACCTCGATCAGGTAATAAACGAGCGACTTGTTCTGAGCCATCAGAACACCTCCGCTCCCCGCCTGGCCTTCTTCCGTTTCCACCACCGCGCCGGAGGTGGTCAAAAGGGTGGGCTTTCCTTCGACCAGTACCGTGGCAGGAGCCAGATCGATGACGGCGCCAGCCTTGTCGCGCAGCGGGCCGGACTCGTTGAGAAGCAATGGCGATCCGTTTGGCGCGGTCTTGACGTCGATTGCCTTGTTTGACCTGTCGAGCAACACTGGCCTGCCGCCGGATCCGGTCAGAACGCGCCCGACCTCGGCTAATTGATTTGCCGCGTTCAACAGCACGATTTTGCCGGCTGGTCCGGTTTCCGGATGAACAACATCGTGGACTTTTCCGGTACTGTCGAACGCGACTTCCTGTCCCTGGCTGCCGCGTAGGGCTATGCTGGGAGCGAAGCTCCTGAACTGGCCCGGCGCAGCGGGGGCACGGAGAGTACGCTTGCCGCTCGCCGGATCTGCGGGCAAGACTTCGTAGAATTGCGGCGTATCGAACACGTGACCGGATCCCAACGGCGAGGTCAGCCAGAGAAACATCTGTTCCGACCATCGAAAAAACGGGCACAAGGCAGTGTTGTCGGGAGCTGTAAAGGTCAGGCTGTTCGCGGGAAGCACGATCCCGTCTTTGGCGATGGCGTTGTCTGCGAACCATTTTTGGAAATCTTCCGGCGATACGCTGCATGCCGTTGGGTCCGCGTCAGACGGAAGGATGGTTTGTGCCGTCGCTGGATGGGCAATCAGCAACACAGCCAAGGCGACCAGCCAGTGCATCATGGTATTGCAAACCGTTGCGATGTTCCGTTTGCCTGTTGGGGGATGACCGATGTTCATGGCGTTTTCCAATCAATGAAACGAATATGGGTGGGAATAGAATGAACAACTCAAGATTGTTGCACAAGGATATCGCCGGGCGCAATACGCTCGCACGCCGGTCCCACCCAGGCCGGACTGCATGAGCAATCCCGCCGCCATTCTGATCGCGGGACCGACCGCCAGCGGCAAGTCGGCGCTTGCCACGGCGCTTGCGCAAAAAGCCGGCGGCGTCATCGTCAATGCCGATTCCATGCAGGTCTATCGCGATCTCCGCATCATCACGGCGCGGCCGACGCCGGAAGAGGAGGCGCGGCTTCCGCACAGGCTCTACGGTCATGTCGATGCCGCCGTGAATTTTTCAGCCGGCGCCTGGGTGGCGGACGCGGCCAAGGTGCTGGCGGAGGCGCGTGCGCAACAGCGCCTGGCGATTTTCGTCGGCGGCACCGGTCTTTATTTCAAGGCCTTGACGCGAGGCCTGTCGGCGGTGCCGCCGATTCCGCCCGGGATCCGCGAAGCCGTGCGCGCACGGTTGGAACGCGACGGCGTCGAGGCGCTGCATGCTGACCTCGCGCTGCGCGATCCGGCCTCCGCCGAGCGGTTAAAACCGCGCGACCGCACCCGCATCGCCCGCGCGCTGGAAGTGGTCGAAGCCACGGGGCGATCGCTCACCGACTGGCATCGCGACGGCCTGCCGCCGCTGTTGCCGCCGGGCACGTTTCGCGCGCTGTTTCTCGCGCCCGAGCGCGACGAGCTTTACGTCCGTATCGACGCCCGGTTCGAGGCGATGCTGAAGGCCGGCGCGCTGGAGGAGGTCGCCCGGCTTGCGGCACGAAAACTCGATTCCTTGCTGCCGGCCATGAAGGCCCATGGCGTGCCGGCGCTGATCCGGCATCTCGCGGGCGAGATCAAGCTGCAAGAGGCGGCCACCATCGGCCGCGCCGACACCCGCCATTACGCCAAACGGCAGTTCACCTGGTTCCGGCATCAACTGCCGGAATTTCATTGGGTGAAGCCGGAAGAGGCACGCGAGTGGCTAGGCTCCTCCGTCATTCCGGGGCGCGCGTAGCGCGAACCCGGAATCTCGAGATTCCCCGATGTGCAATTGCACATCTGAGGTCTGGTCCTTCGGACCATCCCGGAATGACGGTGAAAAACTCTCGCCCGGCGCCAAAAACCCCGCTAAGCTGTGAATCGAGCGCTGAGGCTGCCCGCCGCTTGACTTTCCCGGCTTGGGCAGTATGTTTCGCGCAACCTTTGGGAAGTACGACCGGCCAAATGCGTAATATTATTACCAAGCTTCTTATCGTCGTCGTACCCAGGCGCACCGCCGGGGATGGCTGAGGCCATCCAAAATCGGGCGGTGTGCATGGGGCCTTTTGGGCCCCTTTTTATTTTCCAAAGACCCCAACTGAAGAAGCCGCGCTGGCAACGGCGCATCCGGAGCAAGCCATGAGCGACTTAAGCCACGATCCGAACCAGATGACCGGCGCCGCGATGATCGTCCGCGCCCTGATCGATCACGGCGTCAAGCACCTCTTCGGCTATCCCGGCGGCGCGGTGCTGCCGATCTATGACGAGATTTTCCAGCAGAGCGAGGTCGAACATATCCTGGTGAGGCACGAGCAGGGCGCCGGCCACGCCGCCGAGGGCTACGCGCGCTCGACCGGCAAGCCCGGCGTGGTGCTGGTGACGTCAGGCCCCGGCGCCACCAACATGGTGACGCCGCTGACGGACGCGCTGATGGATTCGATTCCGCTGGTCTGCATCACCGGGCAGGTGCCGACGCATCTGATCGGCAACGACGCGTTCCAGGAATGCGACACCGTCGGCATCACCAGGCCCTGCACCAAGCACAACTGGCTGGTGCGCGACGTCAACGATCTGGCAAAAGTGCTGCATGAGGCGTTCTATGTCGCGAGCACCGGCCGGCCGGGGCCTGTCGTGGTCGACGTACCGAAGGACGTGCAGTTCGCGCTTGGTCGCTATCATCCGCCGCGCAAGTCCGACGTGCACGTGTCCTACACGCCGCGGGTCAAGGGCGACGCCGCGCAGATCCGAAAAGCCGTGGCGCTGCTCGCTTCCGCGAAACGTCCGGTGATCTACTCCGGCGGCGGCGTCATCAATTCCGGACCCGAGGCCTCGAAGCTGCTGCGCGAACTGGTCGAGGCGACGGGATTTCCGATCACCTCGACCCTGATGGGGCTCGGCGCCTATCCGGGATCGGGCAAGAACTGGCTCGGCATGCTCGGCATGCACGGCACCTACGAGGCCAATATGGCGATGCACGGCTGCGACGTCATGCTGTGCGTCGGCGCGCGCTTCGACGACCGCATTACCGGGCGGATCGACGCGTTCTCGCCGGGCTCGAAGAAGATCCACATCGACATCGATCCCTCCTCGATCAACAAGAACATTCGCGTCGACGTGCCGATCATCGGCGACGCCGGCAATGTGCTGGGTGACCTGCTGCAGGTGTTCAAGGCGGAATCGAAGAAGCCGGATATCCGCCCCTGGTGGCAGGAAATCGCGAAATGGCGCGCGCGCCATTCGCTGTCCTACAGGAAGAGCAACGACATCATCATGCCGCAATACGCGATCCAGCGGCTGTTCGAGGCCACGCGCGGCCGCGACGTCTACATCACCACCGAGGTCGGCCAGCACCAGATGTGGGCGGCGCAGTTCTTCGGCTTCGAGGAGCCGCACCGCTGGATGACCTCCGGCGGGCTCGGCACCATGGGCTACGGCCTGCCGGCCGCGGTCGGGGTCCAGGTCGCGCACCGCGACAGCCTCGTGATCGACATCGCCGGCGATGCCTCGGTGCTGATGACCATGCAGGAGATGTCGACGGCGGTTCAGCACGACTTGCCGATCAAGATCTTCATCCTCAACAACCAGTATATGGGCATGGTGCGGCAGTGGCAGCAGCTGTTGCACGGCAACCGGCTGTCGCACTCCTACTCCGAAGCGCTGCCGGACTTTGTCAAGCTCGCGGACGCCTATGGCTGCGTCGGCCTCCAGGCCATCAAACCCGGCGATCTCGACGGCGCGATCAAGGAGATGATCACCGTCAAGCGCCCGGTGCTGTTCGATTGCCGGGTGGCGGCGCTGGAAAACTGCTTCCCGATGATCCCCTCCGGCAAGGCGCACAACGAAATGCTGCTGCCGGCGGAAGCCACCGACGAGGCCACCGCTACGGCCTTCGCCGGCGGCAAGGCGCTGGTGTGAGGATGGGGTGATGATGGAAACCGCACGCGCGCTCTTTACCTCGCCCCGCTTGCGGGGAGAGGTCGAAATTCGCGGTAGCGAATTTCGGGTGAGGGGGACTCTCAACGAGTCGCGCTCGCTGAGAGAGCCCCTCACCCCGACCCTCCAAGAGCGAGCTTCGCTCATCTCGACCCCGCGCAGAGCGGGGCGAGGGAGCGCACCGCAGTCGCGGAGGCACGCCGATGTTTGACCTCGCCCAACTCGAGCACGCCCACACGATCGTCGGCGCGGCGATGCCGCCGACGCCGGCGCATGCGTGGCCGCTCTTGTCGGAGCGGCTCGGCACCGAGGTCATCGTCAAGCACGAGAACCATACCCCGATCGGCGCCTTCAAGGTGCGCGGCGGGCTCGTCTATGTCGATCGGCTGAAGCGCGAGCGGCCCGATGTCGCCGGGCTGATCTCGGCCACGCGCGGCAATCACGGCCAGAGCCTTGCGTTTGCGGCGCGCCGCTACGGCGTGCCGGTGACGATCTATGTGCCATCAGGCAATTCGACCGAGAAGAACCGCGCCATGCGGGCGTTCGGCGCCAACCTGGTCGAACACGGCGATGATTTTCAGGCCGCCGCCGAGGAGGCCGCGCGTCACGCCAGGCGTGACGGACTGGAATTCGTCCGCTCCTTCCATCCCGATCTGGTGATGGGGGTGGCGACCTATGCACTCGAACTGTTTCGGGCAGCTCGCGATCTCGACGTGCTCTATGTGCCGATCGGACAGGGCTCGGGCATCTGCGGCTGCATCCTGGCCCGTGACCTGCTCGGGCTGAACACGGAGATCGTCGGCGTGCAATCGACCGAGGCGCCGTCCTATGCGCTGTCGTTCTCGGCCGGCACGGTGGTGAGCACCAACAGCAGCAATACGCTCGCCGACGGCATGGCGACGCGCGTTCCCGACGCCGACGCGCTGGCGATCATCCGCAAGGGCGCCTCGCGCATCGTACAGGTCACCGACGATGAAGTGGCCGCGGCGATCCGCGCCTACTGGACCGACACGCATAACCTCACGGAGGGCGCCGGCGCCGCCCCGCTCGCGGCCGCGCTGCAGGAAAAGGCAAATCTCCGCGGCAAGCGCGTCGGCCTGATCCTGAGCGGCGGCAATATCGATTTTGATTTGTTCAAACGATGGGTCGTCGGCGAAACCGTCGCCGGCGGCAGGGTGTTGGTGTGAGACAGCGAGATGAAAGCCGTCATGGCCGGGCAAAAGCGCGAAGCGCGTCTTCGCGCCAGATGTCCCGGCCATCCACGTCTTGCTGCGGAACCAAGGAAGACGTGGATGCCCGGGACAAGCCCGGGCATGACGAATGAGAGATGATTGGGGACGAAGAACATGAACCAGCCCGCATCCGCCTATTTCATGGAAGAGCGCCATGAGCCGACCGCGTCGCACACGCTCTCGGTGCTGGTACAGAACGAACCGGGCGTGCTGGCGCGCGTGATCGGGCTGTTTTCCGGACGCGGCTACAACATCGAAAGCCTCACCGTCTCGGAGACCGAAAACCAGAAGCACGTCTCCCGCATCACCATCGTCACCACGGGAACGCCGATGGTGATCGAGCAGATAAAACACCAGCTCGACCGCATGGTCCCGGTGTATCGCGTCGTCGACATGACCCTGTCCGGCCGCGCGATCGAGCGGGAGCTGGCGATGGTCAAGCTGCGCGGCACCGGCGAACACCGCGTCGAGGCGCTACGGCTCGCGGAAGCGTTCCGCGCCCGGGTGATCGACGCCACCACCGAGAGTTTTGTGTTCGAGATCACTGGCAACTCCGGCAAGATCAACCAGTTCATCGACCTGATGCGTCCGCTCGGCCTGGTCGAGGTGTCGCGCACCGGCGTCGCCGCGATCGGGCGTGGGGCCGAGGGGATGTGAGCCATGCTGGCGCGCGACTGGTATTATAACGAGCGGCGGCGGCTGGGCCTGGATTCCGCGGTCGCCGCGATCTACGACCGCCACGACGACAGCGACCTGCGCGCCCGTGCCGCGCTGACCATGCTGGGCGTGAAGCCGGGTTGGCGGGTCGCCGATATCGGCTGCGGCAATGGCGTCTTGGCCTGCGAGGCGGCGCTGATGGGCGCCGAGGTCGACGCGATCGATATCTCGCCGGCGATGCTGGGGCTCGCCAATATCCAGGCCAGGGATCGCCGGGTCGCGATCCGCACCCAGCCGGCGGGACTGTTGAGCTTCGCCTATCAGCCCGATTCCTACGACCTGATCGTCAGCGAATTCACGCTGCATCATCTGCCGGATTTCTGGAAGGCGGTGGCGCTGTCGCGGATTCATGCCGCGCTGAAACCCGGCGCGAATTTCTATCTGCGCGACATCGTGTTCGTCAGCATGCCCGATGGCGCCGAGCGCGACGTCGAGGCCTGGGCCGATTTCTCGATCAAGAACCACGATTTCGACCGCGACAGCGTGGTCACCCATATGCGCGACGAATATTCGACCTTCGGCTGGGTGATCGAGCGGATGCTGACCGACACCGGCTTCACGCTGGTCGCCGCCGATTACCACGCACCGCTGCACGGCACCTATCTGCTGCGCAAACCCAGACATGGCGAGCAGGGCTAGGGACGTCGATGAAACCAGCCGACGTCTTCCTCGCCGTCCTGGTGGCGGTGATCTGGGGCCTTGCCTTCGTGGCGAGCCGGATCGCGCTCGACGAATTTTCGCCGACGCTGATGACGACATTGCGTTTTGCCATCGCCGCGGTGCCGTGCCTGTTCGTGCGCAAGCCGGACGTCTCCTGGCCGCTGCTGATCGCGATCAGCTTCACGCTGTTTCTCGGACAATTTCTGGCGCAGGCCTACGGCATCGCCCAGGGCGTTCCCGTCGGCCTCACCAGCGTGATCGTCCAGAGCCAGGCGCTGTTCACGATCGGCTTTGCCGCCGCGCTGTTCGGCGAGCGGCCGACGCCGATGCAGACCGCCGGCATCGGGATTGCGACCGTCGGCCTGCTGATGATCTGCGGCACCGTCGGCTACGATTTCAGCCTCAGTGCCTTTGCCATCATCATGATCTGTCCGATCAGCTTTGCGATCGGCAATCTGTTGCTGCGGCGGGCGCAGAATGTGCGGATGTTCGATCTGTTTGCGTGGCTGTGTCTTGTTGCGGCCGTGCCGCTGTTTGCGCTGACGCTGGCGACCGACGGGCCGGGACCGACATGGCATGCGCTGTCGCACATGTCGCTGACCGGTCTCGTCTGCATGATCCTGCTCGGGGGCGTCTCCACCTCGATCGCCTATTGGCTATGGGGCCGACTGTTGCGGGATTATCCGGCCGCCCAAGTTGTGCCGTTCGCGCTGCTGGTGCCGTTCGTCGGCTCCGCCGCCTCCAGTCTCGTGTTCCACGAGACATTCGGGTCGCTGCGGCTCGCCGGCATGGTCACGGTGATCGGCGGCATCGCGGTGATGCTGCTGGCGAAGCGGCCTCAAATCCTGCCGAAGATCGCGTGAGCGCCGCCATGTCGCAGCCGCTTCTGGTCGCCTTCGTGATTTTCGCCGCGGTGATGTATTTCACGCCCGGGCCGAACAACATCATTGTGCTGTCGTCGGGACTGACCTACGGATTCCGCCCGACGATCCCGGCGATTGCGGGGATTACGTTTGGTTGCGCGTTCATGGTCGCAGCGGTGGGCATTGGCTTCGGGGCCATCTTCGTCGCCTATCCCATCCTGCAGACGATCCTCAAATATGCTGGCGCGGGCTATCTGGTTTATCTTGCCGCCATGATCGCGATCTCCGAGCCGGTCACACCGGGGCAGGACACCGGGCGGCGCCCGATGACCTTCTGGGGCGCGGTGTTGTTCCAGTGGGTGAACGTCAAGGGCTGGGTCATGGTGATCGGCACCATTACCGCCTATGCCGGCATTGCGAGCTTCCCCTGGAACATCGCCACCCAGGTGGTGATTTGCCTCCTGCTCGGCGTCGCCGCGACCTCGGTCTGGACGCTGTCCGGCAGTTCGCTGCGCTCGCTCCTGACCTCGCGCAAGGCCGTGCGGGCTTTCAACATCGTCATGGCCGCATTGCTGCTGGCCTCGCTCTACCCGGTCTTTGCAGGCGCATGAGAAGGCCAAGCCATGCAGAAACGGACTTTCCACCGCTGATGAAAATGGACTAGACAACGCTCCGAAATCACCGCCAACCCCAAGAAATACACGATGATCCGGGCACTCCGCTCGGCCAGCCAAGAGGAACGACCATGCGTGTTTATTATGATCGCGACGCCGACCTGAACCTGATCAAGGGCAAGAAGGTCGTCATCGTCGGCTATGGCAGCCAGGGCCATGCCCATGCGCTGAACCTGAAGGATTCCGGCGTCAAGGACGTCGCCATTGCGCTGCGCAAGGGATCGGCCTCGGCCAAGAAGGCGGAGGCCGCCGGCTTCAAGGTGATGGAAGTCGCCGAAGCCGCCAAATGGGCCGATCTCGTGATGATGCTCACCCCCGACGAATTGCAGGGCGATATCTACCGCGATCACCTGCACGACAACATGAAGAAGGGCGCAGCCCTGGTGTTCGCCCACGGGCTCAACGTGCATTTCAACCTGCTCGATCCGCGTTCCGATCTCGACGTGCTGATGATCGCGCCGAAAGGTCCCGGCCACACCGTGCGCTCGGAATATCAGCGTGGCGGCGGCGTGCCCTGCCTGATCGCGATCCACAAGGATCCTTCCGGCAACGCCCACGATCTGGGCTTGAGCTATGCTTCCGCGATTGGCGGCGGCCGCGCCGGCATCATCGAGACCTCGTTCAAGGAAGAATGCGAGACCGACCTGTTCGGCGAGCAGGTGGTGCTGTGCGGCGGCCTGGTCGAACTGATCAAGGGCGGCTACGAGACGCTGGTGGAAGCCGGCTACGCGCCGGAGATGGCCTACTTCGAATGTCTCCACGAAGTGAAGCTGATCGTCGACCTGATCTATGAAGGCGGCATCGCCAACATGAACTACTCGATCTCCAACACGGCCGAATACGGCGAATACGTCACCGGTCCGCGCATCATCACCGACGAGACCAAGAAGGAAATGCGCAAGGTGCTGGCCGACATCCAGGGCGGCAAGTTCGCCCGCGACTGGATGCTGGAGAACAAGGTCAACCAGACTTCGTTCAAGGCGACCCGCGCCAAGCTCGCCACCCATCCGATCGAGGAAGTCGGCGCCAAGCTCCGCGACATGATGCCTTGGATCAAGAAGGGCGCACTGGTCGACAAGACCAAGAACTGAGGCCCCCGCGCCGTCATTGCGAGGAACGAAAGCGACGAAGCAATCCAGATCTTAGTGTCTCTGGATCGCTTCGCTGTCGCTCGCGATGACGTTCGCCCATGGGTCCCGGCTCTTCGGCCGGGACACGAGACGCCTACACCGCCGCGATGCAGTCGATCTCGATATCGAACGGCCCGAACCATTGCGGCACGCAGACGAAGATGCGCGCCGGCGGGTTAAGCGGAAAATACCGCGCATAGATCGCGTTGACGGCGGCGAATTTTTCCGCCGAGGTGCAATAGACATTGCACTTGAGGACGTTGTCCAGCGAGGAGCCCGCGGTTTCCACGCAAAGCTTCAGTTGCTCCAGCACGAGCTCTGCCTGCCGCTCAACCGTCGCATCGACGACAACGCTGCCGGTTTGGGGATCGAACGGCGGAAGCCCCGACACATAGATCGTGTCGCCGTGCCGCGTCACGACGGAGGCAGGCGCCTTCACCCGTTCCAGATAGGTCGACAACGGTTCGACGCGGATCACTTCTTTCGTCATCGCTATCCTCCACTCGCGCTGGCAGCCTAGAGTATGCCACGCCGGGAAGCCAGGATGCTTCGATATGCACCGAAGTGTGAGGTGGTTTTAGGTCGGGAGAGAAGCCGACGCGATGCGCCCTCTAGCTCCGGCGCGCCGAACGGGCCAGCGTTTCGGAGGGGCGCTCGTCGAAGGTTTCGCGATAATCCCGCGCGAAGTGTCCGAGGTTGCCGAAACCGCAGACAAAGGCGACGGCCGTGACGGAAGCCTCGGGATCCCCCGAAGCGAGCATTTCGCGGGCATGCCTGAGCCGCACCATCCTCGCAAAGGCCATCGGGGAATAGCCACGGCTCTGCTGGAACGCCCGGAAGATCGCGCGTGCGCCGACGCCGGTTGTTTCCACCAGGTTCTCGATCGATATCGCCTCGTCCCAATGGGCCTCGATGAATTCCTCCGCCCGGCGCACATGCGAGGGCAGGGTGTCGTTCGGTTCCCGCTCCAGGAGATCGCTGAAATTATGCCGGTTGGCGCTCAGGAACGATACCAGAATGGCCTGCTCGAGTTCGCGCTGCACCAGCGGCGGCAACGCCTCGGAAGCTGTGTTGAGCTGTTCGGCGAAAAAACGGATCAGCCGCCAGAGCTGCTGAAAGCGGGGCGTGTTTCGGTTGACGGCAGTCTCGAACACAAGCTTGCCGCTCGGCTGCGCGCCGAGAAGATAGCACAGCTTGCGTTCGAACGCGCCGCCATCGATCCGCATGTTGAACCATTCATGGCCGCCATCGCTGGCGAGCGTGACTTTCTGGCCGGGCGAGATGATGCAACATTGATCCGCATCGAGTGCGATGGCGTGTTTTCCGATCGTCGATTGGCCCTTGCCCGTGAAGGCGCTGAACAGGCGAAACCGTTCAGCCTCCGGAAACTCGCAGCTCGCAGTGGTGCTCCCATAGCCGTAGATAAGGCCGATGCTTTGAAGCTGAACGAGACTGCCCCTCGCCGTCAGGCCTTTGGATGATTTGATCTCGGCATTGGTCGCGCCGTACCGCGTCAGCAAGGCATGCCTGAATTCCTCCGGATCGGAGGTCTGAAATACCGGAAATCGCTGGAGCGGATTGACGAGAGGCTCAAAAGACATGGGTTGGTCTGCTCGCGTCGCTCTCGCTCGGGTTTGTTCAAGATACCGTTGATCGCGCCTATCGAAGTCAAGGCTACAGGACTTTGCCCTCAATCGGAAGAAGCGGTGCGCCGGACGATCGCTTCGTTATATCGATTCAAATATCACTAGATGTCTCGCGCGCACACCAATGCCTGTCGTTTGTGCACAAATGTTTCCGGAATTACATGCCAGGCGATGCCGGCCGGCAACAGGCGGAACGCGCCGGCCGTCAGCTTGCTGCCAGGCCGAGCGACCGTTACGTTGAGGGTTGATCGCAGGTCAAAGGCGGTCGGGGTCAGCGCGAACGGCTCTTTAAAAATAACAATCAAGGATGGCGGGAAAATGCGAAAGCGCGGCGTGCTTGTTCTTATGGCTTCGTTCGGCCTCGCTCTGTTGAGTGCACCGGCATCGCCGGTCTTCGCCGCGGAACCTGCGTCGGCCGTGATCGACAACGAGCGCGTCAAGGTCTTCGACACGACCGAAAGCATCGCACCGATGCCGGACGATTTTGTCGCCATTTCTTTTGCCGACGGCACCGCCAGGTTCGGCCGTGCGGGCGAGACCGCGGGTATCCCCGGGGTTCGCACCATCGTCATCGACCTGAAAAACTATCCTGTGGCGCCACTCGCCAACAATACCGGCTATCCCAACGCCTATCCGCGGCCGCATATCGACAAGCTCCTGGAAAACGACCGCGTCATCGTCTGGCACTATCGCTGGTTCCTGAACGATCCGACGCCGATGCATTTCCACGATAAGGATGTCGTGGTGGTCTACCTCGAGGACTCGCCGCTGCAATCGACCGAGCCGAACGGCAAGGCCGTGGTGAACGAGTACAAATCCGGTGATATCCGCTTCAACAAGCGCGACCGTATTCATACCGAGCTCGTGGTGCGCGGCTCGGCGAGTGCGGTGATCACGGAACTGAAGTAGGAGCAATCACGCGTCACGTGCTGTTTCTTCACCTCGCCCCGCTTGCGGGGAGAGGTCGCTGCCCACCGTCGGATGGGCTGCGGGTGAGGGGGACTTTCCGAAAGCTCGATTGTTGAGAATCCCCCTCACCCCAACCCTCTCCCCGCAAGCGGGAGAGGGAGCCTGCTCTCACTGCTTTCATTTTCCCACATCATGCTCTAAGAGCGGCCCGAAACTCCTTTCGGGCCCCACACACGCATGATCCGTCTCGACAATATCTCCAAGCAAATCGGCCACCAGATCCTGTTCATCGAAGCCTCCGCGGCGCTCCAGAAGGGCGAAAAGGCGGGTCTGGTCGGCCCCAACGGTGCCGGCAAGACGACGCTGTTCCGGATGATCACGGGCCAGGAATTGCCGGATGAAGGCCAGGTCTCGACCGATCGCGGCATCACCATCGGCTATTTCAGCCAGGACGTCGGCGAGATGAGTGGCCGCAGCGCCGTCGCCGAGGTGATGGATGGGGCAGGGCCCGTGGCCGCGGTCGCGAGCGAATTGAAGGTGCTGGAAGCGGCGATGGCCGATCCCGATCGCGCCGACCAAATGGAAGAGATCATCGCCCAGTATGGCGAGGTACAGCACCGTTTTGAGGAACTCGACGGCTATGCGCTCGAGGGCCGCGCCCGCGAAGTGCTCGCAGGCTTGAGCTTCAGCCAGGAAATGATGGAGGGCGATGTCGGTGCGCTCTCGGGCGGCTGGAAGATGCGCGTGGCGCTGGCGCGCATTCTCTTGATGCGGCCGGACGTCATGCTGCTCGACGAGCCGAGCAACCATCTGGATCTCGAGAGCCTGATCTGGCTCGAGCAATTCTTGAGGGGGTACGACGGCGCGCTGTTGATGACCTCGCACGACCGCGAGTTCATGAATCGGATTATCAATAAGATCGTCGAGATCGACGGCGGTTCGCTGACGACCTATTCCGGCAACTACGAATTCTACGAGACCCAGCGCGCGCTGTCCGAAAAGCAGCAACAGGCGCAGTTCGAGCGCCAGCAGGCGATGCTGGCCAA
>NZ_DATHOP010000012.1:0-5028 GCF_035484855.1 Bradyrhizobium sp.
CCGACCTGCCAGTCGTTCGGCGCATAGCCGGCATCGACCGCGGCGCGCGAGGCGCCGACGCCGGCGCCCAGCTTGTCGGCCAGCGGCTCGATATATTTGGCGAAATTCTCGCGGCTCTGCATGGCGCGGCCGCCGGAGACGATGATCTTGGCCGAGGTCAGTTCGGGGCGATCGCTTTTGGCGACTTCCTCGCCGACGAAGCTCGACAGGCCGGGATCGGCGGCGGAAGCAGCATTCTCGATCGGCGCGCTGCCGCCGTCGCCGGTCGCCTGGAAGGTCGAGGTCCGCACCGTGATGACTTTCTTGGCGTCCTTCGATTTCACGGTCTGGATTGCGTTGCCGGCATAGATCGGTCGCTCGAAGGTGTCGGGCGAAATCACCTTGATGATTTCGGACACCTGCATGACGTCGAGTAGCGCCGCGACACGCGGCATCACGTTCTTGAAGCGCGAGGTCGCGGGCGCGACGAAGGCGTCATAGGAGGGCGCCAGCGCCACGATCAGCGCGGCGAGCGGCTCGGCAAGGTCGTGGGCATAGGGCTCGCCTTCGGCCACCAGCACCTTGGTCACTCCCTTGAGCTTGGATGCGGCCTCGGCGGCGGCCCTGGTGCCTTCGCCGCTGCCGGCGACCAGCACATGGATCTCGGCGCCGAGTTGGCTTGCCGCCGTCAGCGCCTTGTTGGTGGAGTCCTTCAGGGTCGCGCCTTCGTGTTCGGCCATCAACAGCGTGGTCATCAGAGAACCCCGGCTTCGTTCTTGAGTTTCGACACCAGTTCGCTGACGTCCTTTACCTTGACGCCGCCCTTGCGTCCCGGCGGTTCGGAGGTTTTCAGGATTTCCAGATGCGCGGTGAGGTCGACGCCGTAGTCGGAGGCGCTCTTGTCCGCAATCGGCTTCTTCTTCGCCTTCATGATGTTGGGCAGCGAAGCGTAGCGCGGCTCGTTCAGCCGCAGATCCGTCGTTACGATCGCCGGCCCCTTGAGTTTCACGGTCTGCAGGCCGCCGTCGACTTCGCGCGTGACCTTGAAATCGGTGCCGTCGACTTCGAGCTTGGAGGCAAAGGTCGCCTGCGACCATCCGAGCAGCGCCGCCAGCATCTGGCCGGTCTGGTTTGAGTCGTCATCGATCGCCTGCTTGCCGAGAATGATCAGGCCGGGCTTCTCCTCGTCGGCGATGGCTTTGAGGATCTTCGCCACCGCCAAAGGTTCGACATTGCCCTCGGCCTTGACCAGGATGCCGCGGTCGGCGCCCATGGCCAGTCCCGTCCGGATGGTCTCGGCGGCCTGGGCCGGGCCGATCGATATCACCACCACCTCGGTCGCCTTGCCGGCCTCCCGCAGCCGCAGGGCTTCCTCGACGGCGATTTCATCGAACGGATTCATCGACATCTTGACGTTGGCGAGTTCAACGCCCGATCCGTCGCTCTTGACGCGGACCTTGACGTTGTAATCGACCACCCGCTTGACCGGCACCAGAACCTTCATCGATCCTCTTTCGCTCGCATTTTGCCTATTGATCGGCTTGGGCGCGGAACCTAAAGGTCCGGCCAACCCCGGTCAACGCGCGAGGGCCAAAAATCGCGCCCAAACCCGCGCGTCAACGGTTCTGGCCGGGCACCCAGAGCACGTCGCCCTGGCCGTTGTCGTTGACGGAGCGGCTGGCGACGAACAGCAAGTCCGACAGCCGGTTCAAATACTGGATTGCGGCGGCGCCGACCGGTTCATCGGGGTTGGCCGCGAGTTCCACCACGATCCGTTCCGCCCTGCGGCAAATGGTGCGCGCCAGATGCAGGTAGGCGGCGGCCGGCGTGCCGCCGGGGAGCACGAACGAGGTCAGGGGCGCCAAATGTGCGTTCAGGCTGTCGATGTCGCGCTCCAGCCGCTCGACCTGGCTCGACACCACCCGCAACCGCTCCGCCTTGCCCGCGGCTTGCGGAACCGCGAGGTCGGCGCCGAGGTCGAACAGATCGTTCTGGATCAGACCCAGCATGTGATCGAGCTCGGGCGCCTGGCCGAGATGCAGCCGGACGATGCCGATCGCGGCGTTGGTCTCGTCGACGGTTCCAAAGGCCGCGATCCGCAGGTCGTATTTCGGCCGGCGTTCGCCGCTGCCGAGCGCGGTGGTGCCGTCATCGCCGGTCTTCGTGTAGATGCGGTTGAGGACGACCATGGTCTGTTCCCTCTCAATGCCCCATCGCCCAGACCGCGAGGACGGTGATGACGATCGCGACGAATTGCAGCAGCACCCTTAGCCGCATCAGTTTCTGCGAACGGTTCGGCGAGCCGCCCCGCATCATATTGATGAGGCCCAGGAGCAGTACAAAGGCGACGGCGGCAACCGCGACGGGAAGGATGATCGTGCTCAGGAATGATGCCATCGGCGCTACATACCACCCCGCAAGGCGGTCCGCCATCGCCCGCGCCGGACGGCGGCGGGGTGCTATGATCTGGCTTTTGGTCCGATATTGTCAGAAGCTTGGGGCATTCAGCGACTCGACCCGGCATCCGGCAGGCCAAGGTGGAACGTGAGGCAGCTTCGCTACATCTTTCATGTCGGCCTGGACGCGTTCTACACGTTTCTCGCCGATGACGGCTGGGCGATCGCCAGCCACATCGCGCTGTCGACGCTGATGGCGCTGTTTCCGTTCCTGATCGTGCTGACGTCGCTGGCCGGTTTTTTCGGGTCGAAGGAACTCGCCGACCAGGCCGCGGGACTGATGCTGCAGGTCTGGCCGAAACAGGTCGCCGATTCGCTGTCGGGCGAGATCCACGATGTGCTGACCACGACGCGCGGCGATGCGCTGACCATCGGCGCGCTGCTCGCGGTCTACTTTGCCTCGAACGGCGTGGAGGCGCTGCGGGTGGCGCTCAACCGCGCCTATGCCGTGGCCGAGCCGCGGCGCTGGTACTGGCTGCGGCTGGAATCGATCGGCTACACGCTGGTCGCCGCCGTCACGGCGCTGGCGATGGCGTTCCTGATCGTGCTCGGCCCGCTGATCATCGAGGCGGTACGGCGCCATATTCCGCTGGTGGTCCAGACCAACGAACAATTTCTCAACGTCTCTCGCTATGGCGTCACCATTACCGCGCTGATCGTCGCGCTGTTCATCCTGCATGCCTGGCTGCCGGCGGGCCGCCGCAGCTTTCTGCAGATCCTGCCCGGCATCGTCTTCACCTTCGTGGCGTCGCTGGTGTCGGGCGTCGTGTTCGGCGCCTACCTGGCGCGCTTCGCCAACAACTACGTCTCGATGTATGCCGGCCTTGCCTCGGTCATCATCGCGCTGGTGTTCCTGTATTTCATCGCCGCGATCTTCGTCTATGGCGGCGAGCTGAACGCCGCCATCATCAAGTCGCAGCTGCCGCACGGCGTGTCGCTTCAAGCAGCGCAGTCGCTAAAGCCCGCGGGGACACAGGCTTGACCAGGAAGGCGTCGGCGCCGGCGGCGCGCGAGGCCGCCTCGTCGTCGCCGCGGCCGGACACCCCGATGATGGCGATACGCCCGTGCGGCGAATCGAGGCTCCTGATCCGCCGGATGGCCTCGATGCCGTCGATGCCCGGGAGCACCATGTCCATCAGGACCGCGTCGAACGCGCTTTCCGCGATCCGCTCGGTGGCGGCTTCGCCCCGCCCGATGAATTCCGCGCTATGACCGAGTTCGGTGAGGATGGTATTGAGCACGACGCGGCCGAACGGATTGTCCTCGACGCCGAGAATGCGCAGGCCCCGCACCTCGCCTGCCGTAATGCCGTCGGTATCACGACTTTCCGCCGCGGAAGCCTTGGCGCGGGTCAGGATCACCGTCAGCGTGAAGGTCGTGCCGCCGCCGCGCCGTGGCGCCACCACGATGTCGCCGCCCATCGCGCGCGCGATCTGCTTGACCGACGACAGCCCGAGTCCGGCGCCGCCGAAGCGCGAGGCGATCGAGACATTGGCCTGCGAGAACGGGCGGAACAGGCGCCTGATCTCGGCGAGCGCAAGCCCGATGCCGCTGTCGGAAACCGCAAAGGCGATACCGACCTTGCCTTTGGCAACGCGCATCGGCTCGACCGACAACGCGACCTCGCCCGTCTCGGTGAATTTCACCGCATTGTCGATCAGGTTTTCAAGCGCAGCACGCAATCGCACGGGGTCGCCGACCACCAGCGCGGGGAGTTTGTCCGAAAGTTCGACGCGCCATTGCAGGCCTTTCGCCGCCGCCCGGCCAGCCAGCGAATCGCCGGCGTTGCGCGCCAGCGCGCGCAGATCGAACAGGTCCTGACGAACCCCGAAAGCGGCGTGGCCGCTTTTCGCGGCATCGACGAACAGGGTCGCAAGGCTCGCCAGATGTTCGGCGCCGGCCTTGATGGTGTCGACCCAGCGCCGCTCGCGCTCGTCGAGATCGGACGTCGCCAGGAGATCGCTGATCGCCAGGATGCCGGTCAACGGCGTGCGCACCTCGTGCGCAAAGGCGGCGAGCGCCGCTTCGACCATGCCGGGAGCAGCCATTGCGACAGCACGCTTCGCCACCCTGGCTTTGGCCGCGGTGGCGCTCGAAGCGCGCTTTTTCGGCGACCGCCGTTTCGGCGGCGGCGCGGTGCGCTTTGTGCGCGGTCTAGACGCCATGATTCCCCCGACCCGGCCGGGCCAGCATGCCATGGCATGCCACCGGGAGTCACGCTGATGAGGATTTTTCCACTTGCTGTTCCCTTCAGCCAAATTGACGATCAGAGCCCGACCAGACGGCGGATGTCGACCGGCATGGCGCCGGTAGCACGCAGCTCTCGCAAGCCGGTGGCCCCGGTCGATTTCGAAAGCTTTGCCCCGGTGGTATCCAGCACCAGCCGGTGATGCCGGTAGAGCGGCGCTCGCAGGCCGAGCAGCGCCTGCAGCAGCCGATGCACGCTGGTCGACCAGAACAGGTCTTCGCCGCGCACCACCTCGGTGATGCCCTGCAAGGCGTCGTCGATGACAACAGACAAATGGTAGCTGGTCGGCGTCTCCTTGCGCGCCAGGATGACATCGCCCCAGGCCTGCGGCCGCGCTTCGATCTC
>NZ_DATHOP010000013.1:0-12130 GCF_035484855.1 Bradyrhizobium sp.
ATCTCGGCGCCTCCGCCGAGGAGGCGCGCGCGGAATCGATCTGCAAGTTCCTCTATCCGAATGACGAGAGCCCGGCTGGCCGCGAGTTGCGGCTGCGGCAGGAATATTTCTTTGTCTCGGCCTCGCTGCAGGACCTGATCAAGCGCCATCTCGGCTCCGACGGCCAGCTCCGCAGCCTGTCGCAGAAGGTCGCGGTGCAGCTCAACGATACCCATCCCTCGCTCGCCGTCACCGAACTGATGCGCATCCTGGTCGACCTGCACAATTTCCGCTGGGACGAGGCGTGGCAGATCACGGTGGCGACCTTGTCCTACACCAACCATACGCTGCTGCCGGAGGCGCTCGAGACCTGGCCGGTGGAGCTGTTCGAACGGCTGCTGCCGCGCCATCTCGAGATCATCTATCGCATCAATGTCGCGCATCTGGCGCAGGCCGATGCGCGCTGCCCCGGCGACGTTGACTTCAAGGCCTCGGTTTCCCTGATCGACGAGAAGTCCGGCCGCCGGGTGCGGATGGGGCAATTGGCGTTCGTCGGCTCGCACAGCATCAACGGCGTTTCGGCGATGCATTCCGACCTGATGAAGGAGACCGTGTTCCACGATCTCAATCATCTCTACCCCGGGCGCATCAACAACAAGACCAACGGCATCACCTTCCGCCGCTGGCTGATGCTGGCCAATCCGAAGCTGACCGACCTGCTGCGCGAGGCCTGCGGCGAGGCCGTGCTCGACGATCCGACGAGGCTTGCGCATCTCGAGGCGCGCGCCAGCGACAGCGCGTTCCAGGAAAGATTCCGCAGCGTCAAGCACCACAACAAGCTCATGCTCGCACGCCTGATCGGCGAGCGGTTGAACATCAAGGTCGATCCGGCCGCGCTGTTCGACGTGCAGATCAAGCGTATCCACGAATACAAGCGTCAATTGCTCAACATCCTGGAGGCCATCGCACTTTATCACGCGATCAAGGACGATCCACAAGCCAACTGGGTGCCGCGCGTGAAAATCTTCGCCGGCAAGGCCGCGGCGAGCTATCGCTACGCCAAGCTGATCATCAAGCTGATCAACGACGTCGCCGAAATCGTCAACAACGATCCGGCGATCGCCGGCCGGCTCAGAATCGCGTTCCTGCCCGACTACAATGTCAGCCTTGCGGAGGTGATCATTCCCGCCGCCGATCTCTCCGAGCAGATTTCGACTGCCGGCATGGAAGCCTCCGGCACCGGCAACATGAAACTCGCGCTGAACGGCGCGCTGACCATCGGCACGCTCGACGGCGCCAACATCGAAATCCGCGACCATGTCGGTGCGGAAAACATCGCGATCTTCGGCATGGAGGCGATGGACGTGGTGGTGCGGCGCAAGCAGGGGCTGGATGCGACCGACGTGATCCGCAAGTCGCCGCAGCTGTCGCGCGCCATCAACGCGGTCGGCGGCGGCGAATTCTCGCCGGGCGAACCGGGCCGCTTTGAATCCATCGCGCACGCGCTGCGCCATCTGGACCACTACATGGTCAGCGCCGATTTCGATTCCTATTACGAAGCCCAGCGCGGCATCGACGCGCGCTGGCAGGTGGTGCCGGCATGGACGCGCGCCTCGATCCTCAACGTCGCGCGGATGCCGTGGTTCTCCTCCGACCGCACCATCCGCGAATATGCCGGCGAGATCTGGAACGTGCCGGTGCGCGGCGGTCCGCCGCAGACGTTGCAGGAGCCGGGCGCGCAGCGCGGAGCGACGCGCTAGCTCGAATGCTTACCGGAAGCCAGCACCTGTTCGACGACGCCACCCGCGTCACCGCCGGCGACAGCCGCTGGCAGGGGCGGACCAGTCCGGATTACTGGGCGTTTGTCGGCCCGTTCGGCGGCATCACGGCGGCGACCATCCTGCGGGCACTGATCGAGCATCCCGATCGCTCCGGCGATCCGCTGGCGCTGACCGTCAATTACTGCGCGCCGATCGCGGAAGGCGGCTTCGATCTCGACGTTCGGCTGGTCAAGGCCAACCGCTCGACGCAGCACTGGTGCGTCGAGCTGACGCAAGGCGGCGGCGAGGTGGCGACGCTTGCGACCGCCGTCTTCGCCGAGCGCCGCCCGTCCTGGTCGCACCAGCAGGCGCAGTTTCCGCCGGCCAAGCCGTTCGAGCAGATCGCGCCCTATCGCAACATCGCGGCACCCTGGGTCGGGCAATATGATTTCCGCTTCGTCGAGGGCCATCCGGATTTTGCCGGTGCAAAAAAGGATGCGCCGGCGAGCGCGTATTCCAGATTATGGATCGGCGACCGCGCGCCCCGGAAGATCGACGCGCTATCGCTGGTGTCGATGTCGGATGCGTTCTTCGCCCGCATCTTTCATGCGAGGGGCGAACTGGTGCCGTTCGGCACGGTATCGTTGACGACCTATTTTCACGCCGACGCGGCAGATCTTTCAGCAGAAGATATCAGCCGCGTGCTGGCGGTGGCTGACGCGAAGATCTTCCACAAGAGCTATGGCGACCAGAGCGGCGAGTTGTGGTCGCCGAACGGGCGGCTGCTCGCGACCACGACACAGATGGGATATTTCAAGGCGTAGGATATTCATCGTCATGCCCGGCCTTGTGCCGGGCATCCACGTCTTTCTTTGTCGCAACAACCAAAGACGTGGATGGCCGGGTCAAGCCCGGCCATGACAGAGAATAGGATCCGCCTCAGGTTTCCAGGGTGGCGCTGGCCTGAACCAGGCTGGTGTTGCCGGTCGTGGGATCGGTTACTGCGTTCGCGATCGTCGCCTTGCCGGTGCCGGTCAGCACGAACTTGGTGTTGCCGATCCGGAACGCCGAATTCCCGATCAGCACCTGCTGGTACTGCACGGTGCCGCCGCTCGAATACTTCACCTGGGCGCGGAAGCCGTTGACGTTGGAGACCGTGAATTCGAATTTCTGGTTGTTCGAATAGCTGCCGGTCCAGGTGCCCTGGTAGCTCTTGGGATCGACCGGGGTATATTTGGTGGTCTGCGGGGTCAGCGGCGCCGACGCGTAGGCCGACTGAATGACGCTGAAAATATCCGACATGCCGATGCTCCCTGCCAGCAATCCCCAGACTGGCAATAGAGAGGCATTGGGTTAATCAAGGGTTAATGGCTGATCGGATCGAACCTTCCGTCATTCCGGGATGCGCCGCTTGGCGCAGACCCGGAATCCAGAGGTTGTTACATCGAGATTCCGGGTTCGATGCTTCGCATCGCCCCGGAATGACAAGATCAATCACTCCGCCGCGAGCTTGAGGTCCGGCGCTGCGGCGCGGACGTCGGCGTCGACCACGCTCTCGAATTTCGCAAAATTCTTCTGGAACATGCCGACCAGCGCGCGCGCCGTCTTGGCGAACTCGGCCTTGTCCTTCCAGGTGTTGACGGGATCGAGGATCTCGCTCGGCACGCCCGACAATGCTGACGGCACCGCGAAACCGAAATACTTGTCGGTGCGGAATTCGACATTGCGCAAGCTGCCGTCGAGCGCCGCGGTCAATAGCGCCCGCGTCACCTTGATCGGCATCCTGGAGCCGGTGCCGTATTTGCCGCCGGTCCACCCCGTGTTGACCAGCCAGCAATCGACGTCGTGTCTGGCGATCAGCTCGCGCAGCATGTTGCCGTAGACGGCGGGATCGAGCGGCAGGAACGGCGAGGCGAAGCAGGTGGAGAATTCCGGCTGCGGCTCGGAGCCGAGGCCGCGCTCGGTGCCGGCGACCTTGGCGGTGTAGCCGGACAGGAAGTGATACATCGCCTGCGCCGGCGTCAGCCGCGCGATCGGCGGCAGCACGCCGAAGGCGTCGGCTGCCAGCATCACCACGTTCTTCGGATGGCCGGCGCGGCCGCTGCGCGAGGCGTTGGGGATGAAGTCGAGCGGATAGGCGGAACGGGTGTTCTCGGTCTTCGAGCCGTCGTCGAAATCCGGCACCCGCGTGTTCGCGTCGAGCACCACGTTTTCCAGCACCGCGCCAAACCGGCTGCTGGCGGCGTAGATCTCGGGCTCGGCATCCTTCGACAACTTGATGCATTTGGCGTAGCAGCCGCCCTCGAAATTGAAGATGCCGTCCTTGCCCCAGCCGTGCTCGTCGTCGCCGATCAGCGTGCGCCCGGGGTCGGCCGACAGCGTGGTCTTGCCGGTGCCGGAGAGGCCGAAGAAGATCGCGGCATCGCCCGCGGGACCGACATTGGCCGAGCAGTGCATCGGCATCACGCCCTTTTCGGGCAAATAGTAGTTCAGCGTGGTGAACACGCTCTTCTTCATCTCGCCGGCATAATAAGACCCGCCGATCAGGACGATCTTGCGGGCGAAATCGATCGCGACCACGTTCTCCGAGCGCACGCCGTGGCGTTTGGGATCGGCGTGGAAGCTCGGGATGTCGATGATGGTCAGTTCCGGCACGAAATCCGCAAGCGCGGCGGCCTCGGGCCGGATCAGCAGCGTGCGGATGAACAGCGAGTGCCAGGCGAGTTCGGTGAAGACGCGGGTCTTGATCTGGAAGCTCGGATCGGCGCCGCCATAGAGGTCCTGCGCGAACAGCGTCATGCCCTCGGCGTGGCTGAGGAAATCCTGGTAGAGCGTTTCGAACTGCTGCGCTGATATCGACTGGTTGCCGGCCCACCACATTTTTTCGGTGGTGGCGTCGCGAACGGTGAACTTGTCCTTCGGGCTTCTGCCGGTGAACTCGCCGGTGTCGGCGCACAGCGCGCCATCGGCGGACAGCATGGCCTCATCCGCGGCAAGCGAATAGTGATAGAGCTGCGGCGCGGCGAGATTCCAGTGCACGGCTTTGAGTTTTCTTAAGCCGAATTTGTCGGCACCGAAGGCACCGTTGTGTACGCCCGTCTCTTGCAAAGAAGAATCCTCCTCGAACCCCGCGTATCGCCGGCACGCTTGCCGCCAGGCGCGCCTCTGTCGCGGTGACCGCCAATATAGCCTTCCGGCCCCGGTCCGGCGACCTATTACTGATGAACGCCGGGCTTGCCAAGCCGATCCCACGATATTTGGTTTATTCGAGGGCGGATCGCCGATAACGGCTCAATGGCGTGCTGCAGCGCGAGCATGACCGGCGCGCGATCACGACGTTACATGGCAATGACAACGCGACCATCAGCCGCGCAGTTCGAACAGGTCTGCTGCGACGCACAATCCAGGCCGGCCGATTTTTAACGGGCCGCTCCCTCGCCGATCAGGGCAAACGGACCCCAGATGGCCGGATAGGCATTCCGTGGCGATGAAGTGTCATTGAGATAAGCCAGCATCGCCTGACGCAGCGCTTCGGCGCGGCCGATTTTCGGATCGGATTTGAGACGATCGAAGGTCGATGTCGTCAGTCTGGTCGCCGCTTCCGAATCGACCGCCCAGTGCGAGACCAAAAGCGCACGGGCGCCGGCATAGAAGAACGCGCGCGCCAGGCCCGAGAGAGCCTCCGCACCGGGCTTGTCGCCGGCGATGGTATTGCAGGCGGACAACACCACCCAGTCGGCATTGAGTTTCAGCTGCGCGACTTCGCTCGAGGTGAGTAGTCCATCGTCGAGTTCGGACGGCTCTCTCGGCGTGCTGAGCGCGAGCGACGGTTCGCCAAGGCCCTTGACGTCGCCGGCGACGAGGCCGTGGGTGGCGAAATAGATGATCGAATAATCGGCAAGCGGGGCGCGCTTGACCGTGGTCTCGCTCGCGTCGCTGCCGAGATGGATGTCGGCCGTCGCAGCGCCAACGTCTTTTGCCACGGCGTTCAGTTCGTCAGCCGTATCCGGTAACTGCGGCAACGCCTGCGCGAGCTTTGTACGATCGACACCGGCGCCCTGCCAGAAGTCGGTGTAAGCCGATGTCACCAGGGCGCGGGAAGCTGATTTGACCGCAACCTTCTTGGCGGCCGCGCGATTGTCGCCCGGGCCATCCTGCGACGGGTTGAACAGCGGATCGCCGAAGCCGGTCATCGGCTTGATCCCCTGGTCGTTGCGGGCGAATATCCGCAGCGCTTTCAGGCTTGCCACCGACGGCAGCACCGACACCGCCTGTCGTTTGAGCAGCCAGGCGGCATCGCGATAGCCCGCCAAGGTTTCCGGAATCGCGGCGGACGGTTTCTCCGTCACCAACAGATGGAACGGCAACGCCGTCAGCGCGCCCGATGGCGCGACCAGGAGACTGCGCTTGTCCTTGACCAACGCCTCGACCGGCCCGAGCAGCGCGGTGTAGAGCTCATGGGCCTGCGCGAGATCAAACAAGCCGGACTTGCCGGAGGCGTCGCTGGCCTTGTCGACATCGAGCCCGCGGCGAAACGCGGCAATTTTCTGCGAAAGCGCCTCGGCGCCAAGCGGCAGAGGCTCCCAGTCGAAATTGTCGCGCGTCAGGACAAAAACGTAGCTCTCCTTGTCGGCGACAGAAAACAGCACCAGCGCCTCATTGCCTGACAGCAGGGCCTGAATTTCAGCTGCCTTCAGCGGCGGCGGGTTCGACAAGGCGGCATAATCGGGGAATTCGGTGGCGAAGGTCTTTTGCAACGTCGCGCGCTCGGCGGAGATGGCGGCAAGCCGGTCGCGGCTGCGCTGCTCGGTGGCCGCGTCGCGCTTCGATTTCTCCCTGGAAACGGCCACGATGATGGTCTTGTCCAGCCGCTCGGCTTCCGCAGCGAGGTCCTGATCCCGGCGAACCAGCTCCGCGAGCCGGTCGCTTCCTGCCGCCAACCGCACCGCGAGCTTGTTCACGGCGGAGGCGGCCGAGGACTGCGAGCCGCGTTGCACGACGTCGAGCGCATCGTCGAGGGCTTTGGGGGCCGGCAGCGATCGTTGCCGTTGCGCGGCAAGCAGCACCGGAAGCGCAACGCGCGGCTGGGCGTGGCCACCCGCTATCATTTTTTCCACGATCGGCAAGGCGTCGGCGTTACGTCCTTCGGTCTGGTAGATCAAGGCGAGGTTGTTGAGCGAGATGACGAGGTCGGGGTGATCGGGGCCGAGCGCGGCCTCGCGAATCGCGATCGCCCGCTGGTAGAGCGGTTCGGCGTCGGCGTACCGGCCCAGCCTTTCATAGAGATCAGCCAGGTTGTTGAGCGACCGCGCGACATCGGGATGATCGCGTCCAAGCACTTTTTCGCGGATCGCAAGCGACCGCTTGATCTCCGGCTCGGCCTCGGCATAACGGCCCTCGACCTTGTCGACCTGGCCGAGATTGTTCAACAGCGTCGCGACTGCGGGATGCTCCGGCCCGGCTGCTTTCTCGTAGATCGCGAGCGCGCGCTTGAACAGCGCTTCGGATTCGGCATGCCGGCCCTCTTTCTCGTAAAGGGTCGCGAGATTGTTCAGCGCCTGTCCGATGTCGGGATGACCATTGGGAAGGGATTTTTCGCGCAGCGCCAGCGCCCGCTTGAACAGCGGCTCGGCCTCAGTATAGCGCTCCTGTCGCTGGTACAGCGCGGCCAGATTGTTCAGTTCCGCCGCAGCGCCGCCGGAGTCGAGGCCGCCGACCTTCTCCATGATCGCGATCGCCCGCTTGTAGAGGGGCTCGGCCTCGATGTCGCGTCCCTGGTCGCTGTAGAGCAGCGCCAGATTGTTCAGCGCGCCCGCGACATCGCGGTCGACCGGACCGCGGGCCTTCTCAATGCTTTCCAGCTGGCGCTGCGCCAGCGCCGTCGCCTCGGAATATTTGCCAGCCTGGCCGAGTGCCGCGATCCTGGCGCTGGTTGCCGCCAAATCGCCCGCTTGTGCTGACGACGGCGCGCAGAAGCCGAGACCTGCAGCCAGCGGCAGCCAAACCGTCAGCGCCAATCGATGGAGGGAATTCATGATGCGCTCGCCCTTACACTTGCCTTGTGTCGGGCGAAGATCGGTTATCCCTTCGCCCGTGCTTCGTTCGCCAGCCTGACCAGCATCTGGCGCAACTCACCCGGCCCGGTGACCCTTTGCGGGAAGTCCAGCCGCAGCGTCGTTGTGCCGGCCTGCAGATCGATCCCGTCGGGATCGCAGCCGGTGCAGCGCCAGTCCGAAGGCTCCGCGCCAAGCAGTCTGGTTGCGTAGAGGTTAGTCGCCTCGCGATGATCGGCGTTCATGTGCGCGATCGCGCCGGCTTCTGCCTCCAGCAATGCAGCGGCGTCGGAAATGTCGGTGAGGAACTGCTCCGGCTTGAGGTCGATGATTCGTCCGAAACCCGCCACCAGATGCAGGCCGCTCGGCCGCACCAGGTAAAAGGAGAAATCCCCAAAACTTACAAAGACTTCCGCGGATGGATGGGCGCTGAGGTAGCGCTGGCGCAAAATCTCGAGCTCGGAACCCGCGGCTTGTTCGGCGCGGCCCGCCAGCATGATCCGCGATCCCTCCAGTGGATCGCCCTCGGCGCGCTCGTCCAGCATCAGCGAAACCCTGGGGTCGGCCAGGATGTTTTTGGTATGCACGGCAAGCCGCGAAATCAGCAGAATCGGCGAGCCGTCGGGATAGCTCGCGACATTGACCAGCGAGCAATAGGGATCGCCGCTGCCGGCCATCAGGGTCGCCAACGCCCCCTGCCGGCTCCGGCGCAACAGCGACCGGGCAACATGACCGGCATCGAAATCAGTCGTCGGCTGCATGTCTCATATCCGCACATCTCATTGCAAAATTAGGGCTTTTCGAGGCCGGGCCGATATCCTATACAGGCGCCGAACCGATGGTTCGTTCAGGGCTTAGGAACTCGGTCACATTTCAGCCCAGCTTGCATTGCTCGCTGATCGTGCTCAAAGCCCTCATCTGCGGCGCATCACCGAATCGCTCGCCGTTTCAGCCACCTAAGTACCAGTACCTGAAAGCAGGCTCATGCCCACAATCGCCCTGGTCGACGACGACCGCAACATTCTCACATCGGTCTCGATCGCGCTGGAAGCCGAAGGTTATCGGATCATGACCTACACCGACGGCGCTTCGGCGCTCGACGGCTTCCGCACCTCGCCGCCCGACCTTGCGATCCTCGACATCAAGATGCCGCGCATGGACGGCATGGAAACGCTGCGGCGGCTGCGGCAGAAGTCCGATCTGCCGGTGATCTTTCTCACCTCCAAGGACGAGGAGATCGACGAATTGTTCGGCCTCAAGATGGGCGCCGACGATTTCATCCGCAAGCCGTTTTCGCAGCGGCTTCTGGTCGAGCGCGTCAAGGCCGTGCTGCGCCGCGCAGCGCCGAAGGATCCGACCGCCGTGCCGAAGGAGACCGACGCCAAGGCGCTCGATCGCGGCCTGCTGCGGATGGACCCGGAGCGTCACACCTGTACCTGGAAGAACGAGCCGGTGACGCTGACGGTGACCGAGTTTTTGATCCTGCAGGCGCTGGCCACCCGCCCCGGTGTGGTGAAAAGCCGCAACGCGCTGATGGACGCGGCCTATGACGACCAGGTCTATGTCGACGACCGCACCATCGACAGCCACATCAAGCGGCTGCGCAAGAAGTTCAAGGTGGTGGACGACGATTTCGAGATGATCGAAACCCTGTATGGCGTGGGCTACCGATTCAAGGAAACCTGATCGTTGGGGCATTTGACGGGGCAGTTTGTTAACTGACGCCGACGGGCGTCTGGGGTAGGATGCGAAGGCGAACGCGCCTGTTAGGGGCACCATCGAAACAACCGGCAGTTTTGGCCATTGCTTGATCGAACGCAGCCTGATCCAAGCCTGAATGCCGAGGGCGACGCGCCGGCCCTCGCGCTCGACAATATTGCTGTCGAAAACCCGCCGGTCGCGGGCTGGCAGCGGCCGCTGGGCTGGCTGCGCCGCGCCGGACAGTTTTTCTTCGCGCTGTCTTTCTCGAGCCTCACCCGCCGCATCGTTTCGCTGAACCTGGCGGGCCTGGTCGCGCTGGTCGCCAGCGTTCTCTATCTCTCGCAATTCCGCGCCGGCCTGATCGACGCCCGCGCGCAGAGCCTTCTGGTGCAGGCCGAGATCATCGCCGGCGCGATCGCGGCGTCAGCGACCGTCGAAACCAACACCATCACCATCGATCCCGACCGGCTGCAGGACCTCAAGCCCGGCGAAACCTACGGCGCGCCCGATGAATATTCCGGGCTGGTGTTTCCGATCAATCCGGAGCGCGTCGCGCCTGTCTTGAAGACCCTGATTTCGCCGACCAAGACTCGCGCCCGCATCTACGACCGTGACGGCGGGCTGATCCTCGACAGCCGCAATCTCGAAAACGTGCTGCGTTTCCAGCTGCCGCCGCCCTCGGGCAAGCCCGGCGTCGTCGACCGCACGATGACCTCGATCCGCACCTGGCTCAACCGCGGCGACCTGCCGCTCTATCGCGAGCTCGGACCGGAGAACGGCAACGGCTATCAGGAGGTCGCCGACGCGCTGACGGGCCAGAAGCGCAGCATGGTGCGGGTCAACCAGCGCGGCGAGGTGATCGTCTCGGTCGCAGTCCCGGTGCAGCGCGGCCGCGCCATCCATGGCGCGCTGATGCTCTCGACCCAGGGCGACGACATCGACCAGATGGTGACCTCGGAACGGCTGGCGATCCTGAAAGTCGGCGGCGTCGCTTCCGCCGTGATGATCATGCTGTCGCTGCTGCTGGCGAGTACCATCGCAGGTCCCGTGCGCCGGCTCGCCGACAGCGCCGACAGCGTCCGCCGCCGCATCCGCACCCGGGTCGAGATTCCCGATTTCACCCGCCGCCGCGACGAGATCGGACATCTCTCCGGTGCGCTGCGCGACATGACCGGCGCGCTCTATAACCGGATCGAGGCGATCGAGATGTTCGCCGCCGATGTCGCCCATGAATTGAAGAACCCGCTGACCTCGCTGCGCTCGGCGGTCGAGACGCTGCCACTGGCGCGCAACGAAAACAGCCGCGCCCGCCTGCTCGCGGTGATCGAGCACGACGTCAAGCGGCTCGACCGGCTGATCTCGGACATTTCCGATGCCAGCCGGCTGGATGCCGAACTGCAGCGGCAGGACATGACGTCGGTCGATCTTCGCCGGCTGCTGATGGCGCTATCGACGGTCGCCAACGAAACCCGCCGCGGCAACAATATCGCCGTCGAAGCCCGCTTCGAGGGCCGCGGCCCCAACGACACCTTCTCGGTACCGGGCCATGATTCGCGGCTCGGACAGGTGATCTCCAACCTGCTCTCCAACGCCCAGTCGTTTTCCGAGGCCGGCGGCAAGGTGCGGATCGCGTGCCGCCGCGTGCGCTCCGAAATCGAAATCGTGATCGACGACGACGGGCCGGGGATTCGCGAGGATGCGCTGGAGCGCATCTTCGAGCGCTTCTACACCGACCGGCCGCATCAGGGTTTTGGACAGAATTCCGGATTGGGGCTGTCGATCTCGAAACAGATCATCGAAGCCCATGGCGGACGGATCTGGGCGGAGAACCGCGCCGGACCTGTGAACGCCGAGGGCGAGGTGACGGTAGCGGGCGCCCGCTTCGTGGTCAGGCTGCCGGCGCCATGACGGCGGCGGCCGGCGCGAGCGTCCACGCGTCCGCGGTCAGGATCGGAGATCGCGCCGTGCTGATCCGCGGGCCATCGGGATCAGGCAAATCGCGTCTCGCTTTCGATCTGATCCTGGCCGGACGCGCCGGGCAAATCGCGCCCGCCCTGCTGATCGGCGACGATCGCCTGCATCTGCACGCAAGCCAGGGGCAGTTGCTGGTGCGGCCCGCGCGCGAACTAGCCGGCCTGATCGAGATTCGCGGGCTTGGCATCTTCAGCTGCGAATTTGCCCCCGAGGCGGTCGTGGGACTGGTGGTGGACCTGTCGGCCGCGGACGCCGAGCGCCTGCCGCCGCCCGACGCGCTTCTGATCGATATTGAGGGTGTGATGATACCTCGAATCCCGGTTGGCGTCGGCTACGCGCCACTCCCCCTGGTTGTGGCGGCGCTGACAATGACCGCAATTTCATCTTCGAGCCTGCCAGCGGCCGATTGCTCGAAGGGAATTGGTAACCATATCAGTCCCACTATCGCGACCGAATAGACCGGCGCAGGCTCCCTTCTACCGCTAATTTTCCGGGAGAATCGCGAACATCCCCTCTTGCGCAGGGGCTCTGGATGGTCAAAGTGGCGCGTTCGTGCGGTGCACCAAAAAGCACCCGCGAGGAGTTTTTCATGATCGGTCTAGTACTTGTGACCCATGGGCGCCTTGCCGACGAGTTCAAGGCAGCGCTCGAACATGTCATGGG
>NZ_DATHOP010000014.1:0-6838 GCF_035484855.1 Bradyrhizobium sp.
CGCAACACCCCTATACACGCGCTCTGCTGGCGGCCGAACCGAAGCCCGATCCGGCGCCGCCACGGCCGGAATCACCGGTGGTGATGTCGGCCGATGATCTGAAGGTATGGTTTCCGATCAAGCGCGGGCTGATGCGCTCCACCGTCGGGCACATCAAGGCGGTCGACGGCGTCAGCCTTACGGTGCGCAAGGGCGAGACGCTCGGCGTGGTCGGGGAATCCGGCTCCGGCAAGATCACGCTCGGGCTGGCGCTGCTGCGGCTGATCTCGTCCGATGGGCCGATCGTGTTCTTAGGTCACGATATCCAGGGCCTGCGCTTCAAGGCGATGCGGCCGTTCCGCCGCGACATGCAGATCGTGTTTCAGGATCCGTTCGGCGCGCTGAGCCCGCGGATGTCGGTCGGCGAGATTATCGCCGAGGGTCTTGCCGTGCATCAGCGCGCGTTGTCGCACGAGGAGCGCGAGACGCGGGTGATCAAGGCGCTGAAGGACGTCGGGCTCGATCCGGCGACGCGTTTTCGTTATCCGCACGAATTCTCCGGCGGCCAGCGCCAGCGCATCTCAATCGCGCGCGCGGTGGTGCTGGAGCCGAATTTCGTGGTGCTGGACGAGCCGACCAGCGCGCTCGACATGCTGTTCCAGGCGCAGATGGTCGACCTGTTGCGCGAACTGCAGCGCAAGCGCGACCTGACCTACATGTTCATCTCGCACGATCTGCGCGTGGTCGCCTCGCTGGCGAGCCATTTGATCGTGATGCGGGAGGGCAAGGTGGTGGAGGAGGGGCCGGCGTCGGAATTGTTCAAGTCGCCGAAGACCGACTACACCCGCGCACTGTTTGCCGCCGCGTTCCGGATCGAGGCCGCGCCCGGCGGCGCGGTGGCGGAATAGCGATTCTCACCTCTCCCGATGGGAGAGGTGAAGAGGGTGCCTCGCAAAATTACTTCAATCGCTTGATCGACGTAACCTCGCTGCCGGCCGTCTTGATGCGCGCGATTACCTCGCGCGTATTCTCGATCACGGTCGCCATGTGATGCGCGTTGGCGTGCACGATTGTCGTCGCGTCGCGGGCGATGGCGACATGGCGTTTCCAGAAGATGAGATCGCCCCGCTGCAGCTCGTTCGCCCCTGCCGGGCCGAGTTCACGGCCGAGCCCCTCCTCTTGCATGTCGCTGTCGCGCGGGCAGCCGGTGCCCGCGGCGTTCAGTGCGACCTGCACGAGGCCGGAGCAATCGATCCCAAAACTGCTCTTGCCGCCCCACAGATAGGGCGTGCCGACGAAGCGTTCGGCGACCGCGACGAAATCCGGCTCGAAACGGTCGCGGCTGCCGACATGGGCGCGCGGCAGGTACCAGCCCTCGCGCGTCACCGCGAACGGCCCGTCTTCGCGCTGCACCGTCACCAATAATCCCATCACTAGCGTCTCCACTGGCGGCAATTTGATCGAGGGACCGGGAAAGGCAAAGGTTCTGACGGCGGTGATCTTGTGCGCCGGCTGATCGGCCGGCTTTGCCAGCGCGCGATCGGGCAGCCAGCCGACATAGCCGTCGCCGTTCAATTGCCCCCAGGCAAAACCTTCGCCGTCGCGGTCATAGATGGTGACGCGCTCGCCTCGCAGCGCCTGCGTCAGCAGCATGGCCTCCGACGACGGAGCCTCGCGCAGCGGTGCGAGTGCATCGACAATCTCGAATTCCTCACCTTCGACGAAGCGCGCCGCCGCGATCTTGCCTTCGAGATAATTCGCGGCAAGGTCGGGCCGCGCCGGCGTCAGGCGTGGATCATCCATAGCGTTCGCCCAGCAGCTTATAGACCGCACGCGCGGCCTGGCATTCGCCGCCCTCGGGTCGGCCGGGCCTCGTGGTCGGCGTCCAGCCAAAGATGTCGAAATGCAGCCAGCTCTTGGCGCCCTCGACAAAACGTTGCAGGAACAGCGCGCAGGTGATCGAGCCGGCAAACGCGCCCGACGGCGCGTTATTGACATTGGCTGTCTTCGAATCGAGCCACGCATCATAAGGCGGCCACAGCGGCAATCGCCACACCGGATCGTTCTCCTCTCGGGCGCAGCGCGCCACATCGAGCGCCAGTGTCTCATCATCGGTGTAAAAGGGCGGTAAATCCGGGCCCAGCGCGACCCGCGCGGCGCCGGTGAGCGTGCCCATGTCGATCAGGAGATCGGGCTTTTCCTCAGCTGCCAGCGCCAGCGCATCGGCCAGGATCAGCCGTCCCTCGGCGTCGGTGTTGCCGATCTCCACCGTGAGGCCCTTGCGCGAGGGGAAGATGTCGAGCGGGCGGAAGGCGTTGCCGGAAACCGCGTTCTCGACCGCGGGGATCAGGACGCGCAGGCGAAGTTTGAGCTTCGCATCCATCACCATCTGCGCCAGCGCCAGCACATTGGCCGCACCGCCCATGTCCTTCTTCATGATCAGCATGCCGGCCGACGGCTTTAAATCGAGCCCGCCGGTATCGAAGCAGACGCCCTTGCCGACGAGCGTGACCCTGGGATGACCGGGGTCGCCCCATGAAAAATCGATCAGCCGCGGCGCACGCGGCGACGCCATCCCGACCGCGTGGATCAGCGGAAAATTCCGCCGCACCAGGTCCTCGCCGACGATGCAGCCGAACTGCGCGCCGAACCGCTCCGCGACCTGCTGCGCGGCGAGCGCCAGCTCTTCCGGTCCCATGTCGTTCGAGGGTGTGTTGATGAGGTCGCGCGCCAGCGTTGCGGCCTCGGCCATGCGCGTGATTTCGGCGACGTCGATGCCGTCGGGCGGCACCAATTTGACCTCGGGGGCATCGCTCTTCCGGTAGCGGCCGAAGCGATAGGCACCAAGCGCAAAGGCGAGCGTGGCAAGCCGCGCATCATGCGGCGCATTGGCGAAACGGTAGACACCCGGCGGCAACAGGCCGGGTAGCACACCGGGCCTGAACGGATCGCGGAATTTGGCGGTTGCCTCCTCGAGGCCGAACAGGACTTGCGCGATCTTGCCGTCGGCTGCGGGAAGCGTCAGGCACGCTCCCGGCCTGGCGGCAAATCCGTTGGCCAGCGCGAACTGCCGGGCCGTGCCGGGCAAACCATCGCAGATCGCCTCCCAGGTCGTCTTGGTCGCGAAGGTGATGGGAATGGCTGTTACGGCTGGAGCGGTCTCGAACGGGGAAGGCATGATGTTCTCTAGTCTGGAACGAAACGAGGGCGGGGAGTCAGGTCGGTAGCCTCGACAATGACGCCGAGGTGATTTGACCGTCAGCGTGACACAAATTTACGCTATTGGTAATGATGCTTGCCTGTGTTCGTACAGGCCGTAGAGGCGGGAGAAACCCATGGCACCTATCCGAACGGTTCTTCGCAATTTCGCGGCTCGCGGTTTAGCCGTCATCGCTTTACTCTGCATGGTCGCTCTCGCAACCGGGACGACAGCGCAGGCCCGCGGCGGCTTCGGCGGCCACGGTGGCTTTGGCGGTTTTGGCGGCCATGGGTTCGGCGGCCACGGTTTCGGCGGCTTCCGCGGCGGCGGGTTCGGGCCCGGCTTTGGTCTGGGCTATGGTCTGGGCTACTTACCCTACGCCTACTACGGTGGATACTATCCCTATTACGGCGGTTACTACCCGTACTACGGCGACGAGGGCGCTTGCTATGTGGTCCGGCAGCGCGTCATGACGCGCTATGGCTGGCGGTTACGCCGCGTCTCGGTCTGCGAGTGAATGCGGCTTGCGGCCGCTCGAAGATGCTCTAGCGGCCGCAATTCCAGACATTGCCGATCGGGGTCTGGGTCCAGCACGGACCGAAACCGCCGCCGTTCCAGCGCCCGCGATAGAAGCCCGGGCCGCCATACCAATAGACCCGCTGCGGATGTCGCGCCTCTTCCTGTTCGATCCGCTCCGGCGAGCGATAGCCGGGCAAAAATCCATAGCCATGCCAATGACGGGCCAGATGCTTGCCACGTACCGGCGCAGCAAGCGTTGCGGGAGCCGACAACAGCAGGATCGTCATCGCGATCGGACCGAACAGATATCGTGACATCAACGGCATTCCTTTCCGTTCAAATCCGTCGCTGCCCATGCACTACACCGTGTTCGGAAATCGTGATAGGCTGGGGCGATCACAAAATGGTCGGAGGCGCGTGCATCTCGTGCATCGACGGCGGTTCTTCAACCTCGGGCCGGTCGTTCAACTTCAAAAATCATTTTTTCTGAGTGGGGAGTGCGATGGACGCCTTGTGGGACATTGTCGTTGCGGTCGGCCATGTGTTCGAGCAGATCATCGGCTACGTTGAAACTCACCACTGGATTTTCGGATTCGGGGCGCTCGGTTATATCTTCTACCTGCATGACCGAAGTATTCACGCCCGCTTCGATGCGATCGACAAGCGGATCGATGAGATCCGCAAGCGTCTGGCCGCGGAATATTGACCGGGCGGGGGGCCCAGACCCCGTGGTGGCGTGAACGGCCCGATTGAAACCCTCCGTCACCGATGACGGTCCGCCGGCGGCTGCGGCCGGCCCTCCCGCGCGCGCATTAACCGGTCGTTAGGGTTAACAGCCTATTGCTGGTGCGGTCGGCTCGGTTCCATTCGCCTATCGTGAGTCAAGTGCCATGCGTCAGCCCTGCAGTCTCGCCCGGCTCCTTGCGTCCGTGGCCATGACGGCGATCCTGGCCGCTGGCCTCGGCGGTTGCGAGACCATGTCCGACGTCACCGGATCGATCACGTCGAAGTCCGAGGCGAGCCCCAGCCCCGACGCCGATCCGCGGCGCGCGGTGGACGTCTACGGCGAACGCTACCGTGCCAATCCAAAGGATCCCGATGCGGCGCTGGCCTATGGCCAGGCGCTTCGCGCCAGCGGGCAACGCGCCCAGGCGGTCGCGGTGCTCGAACAGGCCACCATCGCCCACCCCGGCGACAAGGCGTTGCTCGGCGGCTTTGGCCGGGCGCTCGCCGACAACGGCAATTTCCAGCAGGCCTTCGACGTCCTGACCAAGGCCCATTCGCCCTCCAATCCCGACTGGCGGATCCTGTCGGTGCAGGGCACCGTGCTCGACCAGATGGGCCGGCATGACGAGGCCCGCCGCTATTACGACACCGCGTTGAAAATCGTCCCCGATGAACCGTCGGTGCTGTCCAATCTCGGCATGTCCTACGTGCTAACGAAGGAACTGCCGAAGGCGGAAGAGATTCTCCGCCGCGCCTATGCCGGCGGCAAGGCCGATGCGCGGGTGCGGCAGAATCTGGGCCTGGTGATCGGCCTGCAAGGCCGCTTTGCCGAAGCTGAAACCATCGTCAAGGCGGATCTGCCGCCCGCCGAGGCGGCCGCGAACGTCGCCTATCTGAAAGAAATGCTGAACCGCAAGGATGGCCCGCGCGCCGGCAACGCGGCGATGCCGGTGGCGACCCTCAATCATCCGGATTGAACTGAACTGCGAAACGCGCTGAACGGCGCGGTCAAATCAAAGCAATGTCGTCGCCCGGCGCCCGTCCCCGACTTGATCGGGGATGACCGGGCGATCCAGTACGCCGAGACCTCTCGCATTGCGCAAAGTGGTTGCCGCGCGTGCGGCGATTTCCGCTAACAGCTCTGGAATACTGGGTCGCCCGGTCCAGGCCGGGCGGTGACACTGGTAAAATGCGGCGCATCAGCAAACTCATCCTGCCGCAGTTAAACCGCAGCGCTTACTGCATCGCGGCGACCTTGATGCCGGTCGGCCCCAGGATGACGACGAACAAGACCGGCAGGAAGAACAGGATCATCGGCACGGTCAGCTTCGGCGGCAAGGCTGCGGCCTTCTTCTCGGCCTCGTTCATGCGCATGTCGCGGTTTTCCTGCGCCATCACGCGCAGGCTCTGGCCGAGCGGCGTGCCGTAACGTTCCGATTGCTGCAGCGCCAGGCAGACCGACTTGACGCCCTCGAGCCCGGTGCGCCTGGCGAGGTTCTCATAGGCCACCTTGCGATCCTGCAGGTAGGACAATTCCGCCGTGGTCAGCGTGAATTCCTCCGACAGCGCAATCGACTGCGTGACGATCTCGGTGGAGACCTTGCGGAACGCGATTTCGATCGACATGCCGGATTCGATGCAGATCAGCAGCAGATCGAGCGCATCGGGAAAGGCGCGCTTGATCGAGAGCTGGCGCTTTTTGATCGCGTTCTTGAGGAACAGCATCGGCGCCTGCAGGCCGAGATAGGCGGCGCCGAGGCACATGCCGATCTTGACCGGAACGGTTTTTTCCATGTGCGAGATCACGAATACATACAGCACCGCCGCGACGAACAGCACGATCGGCGTCACCAGCCGGAAGAACAGAAAGGTGACGTAGGGCGCCTGGCCGCGATAGCCGGCCATGGTGAGCTTGTCGCGCGCGGATTCCTGCGCCAGCCATTTGGTGAGATTGAAATCCTCCACCACCCTGGAGACGAGTTGCTTCGGCGTCTGCCGCAGCGAGACCTTTTCGGACTTGGCGAGGCGGTCGCGCTCGCGCTGCCGGATGCGCTCGCGTTCGTTCGCCACTGCTTTCATGCGCTTGTCGAGACCCTCGCTGGCGAAAAACGGGATTATCAGCGTATAGGCCGTGGCGCTCACCGCGATAGCGGCGAGCAGCATGGTCATGAAGTGCGGATCGTGGATCTTGTCGACAAGCAAAGAGATCATGGGGCACCGTCAGAAGTCGAAATTGATCATTCTTTTCATCACGAAGATGCCGATGGACATCCAGACCACGCAACCGACCAGCATCAACTGTCCGGTCGGATGGGTCCACAGCAGCGAGATGTAGTCGGGGGTCGTGAGGTAGACCAGGAGCATCACGATCGGCGGCAGCGCGCCGATGATCCCCGCCGAGGCCTTGGCCTCCAT
>NZ_DATHOP010000015.1:0-16368 GCF_035484855.1 Bradyrhizobium sp.
CGTCGCATCCACCCTAAAGCGGCGCAATTTTGCCGGATGAAACCGGCAGGCTTTGCAGACGCGCCGCGAACAGGCTATTTATGACAATCTGACTACCGGTTCGCGTCCAAAGAGCCAAGGAGTGCCTGCCATGTCGATGCAGAGTGTGGCCTCTCCCGCGTTTACCTTCACCCCGCCCAAGCGCAACACGCTGACGCATATTCCGGGCGACGAAGGCTGGCCGATCATCGGCAACACGCTGGCGGCGCTGGCCGATCCCAAGGGGCACATCGAGAAGCAGGCCGAGCGGTTCGGCCTGCTCTACCGCACCCATATGTTCGGCGAGACCAGCATCTCGCTGCTCGGCCCCGAGGCCAATGAGCTTGTGCTGTTCGACCAGGCGAAGCTGTTCTCCTCGACGCATGGATGGGGCTCGATCCTCGGGCTGTTGTTTC
Source organism: Bradyrhizobium sp. (assembly GCF_035484855.1). Taxonomy (GTDB): domain Bacteria; phylum Pseudomonadota; class Alphaproteobacteria; order Rhizobiales; family Xanthobacteraceae; genus Bradyrhizobium. The sequence goes on from NZ_DATHOP010000015.1 coordinate 435, forward strand.
CGCGCGGCCTGATGCTGCTCGATTTCGACGAGCATCGCCTGCACCGGCGCGCGCTGTCGGTCGCCTTCAAATCGGGGCCGATGAAATCCTATCTCGCGGAGCTCGACACCGGGATCGCGGCCAGGGTTGCGCAATGGAGGGCGCAACCGGGCTCGATGCTGTTCTATCCGGCGATGAAACAGCTCACGCTCGATCTCGCCGCGACCTCGTTCCTCGGCGCCGGCATCGGTCCGGAGGTCGACGAGATCACCCGCGCCTTCGTCGACATGGTGGCGGCTTCCGTTGCCGTGATCCGCAAGCCGCTGCCCGGCACCAAGATGGCGCGCGGCGTGCGGGGGCGCAAACGCATCGTCGCCTATTTCTCCGAGCAGATTCCGATCCGCCGCGCCAAAGGCGGCGAGGACCTGTTCTCGCAGCTGTGCCGCGCCACCCACGAGGACGGCGCGCTGCTCTCGACCCAGGATATCGTCGACCATATGAGCTTCCTGATGATGGCGGCGCACGACACGCTGACCTCGTCGCTGACCTCGTTCGTGGCCGCGCTCGCCGCCAATCCGCAGTGGCAGAACCGATTGCGCGACGAAGTCACGGGCCTCGGGATCGCCTCCGACGAGCCGACGACCTTTGACAATCTCGAAGCCATGCACTTCACCGACATGGCCTTCAAGGAAGCGCTGCGGCAAAAGCCGCCAGTCCCCTCGATGCCGCGCCGCGCGGTGCGCGATTTCACCTTCAAGGGTTTTGCGATCCCGGCCGGCAGCATGATCGGCGTCAATCCGCTGTTCACTCACCACATGCCGGAGATCTGGCCGGATCCCGACCGCTTCGATCCCTTGCGCTTCACCGAGGAGGCACAGCGCAACCGGCATCGCTTCGCCTGGGTGCCGTTCGGCGGCGGCGCGCATATGTGCCTCGGGCTGCATTTCGCCTACATGCAGGCAAAATGCTTCGCGCGGCATTTTCTGCAAAATCTCGAAGTCTCGCTGGAGCCGGGCTACACGCCGGACTGGCAGATGTGGCCGATCCCGAAACCGCGCGACGGTTTGCGGGTGACGCTGAAGCCGGTTGCCTAACAGGATCAACGTGAAGGCGGGTATTGTCTCAGTTCGATCTCGCCCATTTCGATTTCATTTTGCGGTAACCTAACGCGGCGTAAGTATTCGTCTCTGCCCTAGCCGGCTTAATTTCGCCCGATCGGGCCAGCAGGCTTTGCAGCGCCGCGACATCAGGCTATTTTGCCGGATCAGCGCGACCAACCAAGGCACCGCCATGTCGATGCAGAATGTGGCCTCTCCTGCGACCAGGCTGACGTCACCTCGGCGCAACTCGCTGACGCACATTCCCGGCGACGAGGGCTGGCCGCTGATCGGCAACACGTTCGAGATCCTCGCCGATCCCAAGGGGCAGATGGAGCGGCAGGCCGCCAAATACGGGCTGGTCTATCGCAGCCATTTGTTCGGCCAGACCGGCGTGGTGATGCTCGGGCCGGAGGCCAACGAGTTCGTGCTGCTCGACCAGGCCAAGATATTCTCCTCTATGCACGGCTGGGACAAGATTCTGGGGCGGCTGTTTCCGCGCGGGCTGATGCTGCTCGATTTCGACGAGCACCGGCTGCACCGCCGCGCGCTGTCGGTAGCCTTCAAGGCCGGGCCGATGAAATCCTATCTCGCCGAGCTCGACAAGGGGATCGCCGCGCGGGTCGCGCAATGGAAGGCGCAGCCGGGCCCGATGCTGTTCTATCCGGCGATGAAGCATCTCACCCTTGATCTCGCGGCTACCGCGTTTCTCGGCGCCGGCCTCGGCCCCGAATTCGACGAGATCACCGAGGCCTTCGTCGACATGGTGGAAGCGTCGATCTCGCCGATCCGCAAGCCATTTCCGTTCACCAAGATGGCGCGCGGCGTAAAGGGCCGAAAGCGCATCATCGCCTATTTCGCGGAGCAGATTCCGATCCGCCGTGCCAATGGCGGCGAGGACCTGTTCTCGCAATTGTGCCGCGCCACCCATGAGGACGGCGCGCTGTTGTCGACGCAGGACATCGCCGACCACATGAGCTTCCTGATGCTTGCCGCGCACGACACGCTGACCTCGTCGCTGGCCGCGTTGGTGGGCTCGCTCGCCGCCCATCCGGAATGGCAGCAGCGCCTGCGCGACGAAGTCAGGGATCTGGGCCTCGCGGCCGGCGAGCCGACCACATCGGACAATCTCGAGGCCATGCAGCTCACCGAGATGGCGTTCAAGGAGGCCTTGCGGCAGAAGCCGCCGCTGGCCTCGATGCCGCGCCGCGCCATGCGCGACTTCAGCTTCAAGGGCTACGCGATCCCCGCCGGCATCAACGTCGGCATCAGTCCGATGTTCACCCACCACATGCCGGAGATCTGGCCCGATCCGGAAAAGTTCGATCCGATGCGCTTTACCGAGGAAGCCCAGCGCAACCGCCATCGCTTCGCCTGGGTGCCGTTCAGCGGCGGCGCCCATATGTGCCTCGGGCTGCATTTTGCCTACATGCAGGCGAAATGCTTCACGCGGCATTTCCTGCAGAACCTCGAAGTCTCGCTGGAGCCCGGCTACACGCCGGAATGGCAAATCTGGCCGATCCCCAAGCCGCGCGACGGATTGCGCGTGACGCTGAAGCCGGCCGCGAATCCGTAGGGTGGGCAAAGGCGCGCGCTTCGCGCCGTGCCCACCATCCATCTCCATGGGTTCTGTTAGGATGGTGGGCACGCTTCGCTTTGCCCACCCTACGAAGCAGTCATCGGGTGCGCATTCGCGCGACCCGTTGGCTTTGCCCACCCTACGATTTGCTCGCGACCGCCACGTCGATACCGACCACGTCGATGCCGTCGGCGCGGCCGCGGATCGGCAGCCTCCCGAGATCGCGAAGCGCAAACGGCGGCGGCGATGCGAACCGCTCCATCGCCGCGCGCGACGCCAGGAAGCCGCCATCGACCTTGCGGCTGAGCTCCTCGAGCCGGGCTGCGGTATTCATGACGTCGCCGTTGAAGACGATAGCCCGCTTGACGTCGCCGATCTCGCCGACGATGACAGGTCCGAAATGCAGGCTCCCGCGAATCCGCGGCGCCGCTGCGAATTCGTGCTCGAACTGGGGTGAGGCGCGCGACAACTCGTCCCGCATCGCCATAAAACAGCGCAGCGGACGGCAATCCACCGCGCCGCCCCGTTCCGGCCAGGTCACGATCACCTCGTCGCCGACATAGCCGAGCACTTCGCCGCGATAATCCACGACCGCGAGCGTGAGCAATTGAAAGGTGCGGTCGAGAAAGCGGTGGATGCCCTTGCCGCCGAGCCTCTCGGCGAGCCCGGTCGAGCCTGCGATGTCGACGAACAGCACGAAGCGGTTTTCCTCAACCGGGGAATGATAGCGGCCGGTGACGAAGTTCACGAACGCGCGGGGCCCGATGATGTTGGTGATCCCGATCACCAGATTCGCCAGCACCAGAAACACCACGGCATAGATGATGTCGGTCCACAAGGTCTTGTGAGAGGGATCGACAGGTACCCCCGCGATGATGTTGCCTAACTGGAAAAACAGGATGGGAACGATGATCGCTGCGAAGATTGCGCTTCGCACAATCAAATTGGCCGTAAACGAAAGGCCGCCGAGCCACGGGCGCAGCGGGCCCTCCAGCACGAACTGCGAAATGCCCGCCATCGCGACACTGATAAGCAACCCGTATGAGATTCCCACCGCTATTCCGATAGCTGTGTTGAACCCCTGTACGAGGGTATAGATGACGGCCCCGATCACACTGGCGGCAACGACGACGGCGACCAGCCGCAGCTTCCTTTCCAGCCTCGGATTCATGCCGCCTGTCCTCTGCCTAGCCGTGGCGCCGCGGCATGCTCGCTAATCGATGAACGTCGTGAGCTGCGCGCCCTCATCCGCCACGAACACCGCGATCAGTTCCGCGGGCTCGGTGCTGCTCGCATTCGCCGAGACCAGATGGATCGCGCCGGGCGGCTCGAAGAACGACTGGCCGACCTTGAAGGTCTCGACCGGACCGCCGGCCAGCTGCGAGCGGATCTCGCCCTTGGTGATATAGGCGGTGACCGAGCCGGCGTGGCGATGGGGGCGGGTGAAGCCGCCGGGGCCATAGAACACGCGCACGATGGTCACGCGCTTGCCCGCGACATTCGGCAAGGCGTAGGAGCCGATCGGCTCGACCCTGTCGAGCGGCGATCCGGCGGAATCGGCGGCCATGCACAACGGTTCGGCGGTGGTTGCGATCGCGTCGATGGCGAGCGGCAAGGTCTTTGCGATGAGCAAGGCACAGGCAAGGCCGGCAATGACGGCCAGATTGAGGAGACGGGCTTCGACCCGAATCAACCGCGCATCAGCGAACATCGAACCCTCCTGTTATCCCGTTTATTTCCCCACGTCATTGCGAGGAGCACTTGCGACGAAGCAATCCATTCTTTCTTCTTGTTGCAAGATGGATTGCTTCGCGGAGCCTGTCATCGGGCGGCGCTTCGCGCCGACCCGTTGGCTCGCAATGACGGCTGCATGTTCATCCCTTGCCTTGCTCGAACGCCTTGCGCGCCGCGGCATAGGCCTGCTGCGACTGGCTCCAGTTGCGGCCGCCGATGATGGCGCCGTCGACCACGAGATCGTGGCCGTTGACGAAGCTGGAGTCATCGCTGGCCAGGAACACCGCGGCCTGCGCGATATCCTCCGGCAGGCCGGCGCGCGGGATCGGCTGCGCAGTCCGGGTCATCTCGCGCATCACGGCGGGTGTCTGCTCCGCCGCGTCGAGCGGGAGGCCGAGCGCCTTGCCCAGAATGCCGGTGGCGATCAGGCCCGGCGAAATCGAATTGACGCGGACGCCGGATTCGCCAAGCTCCATCGCCACGCATCTGGTGAGGTGAATGACGGCGGCCTTGGCCGCGCTGTAGACCATCGACGAGGAATAGCCGGTGCGTTGTCCGGCGATGCTGCCATTGTTGATGATGCTGCCGGACCCCTGCTTCTTCATATGGGGCGCGGCGTGCTTCATGCCGAGCATCACGCTGCGCAGCAGCGTCGCGATCGCCGCGTCGAAGCGGTCGACCTCGAGGCCCTCGATGCCGCCGATCTGCGCCGGGCCACCGGCATTGTTGAACAGGCAATCGATGCGGCCGAATTTCGTCACCGCTTGCCCGATCAGCGCGCGCATCTGGTCCTCGACCGTGACGTCGGTCTGGAGGAAGATACAGTTGGCGCCGAGCTTCTTCGCCAGCGCGTCGCCCTCCGGCGCGCGGCGGCCGGCGATGACGATCCTGGCGCCCTCGGCGACGAACACTTCGGCGGTGCGCAGGCCGATGCCGCTGGTCGCCCCCGTGATCACCGCAACCTTGCCGTCGAGCCGTCCCATGCCGTTCTCCTCATTTTGGGCGATGTTGGTTGCGCTATATTCCCGGCTTGAAGATGCAACGCAAGCTATGCCTGCGGCGTTAGACGTCGTATTTGTCTGGATTGCCGATCGGCTGACAGGACCCATGGCGAAATTGATCGACGAATTCCGGCGCGGCTGGCAGGGCACCTCGCAGCCCTCGCCGCTGTTCGGCGCAGGCTTTGCCGCCTGCTGCCTCGCGCTTTCGACCGCCGCGCGGTGGGGTCTTTCGCTGATCCGCCCCGACGTGTTCTTCACGCCGTATTTGCCGGCGGTGTTCTTTGCCACCGCGGTCGGCGGATTGCGGGTCGGGATCGCGACCGCGCTTGCCAGCGGCGTGCTCGGCGTGACCGTCAATTTCGGTGATACGGCGGCCGATTCCGCAAGGCTGGCGCTACTCCTCATCTACCTGATCGTGTGTGGGCTGACGATCTGGGGTATCGAGCATTACCGTACGATCGTCTCACAGCAGCGGGAAATTTCCAAGCGCCTGATCCGGGAGGAGGGGTATCGCAAGCTCGTGGTCAACGAGCTGCAGCACCGGCTCAAGAACAAATTGTCGACGATCCACGCGGTGCTGCACCAGGTACTGTACGACCAGCCGCAGGTCTGGGCCAACATCGATCACCGGATGCGGGCGCTGTCGGCGACTGACGATCTGATCGCGGAGGTCGACGGCAGCGGGTGCGACATCAAGGATCTGTTGCTTTCCGAACTCGGGCCTTACGGCCATGTTCGCTTCACCCTGAACGGCGATCCGCTGTTTCTTCCCGACAAGCTGGCGGTCAGCCTCGCCTTGATGTTTCACGAGCTTGCCACCAATGCCGGAAAATATGGCGCGTTTTCCTCCCCGCGCGGGCTGCTGCAGGTATCGTGGTCGGTGGCCGACGATCGCCTCAACATCACCTGGGACGAGACCGAAGGCCCCGCGGTTGAAAGCGTCGGACGGGCCGGCTTCGGCTCCCGGCTGCTGAAATCGGCACTGCAGGCATTCGACGGCAAGACCGAGATCGCGTTTTTGAAGAGCGGGGTTCACTGCACCATGCAGTGCCGCATACCGCAGAGCTGAGCCGCGCGCGGCAAGGCGCGGGCAACGCCCTCCCGGCCCGCGTTGATGTTCTGTTAATGACGATTGGGCCGGCCCCCGTTCACATCCGCGTGCGAGCAGGCCGGGCTTGCTGTTTCTGCGGTTCATTTAACGAAAACTACAAGAGACTCCGTCAAAGTCGGCGATCATGCAAAGCCGCAACCCCAACGACCTGCCGACCACCGCGACGGGAGACGAAAACGTCTTCGCCGATGACACCGCGCTCGGCATGCTCGGCGATGTCATCCGGATGCTCCCGGTCGGCGTCACGGTTCAGGACGAGCATGGCCGCTTCCTGCTGATGAACGACGCCGCAGCAGTCCAGCTCGGGATGGCTGGCGATGAAACACCCGTATCGCAGGAGTTCAGCCAGCGCCGCGAGGCCGGCCTCGAATTGCTGCGCGCGGGGCGTGAGGCCACGGCGGAAGAAAGCTTCGGCCACGGCGCGGCCAGACAGGTCGTTCTCACCTCGCATCGGCCGGTTCGCATCTCGGGCCGCAATCTCCTGCTTTCGAGTTCGGTCGACATCAGCGAGCAAAAGGCCGTCGAGGATCATCTGTTCCGCTCCGCCTATTACGACGAACTGACCGGCCTGCCGTCGCGCCGGGTAATCGAGCATCGCGTGGGCGGCCTGTTGCAGCGCGAGCCGCACGGCCGCTTCGCACTGGCCTTCCTCGACATCGACAATTTCAAGCACATCAATGATTATTACGGCCACGCCGTCGGCGATGCGCTGCTGGTCGAGGTGGCCAAGCGGATCTCGCTGGACTTGCGCGAATCCGACATGCTGTCGAGGATCAGCGGCGACGAATTCCTGCTGCTGCTGACACCGATCCAGAACGAAGCCGAGGTCGCCGACTTCATCCAGTTCACGCTGGAGCGATTGAAAGCCCCGTTCTTCATCGACGGATCGGAGGTGTTCGCCTCGATCTCGATCGGGGTCAGTCTTTATCCCGAGCATGGCCGCAGCTATGACGTGCTGTGCCAAAACGCCGACATCGCGATGTACCGGGTCAAGAACGAGGGCAAGGGCATGGCGGCCTTCTTCGACGCCGGCATGGAGCGCGAGGCGCAGGCGCGGATGAAGGTCGAGCAGTCGCTGCGGCTCGCCATCCTGGAAAAGCGCTTTTGCTGCGCGTTCCAGCCCAAGGTCGATATCCGGACCAAGGAAATCAAGGGCATCGAAGCGCTGGTGCGGCTGCGCGACGACGAGGGCGTGATCCAGGCCCCCGGCACCTTCATCAACCTCGCCGTCGAACTGGGACTGATCGACGAATTGACGCATCTGGTGCTGGCGGAAATCGTCAAATCGATCGACTCCATCAATGAAACCTTCGGTCACGACACCACGATCAGCATCAACGTCGCCGCGAAACAGGCCGGCAATACCGAATTCATGTGCTCGTTCGCGAAGGCGCTGGAGGCGACCGGCTTCCCCAGGCGATTCATGATCGAGGTGACGGAAGACGCCTTCGTCACCAAGAGCCATTTCCAGGACGAGATCCTGCCGATCTTCCGCCAACTGGGTGTCGGGATTTCGATCGACGATTTCGGCATCGGCTACTCGTCGCTGTCGGCGCTCGCCGACATCACCGCCGACGAGATCAAGATCGACCGCTCCTTCATCACCGACATCCACAAGCGCCCGCGCAGCCAGGGCATCCTGCGCGCGATCGAATCCTTGAGCGAGGCGCTCGGCATGACCGTGATCGCGGAGGGCATCGAATCCTTCGAGGAACTCGCCTATCTGCAGGCCGCCACCAAGATCCGCCACGCGCAAGGCTATTATTTTTCTCGGCCGATCTTCCTGGAAGAACTCAGGCCCGCGATCCCGATCGCCAGCGAAGCGCGCATCAGCCTGGCCAGCCGCCCGGCGCAGGAAAGCCGCCCCGCCTATGCGCGCCGCGGCAGCTATCGTCGCTGACCTGCACAACCGCCGTAGGGTGGGCAAAGGCGCATCTTGCGCCGTGCCCACCATGTATCAAAACCGGTATCGTGCATGGTGGGCACGGCGCGAAGAGCGCCTTTGCCCACCCTACGATTCCTCGGCAATCCCTACCTCTCCAGCGCCGGCAGCGGCTTGACGCTGTCGTTGGGGGCGCCGGCCTGCATGGTGATCAGCGTCATCGAGGTGATGTCGTAATAGCCCATCAGGCCGATGATATCCATGATGCCGCGCTCGCCGAATTTATCCAGCGCCGCCTTGTAGACGGGGTCAGACACTTTCTTGTCCCGATAGAGCGCCATCGCCAGGTCGTACAGCGCCGCCTCGTCGTCCTTCATGCCTTCCGGGCGCTTGCCGAGAGCGATGTCGCCGGCGACCTTGGGATCGAGTCCGCCCTTGATGGCGAGCGGATAATGCGCGAACCATTCATATTGCGCGGTCCACTGCCGCGCGGTGATCAGGATCGCCATTTCGCTCAGGCGCGGCGGCAACGAGGTGTTCCAGCGCAGATAGTCCGTCATGGCGGTCAGCCGCGGCGCCAGATCGGGATTGCGGATATAGGCGCGATACGGCGGGTTGGTGAATTTCGCATTGCGCGGCGGCGCCGCGATCGCCTCCGCCCAGGCCTTTTGCGACGGATTGAGTTCCTCGGCCTTGAGCGGCGCAAAGCGGGTGATGTCCTCAGCGCGGCAAAACTGCGGCAGCGCGATCAGCGTGGCGAATGAGATGACGGCGAGCAGTTTCTTCATGTTGTTCTCTCCCTGATGATCGCGGATTTTTCCGCCGCATCGGCCTTTCCGACGTCCGAAGATTATGCCAACCGCGGACCGGTTCAACGGGATTCGGCCCTCGGAATCACCCGCAATTCAGCTTGCTTGTCAGGCCTGTCATCATAGGATGGCAGGATCGTTTCCGCGCCCCACGCGCCTCACGCCGGCTTTCGAAGAAACACCATGCCTCCTGTTTCGATATTTCTGAACGTCCTCTGGATCGTCCTCGGCGGGTTGTGGATGGCGGTCGGCTGGGTAATCGCCGCGATCATCATGGCCATCACCATCATCGGCATCCCCTGGGCCAAGGCCGCGCTCACGATCGCGGCCTATACGCTGATGCCGTTCGGCCAGAAGGCGGTGCCTCGCGAACACCTCACCGGCCGGCCCGATATCGGCACCGGGCCGCTCGGCCTGATCGGCAATTTGATCTGGCTAGTGCTGGCGGGTTGGTGGCTGGCGCTGGCGCATATCGTCACCGCAATCGTTCTCGCGGTGACCATCATCGGCATCCCCTTTGCCTGGGCGCACCTGAAACTCGCCGGCCTTGCGCTGTGGCCGATCGGCAAGGAAATCGTGCCGGCGTAGCTTTTGCAGCCGGCCATCAGGCCGCATCATCGCCATTGATGACGGCGACAAGCCTTGCCGGCTGATCTTCCTGCAGGAAGTGGCCGGCGTTCTTGATGGTGGTGTGTGGCTGGCCTTTGGTTCCGGGAATCCGCTCCGTCAAAATCCGCTCGCCGCCGCGCGTGATCGGATCGCCGTCGCTGAACGCGGTGACGAACGGCTTTTCGAATTGCGCAAGCACCTGCCAGGCCGCCTTGCATTCGGCAACCGACGCATGCGCATCCGTGATCGGGACCAGCAGTGGAAATTGCCGCACGCCGGCCTTGTAGCGCTCGTCCGGGAATGGCGCGTCGTAGGCCGCCTTCTCTGCCGCCGTCAGCCCGCGCGCGGTGCCCTTCGAGATCAGCCATCCGACCGGGAATCTCGGGACCAGTTGGCTGAAGGCCACCCATAATTTGAACGGCAGCGGCGCCTTGCCGCCGCCAATCGGCAGCCCGGTGTTGGCCGCCACCACGCGCGCAAAGCGTTCGGGAAACCGGGCGACCAGCCGCAATCCGATCAATCCGCCCCAGTCCTGGCAAAACAGCGTAATGTCTTTCAGGTCGAGTGCCGTCAGCCAGGCGCTCATCCAGTCGACATGACGCTCGAACGTATAGTCGGCCCGCGCCGCCGGCTTGTCCGAGCGGCCGAAGCCGATCAGATCGGGCGCCAGCACCCGGTGGCCGTACGCCGCGAGCGGCGGGACCATATGCCGGTAGAGATAGCTCCAGCTCGGCTCGCCGTGCAGCAGCAGCACCGGCGCGGAATCCTTATCGCCTTCGTCGAGATAATGGATGCGCAACGGCGGCCCGCCGGCGTTGGCGATCTCGAGATAATGCGGCGCGAACGGGAAGTCGGCGAGGCCGGCGAAGCGCTGGTCGGGCGTGCGCAATACTTCCATGGTTCGATCCCTCATATCGTTCCAGCGCGGCGGGTTCAGTTGGCCGGCTTGCTGGCCGGACCTTTCCCGCCAAGCGCGTCGACGGCCTCTTCGACGCTGCGGAAGGAATGGTGCGGCCCCAGCAGGTCGTCGATGCCGAACCGCGCCATCGCTTCCTGGGCGCGGATCGATTCGAGGCGGGCGATGGCGAAATCGACACCGTCAGCGTGAGCCCTGCGGATCAGCTCACGCAGGATCTGCGCGGCGGTGAAATCGATCTCGACGATTCCCGTCGCCTCCAGCACCAGCAGCCGCGCCGCTTGCCCCTCCGCCTGGATGGCATCCATGATGTCGCGCCGGAATGGATAGGCGTTGAGAAACGACAGCGGCCCCGGGAATCCCGCGACGATGACGCCCGGCTCCCGCTCGCCGGGGAGATGCGGGCTCGCCGGCCACCAGATCGATGTTTTCGGGATGCGCTCGAACAGGATGACCCGGGCGCGCGTCGCGCTCCAGATGCCGTGCAGCAGCGACAGCGCAATCCCGATGCCGACGCCCTGCTCGATCGGCAGCACGATGATCGCGGCCGCGGTCGCCACGATCAGGAGGAACTCGCCGAGCGATTGCCGGGCAATCGCGACGATCTGGCTGACGCGGACGATCCGCAGGGCTACGAACAGCAGCACGCCGCCGAGTGCCGCATTTGGAATTCGGGCGAGCAGCGCGGTCCCCAACACCAACAATGCGATCACGATGACGGCCGCCGCAAGGCCCGCGAGCTGCGACTTGCCGCCGGTCTCGCACACCACGGCGGTGCGCGGCGGACTGGCATCGACCGGAAACGCGCCGATCAATCCCGACAACACGCTGCCGACGCCGACGCCCGTGAAGTCGCGGTCGACATCCGGCGGCTCGTCGGAGCTGGACGGGAAGGATCGCGTCGTCGCCGCCGTCTGCACCATGACCACGACCGCGATGATGAGACTGAGCGAGATCAGGCTCGTCAGGTGGTCCGCCGTTACCATCGGCACCTTGACCGCCGGCAGCGAGGCCTGGATGGCACCGAGGACGCTGACACCGCGGCTCTCGAGGCCGAGCAGCACGACGGCCGCGCCGGCCAGCGCGAGACCGATCAGTGCACCGGGAATTCGCGCGTCGATCTTTTCCGATACCGTGATGATCGCCAGGACTCCCACGCCGATGACCAGCGTGAACGGATTGGTCTGGTTCAGATGAGTCACGAGGGTCGCGAGCTTTTGCAGCATCGGCCCTTCGGGCGGCGGCAAGCCGAGAATGCCGGGCAACTGGGAAACCAGGATGTGCACGGAAATGCCGGCGAGAAAGCCTGTGGTTACCGGAATCGAGAGCAGATCGGCGATCCAGCCGAGGCGGAAAACCCCGGCACCGATCAGCCAGAGGCCGACCATCAGCGCCAGCGCCGCGGCCAGCACCTGATAGTCGGGCGAACCGGTCGCGGCCAACGCCGCAAGCCCGCCGGCGAAGATCGGCGTGATGGTGGAATCGGCGCCGCACGACAGGAAGCGGTTGCTGCCGAAGGCGGCGAAGGCCAGCGAACCGGCGAGGAAGGCGAAGAAGCCGATCTGCGGCGTGAAGCCGCCGAGCCGCGCCGTCGCCATCTGCTCCGGAATGGCGATCGCGGCCAGCGTCAGCCCTGCGAATAGATCATGCGTCAGGAATGACAGCCGATACCCGTTTAACGACTGGAACACCGGCCAAGCCTTGCCCGCCAAACCGGAACCCGGCGAGCCGGAAGTTTTCGCCATCACACCTCGCCCCCTGGCAACACCCGCGTTCGATCACATCGGTTCCGATAACGCTACCATGCGCGTCCCCGATATCGAACAGCGCGCCCGCTTGCTCCCGGGTCATCCCGCAGTGCGATATAATGCATGTTCTGCGCGTGATCCGTTAAGCCTTAAGTAACCGGATTTCCTAACCGGGATGCCATTTCTGGATCGTAAGCATATCCCCCGGGAGTTGGGGAATGCGAAAATTTGTTTCCACCATATGGGGCGCGCCTGCGATGCCCCGGATCGCGGCGACCCGGCCGCACCGGATCGCCATGTCGATCCGGCGAGGTCCGGTGTTCTGGCTCATTCTGTTAGGCGCTCTTCTGATCGCGACGATCACGATCGGCACGGTGCTGGTTGTCGGCGAATTCCGCGAGCGCGCGCTCGGCAACAGCGAGCGCGAACTGGAAAACACCGTGCGGCTGCTTGCCCGCCATTTCGACCAGCAGCTGGACGATCTTGAAGTTCCCCTCGACGACATTATCGCGCGGACACGTCTGGCGGGCGTGACGTCTGCCGACGAGTTCAGGCGCCAGATGTCCACGCCGGAGACGCACCTGTTCCTGAAGGCCAAGGTCAGCGGACCTTCGGAAATCGCCGGCATCAACATTTATGACGCCGGGGGAACCCTGATCAGTTCATCGGAAGTGCCTGTCGTTCCGGCCGTCAACATTGCCGATCGCGACTATTTCAAGGGCCTGACGTCGAGCCCCGAGCGGCAACAGATCGAACTGGTTCGCAGCCGCTTTTCCGGTGGCTTGAGAACGGTGGTCGCCCGCAAGGTGACCGGGCCGGACGGCCAATTCCTGGGCGTCGTTTCGCGAGCGATTGCACCGTCGAAATTCGAGAGCTTCTTTTCATCGGTGGCGCTCGGAAAAGACGCCGCGATCTCCATGTTCCACCGCGACGGAACGATGCTGGCGCGTCACCCTTACGCCGATTCGATGATCGGGCAAAAATTCAAGTCCGCGCCATTGATCGCGAAGGTGCTGGCCAACGGCGGCCAGCAGACCCTGCGCGTGCACAGTCCGGTCGACCAGCAGGAGCGGCTCGGTTCGGCGGCAGAGCTGAGCCATTTCCCAATCGTGGTGGTCGCGACCACAACCGTCTCGGCCGCACTCGCCGACTGGCGCGCGCAAACCAGGTTTCTGGTGGTCGCCGCCGTTCTGTCCGCACTGGTGATCGCCGTCATCCTGCTCCTGATCGTGCGGCAGCTGACCCGGCAGAACCGGGAATCGCAAACGCGGCTGGAATCGGAAAAGCACCGGCTCGACACCGCGCTCAACAACATGACGCAGGGCCTGGTGCTGTATGACGCTTCCGCCCGCATCGTCATCTGCAACCAGCGTTACCTCGACATGTACAAGCTGTCGACGGAAGTGGTGAAACCCGGCTGCCACTTTCGCGACCTGATCCAGCATCGCAAGGATACCGGGTCCTTCGACGGCGATGTCGACGAATTCTGCTCGACCATCCGGAAAAACGTCGCGCAAGGCAAGGTCACCGTCCGTGACCTGAAAGCCGCCGACGGGCGGACGGTGCTGATCGTCAACAAGCCCCTGGCGCAGGGCGGCTGGGTCGCGACGATCGAGGATATCACCGAGCGTCGAAACCTCGAAGCGGAGCGCGACCGCAACTATGCATTCCTGCGCCAGATCATCGACCACATCCCCTCGCAGATCACGGTCAAGGACGCGCGCGACCGCCGCTATTTGCTGGTCAACCGGGTGGCCGAGACCCAGTTCGGGCTGTCGCATGAACAGATCATCGGCAAGACCGCGGCCGATTTGTTCGAAAAGCCGCTCGCCGGGCAGATCACCGCGGATGACGACAGGTCGCTGCAGTCCACCGACGTGCTGCTGCTGGACGAGCACCGCTGGGAAAGCACGGTCTCCGGCAGCCTGATCATCACCTCGAAACGCATCGGGATCCGCGATCAGGACGGCGCGCCGCGCTACATCATCAACGTGGTCGAGGACGTCACCGAGCGGCGCCGCGCCGACGAGAAGATCGCGCATCTGGCGCATTACGACGCGCTGACCGACCTGCCGAACCGGGTGCTGTTCCGCGAACGGATCGAGCGCGAGCTGAAGACGACCGGTCGCGGCAGGCAGTTCGCATTGCTCTATATCGACGTCGACGAATTCAAGGGCATCAACGACTCGCTCGGACATCATGTCGGCGACGAGCTGTTGAAGGCGGTGGCCTGCCGCCTCAGGAGCTGCGTCCGCGACACCGACATGGTCGCGCGACTCGGCGGCGACGAATTCGCGGTGATCCAGACCGACGTCGGCGATGTCGACGACGTCGTCGAATTCGTGACCCGGATTCAGGAAGCGATCCGGCAACCCCATGAATGTCTCGGTCATCAGCTCTCCACCGATGCCAGCATCGGCGTTGCGTTGGCGCCGCAGGACGGCACCGACCTGGACCAGCTGATCAAGAACGCGGACCTGGCGATGTACGGCGCCAAGGCCAGCGGGCGGCGGACCTACCGCTTCTTCGAGCCCGACATGGATGCCCGCGCCAAGGCGAGGCTCACCATGGAGCGCGATCTGCGCCAGGCGCTGCTCGACGGCGGCTTCGAGATCCACTACCAGCCGCTGGTCGATCTCGCGCGCGACGAGGTCACCGGCTGCGAGGCGCTGTTGCGCTGGCGCCATCCCGAACGCGGCATGGTCTCGCCGGCCGAATTCATACCCGTAGCGGAAGACACCGGCCTGATCGTCGAACTCGGCGAATGGGTGCTGAGAACCGCCTGCGCCGAGGCCGCGACCTGGCCCGCCCATGTCCGGCTCGCGGTCAACGTCTCGCCGGTGCAGCTGAAATGCCCGACGCTGGCGCTGAAGATCGCGAGCGCGCTGGCAAACTCCGGCCTGCCCGCCAACCGGCTGGAGATCGAAATCACCGAAGCGGTGCTGATCCGCGACGACGAGGCCGCGCTCGCCATCCTGCATCAGCTGCGCGCCGTCGGCGTCCGCATCGCGCTCGACGATTTCGGCACCGGCTATTCCTCGCTGAGCTATCTGAAGCGCTTCCCGTTCGACAAGATCAAGATCGACCGCTGTTTCATCAGCGACGTCGCGGAAGCCGGCGGCTCCTCCGCCATCGTGCAGGCGGTGGTGAACATCGCCGCCTCCTGCAACATGACGACCACGGCGGAAGGCGTCGAAACGCTGGCGCAGAAGGGCATGCTGCGCACGCTGGGCTGCACCGAGATGCAGGGCTACCTGTTTTCGGCGGCGAAGCCCGGGCCGGAGGTGAGAAAACTGTTCGGCGCGCGCGCAGAGATGACGGCGGTGGCCTGACTTCTGCCCGAGGTTCCCTGCACGTTCCGCGACCATGTTTGCGGCGACTTCGCCTGACCGCCTTGTTGGCGATATAAGGGAAGCGTAAGGATGGTTTGGGGCCAGCGTGCGCGCGCTCCGACATACGCCCACGGCGG
>NZ_DATHOP010000016.1:0-35234 GCF_035484855.1 Bradyrhizobium sp.
CGCTGTCGGTGAGGTCCTTCCAGGTGCCGGCCACCCCCGGCACTTCGGCCTGTCCGCCGAGCTTGCCCTCCGTGCCGACTTCGCGCGCGACGCGCGTGACCTCGCCGGCGAATCCGTTGAGCTGATCGACCATCGTGTGGATCGTATCTTTGAGTTCGAGAATCTCTCCTCGCACGTCGACCGTGATCTTGCGCGACAAGTCGCCGCCGGCGATGGCCGTCGCCACCTCGGCGATGTTGCGAACCTGGGCGGTCAAATTGCCGGCCATCGAATTGACGCTGTCGGTGAGATCTTTCCAGGTGCCGGCCACACCGGGTACTTCGGCCTGACCGCCGAGCTTGCCATCGGTGCCGACTTCGCGCGCGACGCGCGTCACTTCGCCGGCGAAGGCATTGAGCTGGTCCACCATCGTGTTGAGCGTTTCCTTCAACTGCAGGATTTCGCCCGACACGTTCACCGTGATTTTTTTCGACAGGTCGCCCTTGGCGACGGCGGTCGCGACTTCGGCGATGTTGCGGACCTGGCCGGTCAGGTTGGAGGCCATCGAGTTGACGCTGTCGGTGAGATCCTTCCAGGTGCCGGCGACGCCGCGCACCAGCGCCTGGCCGCCGAGCTTGCCCTCGGTGCCGACCTCGCGCGCGACGCGCGTGACTTCGCCGGCAAAGGCGTTGAGCTGGTCGACCATGGTGTTGATGGTGTTTTTCAACTCGAGAATTTCGCCGCGCACGTCGACCGTGATCTTCTTCGACAAGTCGCCGTTGGCAACCGCGGTGGTCACTTCGGCGATGTTGCGGACCTGTGCGGTCAGGTTCGACGCCATCGAGTTGACGCTCTCGGTCAGGTCCTTCCAGGTGCCGGCGACGCCGAGCACGTTGGCCTGGCCGCCGAGCCTGCCGTCGGTGCCGACCTCGCGCGCCACGCGCGTGACTTCGCCGGCAAAGGCGTTGAGCTGGTCGACCATGGTGTTGAGCGTTTCCTTCAGCTGCAGGATTTCGCCCGACACGTTCACCGTGATCTTCTTGGACAAGTCGCCGCCGGCGATCGCGGTGGCGACGTCGGCGATGTTGCGGACCTGCGCGGTGAGGTTCGACGCCATGAAGTTGACGTTGTCGGTCAGGTCCTTCCAGGTGCCGGCGACGCCGGGCACCTGGGCCTGGCCGCCGAGCTTGCCTTCGGTGCCGACCTCGCGCGCGACGCGCGTGACTTCCGAGGCGAACGAGTTGAGCTGGTCGACCATCGTGTTGATGGTGTCCTTCAGCTCGAGGATTTCGCCGCGGACGTCCACCGTGATCTTGCGCGACAGGTCGCCGCGGGCCACCGCGGTGGTGACGTTGGCGATATTGCGGACCTGCGCGGTCAGATTGCCGCACATCGCGTTCACGGAGTCGGTGAGGTCCTTCCAGGTGCCCGCGACGCCGGGCACGATCGCCTGGCCGCCGAGCTTGCCGTCGGTGCCGACCTCGCGGGCCACACGTGTCACTTCGGAGGCGAACGAGCGCAGCTGATCCACCATGGTGTTGATGGCTTCTTTCAGCTGCAGGATTTCGCCGCGGACGTCGACGGTGATCTTCTTGGACAGGTCGCCGTTGGCGACCGCGATGGTGACCTCGGCGATGTTGCGCACCTGGCCGGTGAGGTTGTTGGCCATGGAGTTGACGCTCTCGGTCAAATCCTTCCAGACGCCGGTCACTTCCGGCACCTGGGCCTGGCCGCCGAGCTTGCCTTCAGTGCCGACCTCGCGCGCCACGCGCGTCACCTCGGAGGTGAACACGCTGAGCTGCTTGATCATGGTGTTGACGATGTTGGCCGACTGCAAAAATTCGCCGCCCAAGGGGCGGCCGTCGACATCGAGCTGCACGGTTTGCAGGAGGTCTCCCTGCGCGACGGCTGCGACCGCGCGTGTCACCTCGCGCGTCGGCCACAGCAGGTCGTCGATCAGCGTGTTGACCGAGCCTTCCATGTCGGCCCAGGAGCCGCTCGCCAGTCCGAACTTGACGCGCTGGCGCGTCTTGCCCTCGCGGCCCACCACTTGTCCGACGCGCTCGAGCTGCTGCGCCATGCGCTGGTTGGCGGCGACGATTTCATTGAAGGTGTCGGCGATCTTGCCTTCGATGCCGAGATGATCGCCGGTCATGCGCACCGAGAAATCGCCGCTGCGCATCGCCTGCAGGGCGGACAGCAATTCCTGGGAAGGATCGGGCTTTCCGTTGCTGTAGGGCTTGGTCTTGGTACGACGCTTCGTCGACGGCACAGCGGAGCCGAGATCACTCATGATGTTCCCCCCTCAAGCGGCAAAACAGGACAATCGAATCGAGTAGGCGGAGGCGTGATTTCGCAGCATGAAATCGCGCATGATGCTTCAAAGCAAGCGGAATACCCAAGCCATTCCAAATATTTAGGTTCCACGAATTTGAACCGAACAAAATAATTCGGTTCGGGAACTTTTGTTCCATGGCCGCCGGAATTAATCCGCGGATAGTGAAAAACCTCGATCCAGATCAGGTCGAATGATTGCGGAGGTTAAAACCGGCCCTCGGCGCGGGTGGAACCGGCCCAAAGCACGCATCGGGAACCATCGGGACGGTCGGCTGGCCGACTTTACGGCCGCTTTTTGGGAACCGGTTTCCTCGGCGGGGGCGGGTTGTCGCCTAGCGCCTGCGGGTTGATCTTGCGGGTCATGTTGTTGGCCGCCTCGCTGACATCGAGCAGCGAGCGCCGGCCTTCTTCCATCATGGTCGCGGATTTCTTCTTGAAGCTGTCGGCCAATTCGCGAATCGACTGCACCTTCTGAAGCAGTTCGCCGCCGTTGCCGCTGGCAAATCCGGGCAGCAGGTCATCGACCCGGTCAATGGCGCTGTTGATGCTGGCGAACGCATTGTCGGCCTTGCCGATCATGTCGTCGATCGCCTTGCCCTGGCTCGCCAGCGACGCCGTATAGGTCTCGAAATTCAGCAGCCCGTTCTTGATCGTGGTCTGGTTGTCGAGCAACAGCCGGTCGACATTGTGCAGGCTGTCGCGAATCGATTCGTTCTCGCGGAGGTCGGCGGTCAGGATCGGGACGCCGTCCTCATCCAGCGGCGGCGGCGGTGCGGCCGCAGCACCTCCGGTCAGCGCGATCGCCGCGATCCCGGTCAGCCCCTGGAATTCCAGCCCCACCACGGTGTCTTTGCGGATCGGGGCGCTGTTGTCGACCATGACAAAGGCGACGACCTTGCGGGGATTATCCAGCGTCAGCGACCTGATCTCGCCGATCTGAACGCCGTCGAAATTCACACTGCCGCCCTTCCGCAACCCGCTCGCCGATCCCTCGAAAACGATTCGCAGCGGGCCCTGCTGCCGGATGGCGTGAATTTTCCTGAAACCCAAGAGGCCGATGAACGCCGCGGCGATCACCGCCAGCGTCGTGGTTCCGATCACAAGGTTGCTTGCGCGTGCCGCCATCCCGATTACCAACTGCGATGCGTCTGGCCAACAGGGTCTGCACCCGTTGTCATGCGGCGATTGTACCGGCAAAGCCGTGGGCGCGAAAGGCCGCTACGGCGGGCCGCCGTCGTGCGGCCATCAGTTGTGGCGCGTGCATTCCCGCATCGGCATGCCCATGGCGGTGACGTCCCGGCAAGTGAAGCCGGAGCCGGGAATTTCGTCATTGTCGCAATCATTGTGGCAGACCCGCATGCCGTTCTCCCAGTGCCAGCCGACCGCGGGGTTCGGCGAATCCTTGTCGTAGGTGACGGTATGGGAGCTATCCCTGACGACGCGATGGGGAGAGGGCTTGGTGCCGGCATGATGGATCTTCGTGGCGGCCTGTGAACTTGTTGCCGCGAGGCAGAGCATTGCCACGGCCACGAGGATGCGCTGCATTGTAGTCTCCTCCATCTGAACGAACGGTTACAGATGTCGGTCGCGCCTCGCGGTGAATCAGGTTCGATTCCGCCGAATTACAAATTGGAAATGCCGGCTATTTGCCGTTCGAATCCGCGCGGATTGCCCTACGCCCATTCCTCGGCGCTGGCGCCGGCGAGCGCCCGCACCCGCGCCTCGTCGGCGCCAAGTTCCTTGGCCGAACCGGAATAGACGACGATACCGTCATCCAGCACATAGGCATCGTCGGCAATTTCGAGGCTCATTCGCGCGTTCTGTTCGACCAGCAGCACCGAAATGCCCTCGTCCTTCATCTGTTGCACGATACGAAACACCTCGCGCACGATCAGCGGCGCCAATCCCTGCGATGGCTCGTCGAGGATCAGGAGCCTCGGATTCAGCAGCAGCGCCCGGGCGATCGACAGCATCTCCTGCTCGCCGCCGGAGAGCTGCCGGCCGCGGTTTTGCCTGCGCTCCGCAAGCCGGGGGAAGAGCTGGTAGATCCGCGCGATGGTCCAGGGCCCCGCCCGCTCCAGCGGAACCATGAGGTTCTCCTCGACGCTGAGATTGGCGAAGATACGCCGGCCCTCGGGCACGTAACCCACTCCCGCCGCCGCGATGCGGAAGGTCGGCCAGCGCGTGGTGTCCTGGCCGAAGATCGTGACCTTGCCCTCGCGTGGGGGCGTCAGGCCCATCAGGCTGCGCATCGTCGTGGTCTTGCCGGCGCCGTTGCGCCCCAGCAGCGCGGTGATCCTGCCCTCGGCGACGCTGAGGCTGACGCCATGCAGGATATGGCTCTTGCCGTAATAGGTGTGGAGGCCCTCGGCCGTCAGCGCTGCGGTCATCCGGTTCCCCCAAGATAGGCTGTCTGCACCGCTTCCGACGCCGCGATCTCTTTCGGCGTTCCTTCGACAAGCAGAGCGCCCTGGTCGAGCACGGTGATGTAGTCGGCCAGATGAAACACCACTCGCATGTCGTGCTCGATCAGCACGATGGTGTATTTGCTGTCGCGATGCAGGCGGCGAATCAAGGCGGTGATCGCGTAGGTTTCCTCATCGCCCATGCCGGCGGTCGGCTCGTCGAGCAGCAGCAGCCGCGGCAGCTGCGCCAGCGCCATCCCGATCTCCGTCGTGCGCTGATCGCCGTGCGCGAGTTCGCCGACCAGCCGGTCCGCCTTGGAAGTAAGGCCCACCAGTGCCATCATTTCGGTTGCGACGTCGCCGGCGAGCTTCGCAGCGGCCCGGCCTGGCAGCATATTCAAGGTCTGTCCCGCCGCCACCTCGGCCGCCGTCAACAGGTTTTCGCGCACGGTCAGTTCGGGAAAGATCTCGGTGATCTGGAAAGTGCGGCCCATGCCGAGCCCGACCCGCCGGTGCGCTGGGACCTGGGTTACGTCCTTTCCATTGAACTCGATCGAGCCCCTGGTCGGAGGAAAATAGCCGCTGATCATGTTGAAGAACGTCGTCTTGCCGGCGCCGTTCGGGCCGATGATCGCCCGCAGCTCGCCGGGCTTGACGGACATCGACACGTCCTTCACGGCGACCAGATTGCCAAATCGCTTCGTGATGTTGCGAACCTCGAGCATGATTACTTCTCACCACGCTGGCGCCGCAGGCCGAGCAGGCCGCGCGGAAAGAACAGCACGACAAGTATGAAGATCGTGCCGACAAAGGACATCCAGTTCACGGTCATTGACGATATATAATCCTGCAGCACGACGAACACGGTGGCGCCCAATAGCGGTCCCCAAAACGTCCGCATGCCGCCCATCACGCACATGACGACGAAATAGCCGGACAGGGAGTAATGCAGCGCCAGCGGATCGGCAAAGTTGTTGAGCAGCGCGTAGAGCGTGCCGGCAAGCGCCGTAACGAAGCAGGAGATCGAGAACGAGAGCCAGATCTGGCGTTCGACCGGGATGGCCAGAAAGCGCGCGCGGCGCTCGTTTTCCCGGATTGCCCGCAGGGTATGGCCGAAGGGCGAGCGGACCAGCAGGCCGAGCAGGCCGACGGCGATCGCGAAGACGGCGAGCAGGAAATAGTAGAATTGAGGACCCGCGGTGATATCCAGCGTCAGCGGCCCGAACCCGATCGGCTCACGATGGAAATCGCGCAGTCCGTCGAAACCGCCGGTGAAGTCGTTCCAGCTATAGGCGAGGTAGTACCAGAGCTGGCCGAAGGCGATCGTGCACATCGCGAAGTAGACGCCGCGGCGGCGTACGATCAATAAGCCGAACAACGTGCCGGCCAATCCGCCGAGCAGGGTGCCGGCGATCATGGCGAGCGGCGTGCTATGCACGAGATAGCGCAGCGTCAGGCCGGCGCCGTAGGCGCCAAGGCCGAAATAGGCGGCGTGGCCGAAGCTCAATACGCCGGTGAACCCCAGCAACAGATTCAGCCCCATCGCGGCCAAGCCGAACACCAGCACGCGCCCGGCGAGCGCCGTGTAGCCGCCGACCAACGGCAACCAGAATGGGGCGGTGATCAGAAGCCCCCAGATGACGACGAGCTTGGCCCAGTGCGGCACGGCCGGCTGACGCGCCGAAGCCGCGGTCGCGGTCGCAACGTCGGTACTCATGACATCATTCCTTCCTCACCCATCAGGCCGCGCGGCCGAACCAGCAGTACGATCATCATGATGGCATAGATCACCGCTTCGCTGGCGGAGGGGAAAAACACGGTGGTCAGGGCCGCCGCCATTCCGATCACGAGCCCGCCGAACAGCGTGCCGATCAGGCTGCCGACGCCGCCGACGATGATGGCGATGAAACTCGGCATCAAGAGGTCGTCGCCCATGTTGGGATTGAGGCCGATCTGCCCGGCCGCGAGCACCCCGCTCAAGCCAGCCAGGAAGCAGCCGAGCGCGAAATTGAAGGTCCGCAGGAAGCTGATATTGACGCCCAGCGAGGCCACGGTTTCAAGGTCGAGCGTGCCCGCCCGAATGCGCACACCGACTCGCGTGTAGCGCAGGAATGAGAACAATCCGAGCACCACGACGATGACGACGAACACCATGAAGACGCGATACCAGGTGACGAAGAACAGCTCGGCGCTGATCGGCTGCGACAGGAAGTCGGGCAAACCCAGCGGCAGGCCGTTGGGGCCCCACACATAACGCGCGATATCCTGCATCACGAAGGCAAGTCCAAACGTGAGTAGCAGGCTGTAGACCGGATCGCGGTTATAGACGCGGCGGATCATCAGGCGCTCGACGGCGAGCCCGATCAGTGCGGTAAGCAGCGGCGCGACCAGCAGTGCACCCCAGTAACCCAGCGTCGGCGACAATGTGTAGGCGAGATAGCCGCCGAGCGCGAGGAAGTTGCCGTGAGCAAAATTGATGACATTGCTGAGGTTGAGGATCAGCGACAGGCCGAGCGCCATCAGCACGTAGAAAGTGCCAATGATGAGTCCATTGGTGACGTTGTATAATATGACCTGCGTCATCCGCCCTCCTCCGAGCCAAGAAACCCGGCACAATTGTCAGCGAATAGTGCCGCACCATTCAGTGTCCGGCTCATCATGATGGCGTTCAAGCGCTTCCGACCTCTCTTGCGGGGATGCGGATTTGAGCGACCACCGCCCGGGCTGCAATTGCCGCCATGGGCGAGGGGTGGACGCGATGGAAAGGATCGCGTCGACCAGCGTTCGCAGGTCGTTTGCGCGGATGTTGGAGAGCTGAAACAGGTGGCAAGAGCGGTTCCATCACAAACCATTCGACGTCCGTCGCAACGCTTTCATGCCGCCAGCCCTTGCGCCCACAATGTCGACACGTGATTTCACTCCAGACCATCCTGCTCTCCCCCGGATTCGTGCAAATCCGGGGAATCGCAACGGCTGATATCGCTCAGCTTCCTTTTGCAGCCCTCAGCTCGGCTCAACCATCTTGCATCCGGTGTCGGCGACCGAACCCGCGGCCTCCTCACCCGAAACCAGCGAGGACACGGTGAACACGTCGTCGGGGCCGGACTTCGGCGGATGTGCCTCACCGACGAAGATGTTGGGCATCAGTTCGTGATCGCCGGCGCGGTAACGCACCTTGCCCGGCTGCAGCGCGACATCCGGTGGGAGCTCCATATCCTCAAGCGCCTTCGCCATTTTCGGGCCCTCCAGCGACTTAGCCTTCTCCGCCGCTAATCGTACCGTCTGTACCGCAACATAACCGAACCAGTCGCGCGCCGAGGGCGTCTTTTTAGTCGCGGCGCGATAGTCGGCAACGAACTTCACCACTTCAGGTACGTTGGGCTGTTTCCACCACCACTCCATGTCCCACCAGCCGGCCTGCGCGTCCGGCGGACATCCTTTGATGCTCTCGAGTTCGAACAGCGCGCCGCCGAGCGCCATTTCCTTCTGCATGCCGAACTGGGTGAATTGCTTCATGCAGTTGATCTGCGTCAGCCCGCCCATGTTGTTGAGCAGCACGTTCGGCTTGTAGGACTTCGCCTTGATGAGGGTGGCGGAGAAGTCGGTATTGTTGATCGGCAGCATGTCGCCCTCGAAAGTGCCGCCGGACTTCTGCAGCGCCTTGACGAAGGCGTCCTGGAGGGTGTGCCCATAGGCGTAATCGGGCGTGATGAAGAACCATTTCTTGCCGAACTTCTTCACCAGTTCCGGCGTGATCGCGCTGGCATCCATGGTCGTCGTATTGCAAATCCGGAACACATTCCACTTGCAGTTGGTGCCGGTGATCGGATCGGTGTGGCCGCCCGGCACGATGTGCAGGACTTTCTTCTCGGTAGTCACTTGCGCCATCGCATAGGCGATGCCGGAGTTGACGTCGCCGAAGATGACGTCGACGTTGTCGCGGTCGATCAGCTTGCGCGTCTTCTGCACGCCGGTGCCGACGTCGTTGGCCGAATCCTCGACCAGCAGCTGAACCGGGCGGCCCAAAATTCCGCCCTTCTTGTTGATCTCGGCCTCGGCGTATTTGGCGCCGTCGACCTCGCTCTGCGCCAGTGCCGAGAGAACGCCCGTCAGCGGATCGACCATGCCGATCTTTACAGGAGTGTCGCCTCTGGCCTTGATGATGAAGGGCGACGCGAATTGCACCGCGGCAATCGCGGCGCTGGTTTTCAGAAGTGTCCGCCGATCGACCGACCAGATTCTATGCGAAGTAGCCATGTTGTCCTCCCAGACAAGATTTATGGTTCTTGATGGCCGGCATTTCTTCGATGCCTTGATCGGCCGGAACCCTAACCTTTCCGCGGCGGCTTTGCCAACCACGAAGCCGCGAAAATCCTGCGACCTTCGGCTTAGTTGCGCCCATAAAACAGGCTGCCCGCCGGTGCCGGGCTCGTGAGCGCGAACCCCGGATCGCCGAGGGGTAAGCTCAATCGGCTTCCAGCGACGGGCTGTAATCGATCTTCAGATCGGGGTCCTGCTCGGCCTTTCGCAGCACGCAATTGCCGACCACGAGCAGGTCGAGTTCGTTACCCATGAAGCAACGGAACGCGTCCTCGGGCGTGCACACGATCGGTTCGCCGCGGACGTTGAAAGAGGTGTTGACCAGGACCGGGCAACCGGTCAGCGCTTTGAACCGGGTCAACAACGCGTGAAACAGCGGGTTGGTCTCGCCGTGCACGGTCTGGATGCGGGCGGAATAGTCGACATGGGTGACGGCCGGAATGTCCGAGCGCGCCACGTTGAGTTTGTCGATCCCAAACAACGCCTGTTCGGCCGCCGTCATCTGCCGGCGCTTGTCCTGCCTGACATCGGCGACGACAAGCATATACGGGCTGTCGGAACCAAGCTCGAACCAGTCGGCGACGTCCTCGCGCAGCACGGCCGGCGCAAAGGGGCGAAAACTTTCGCGATACTTGACCTTCAGATTG
The DNA here is from genome assembly GCF_035484855.1 of Bradyrhizobium sp. Classification (GTDB taxonomy): domain Bacteria; phylum Pseudomonadota; class Alphaproteobacteria; order Rhizobiales; family Xanthobacteraceae; genus Bradyrhizobium. The sequence continues at coordinate 9,689 of NZ_DATHOP010000016.1, forward strand.
AGGTTCTTCTGCATTTCCGGCGAACGCGGGTCGCCGAGGATCGAGCGCGCCCCGAGCGAGCGCGGGCCGAATTCCATGCGGCCCTGAAACCAGCCGACGGCTTTCTGCTGCGACAGCGCCTGCGCCGTCGTCTCGATCATGTCGTCCTCGGCAGCGACCGCGAATTTTGCGCCAGCTGCGGTCAGCCGGCGTTCGATCTCGTCTTGCGGATAGCTCGGTCCCAAAAACGCGCCGGACATTCCGTCTGCGCCATTGGTCTTGCGCGGCTGGTCCTTGAAGAGGTGGTAGGCCGCAAGCGCCGATCCGACCGCGCCGCCGGCATCGCCCGCGGCCGGCTGTATCCAGATGTTCTCGAAACGGCCCTCGCGCAACACCTTGCCATTGGCGACGCAATTGAGCGCCACGCCGCCAGCGAGACAGAGATTCCGCGAGGAGGTCTGTTTGGCAAGGCTGCGTGTCAGCCGCAGCACGGCCTCGTCCAGCACCGCCTGGATCGAGGCCGCAACATCCATGTGAAACGGCGTCAGCAATTGATCGGGTTTGCGCACCGGCTCGCCGAACAATGCGGCAAAGCGATCGTTGGTCATGGTGAACCCGGTGCAATAATTGAAATAGGACATGTCGAGCCGGAACGAGCCGTCCGGCTTCAGGTCGATCAGGTTGTCGAGGATGAGGTTCGTATATTTCGGCTCGCCATAGGGTGCGAGCCCCATCACCTTGTACTCGCCGGAGTTGACCTTGAAGCCGGTGTAATAGGTCACGGCCGAATAGAGCAGCCCGAGCGAATGCGGAAAATGGATCTCCCTGGTGATTTCCAGCCGGGGGCCATTGCCGATGGCCGCCGACGTGGTGGCCCATTCGCCGACGCCGTCCATAGTGAGGACGGCCGCCTCGTCGAACGGCGAGGGATAGAAGGCTGAAGCCGCGTGACTGAGGTGATGCTCGCAGAACAACAGCCGGCTCTTGTCAAAATTTTCCGAGAATGTCCTGAGTTCGTCACGCAGCAGGTTCTTCTGAAACAGCTTTTCGCGCAGCCAGAGCGGAATCGACATCTTGAAGGAAGCGAACCCGCGCGGCGCCAGCGCAATGTAGGTTTCGAGCAGCCGCTCGAATTTGAGGAATGGCTTGTCGTAGAATACGACATGGTCGAGCTCGTCGGCGGTGACGCCGGCTTCCGCGAGGCAATAGGCGATCGCGCTATGCGGAAACGCGGCGTCATGCTTGCGGCGGCTGAAACGCTCCTCCTGCGCCGCGGCGACGATCCGGCCGTCTTCGATCAGCGCGGCCGCGCTGTCGTGGTAGAAGGCGGAAATGCCGAGGATACGCATCGGCCGCTAGAACAGCGTGTAGATGAAAGGCGCGATCACGGAGCCCTTGGTGATCACGACTAGCCCGCCCAATACCACCATCATGATCAGGACCGGCAGCAGCCAGTATTTCTTGCGGACGCGTATGAACCGCCAAAGCTCGGCCACCAGATCCATTCTATGTCCTTCAAAATTGGTCTCTCATGGTCTCGGGCGATGGCCCGGGAGGTTGCCGCACGATCCAGTAGCTGTCCGCGTCCGGTTGCCGCTTCAGCCGCAGCGGGTCCTTTCCGAACATCCGCATGACGAGGCCGGTCGGCAAAACCGTGCCGTAGAACAGCAGCGCCATCACGATCGGGCTGACCACGCGATTGAGAAGCAGTCCGAACCGCAACCATATCAGGTTCAGCGGATGGAGAACCGCGGGACGAAATAATCCCGCCGCCAGCAACAGTGCGGCGAGTCCGCCGGTCCACGGCCACAGCCTTCCCGAATGCCAGGCATTCAGCAAGCTCACGGCCGCGAACGCTGCCGCCATCACCAGTCCGAACGAGCGGTCGGAACCGGCCACGATCTTTTCGTCACGGGAAAAGACTTCGTGGGTCGACTGCCCCGGCTTCGACTTGTATTTACCGTCAATCACGCCTGAACTCCAAAACAGATTGCAGCACGCCTGGAGCGGGATGACCAATCGTCACCCCGCTCTACCTTTTTGTTTGAGCATGATCTTTTCGGAAAACCGGCGTCCACTTTTCCGGATCATGCTTTAGGACGTAGCACACCCAAATCTCATTCTGGCAACCAAAAAATTGCCTCAAGAATGCCCCTGTGCCATCGTTCCCGCAATATCAATGCGACCGGCGCTGGAAGAATTGGCGTTCGCCCGACGTGAGGGTATGACATGAAACACTTCGTCGGAAGTGAACGGGTTCGCGGGGCGTTGCGGTCGGCCGGCATCACCTTGTGCGTCGCGCTTGCGACGCTGGCTGCGATCGAGATCATGCTCCGCCTCGCGGATTTGCGCATGCTGCGGGAAGGCAGCAACGAGCGATCGCTGACCTATCGCTACGATGCCGAGTTGGGCTGGGCGGCGGTCCCCCATTCGAGTTCCCTGGTGACCAACGCGCGGACGATCCATGTGAAGCATAACAGCCTGGGCTTTCGGGATATCGAGTTCGAGCGCGATGCCCGGCCGAGGATCCTGTTCCTCGGGGATTCGTTTGTCTGGGGCGTCGACGCCGAAGCCGATGAGCGCTTTACCGACCTGCTGCGAAACCGGCTGCCCGGATTCAACATCGTCAACGCTGGCGTCTCGGGGTACGGCACCGACCAGGAATATCTGTTGCTGCAGCGGATATGGCCGACGATCCAGCCCGCGGTGGTGGTGCTGATATTCTGCACGGATAACGACCGATTGGATAACTCCACCAACATCCGCTACGACGGCTATCAGAAGCCTTATTTTGCCACCGCCGCCGATGGCACGCTGCAATTGCGCGGGCAGCCGGTTCCCACGTCGCGCCAATTGTACATCAAGCAGAACTGGCTGGTGCGCCATCTCTGGCTCGCGCGAGTGGCCGCATTCGCCTATGTGGAAATCGAACATCCCGGAGTCGACGTGCCCGATCCGACCGAGAAACTGGTCAGCCGGATGCACGAATTCGTCGAAGCGCACGGGGCGAAGTTCATCGTCGGCCTGCAATCGCGCGACGATGCTCTTGTTCGGCATCTGCAGGCCGAACACATACCGTTCGTGACCTTCGATGGCGCCGAATCCTATCCCAGCCAATATGGCAGCCACTGGACGCCGGCCGGCCAAAACCTCGTCGCCGAGCGGCTGTTCGGACTCTTGTCCGAAATCAAGGTTGACAACGTGACTCGCTGACATCCGCTGGCTTCAACGTCCGTGGTGGCTTTCGGCCGTCGCCTTGCCGCGGATCGGCGCGATCGGGCGCCTCGCGTCGCCTACCTCCAGCACGAAGCGCTGATCGAGCGAATACCAGGGGGCCGTAAAAGCCGGTTCGCTCGAAGGTTCGTCATGGCGGATGTAGTTCCCGATCAACGCCCGCGTCACGCCAAACTGCACGTCGGAATCGATGTGCTCGTCGTCGGGCGAATAGATCTGCGAGATCATTGTCTTGAAACCGGGCTTGTAGATCATGAAGTGCAGGTGCGCCGGCCGGTAGTTGTGGCGGCGGGTGGCCCTGACCAATTCACCGACCGGTCCATCGACGGGTATCGGATAGCCCGCCGGCTTGACGCTGCGAAAATCAAAACGCCCGGCTTCGTCGGAAACGAAACGTCCGCGCAGATTCATCTCGGCCTGGGTCGGGTCCTGATTCTCGTAGAGACCTTCCGGCGAGGAATGCCAGACGTCGACTTCAGCGCCTGCCACGGGCAGACCTTGCCCATCCTCGATTGCGACATGGACGATCAGGCCCGGGCCCGGCGTCGGCGAGCGCACCAGGCTATCGCCGCTCCGGCTCAGCGGCTGGTCGTCACGCCAGAACGGTCCCAGCATGTTGGCCTGGGTTTCGCTCTGGCCGTGGTTGCCGTTGTTGAGCAGGCAGACCAGCGCGGAGACGCCGAGCGAGCCCGCCATCAACACCGCCTCGTTATGCGAGGCGGTCGTCTTCTGCCCTATCGCGGCGACCAGCTTCGCCGCCTGCTGGAACTCGCGTTCGGTCAGGCGGACCTCGCGCACAAAGCCGTGCAGATGCCGCACCAGCGCCTGCAGAATCTCGCGCAGCCGCGGATCCTCGGCGCGGCTGACTGCTTCCAGCACCGCATCGGTGACCATGGTTTGGTTTTCGATGATCATGTTTGGTCCATCCTGTGACGGGTCATGTCACCGCTCAAGGCTTCAGGGATGCAACATAGGCCGCAAGCGAGAGCATGTCGTTCTGCGAGAGTTTTTCGACCACCGGCTCCATCAGGGCAGCGCCGGTTCCGTTCCTGGTGTGCTGCTGGAGATCGTAGAGCTGACGCATGAGATAGCTCGGCGAACGTCCGGCGATCCCGGGGATCGAGCCCAGACCCTGCAGGGCCGGACCGTGGCAGCCCGCGCAGGCAATCGTGATGCCTGATCCGCCGGTCCTGGCGAGGGTTTCACCCCTGGCCAGGCTGCCGTTCGGCACGTAGGCGATAAACTGCGCACGCGAGTCACGGTGCTCGAATTGGGCGACGTCTTCCGGTACCTCGATGATGCGCTCGCCGAGCGGCTCCTTGGCCCCATCCTTGGCCAGCATGTAGAACACGCGGGCAATCTGCGTCGCCGGGACGCTATCGGCTTCGACGACGCGGATAACCGATTTCGGCTTGAGCGAGGCGAAGTAGGCCGCCGCCGCTTTCATTTCGGCATCGGTGGCGGCCTTGGCGATCGCGGTCATCAGCAGGACGGGGCTGCGCTGCGGGCCCGAAAATTTGCGGACGCCGCTTTTGTAGTCGGCCATCTGCTGAGTGATATAGGCGGCGGGAAGGCCGGCCAGGCTCGCATTCTCCGGACCTCCGGTGCCTTCCGTGCGATGACAGGAGCCGCAGGCCCGCACATCGGGCGGTCTTCCATGCGCGACCACGGAAGGCATCGGAGGATGATCGCCGGGATGCCAGTCCGGCGCGAAGAACAGGTCGCGTTCCTGCGTGATCGTGAAAGCGGCCGTGCTGTCGGGAACGTGTCTCGGGACGCCGTCGTCGGGCGCGGCCTTGAAATCCGGGGCCCACGGGTAAGCCCAAGCCGGATATGAACCTGGCGGCGAGGAAGCCGCCCCCGGCGTTTGCGCCGCGGCAGTCCCGCAAACCGCCACCAATATCGCAAGGCCGCCTAACGCCGATTTCATTGCCTATCCCCGGATGGCCGGCCTCAATGCCCGGCAGCACGCTTGGCCGCTTCGTTGTTGAGCACGATCAGCGCATCGACGGCGACCCCGGTCCTGGCGTTGATCAGGAACGGGTTGACGTCGATCGAAGCAATGCGCCCGCCGGCGTCCGCCATCAGGTTGGACAGGCCGACCAGCGCCTTGACGGCGGATGCCTCGTGCAGCGCCGGCTTGCCGCGATACCCCTTCAGCTTCACGCCGGCCTTGGTCTTGCCGATAAGCTCTTTCGCCTCAGTTGCGTCGATCGGCGCGCCGGCCAGCGCCACATCCTTAATTAGCCCGATATCGACGCCGCCGGTGCCGAACAGCACCACCGGTCCCATCTCGGCATCGAGCGCGCTGCCCACCACCAGTTCGAGTTCGGCCTTGACCTGCTGGGCGATCAGAATGCCCTCGAGCTTCGGCTTGCCCTTCAGTTTCTTCACCCGCGCGGTGATGTCGTTGAAGGCCTTCTTCACCTCCGCCGCGCTGTTGAGGTTCAGCACCACGCCGCCGATGTCTGACTTGTGCAGGATCTCCGCGCTGACCACCTTGGCCACGACCGGAAAGCCGATCTTCTTCGCAACCCTGACCGCATCCGCCGCGGTTTGCACGATCTCTTCCTTCGACACCGGGATGCCGTAGGCTCGCAGCAGCGCCTTCGATGCGACCTCGTCGAGCGCGGCGGCGCCGCCGGCCTTCTTCAGCGTCTTCTCCAGCGTCGCGCGCGCCGAAGCCGACGAGCTCGATTTGATCTCCGGCACCACCTTGCGCAAGCGGGCATAATCGATCAGCGATTTGATCGCGCCCACCGCGCGGTCCAGTCCCTGCATGACGGCGATATGCGGCAGCGACTTGCGCAGGCCCTTGGTGAATTCGGTGAAGCCGATCGACATCGTCGAGATGTAGACCACGGGTTTCGAGGCCGCGGCGGCCATGCCGTCGACGATGCGCAAATTCCGCTCGCGCAATTCATGCGGCGCCTTCGGCAGCTCGGCGTCGATGATGACGATGTCGGTGTCGGGATCGTCGATCATGATCTTGATCGACTGCATGTAGACCGAGGGATCGACCACCGCGGCAAATCCCGCATCCAGCGGATTGCCGACGATCGAGCCGGGCCCGAGCATTTTGGCCAGCTTGTCGCTGGCGCTCTGGCTTAGCGGCGCGAAATTCAACCCGGCCGAATGAAAGGCGTCGATCAGAAGGCCGCGCTTGCCGCCCGACAAGGTCACCGCGGCGAGGCGGTCGCCCTTTGGCGGATCGGCATGCACGAAACATTCGGTGGTCTCGATCAATTCGTCGAGGCCGCGCACGCGAATCACGCCCTCGCGCGTCGAGATGGCGTCGAAGGTCTCGATCGAACCCGCCAGCGCCCCGGTATGCGCCATGGCGGCGGCGCGGCCGCCCTCGGAGGCCCCGAGTTTCAGCGCGATCACCGGCTTGCCGGCAGCGCGCGCGGCCTTGCAGGCGTCGCGAAACCCCTTGGTGTTGCGGACGCCTTCCAGATACACCACGATCACGCGGATCGAGGGATCGGCCGCGAAATAGCTTATCAGGTCCGGCGTTTCGAGACCGGCCTCGTTGCCGGTCGTGACCATGTAGCCGACGCCGACGCCGCGATCCTCCAGCGCCTGGCGGATCGCCATCACGATGGCGCCGGACTGCCCGGCGATCGCTACCGCACCCGCTTCCATGGTGACGATGCGGTCGTCGATGTTGGTGAACATGTTTTCGCCGGCGCTCAAATTGCCGAGGCAATTGGGGCCGGTGACCGCAAGCCCGGTTTCCCGGATCGCCTGCTGCAGCTCACCGGCGAGCCGCTGGCTTTCGTCGTCCTGCAATTCGCTGAAGCCCGAGGTGACGATGGTGGCCGAGCGGGCGCCGGCCGCGGCCGCGTCGCGGATCACCTGCACAGCGAAGCGCGCCGGCACCAGCACCAGCACGTGATCGGGCTTGTCGGGGAGGCTGGCAAAATCCTTGTAGCAGGGCACGCCCCAGATGGTCTCGCGCCTGGCGTTGAGGGGATAGAGGCCGCCTTCGTATTTGTACTTGATCAGGTTGTTCCAGATCCGTTCGGCATAGTTGCCGGGCTTGTCGGTCGCCCCGACCAGCACGATGTTGCGCGGATGCAGCATCGCGTGGATGTTCCTGACCATATCGCTGGCCTCAGGCGGAGGCGACCATTTGGCGGCCGGAACAGAAAATCTGCTTACCTGAGCTTCCATCGGCGTAACCCTTACCCGTTCGTTTCTTGTCCGAAAACGACGATTGCATCGCCACTCCCGGCGGCTTTTGGTTCTTATTATGGGGAGTTGAGGGGTGTGGCAACCGAGGTGGCCGGAGCATTGTCCGCCGCGCGGGATTTTTGGCCGGCTACCATGCCGGCCGCGGCCGCGACGGCGAGGCGATCCCGGCGAGCAGCACCGCGAGGATTCCGGTCAGGAAGATGCCGTCGAAGGTGCCGGCGCCACCGATCGAGGCGACCGGCGCGCCAAGCCCGTTGATCTTGTCGAGATTGAGCAGGTCGGCGCCGATCAGCGTCCCCATCGATCCCCCGATATAGGCCAGTGGCGCCGCATATTCGCGGGACAGGATGAAGGCAATGATGACAGTGGTGACGACCGGCAGGAATACCGGCACCGCGATGCCAATCCCGGCGACCGGCGTCGCCATCGCGTGAATGATCGTGGCGATCACGGCGGTGGCGATCGCAGCCTTCAGCCAGAGCTGATAGCGGAGCACCAGATAGGTCGACATGATGGTCGGAATCACCGCGCCGCCGACATTGACGGCCAGCACCGTGCCGGGCGAGGACACCACGACCGGCACGATATACTGCATGCCGAAGAAGTCGACGACCTGCCCCGACCGCATGGTTTCCCCGGGCAGGATCGTGATCGGGATGTTGAAATAGCTGCCGATCAGCGAACCGAACAGCAGCAACAGCGCGGCGCCGGGCCCGACGCCGAGCCGCATATAGGCATAGCGCAGGATGCGCAGCTGGATCAGGATCACCAGCCCGATGAACAGGAACACCAGGATCGAAAACAGTACCGGTGTCAGCGGCAGATAATGCACGTGGGAACCCGTGGTTTCGGCGGTCGGTTTCGGTCGGCCTCAATTACTTGGGAACCGTCCGGCGGGAACGCAAGCTTTCCGTCATTCCGGGCTGGTGCGTTAGCACCAGACCCCAGATGCGCAATTGCGCATCGGGGAATCTCGAGATTCCGGGTTTGATGCCTTCGCATCGCCCCGGAATGACAGTTCGCCTCTAGCCCCCGACCTCGGCGCTGATGACGTCGCCGAACATCACCCATTGGCCACCCTTGAACTGCATCATCTGAAGCTGCTCGATCGGGGCGAAGTCGGTGGCTGAGGTATTGATCTTGATGCCGGGCAACAGCGTATCCGGGACAAAATCCTTCAGGCTGGCGGCCTGCTTCATGACGTTTTCCCGGGTCAGGTCGTCACCGGCCTGCTTCAAGACCTGCACCATGGTCTGCGCCGCGGCGTAGCCGTAGACCAGGTTGGCGTCGGCGACGTTCGCGCCCGGCATGTACTTGTCGATGAAGGCCATGAATTTCTTCATGCCTGCGTCGTCCTTCCACTGCGGATCGGAAGCGTCCTTGATGTAGAGGGCCGACAGGATGCCCTCGCAATTCTCAAAGCCCGCCGGCTTCATGACCGCGCCGATCGAGATCGAGACGTCGGTCATGACGTGCATCGGCTTCCATTCCATCTCGGCCATTTTCTTGATGGCTTGCGCCGCGAATTTAGGCGTCGAGATATTGACCAGCACGTCGGCGCCGGTGCCCTTCAGCTTGACGATATGGGAATCGATCGACGGCTCGGTGGTCTCGTAGCTTTCTTCCGCGACCAGGATCGAGGAGGTCTTGTCGCCGAACACTTCCTTCAGGCCGGCCACGTAGTCCTTGCCGAAATCGTCGTTCTGATAAAACACCGCGACCTTGGCGTCGGGTTTCGTCTTCAGGATGTATTTGGCGAAGATTCGCGCTTCGACCCGGTAGCTCGGCTGGAAGCCCATGGTCCAGGGAAATTCCTTCGGATCGTTCCACTTGCTGGCGCCGGAGGCGATGAACAGCTGCGGCACCTTCTTGGTGTTCTGATATTTCTGCACCGCAGTCTGGGTCGGCGTGCCCAGCGCGTTGAAGATCAAAAACACCTCGTCGCTCTCGATCAGCTTGCGGACCTGCTCCACCGTCTTCGGCGGACTGTAGCCGTCGTCGTAGGAAATGAAGTTGATCTTGCGGCCGTTGATGCCGCCGGCATCGTTGATCATCTTGAAATAGGCATCCTCGGTCTTGCCGATGACGCCGTAGGCGGAAACCGGCCCGCTATAGGCCTCGACATTGCCGATCTTGATTTCGGTGTCGGTGACGCCGGTGTCGTATTTCTTTTGCGCCAGCGCGCCCTGCGTGGTCAGGACCGCAAGCGCGGCTGCGGCAGTGACGGAGATAACCAGGGACAGTTTCTTGTTCTTCACGGAATTGCACCTTTCTTTCATGGCAAGGGGATTGACGAACAGATCGCAAGGCGGCGCATCGTCGGGCATTTTGTGGCCGAAGCGGGTGATCCGGTCGCAGCGGCGAACCGGCAAAATCTCCTCCGGGGGTACAGCGGTCTTGTGCCGCCTGATCCCTTGATCGAGCTGATGTACCCGCAGCATGCCCAAGTCAGGCCGGATTGGCCAGCCGACATTTTTGCATCGGGCGGTCCGGAGGTTGTGGGGGCTGAACCGCCGCTTCGGGAATCTGGTACTACCGAAAGCCCGTTGGTGCGAGCATACTGATGGCCGGCTTCAACAGGGAGGACTGCCATGGATTTGGACCCCGGTCCGGACCGAGCGCTCCCACGCGATCAGCTTTGCGTGGTGTCGTGCCAGGGCAACGGCGTGGCCTATTACTGGTCGGTGATCGATGCCCGCGCGCGGAATGCAATCGGTTTCCGAGGCTTCTCGGCGACGTTCCCGGCAACCGGGGTGGCGCGCGAGGTGCTGGACTTCACCATACAGGGCCCGCTGATCCCGAGCCTGTCGGACCTTGAGGACGTGACGCAACTGCAGGGGATCGAAATCGGCGGCGGTGCCGCGGCCTCCTCCGGCCAACAGTTGGCGTGGGACGCCAAGATTCTCGTTGCCCCCGCACCCCAGCTTGCTCCCCATGGCCGCAACCCGCATGGCGCCGTGCTATCGGTCAAGAACGAGACCGAGGGGACCACGATCGCGACCATTGCCGACTTTCATCGCGGCGACGATTGGGTATTTGCGCTGCTGGTGGCAGCCATTCCGGTTGTCGCGGTCAACGGCGGCCAGGTGTTGATCGACGCAGTGATCCGCGGCAGCATGAGCAGCGGGAACCTGGTGACGACGATTACGACCCCGATCGGCAAGGTCACCGTCAACAAGCCTTTCACGGCGGTGCCCGGTCTGCCGGCTGAGCACGTCTAGCGCCCGCGGGCCGGGAAATCGAACGCAAGGAAACGCCCGATGATCACCCTCTATCATTGCCACGCGGCGCGCTCGTTCCGGCCGCTGTGGATGCTGGAAGAGATGGGGCTTGCCTACGAGCTCAAGATGCTGCCGTTCCCGCCCAGGGTACTCGCCAGGGAATATCTCGCGCTCAATCCGCTCGGCACCATTCCCCTGATGATCGACGGCGAGACCAGGATGACGGAGTCCTCCGGCATCTGCCACTATCTCGGCACGCGCCATGGGCCGACGGCGCTGATCGTCGGCGAAGGCGAGGCGGCCTATGGCGCGTTCCTGAACTGGATGTATTTTTCCGACGCGACGCTGACCTTTCCGCAAACCCTGGTGCTGCGCTACACCCAGCTCGAGCCGGAAGAGCGGCGCAATCCGCAGGTCGCGACCGACTACGCCAAATGGTTCCTGGGACGCCTGCGGGCGGTTGAAGCCGCCACGGCGAAGGCGGAGACGCTCTGCGCCGACCGCTTCACCGCGGCCGATATCGTCATCGGCTATGCGTTGCGGCTTGCCGAGAACATCGGGCTGGCCAGGGATTTCGGGCCAAACGTCGCGGCCTATTGGCAACGCCTCCAGGCGCGCGATGGTTACATCAGGGCGGTGGCGGCCGAAACGCTTGCCGGCGAGCAGCAGAAGGTCGCCCGGCGCGTGTGACGTAGAGCCGGCGGACGGCATATAGGGGGTAGGGTGGGCAAAGGCGCAGTTCGCGCCGTGCCCACCATCTATCATCGGAGCCGAAAAATGGTGGGCTCACGGAGTTTATCATCGGGCGCGCATTCGCGCGACCCATTGGCTTAGCCCACCCTACGGAATCTGAGTCCTCCCCGTCCCGTCATTGAGGAAGCACGCCACCTGATGCCTGTCTCCGACGTCGGCAAGCTCGGGCCGTTCCACCTTGCAGCGATCCATCACGTAGCGGCAGCGGGTGTGGAACGCGCAGCCCGATGGCGGATTGATCGGGCTTGGCACGTCGCCGTCGATCAGCGGCACCAGGCGTTTTGCTTTGGGGTCGGCGATCGGCACGGAGGCGAGCAGCGCCTGCGTGTAGGGATGGCGCGGGTCGGCGAACAGTTTTGCCTTGTCCGCGATCTCGACGATGCGCCCGAGATACATCACCGCGACGCGGTGGCTGATATGGGCGACGACGGCGAGATCGTGCGCGATGAACAGATAGGAGAAGTCGTACTTGCGCTGCAGGTCGATCAAGAGGTTGATCACCTGCGCCTGGATCGAGACATCGAGCGCCGAGACCGGCTCGTCACAGACAATCAGGCTCGGCCCCAGCGATAGCGCACGCGCGATGCAGATGCGCTGGCGCTGGCCGCCGGAAAATTGGTGTGGATAATTCTTCATCTGGTCGGCCCGGAGGCCGACCTGCTGAAACAGTTCGGCGACGCGCTCGCGCTTCTTCTCTCCGGACGCGAGGCCATGCACCGTCAGCGGCTCGCCGACGATGTCGCCGGCGGTCATCCGCGGATTGAGCGAAGCGAACGGGTCCTGAAAGATGATCTGCATCGAGCGGCGGTGCGGCCGCAACGTCGCCTTGCCGAGATGGGTGATATCCTCGCCGTTCAGTCGAATGCTGCCGCTGGTCGGCTCGACCAGCCGCAACACGCTACGCGCCACCGTCGACTTTCCGCAGCCGGACTCGCCGACCATGCCGAGCGTTTCGCCGACGCCGATCGAAAAACTGACGCCGTCGACGGAATGCACCTTGCCGACGGTGCGGCGCAGGACGCCGCTCCGCACCGGATAGTGTTTGACGAGGTCGGTCACCTCGAGCAGCGGGCGCGGGTCGGTCATGGCGCGCCCACCAGTTCCGCGGCGCGCCAGCATGCGGCGAGATGGCCATTGCCCCAGTCCGCTAGCGGCGGATATTCCTCGCGGCAGCACGCGATTGCGAGTTCACAGCGCGGTGCGAAGGCGCAGCCCTTCGGCAAATTGGTCAGCGACGGCACCATGCCGGGAATTTCCACCAGCCGCACATCGGCGTTGGCGCCGGGCAGCGGCACGCTCGGGATCGAGGCCATCAGGCCGCGGGTGTAGGGATGTCGGGGATTGGCGAACAGAGTCTCGACATCGGCCTCCTCGACCTTCTTGCCGGCATACATCACGATGACGCGCTGCGCGGTCTGGGCGACCACGCCGAGATCGTGGGTGATCAGGATCAGCCCCATGCCGAGCTCTTTTTGCAGTTCGAGCACCAGCGCAAGAATCTGCGCCTGGATCGTAACGTCGAGCGCGGTGGTCGGCTCGTCGGCGATCAAGAGCGCCGGCCGGCAGGCCAGCGCCATCGCGATCATCGCGCGCTGGCGCATGCCGCCCGAAAGCTGGTGCGGATATTCGGTGGCGCGCCGCTCCGGTTCGGGGATCCGCACCAGACGCAGCATCTTGACGGCCTGCTCCCAGGCTTCCCTGGCGGACATCTGCCGGTGCAGGCGAACCGCCTCGGTGATCTGGTCGCCGATCCGGATCACAGGGTTGAGCGAGGTCATCGGCTCCTGAAAAATCATCGAGATGCGATTGCCGCGGATTTCGCGCATCGCGTTTTCATCGAGGCCGAGCAGATCGGTGCCCTCAAGTGTGATCGAGCCGCCGACGATTCGTCCCGGCGGATCGGGGACGAGCCGCATCACCGACAGCGCGGTCACGCTCTTGCCGCAACCGGATTCGCCGACGATGGCGAGCGTCTCGCCGCGGCGAACGGTGAAGGAGAGGTCATCGACCGCCTTGAACAGGCCGGAGTTGGTGAAGAACACCGTCTGCAGGCCCTTCACCTCGAGAACCGCCGCTGCCTCGTTTTGCTCGCTCATCAGCCGCGCTGCCTCGGGTCGAGAATGTCGCGCAGCGCATCGCCGAACAGGTTGGTGCCGAACACCGCAAGGCTGATCGCCAGGCCTGGGAAGATTACGAGCCACGGCGCGGTGCGGACATATTCCGCGGCCGATTCCGACAGCATCCGTCCCCAGGACGGATAGGGTTCGGGGATGCCGAGGCCGAGGAACGACAGCGAAGCTTCGGTGAGGATGGTGGAACCGAGCTGCGCCGTGGCCAGCACGATCAACGGCGCCAGCGTGTTGGGCAGGATGTGGCGCAGCGCAATCCGCGTCTCGCTCATGCCGATCGACTTGGCGGCCTCGATATAGGGCAGCTCGCGCAGCGCCAGCGTATTGGCGCGGATAACGCGGGAAACCGTCGGGATCAGCGGTATAGCGATCGCGATGATCACATTGGGCAGCGTCGGGCCGAGTGCTGCGGTCATGATCAGGGCCAGTACCAGCAGCGGCAGCGCCTGCAGGATATCGGTGACGCGCTGGAACACCAGATCGACCCAGCCGGAAAGATATCCGGAGATGAGGCCGATGCTGACGCCGAAGATCGCGCCCAGCGTGGTCGAGCCGATGCCGACCGCGAGCGAGATGCGGGCGCCGTGGATGATGCGGCTCCAGACGTCGCGGCCGAACGAATCGGTCCCCATCCAGTGCCGCGCGTCGGGATGGACGAGCGCATGCGCGGCGTCGACCGAGAGCGGATCGTAGCGGCAGATCAGGTCGGCGAATGTCGCCGCCCACACGAACAGCAGCATGAAACCAAGGCCGATGGTGCCCAGCACATGGCGCCGCGCCAGGAAGGCGAGCCGGCGCCAGCCATGGGTGGCATTGGCGCCCGCGCGCCGCAATTCGCTATCGTAGTTGATCGTGGCCAATGCGGCTCCTAGAGCGGGATGATTTGTTGAGTCGGGCTGAGGTGAGTCCGGGTGAGCGAGGCGGATTCTCCACGAGTTACGTTTGCTGAGACACCCTCCACCCCCGACCCCTCCCCGCCACTTCGCTTCGCGAAGCGGGGGGAGGGGGGAAGAAGCAGGGCATCGGACGGTCGCGCGGCCGCGGAAGACTTAACCCTCCGCCCCGCGAGCGCTTGCGAGCGGTGGGGAGGGTCGACCGTCGCCGCGAAGCGGCGATGGGCGGGGTGGGGGGTACTTGCTTTCTTATCCATCAAATGTGAACCCATCATGCATTTAGTCGGTATAGCGGATGCGCGGATCGAACACCGCATAGAGCATGTCGACGATGAAGTTGGCCGACACCACGACCACGGCGATCAGCATCACCAGGTTCTGCACGATCGGATAATCGCGCCAGCGGATCGCCTCGACCAGGAAGCGCGCGACGCCGGGAATATTGAATACGGTTTCGGTGACGATCAGGCCGCCGATCAGGAACGCGGCCTCGATGCCGATCACGGTAATCACGGGAAGAATGGCGTTCTTCAGCGCGTGATGGAAGTTGACCGATCGTTCGGAGGCGCCCTTGGCGCGCGCGGTGCGGATGTAATCCTGCCGCAGGATTTCGAGCATCGAGGAGCGCGTGATCCGCATCGTCAACGCAGCGCTGCGAAAGCCCACCACCATCGCCGGCACGCAATAGATCGCAAACGCCTCGGTCCAGGTTTTCGGGTTCGGATTGAAGATCGGCATGGTGCCGAACAGCGCGACCGACGCCATCAGCACCAAAAGGCCGAGCCAGAACGCCGGCAGCGACAGTCCGCTCAGGCTGACCACGCGCAGGAAATAATCGAGCCGCGTGCCCTGCTTCACCGCGCTGAGGACGCCTAAGGGAATGCCGATCGAGGCGGAAAAGGTGATCGCAAGTCCGGCCAGCCGCGCCGTGATCGGAATCCGCGGCAGGATTTCGTCGAGCGCCGGCTTCTCGGAGACATAGGAATAGCCGAGGTCGCCGCGCAGCAGTCCGCCGATCCAGTGCAGGTATTGCACCACGATCGACTGATCGAGCCCGAGTTCGCGCTCCAGATTGGCCTTGTCGGCGGGATCGACATAGCCGGCCGCCGCGAACAGGATGTCGACGATGTTGCCGGGCACGATGCGCAGCAGCACGAAGATCACGACCGAGATCCCGAACAGGGTCACCAGCATCAGAACGAGGCGCCGCACGATATAGGCAAACACCTGGCCGCTCTCCGGTTAGCGCGCATTTCGCAAAAGTGGATACCGGCTTTTCGGTTACTTATCCAGCCAGACGTCCTCGTAGCGATAGCCGTTGTAGGAGCTGTTGACCATCACGGTGACGCCCTTGACATAAGGCTGCCAGCAGGTGCCCTCGCGGCCGTGGAAGATGATCGGACGCGCGACGTCCTCCTGCAGCTTCTTGTCGATGTCCCACACCAGCTTCTTGCGCTTCTCGACGTCGGTTTCCTGCGATTGCTGGTCGAACAGTTTCTCGATGTCCTTGTTGCAATAATTGGTGTAGTTGCGCTCCGAGCCGCAGGAATAATTCTCGTAGAACGACTGGTCGGGATCGTCGACCGCGTTGCCGGTCAGGTTGAGGCCGAGCGCGTAATCCTTGCGCGCGATCTTCGGGAACCAGTTGGCGGTCTCGACCACGTCGAGCTCGCCGTCGATATAGATGCTCTTGAGCTGGTCGATCAGGATCACCGCGGGATCGCGGTAGACGGCGATGTTGCGGGTCGAGACCTTGACCGGAAGATGCTTGTCCGGCCCGTAGCCCGCCTTCTGCATCAGCTTGCGCGCTTCTTCGCGGTTGGCGTTGACGTCGGGGCCGTAGCCGGGGATCGTCTCCAGCATCTCCTTCGGCATCGCCCATAGCCCTGCGGGCGCCGGCTGCATGGTGCCGCCGATATCGGCCTGGCCCTCGAACAGGATCGAGATGAACGCCTTGCGATCGAGCGCCAGCGCCATCGCGCGGCGGATGTCCGGATTATCGAACGGCGGCGACGACGAATTGACGATGATGTTGGTGGAGACGTTGATCGGCTCGACCACGCAGATCGCGTTCGGCGCCTGCGCCTTGACGTCCTTGAGCAGCGGGATCGTCACCTCGGTCGGAAACGTCATGTCGAATTTGCCCGAGATGAAGCCGAGGATGGCGGTCGAACGGTTCGGGATGATGGTGAAGTCGATGCCGTCGAGATGCGGCAGGCCCTTCTTGAAATAATCCGGATTGCGGACGAGCTTGATCGATTCGTTGGCCTTGAATTCAACGAACTTGAACGGGCCGGTGCCGATCGGATGGGTGCGCATGTCCCCGGGGGAAACGTGGCAGGGATAGACCGGCGTATAACCGGAGGCGAGTAGCGCGAGCAGCGCCGGCTGCGGCCGCTTCAGGTGGAACGAGGCTTCATAGTCGCCATTGGTCGTGACCTCGTCGACCTGCTCGTACCAGGCCTTGCGCGGGTTCTGGCGGAATTTCTGCGGCGACTTTCCCATCAGCATGTCGAAGGTGCATTTGACGTCGGCGGACGTGAAGGGGACGCCGTCATGCCATTTGACGCCCTGCCGCAACTTGAAGGTCAGCGTCTTCTTGTCGTCGCTCCAGGCCCAGCTCTCCGCGAGGTCCGGGACGATGTCCTCCATGCTGTTCTGCGCGATGCTCTGGTTGTAGATCACGAGGTTGTTGAACACCGGCATGAAGGGCACGTTGACCGAATAGGTCGCGCCCTCGTGGATCGAAGCGCTGCCGGGACTGTCGCGATGATACATCCGCAGGATGCCGCCCTGCTTCGGCTCGGCGGCATGCGCGAGACCGGAGACCGCCAGCAACGACAACACCGCCGCGGCAAGCGTCTGCACGCTCCGCATGTTTTCCTCCCTCGACATTTTCGGGCTCATATCGGGCCGATTTCGGCGCGACGATAGCATGGAGGAACATCGGCGCAACCGGCAAGCGGCGCGCCCGCATTGGCAATTCGGACTATTGAATCGGGTGCGACCGATGCGCGCAGTCTTGCGTAGCGATCACACTTCCAGCTTGTCGCCCCCCTTGAGGTCGAGAATCTCGCGCGCCTCGTCGGAGGTCGCAACCTGCAGGCCGAGGCCTTCGATAATCTTGCGGGCGAGCGTGACCTGTTCGGCGTTGGAGGCCGCCATGCGGCCGGGCGCCGCCCACAGCGAATCCTCGAGGCCGACGCGGACGTTGCCGCCCATCGCGGCGGCCATTGCCGCGATCGGCAGCTGGTTGCGGCCGGCGCCCAGCACCGACCAGATCATCTTGTCGCCGAACAGCCGATCGGCGGTGCGCTTCATGTGCAGCACGTCCTCGGGATGGGCGCCGGTGCCACCCTGCAGGCCGAACACGGTCTGCACGAACAGCGGCGGCTTCACCATGCCCTGTTCGAGGAAGTAATTCAGATTGTAGAGATGCGCGGTGTCGTAGCATTCGAACTCGAAACGGGTGCCGGTTTCCGACAATGTCTTCAGCACATATTCGATGTCCTGAAACGTGTTGCGGAACACGATGTCCTTGTTCTCGAGATGCTTCTTCTCCCAGTCGTGCTCGAATTTCTTGAAGCGGTTGAGCATGCCGAAGAACGCGAAATTCATCGAGCCCATGTTGAGCGAGGCGACCTCGGGCTTGTAGACCGCGGCCGGGCGGACGCGCTCGTCCACCGTCATGGTCGGTGCGCCGCCGGTCGTCAGGTTGATCACGCAATTCGAGCGCTGCTTTATTATTTTCAGGAACGGCGCAAACGCTTCGGGACTTTGATCGGGCTGGCCGGTCTTGGGATTGCGGGCGTGCAGATGCACGATGGCGGCTCCCGCTTCGGCGGCGTCGACCGCGGCGTCGGCGATTTCCTGCGGCGTCACCGGCAGCGCCTTCGACATCGAGGGGGTGTGGATCGCGCCGGTCACGGCGCAGGTGATGATGACTTTGCGGCTCATGTTGTTGCTCTCTTTGCTGGCTGATCGATCATCGGGAATTGTCCTGCTGGGCATTCTTGTGCGCGGCCAATGCGGCGAGACGTTCGTTGCGCCGCTGCGTCAGCGCGGCGATTCGTTCCGGCGCCGGCTGATGCGGCCATGCCGCGATCACCCGGTCGACATTCGGACTTTGATAGACTTCGGGTCCGGCGGCGGCGGAAGCCAGCTGCCTGTAGAAGCCGGTGTAGCGCGCGCAATAATCGGGAATGCCGCCGGGCGCATTGAGTTCGATGGTTTCGAACGGACCGAGGAACGACCAGCGCAGGCCGAGGCCGTCTTTCACCGTGCGGTCGAGGTCTTCAGCCGAAATAAAACCTTCGCCGACGAGGCGGAAGGCTTCGGCGAGCAGGGCGCCTTGCAGCCGGTTGAGAACAAAGCCGTCGATCTCTTTGGTGATGATGACCGGCACTTGGCCGATCTCGCGATAGATCTCCCGCGCGCGCTCGATCGCTTCCGGCGAGGTCCAGGGCGCGCAGCACAATTCGACCAGCGGCACCAGATGCGGCGGGTTGACGGGATGACCGACCAGGCATCTCGCGCGGCCCTTCAGGGCTTCGGTGAAGCGCGAAGCCGTTATCGCCGAGGTCGAGGACACCAGCAGCGCGTCCGGCAGCGTCAGCTTGTCGAGTTCGGCGAAGATCAGCCGCTTGTCTTCGACCTTTTCCGGCCCGCATTCCTGGACGAACTCGACGCCGATCACGGCCTCTTCCAGGCTGCCCGCCGCGGAGACCCGCGAGACGGCGCCGTCGGGATCGGTGGCCAGTCCATGGCGCGCCAGCGCATGCAATTCCTCGCGGATCAGGCGGGGTGCTGCCTTCAGCGTCGGGATATGCGGATCGGTCAGCCGCACGTTCCATCCCGCACGCGCGAAGATCGCGGCCCAGGCGCGCCCGATCAGGCCGGCGCCGACGATCGCAACGTTGCGATTTTGCTTGTTCATTTCTTCCCTCACCGCCGGAGCCGGGCGCGATTTCTATCGGCAAGCGCCATCCCGCTTGCCGTGATTTTTGATCGCCATTAGAGTTACAAAAGACGGAAGCCTTGTCGATTCCCTTATTCTCTTCGCACGAGAAGGATAGCGTTGCGCTCGCCCGCCGCGCTCGATCAGGCGGCCGGCCGATTTTTCCCAGGACATCTTGCGGAGCGATCATGGATCTCGAACTCAAGGGTTTGCGCGTGCTGGTCACTGCCGGTGGCAATGGCATCGGGCGTGCGATCGCGCGCCGCTTCGCAGCCGAAGGCGCTGATGTCCACACCTGCGACGTCGACGAGGCGGCGCTGTCGGCGCTCGCGACAAGCGACCCCGCGATCACCTCGACGCGCTGCGACGTCTCCGATCGTGCGGCGGTGAACAACCTGTTCGCGGATGCGCTGGCAAAACTCGGCGGCCTCGACGTGCTCGTCAACAATGCCGGCATCGCGGGGCCGACGTCGAAAGTCGAGGAGATGAATCCGGAGGACTGGGACCGCTGCCTGGAAATCTGCCTGACCGGGCAATTCAACTGCACCAGGCTTGCGGTGCCGCATTTGCGCCGGAGCCAGAACGCCTCGATCGTCAATATTTCCTCGGCGGCGGGGCGGCTCGGCTTTGCGATGCGCACGCCCTATGCGGCGGCGAAATGGGGCGTGATCGGGTTGACGAAATCGCTGTCGATCGAACTCGGGCCGGACAATATCCGCGTCAACGCGATCCTGCCCGGCCTCGTCGCCGGCGACCGCCAGCGCCGGGTGCTGGAAGCCAAGGCGCAGCAGCGCGGCATCGCCTATGCCGAGATGGAACGGACCGCGTTCTCCTACACCTCGATCAAGGATTACGTGACGCCGGAGCAGATCGCCGACCAGATCCTGTTCATCTGCAGCCCGCGCGGCAAGACGATTTCGGGGCAGGCGATCTCGATCTGCGGCGATACCCAGATGCTGGGATAGCGGCGGTTGCGAGTTTGGTCACCTCGCCCCGCTTGCGGGGAGAGGTCGGATTCGCGCGATAGCGCGAATCCGGGTGAGGGGGACTCACCACGAGTCGCGCTCACTGAGAGAGTCCTTCACCCCAACCCTCTAAGAGCGAGCTTCGCTCGTCTCGACCCCGCGAAAGAGCGGGGAGAGGGAGAAACTCGAAGCCCTAAAACCATCTCGTCGCGGTGAAGATCAAGAGGCCGACCAGGCCGCCGACCAGCGTGCCGTTGATGCGGATATATTGCAGGTCGCGGCCGACCTGCACCTCGAGCCGGTTGACCAGCGTCTCGGTGTCCCATCTTTCGACCACCTGCGTGACGAAGGCGCCGATCTCGCCGCGTCGCGGCGCGATCACGCGCAACGCCGTGACCCCGAGCCACCGGTTGACGGTGTCGCGAATGGTTTCGTCTTCCGCCAGCCGGCGGCCGAGAGCAGCCAGCGCGCGGGCCAGACTATCGGCCAGCGGATCGGAGGCCGACCCGGATTCTTCGTCGAGCCTGGCTTCGACCGCGGTCCAGAGCTTGCCCATCTGCTGGAGCAGGAAGGGATTTTGCAGAATCTCGGACTTCAGTTCTTCGCCGCGCACATGCATCTGCGGGTCTACCGCCAGGTCGTCGATCAGTTTCTCGACCGCGGTTCCGAGTTCGGCGCGCCACGGATGTTCGGGATTGCGCATCTCCTCGAGCAATTGCGCCACGCCACTCACGATCTTGTCGGCAACGATGCCATCGACCCATTTGGGAATGAAACGCGAGGTCTTTTGCGTCACCTGCGTCTTGATCAGATTGCGGTTGTTGGCGAGCGCGGTGGCGGCGAAGTCGATGCCGCGGTCGATCAGTCCCTGCATCTCGCCTTGTGCCCACAGCACGGAGAGGATGCGCGAGGCCAGCGGCGCCGCCGGAACCATTTCGATGCCCCGGCGTACGGCGCCCGCCACGAAGGCGTTGAGCTCGTCGCGCGGCAGCGCCTGGATGATCGCCGGCAAGGATGTCGCGACCTGGCGCGCGATCCGGTTGGGGTTCGCCGGGTTCGAGAGCCACGCCGATAGCCAGCCGGCGGTGTCGATCTCCCTGATCTTCGCGGCCAGCACGCTGGGCGAAAGGAAGTTGTTGGAGATGAAGCGGCCGATCGCGTCGCCGATGCGTTCCTTGTTGCGCGGCACGATCGCGGTATGCGGAATCGGCAGGCCGAACGGATGGCGGAACAGGGCAACGACTGCGAACCAGTCGGCACAGGCGCCGATCATGCCGGCTTCCGCGAAGGCCCGCAGATACGGAATCCAGGACCATGGCACCTTGGCAAGCGAGGTCGCGACGAAAATCGCCGCCATCAGCACCAGCAGCCCGGTTGCGAGAAAGCGCATCCGGCGCAGGCCGCGCAGCCTGGTGTCAGGCGTCGGCCCCGGATCGATCCTCGGTCCGTCGCCATCGGCGGGATGCTGCGCAGGGGTCGACACCTTAACCGGTTGCCCGGCAGAACGGCGCGGCCAACGCAGGCAGCCTCTGGACAACGAGACGGTTTTCGGCCCGGTTTTCGTCGGAGTAGGGAAACAAGGTCCGCAAGCTCGCCATCCATCACAATACAAAGGCAGCAGTAGCCTTTTTCGTCCGGCGCGGCACGGTCCGGTGCCGCGGGCGTTCACCGCCAAGCGTTCATCGCCGAGGTGCATGTAATGGAATCTGACCGGGCCTTCCACCCCAAGCCAAATGATATTCCTGTCCGATCGCCGGCAAGCGGCCGCGGGCAGGCATGGCAGCCGAAGCGGGGACCGCGTAGAACCGCCGCATGATTCCCTGGCAGCAGATCGATATCTCAGAAGTGCCCGGCGCCGACGTCGAACTTCGCCTGATGCGAAGAGGCGACGAGTTCTCCATGATGCTGGGTTCGAACGAATTGATGAACAGCCGCCTCAGCGGGTCGGAGGAAGCGCTGGCCACGCTCGCCTGCAAGAGGATCGACGCGGTCAAGCGTCCGCATCTGTTGATCGGCGGCCTGGGCATGGGCTTCACGCTGCGTGCCGCGCTCGCGGTGCTTGGACCCGAGGCGCGGATTTTGGTAGCCGAACTGGTGCCGGCGGTGATCGCCTGGGCGCGGGGTCCGATGGCTGATTTGTTCGCTGGCAGCCTGACCGATCCGCGCGCGGACATTCGCGAAGCTGATGTCGTCGAGGTGATCCGGACTCATGCTGCGGCGTTCGACGCCATCCTGCTCGACGTCGACAACGGCCCGGAAGGACTGATTCGCAAGGCCAATGACGCGCTCTACGATGCCAGGGGATTGCGGATCATTCACCGGGCGCTGCGGCCCGGCGGCGTGCTCGCGGTCTGGTCGTCGAGGCCAAATCCATCGTTCACCACACGGCTTCGCGACGCCGGTTTTGCCGTGAACGAGGTTGCCGTGCGCGCCACCACGAAGCGCAGCGGCGCGCGCCATGTCATCTGGTTTGCGGCGAGGTCCGACGGCGCAGCTCGGCGTTGATGATCGACTCCGGTCCGAAACCCCGTAGTTTTCCGGGGTTCCAATTTAACCAGAAGACAATGTCTGCAGGCTAAGGTTCCGCGAGAGGAACCGTGTTTCAGCGAACTGATTCAGCGGGTATTAGGATTTCGCCCGCATACTGCGCGAATGAAGACGATTCGCAGATTCCTTTCCGACGAGAGCGGCGCCACGGCGATCGAGTACGGGTTGATTGCGGCCGGCATATCGCTCGCCATCATTTCCGTCATCAATGGGCTTGGCACCAAGCTCGACACCAAATTCACCTCGATCAACACCTCGTTGAAGTGAACGACCTTCAGCGTTGCGTGCTCTGCGCCACGGCGCCGACGATCGACACCGCGTTATTCCATTCGCCGGAGCCGAGCTTGCCGGCGACCAAAATCAGCGTTACGGCCAGTATCAGCCGCAGTGCCGTTTCCGGCACCCGGGTCGCCAGGTAACTGCCGAGGACGATGCCGGGCAGCGAACCGATCAGCAGCACGCCCATCAGATGCCAATCGATCGCGCCCATCGCCCAGTGCCCGATGCCGGCAATCAGCGTCAACGGCACCGCATGCGCGATGTCGGAGCCGACGATGCGCGCCATCGGCAGCCGTGGGTAAAGCAAGAGCAGCGCGGTGACGCCGACGGCGCCCGCGCCGACCGACGAAATCGAAACCAGCACGCCAAGCGCGACGCCGACCAAAACCGTCGCGCGCGCGATGGCGGGATCTTCGAGTTGCTCCAGGCGGGCGCGAAACCGGTCCAGGATCGCCTTGCGGAAGATCAGCGAGGTTGCCGTCAGCAGCAGCGCAAAGCACAGCACCACATTGACCAGGCTGCGCGCCGCGGCGCCGTTGAGGTCGAGTTGCCACAGTACGATCAGCGTGACGATGCTGGCCGGGATACTGCCGCCGGCAAGGCGAAGCACCGCCGGCCAGTGGATGCTGCGCGCGAGGCCGTGTACCGCGCTGCCACCGGTCTTGGTGGCGGCGGCATAGAGCAGGTCGGTGCCGACAGCGGTTGAGGGGTGAACGCCAAACAGCAGGATCAACAGCGGCGTCATCAGCGAACCGCCGCCAACGCCGGTCATGCCGACCAGCAGGCCGACGCTGAAACCCGATGCGACGTAGAGCGGATCGATCACAGCCGTGTGCCGCGCCCGTATCCCTGCGCCATCGGGCGATCGTAATGTGGCCCGTGGTTGGTCATCGCAGGGCTTCCCTCGTTGTTCCAGACGAAGTTCAACGACAGCACAGGTAGGATGGCATTCCCGATCGCGGCAATAGCGCGGGTGAAAAAAGAATGATCGCTGCGTCGATCGGGATTTTGGGGAGATTTTTCCCGCTTGGCCGGCATACGGCGGCATCGGCATCTGCCGCCCCGCCGGTCAAAAAAGATGCATGTGCCCGGTGCCGTGCAGAAAGCAGTCATGGCGGCGTGCGCCGCTCAAAAAAGCAGCGCGGCGATGGCTCCGCCGCGCTGCCGTAATTTTCGCAACGGCGCGTTGCCGCGCCGGTCTGTGCCGAGGGAAGAAAGCTCAGCTATAGATTTCGAACAGGCCGGCGCCGCCCTGGCCGCCGCCGATGCACATCGTCACCACGCCCCACTTGGCCTTGCGCCTGCGGCCTTCCTGCAGGATGTGGCCGGTCAGGCGCGCGCCGGTCATGCCGAAGGGATGGCCGATCGCGATCGAGCCGCCATTGACGTTATACTTGTCGGGATCGATGCCGAGCTGGTCGCGCGAATAAAGACACTGGCTGGCGAAGGCCTCGTTGAGTTCCCACAGATCGATATCGCCGACCTTGAGGCCCTGGCGCTTCAACAGCTTCGGCACCGCGAAGATCGGCCCGATGCCCATCTCGTCGGGCTCGCAGCCCGCCGACGCCCAGGCGACGAAGCGGCCGAGCGGTTCGAGCCCGCGCTTTTCCGCGTCCTTGGCTTCCATCAACACCACGGCCGCCGCGCCGTCCGAGAGCTGGCTGGCATTGCCGGCGGTGATGTATTTGCCCGGGCCCTTGACCGGCTCGAGCTTGGCAAGGCCTGCCATGGTCGTGTCGGGGCGATTGCACTCGTCGCGGTCGACGACATAGTCGACGATGCTTTCCGCCTTGGTCGCCTTGTCGACCACTTTCATCTTGGTCTTCATCGGGACGATTTCGTCCTTGAACTTTTGGGACTGCTGGGCGGCGGCCATGCGGCGCTGCGATTCCAGCGAATACTCGTCCTGGTATTCGCGGCTGAGCTTGTAGCGCTCGGCGACGATGTCGGCGGTGTCGATCATCGGCATGAAGATCGCCGGATACATCTCGGTCAGCTTCGGATCGAAGTTGTCCTTGCCCGTGCCCATGTTGGGCATGGAGATGGTCTCGACACCGCCGGCCACGACCACGTCGGCGCCGTCGTTGCGCACATAGTTGGCCGCCATGCCGATGGTCTGCAGGCCCGAGGAGCAGAAGCGGTTGACGGTCACGCCGGAGGTGGTGATCGGCAGGCCGGCCAAGAGGCCCGCCTGGCGCGCGACATTGCCGCCGCCATGAGCGACATTGCCCATGAACACGTCCTCGACGGCCTCGGCCTCGATGCCGGCCTTAGCCACGGCGTGTTTCACCGAGTGGGCGGCGGTGGAGACGGTGGGGGTGATGTTGAACCCGCCGCGGACGGATTTCGCCAGGCCGGTGCGGGCATAGGAGACGATGACGGCTTCGCGCAT
>NZ_DATHOP010000017.1:0-8342 GCF_035484855.1 Bradyrhizobium sp.
CGGCCGCAAGCTGATCCTGACCAACGGGTCGACCGACCATGTCGACAAGGTGTTGCAGCGGCTCGGCCTGGCCGGACATTTCGAGGCGATATTCGACATCATCGCCGCCGAGCTGGAGCCGAAGCCGGCGCCGCAGACCTACCGGAAATTTCTCGACCTGCATCAGGTCGATCCGCTGAAATCGGCGATGTTCGAGGATCTGGCGCGCAATCTCGTGGTGCCGCACCAGCTCGGCATGACCACGGTGCTGGTGGTGCCCGACGGCAGCAAGGAAGTGGTGCGCGAGGACTGGGAGCTGGAAGGCCGCGATGCCGCCCATGTCGATCATGTTACCGATGATTTGACCGGGTTTTTGCAGGGGCTGAGCGCGGGCAGATGATGATTTTCGTCATGCCCGGGCTTGACCCGGGCATCCACGTTTTAACTGTTTCGCGGCACTAAAGACGTGGATGGCCGGGTCAAGCCCGGCCATGACGAGTGTGTGTTCTTGACTCCTCGTCCCCGAATCCCGACAAAGCGCATCGCCTGTCCTGACCAAGCCCGCCCAAGGAAACTTCGATGTCTCTCGCCTCCCTCGAATCCACCATCAACGCCGCGTTCGACGCCCGCGACGGCATCTCGACTGCGACCAGGGGTGAAGTCCGCGACGCCGTCGATCATGCGCTCGATTTGCTCGACAAGGGCGAGGCGCGGGTGGCGATGCGCGAGACCAGCGGCAAATGGAAGGTCAATCAGTGGCTGAAGAAGGCGGTGCTGCTGTCGTTCCGGCTCAACGACATGAGCTCGATCCCCGGCGGCCCCGGCAAGGCGTCGTGGTGGGACAAGGTGCCGTCGAAATTCGAGGGTTGGGGCGAGAACCGGTTTCGCGACGCCGGCTTTCGCGCGGTGCCGGGCGCCATCGTCCGCCGCTCGGCCTTCATCGCCAAGAACGTCGTGCTGATGCCGTCGTTTGTCAATCTCGGCGCCTATGTCGATGAAAGCACCATGATCGACACATGGTCGACGGTCGGCTCCTGCGCTCAGATCGGCAAGCGCGTGCACATATCCGGCGGCGTCGGCATCGGCGGCGTGCTGGAGCCGCTGCAAGCCGAGCCCGTCATCGTCGAGGACGATTGCTTCATCGGCGCGCGCTCAGAGGTCGCCGAAGGCGTGATCGTGCGCAAGGGCGCGGTGCTGGCGATGGGCGTGTTTTTGGGCGCCTCGACCCCGATCATCGATCGCGACAGCGGCAAGATCCATATCGGCGAGGTGCCGGAATATGCGGTCGTGGTGCCGGGAACCCGGCCGGCGAGGCCGCTGAAAGACGGCTCACCCGGTCCTGCGCTGGCTTGCGCCGTCATCGTCAAGACCGTCGACGAGCAGACCCGCTCCAAGACCAGCATCAACGAGCTGCTGCGGGACTAGTCTGGATCGAACCGAATGCCGCTCCCGCCCGACTATTGCTCGAGCGGGAGAAAAGCCTTGAACACCGTTGGACTGTTTTTAAGCTTCAGGGGCCGAATGGGCCGCGCCAGGTACCTCGCCGTGCAGCTGGCGCTGCTGGCGCTCTGGTTTGAGCTCGTGGTCAAGCCTCCGCTTCAGTTTTCAGCGCAATGGCAGGCTTGGCTCTTTGTCTGGGCCGCCATCATCGCGATGATCTGGATTAATGTGGCCACGACGGTCAAGCGGCTGCACGATCGCGACAGGAGCGGCTGGTGGGCGATTGCAATTCTGGTCCTCAATCGTCTCGCTTATGTCTATTACGGTCTTTTCTTCGGGCTCTCGTTCGGGGTCGACATTTCGATCTTTGTGGAATTGCCGCTCGTCCTGCTGGCGGTTGCGACGTCCCTTCTGCAAACCGGAGTCTTCATCGAACTGGTCTTCCTGGCGGGGACCGAGGGGGCCAACCAATACGGGTTTGATCCGACGAGTGCGGTCACCGGTCCTCCCGGCGCCTCCGGCCCGGGGCCGTATGGCATTCCGGACTTTCTCGTACGCCGTGCCGGGCCGTCGCCTGCCTGATTGCGGGCTGGTTGGCGGGGCGTTGCCGGACTCCCTCGAACCTGTCGGCCGCCAGTGCGACCAATCTGCCGGACGGGCCCTTGGGGCTTCCGGAGACTGCCGCGATGGACAACAGCTATACCAGCAACCAATTCCTGTTCGGTTTTCACGGCCGCATCAATCGCGCCAAATACTGGTATGCCTCGTTGGCCAGCCAGATTTCCTGCGGCGTTTTTTTGTGGATATTGGCGTTCCTGCTCGCCGCCATTTTCGGCGACCACGTGAAGTCGATTCGGTTCGACGTCTACCTCATATTCGGCGATCCGCCGTCATTGCCTCTCCACGCCGGCTTCGCCGGTACCGGTCCGGCGGCGGCGCTGGTTCCGCTGTTGTTCTCTGCGCTGGGAACGCCGATCTTCGTCGCCGCCATGTGGTTCCTCACCGCTGCCACGGTCAAGCGGCTTCATGATCGCAACCGCAGCGGCTGGTGGATGATTCTCTTTTTCGTCGTGCCGCCCCTGTTCAACCGGTTTGATGATCTGCTCGGCGATTCCTGGGCGGTGGCTCTGCTCGGACACGCGGTCAACGCGCTCTGCCTCTGGGGTTTCATCGAAATGCTGTTCCTGAGAGGGACCAGCGGCCCAAACCGGTTCGGCGCCGATCCGCTGACGCCGGCCGACACCAGGCCACGCTGGGACCAGCAAAGCGAGCTGGAATTTGTGCCCCACGGTGCTGGCCCATCGCCCGGATCGCATGTTAAGCGGGGGCATGACTGATGCCCTTTCGATTGCCCGCGATCTCGTCCGCTGCCGTTCGGTAACGCCGGCCGATGCCGGCGCGCTCGGCGTGCTCGAAGACATCCTGAAAGCCGCCGGCTTCGAGACGCATCGCGTCACCTTCGGCGAACCCGCCACCGCGGATGTCGACAATCTCTATGCCCGGATCGGCACCGCCGCGCCGCACATCACCTTCGCGGGCCATACCGACGTGGTGCCGCCCGGCGACGAGAGCGCCTGGAGCCATGGCGCCTTCGCGGGCGAGGTCAAGGACGGCCTGCTCTACGGCCGCGGCGCGGTCGACATGAAGGGCGGCATCGCCTGCAGCGTCGCCGCGGTGCTGGATTATCTCGCCGACCATGGCGGCAAGCCAAAGGGCTCGATCTCGTTTTTGATCACCGGCGACGAGGAGGACATCTCCGTCAACGGCACGATCAAGCTGCTGCAGTGGGTCGCGGCGCGCGGCGAGACATTCGACCATTGCGTGCTCGGCGAGCCCTCCAATGTCCAGGTGCTCGGCGATTGCATCAAGGTCGGCCGCCGCGGCTCGCAATCGGGCACGCTCTATGTCGACGGCGTGCAGGGTCATGTCGCCTATCCGCAGCGCGCCGCCAATCCGGTGCCGGACATTTCGCGGCTGATCGTGGCGCTGAGCGACGACCCGCTCGATCAGGGCAGCGCCCAATTCCAGGCCTCCAACCTCGAATTCACCTCCGTCGATGTCGGCAATACCGCGACCAACGTGATCCCGGGCCAGGCGCGCGCGAAATTCAACATCCGCTTCAACGATCACCATACCCGGGAGACGCTGCGGCAACTGGTCGAGGCGCGGCTCGCCAAGGCGACCGGAAACCGCGTTCGCGCCCGCATCGTGTGGGAGCCATCGAACTCCAACGTGTTCGTGACCAAACCCGGCCCCTTCACCGATCTTGCGGTCGCCGCAATCGAGGAGGTCACCGGCCGCAGGCCGGAACTCTCCACCTCCGGCGGCACCTCGGATGCCCGCTTTATCTCGGGCTATTGCCCGGTCATCGAGTTCGGCCTGGTCGGCCAGACCATGCACCAGATCGACGAGCGCACGCCGGTGGCCGATCTGGAGAAGCTGACGAAGATCTATCGCGGGATTCTGGATAGGTATTTTTCGTGATCGCGCCGCTTCGGCAGTGGACCGCAGGGCGCCAGACACAAATTCGCGAAAACAACCCCATGCAAAGTAGGGATGGGACCCTAATACTCCACCCGCACCAGATATAGCCCCTCCGGCGGCGCGACGGGACCGCAGGCGGCGCGGTCGCGCGCGGCGAGAGCGGCGGCGAGATCGTCACCACTCCAGCGGCCGTCGCCGACCCACATCAATGACCCCACCATCGAGCGCACCTGGCTGTGCAGGAACGAACGCGCCGAGGTGACGATATCGACGGCATCGCCGTCCCTGATGACATCGAGCTGGTCCAGCGTCTTTTCCGGCGATTTCGCCTGGCACTCGCTGTCGCGAAACGTCGTGAAATCGTGCTTGCCCACCAATCTTTGCGCGGCTTCGTGCATCGCGTCCGTATCGAGCCGCCGCGGCAGCCGCCAGGCGCGGCCGATATCGAGCGCGAGATTGGCGCGGCGGTTGCTGATCCGGTAGAGATAGTGCCGCTTCTTCGCCGAGAAACGCGCCTCGAAATCATCCGGCACGATCTCGGCCGACAGCACGCCGATCGGGTTGGGGCGCAGATGCGCGTTCAGTCCGTCGCGAAAACGCCCCGGCACGAAATGTTTTGCGATGTCGCAATGCGCGACCTGCCCCAGCGCATGGACACCCGCATCGGTGCGGCCGGCGCCGTGGATGCGGACTTGTTCGCCGCAGACCGCCTTGACCGCATCCTCCAGCGCGCCCTGCACCGACGGGCCGTTGTCCTGGATCTGCCAGCCGCAGAACGGGCCACCGTCATATTCGATGATGAGTTTGTACCGGAGCATCAGCTTAACCGCATCGGCGGCTTTAGCGGCGTGCCGCGCAAAAAATCTTTCGCCTTCATAGGCTTTCCGCTGGCGCGCTGCAGTTCGAGAATGCGGATAGCGCCACCAGCGCAGGCAACGGTGAGATGATCGTCGAGCAGTTGGCCGGGCGCGCCGGCGCCATCGACCTGCGCGCAGCGCAGGATCTTGACCCGCACTTGCTCGCCATCGATCGGAATCTCGCACCACGCGCCGGGAAACGGCGATAGCCCGTGGATATGACGCAGCACCGCGTGCGCCGGCCGGTTCCAGTCGATCCGCGCCTCGGCCTTGTCGATCTTGGCAGCGTAGGTGACGCCCTCTTCGCTTTGCCTGGTCAGCTGCAGTTTGCCCCGTTCCAGCGCACCGATCGCGCGCGCCATCAGGTCTCCCCCGAGCCGCGCCAGCGCATCGTGCAGATCGGCAGCCGTCATCGCATCGGTGATCGCGATGCGTTCGGCCATCGCCACGTCGCCGGTATCGAGGCCGGCGTCCATCTTCATCACCATCACGCCGGTCTCGCTATCGCCGGCCATGATGGCGCGGTTGATCGGCGCCGCCCCGCGCCAGCGCGGCAGCAGCGAGGCATGCAGGTTGAAGCAGCCGAGTCTTGGAGCGTCGAGAATGGCCTGCGGCAGGATCATGCCATAGGCGACGACGACGGCGGCATCGGCGTCATTCGCGCGGAATTCCACAGGCGCCTCCAGCGTCTTCAGCGTCGCCGGCGTGAACACGGGAATGCCAAGCCGCCTCGCTTCGACCTCGACGGGGCTCAGTTGCAGCTTCATGCCGCGCCCGGCAGGTTTTGCGGCGCGGGTATAGACCGCAGCGATCTCGTGGCCGTGCGCCACGAGATCCAGCAATGTCGGCACCGCGAAATCGGGCGTGCCCATGAAGATCAAGCGAAGGGACATCTTTTCGAAAATTCCAAGGAGAATTCAGTTTATCCGTCATGGCCGGGCTTGTCCCGGCCATCCACGTCTTTGGCGCGGCGAGGAAGAAAGACGTGGATGCCCGGGACAAGCCCGGGCATGACGACTGAGAGTTTGGCCCGTCGCTACTCCTCGGCCCGTTTGGCGGCCTTGGCAAACTTCTTCAGCACGCGGTCGCGTTTCAATTTCGAAAGGTGATCCACGAACAACACACCGTTGAGATGATCGATCTCATGCTGGATGCAGGTCGCAAATAGACCCTCGGCGTCTTCCTCGTGCACCTTGCCGTCGAGATCGGTGAACCGCACCCGTACCTTCGCCGGCCGCTCCACCTCCTCGTAATATTCCGGGATCGACAGGCAGCCTTCCTCGTAGACCGACGTTTCCTCCGAGGACGAAAGAATCTCCGGATTGATGAAGACGCGCGGCCGCGGCGTGGTCTCGCCGTCCTCGTCCTTCTTGGCGAGGTCCATCGTGATCAGCCGCAGCGGCTCGGCGACCTGGATCGCCGCAAGCCCGATGCCGGGCGCATCGTACATGGTTTCGAACATGTCGTCGGCGAGCTGGCGGATCTCCGGCGTGACCTTCAGAATCGGCCTGGAGACGAGCCGCAACTGCTTGTCGGGGAGGATGATGATTTCGCGCAAGGCCATGGCGGGCGATTTAAGCGGTTGATTTGCCGGGGTCAATCCGCTCGCGCGGTCCGTTCACCATCGCTTAACCATGAATTTTAGCGAAGCATTAACCATAAAAATTTACCTGCGATTCACCATAAATGTTCGCCCTTCGTTCGCGCCGGCCGCCGAATCGGCTACAAGGGCGCCATGAACGAGATACTTTTCATGATCGGCGACTGGCCGGTCCGCACCGGCACGGCGCTGATCGGCTTTGGCGCGCTGGCGCTATTGCTGCTCCTGATCATCACGATCGCGATCGCCCGGTCCGGGCGGCGGGGCGCGGAATTGGCGATGGCGCAGGCCGTCCGCGCCGACGAACTCGAAGACCGCCTCAACGAAATGCTGCGTGCCCAGAGCGAAGCCACCGGCCGCGTCGATGCGATGGGGCAGCATCTGGCCGGCCGCCAGGCCGAGATGGCGCGCGCCGTCAGCGAGCGGCTCGATTCGGTGACCCACCGAGTCGGCCAGTCCATGGAGCAAACTACCCGCAACACCATGGACAGTTTGCGCGTGCTGCACGAGCGGCTCGGCATCATCGACAACGCCCACAAGAATCTCACCGACCTGACCTCGCAGGTGACGACCTTGCGCGACGTGCTCGCCAACAAGCAGTCGCGCGGCGCGTTCGGCCAGGCGCGGATGGAGGCGATCGTCCAGGATGGCATGCCCAAGGGCGCCTACGAATTCCAGTTCACGCTCTCCACGGGAAAGCGGCCGGATTGCGTGGTGTTCCTGCCCGACCAGCGCCCGCTCTGCATCGACGCGAAATTTCCGCTGGAGGCAATGACCGCGCTGCACGACGCCCGCAGCGACGAGGAGAAGAAATCAGCCACGCAGCGGTTGCGTGCTGACGTCATGAAGCATGTCAGCGACATCGCGGAAAAATACCTGATCGCCGGCGAGACCCAGGATACGGCGCTGATGTTCGTGCCGTCGGAATCGGTCTATGCCGAGATCCATGACGGCTTTGACGACGTGATCCAGAAGGCCTACCGCGCCCGCGTCGTGCTGGTGTCCCCGTCGCTTCTGATGCTGGCGATCCAGGTGATGCAGCAGATCCTGAAAGACGCGCGGATGCGGGATGCCGCCGACCAGATCCGCACCGAGGTACTCAACCTCGGCGACGACCTCGGCCGGCTCCGCGATCGCGTGCTGAAGCTGCAGAAGCATTTCTCCGACGCCAACGAGGACGTCCGCCAGATCCTGATCTCCGCCGACAAGATCGAAAAGCGCGCCGGGAGAATCGAGGAGCTCGATTTCAGCAAGACGGAAGTGCCCGTGGAGGCCCCGCGCCTCGTCAAGGCTGGAGCGGGCGAGCTATTCCCGCTGCGCAAACTGCAGGCGGGGGAATAGGGACTCGGCAGAACGGGGCGTAGCCACGCAACCCACAAATTGTCATCGCCCGGTCAAGTATACAGCCCGGCTATGACATTGGAATGCGGGTCGGCTCAGCGCACCGGCCGATGGCGGGTATGACGACCTAGACCGGCGGCTTCTCGCCATGGCGCTGCGATAGCGTGAAGATCTCGAAGCCATCAGGCGTCACGCCGACCGAATGCTCGAATTGCGCCGACAGCGAGCGGTCGCGGGTCACCGCGGTCCAGCCGTCGGACAGGATCTTCACATGCGGCTTGCCGAGATTGATCATCGGCTCGATGGTAAAGAACATGCCGGGCTTCAGCGTCACGCCTTCGCCGGGGCGGCCGATATGGATGATGTTCGGCTCGTCGTGGAACATGCGGCCCAAGCCGTGGCCGCAGAAATCGCGCACCACGCTCATGCCTTGCGGCTCGACGAAACTCTGGATGGCATGGCCGACATCGCCGGTGGTGGCGCCGGGCTTCACCGCGGCGATGCCGCGCATCATGGCCTCATGGGTCACCTCGATCAGCCGCTCGGCCTTCCGGGCAATCGGACCCACCGCATACATCCGGCTGGAATCGCCGTACCAGCCCTCGACAATGAAGGTGACGTCGATATTGACGATGTCGCCG
>NZ_DATHOP010000018.1:0-22030 GCF_035484855.1 Bradyrhizobium sp.
ACGTCAGATCGGCGCGCAGAAGAATTGCCGATCTGGCTACATCAATACAACTGGCATCGGCCCCACGGTGGGATAAGATCTCAAACGCCCATCAGCAGACTCGGTCTAACCGAGGACAACCTCCTGAGGCTCCACATCTAGAGCATTGATTTAACCAGATTTCCTGGCGTCGGCGATGCGTTTCAGTCGTTTTTCGCCCAGGGATCGATGCGTGAGGCCGGCAACGCCCGGCGCCGCATCCGCTCAGTAAAAGTCTTCCAGGAACGCGCGAACCTGTGGTCTCGATCGCGCGATCTCGGCGGCAACCTTGGGCGCGCTCGGGACGATCGTGATGGTCCAGCGCTGCGGAACACTCGACTTCCATTGCAGCACCGAGCGAACGTGACCCGTCACCGTCGACCCGGCGGAACGCACGGTCGCGGTTCGGCCGTTGAATTGCGCGATACGAAAGCGACGGACTTCCTTCTGGTCGGTCGTTTCGAAGGTAAACATGAAGCTCTCCTTTGCTCATGTTACTATCGCGGTTTATTGTTAGCCGGACGTGAAAATATTCAACCGTAGAAGTACTGCCGGAATCCTCCCGGGTGCCGCGTCGTGAGGTTGCGCCGTAGCCGCGAGCGATCGCGCCGTTTCGGACTGGAAGCGGCAGCGTCGGAATTTTCGGCCGACGACGATTTACCCAACCGATCCCGGAAATACCGCTTCCATCTTGGTCTTCAGCGTCGCGGCGTTGAACGGCTTGACGATGTAGTTGCTGACGCCGGCCTTCTTTGCGGCGATGACGTTTTCGGTCTTCGATTCCGCGGTGATCATGATGAAGGGGGTTTGCGAAAGTTCGGGGCTGGCGCGGACTTCGCGGAGCAGATCGTATCCGGTCATCGGCTCCATGTTCCAGTCGGAAATCACCAGGCCGTATTTCTTGCCCTGCATCTTGGCGAGCGCGGCCGAACCGTCGCTGGCATCGTCGACGTTCTCGAAGCCGATCTGCTTGAGCAGGTTGCGGATGATACGGATCATGGTGTTGTAGTCATCGACTACCAGGATCGGCATCGACAAATCGAAAGCCATGTCTTTCTCCGCGTTCACGTTGCCGAACACGGGCGGGACATTCATGGCGTGCGAAGTCTACTCGACGCGTTCCGAACATGCGCTCGTCAGCATCGTGACGATTATCAGGGCGCATTGAACAGCGCGTTAATTCCCGGCCGAAAAACCGGGCGAAGCCGCGCCGGCAGGCAGTAGTTATACGGTGAGAGGTTGCAACGCAGCGGCGATCTGTCCTGAACGATCATGCGCGCCGCGCGCTCACGACAGGCAGCGCGGCCGCAGCAACCTGTCGCATTGCGCCTTGACGGTTGCGTAGCATTCGCACGCGGTCTTGCCGAGGCCGTCGAGATTGGTGATCTCGATATGCCCGCGGCTGTAGTGGATGACATCGGCCTGCTGCAGCGTGTTGGCCACCAGCGATACGCTATTGCGCCGCGCGCCGATCATCTGCGCCATCGATTCCTGCGTCAAAACCAGCTTGCCGCCGCCGGAAAGATCGTGCGTCTGCAACAGGCATCGCGCCAGCCGGGATTCCACCGTGTGGGAGGCGTTGCATCCGGCGGTCTGCTGGACCTGCGCATAGACCGCAAGCCCGTGCCGAACCAGCGCCGTTCGAAATGTCGGGCTCTGGTCGGCCGCGGCGCGAAGCTGATCGAGGTCGAGCGTGGAGGCAATGCCGGGCACCAGCACCACCGCGCTGTTCAGCGCGGTCGAATCGCCCAGCGCGGAGAACGAACCGAACACGCTGTCGGAGCCGATCATGGCGATCTGAACGTGTTCTCCCTTTGCGAGCTTTATGACGAGGGAGATCACGCCCCGGTGCGGCAGGTAGGCGCGCCTGAGCGGTTCTCCCACTTCGACCAGGATGTTTTCCGAAACCAGATCGACGGTTCGCAAATGCGGGCGAATCAACTCGAAATCATCCGCGGCGAGCGCTGCCAAAAATCCGTTGGGAGAACGAGGAACTGAGTCCAAACGAACCTCCTTCCTCAAGGAAGTACAACCGGTCTCCGGTGCCGCCCGACGGCTATGCACGGTAGCAGACGTAGAGGATGAGCCGTACAGGCATCGTTGGCAAGAAAAAATGGCAATCCTGCCGCCTGGTTCTTGCCGATATGCGCGCTATCGTGCAGATGAGTCGCAGGCGGGTCAAAGCGGCACGTTCAGCAGTCGCCGATGGTGCGCGTTGACGGCGTCATAGCACTCGCAAGCCGTCGCTCTCAAACCGTCCGCGTCGACAATATCGATGTGCCCGCGGCTGTAGCTGATGATGCCGGCCTGCTGCAGTGCGTGAGCGACAATCGAGATCGCGTTGCGCTGCACGCCGATCATCTGGGCGAGAAACTCCTGGGTCAGCGGCAAGGGCTTGCCGTCGGACAGATCGCGCGCCCGGAGCAGCCAGCGCGCCAGCCGCGCTTCGACCGAGTGCGATGCGTTGCACGCGGCGGATTGCTGGGCCAGCGCGAACAGCGCCTGTTCGTGTCGCGCCAGCGCCGTTCGAAAGGCGACGCTTCGATCGGCGAGCGCGCGAAAATCCGCGACGTCGAGGATTGCCGCGGTGCCCGGCAGGACGACGACCGCCGACGTCAATGAGATGCCGCCACCCAGCGCGGCCGAGGCGCCGAACACGCTGTCGTGGCCCACCGTTGCCACCTCAACCGATTGCCCTTCCGAAAGGTGAACCATCATCGAGATCGCCCCGCTCTGCGGCAGATAGACGTGCGTCAGCGGGTTGCCGGCCTCGACCAGCACGGCTTCCTTGACCAGTTCGACCAATTCGAGACGCGGGCGCAACGCCTCAAGCTCTGCCGTGGGCAGTGCTTGCAACAGACGATTGGGTGAAGGCTGGATCAAAGGCATCAGCTCTCCTGCCGCAAAGGCGGGAGCTCAATCTCTCGTCACCTGCATCGTGGCTCATCCGAGTGAAAGATAGCTCGTCCATTCCATTGCGCAAGGCGCCAGTTGCATAACAGCCATCATACACGTTCGGGATGACTCTTATTCACGATGAAGGGCAGACAGACCGGCCCATTTACGGCGGAAATAAGAATGGCGCGCTGATTCGCGGCGACGAAAATCGCAATGCAATCAAATACGGGATCGCCGGGCGCGTAAGACCACGGCAGGAGAAGCCGTAATGCGCCGCATTTTGGTTGTGGGTGACGATCCGCATATCTGCCTCGCCATTCGCGCTTGGCTCAAGCGGTATGGTTTTAGGGTCTCGATCGCCGATGGTGGCGTCAACGGTCTCGCCGCGCTGGACAATGCGGCGTTCGGGGGTTGCCGGACTGTCGAAACCAAGCGTTCAGCCTCGGGGGGACCACATGTCGCGCGTTCTCGTCGTTGACGACGATCCGATGGTTTGCATGGCCATCCA
The DNA here is from genome assembly GCF_035484855.1 of Bradyrhizobium sp. GTDB lineage: Bacteria > Pseudomonadota > Alphaproteobacteria > Rhizobiales > Xanthobacteraceae > Bradyrhizobium. Next base: position 3,425 of record NZ_DATHOP010000018.1, read on the forward strand.
AATCTATCTCGAACGGCACTATTTCCAGGTGACGATCGCCGATGGCGGAGAAGCCGGGCTTCGGGCGCTCGAAGGCACGCCCTTCGATCTGATGATCGTCGATATCTTCATGCCGCATATGCGCGGCTTCGAATCGATCAGGATCTTTCACGAGCGTGCGCCGACCATTCCGCTGATCGCGATGTCCGGCTACGCATTTGCGAATCTTGATTCGCCGGCACCCGATTTCCTCAGGATGGCCCTTGAACTCGGCGCATCGCGCTGTCTGCGCAAGCCGTTCACCCCGGTCGCACTGCTGACGGTGATCAACGAATGCCTGTCGGAGGCACAATCGCGTTTTTCGGGCGTCGCTCGGCTCAGATGACATGCCCCGACCATTTTGAGGCCGAGTAACGAGTAAGACGACGACGGGAATTTCCGGACATGCTGGATGCCGTTCGCCTTTCGTCCAATACAGGAGGCCGAACGGTGCCGGTCCCCGCCAATTTGCTTCCGGGTAGTTCTACGGAGCTTTAATTTAACGAATGGGTAGCAGGGACAGCACAGGGTGGTGCATCGCCGACTGAAACGTTATCCGGGCGGACGCGCATTTGAGTTCGCTGCCGATCATCGTGCTGTCCTCGATGGTGTCGCCGGCGGCGGCGCGGCTGAGACGATGGTCGGTCTGACCGACGTCTTCAGGCCTATCCTGAACGGCGCGGCCTGTATCGGCCAAACGTCGGCCGCGCGGCGCCCGCGGCAGTGCCGAAGGTTGCGGCGATGGCGGAGTTTTGAGCGATGTCGGAAGCCGTCGGGGGAACCGAGCGCGTCACCTTCAGCCGTGGATACGGCGTCTGCATCATGGGCATTGACGGCACTTGGCGCCGCGATTGCCAGCTCAACGCGATATCGGACAATGACGCCATCCTGACCGTCGAGGGTTCGATTCAGGGCCTCAATCTCAAGGAATTCTTTCTGCTGCTGTCGTCGACCGGCCTGGCCTATCGCCGCTGCGAACTCGTACGCGTCAACGGCACCGAGATCGATGTCTCGTTCCTGAAGGGCAAGAACAAGAAAAAGCGCCCGGGCGCCGCGGCGGGCCAGGATTCCATGATCGGCACGTGAGCGGTCCACCGCGTCGCCCGCAGACCTGTGCGCGATCGCCAGAGCATGACCTCAGGCGCGACCGAACGAACCAGCCGCCCGGCGCGCGCGTTTCGCTGTCTTCCGGCCGCCCGGCGGCGGCGCGGCAGCGTCCTGCAACAGCTGAAGGGCAATGCCGAGACTGGCGTTACATGTGTCCAATGCCGCATTGGCCCGGATGTAGCGCGGCGTGATGTCGTCCAGCACGACCACATTGCCGGCGATTTCGTCGTTGCCGGGCAGAAGTTCACCGGCGATCGCCGTCTTGATCAGATTCAAGCTCGCCCGGACGTGCCCGATCAGGGATTCGAGATCGGAGACGATCGAGCGATAGCTGTCGTCACCGTCGCCGGGTTGGACCTTGCCGCCGTCGCCTGCGGTCTGCTGCATGGAAGCTCTCCTTCGGCGCCGTTTTTATGCCCCCGGTGCTACTTGTGCGTTAAGTCACCGTCCCGTACAAATACGGATCGGGGCGAGTCTTGCGATAGGTCAATATCGCGGGTTTGAATGTGCGTCATTCTGTCGATGGACGATGCCACATGACTGATGAACCGATTCCCCGCGGCGAGATCTTCGTGGTCGACGACGATCCTGCCGTTCGCGAAACCCTCTCGGTGGTGTTGTCCGCGGGAGGCTACCAGGTGATCTGCTTCGCCGACGGCTCGGCGTTGCTCGCGGTGGCGCGAAGCCGGACGCCGGCCTGCATCCTGCTCGACGTGCACATTCCCGGCAAATCCGGTCTCGATATACTGCGGGAGCTGCATGGCGAGGATTATCCCGCGCCGATCTTCATCATCTCCGGACAGGGCGATATCGCCATGGCGGTCTCCGCCATCAAGAACGGCGCGCTCGACTTCATCGAGAAACCGTTTCGGGGCAGCGAAATCGTGGCCCGGCTCGACGAGGCGATCGGCGCCTATGCGCGACGTCAGAAGCAGAACTCCGCATCGAACGTCGCCTCGCTGCATTTTCCCGGCCGCGAGCCGCTGACGCGGCGCGAACGCGAGGTTCTGGAGCAGTTTACCTCCGGCGCCTCCAACAAGGAGGCGGGCCGCCGGCTCGGCATCAGCCCGCGCACCATCGAGGATCATCGCGCCAACATCATGAAGAAGCTCGGCGCACGCAATGCCGCCGACCTGATCCGGATCGTGATGACCGCCGCGCGCGCGTCCTAGCCATCACTCCACTCGTCATGCCCGGGCTCGTCCCGGGCATCCAGGTCTTCGCTGAACTCGAGCAACAGCGACGTGGATGGCCGGGACAAGCCCGGCCATGACGGAGAAAATGAAGCTGCTGGAAATTTACCCCGCCAGTGCCCTGCGGATCATGGTGGCCATGTCCGACTTGCGATAGGGCTTGGCGAGCAGCATCACGCCGGAATCGAGCCGGCCGTGATGGATGATGGCATTCTCGGTGTAGCCCGAGGTGAACAGCACCTTCAGGTCCGGCTTGTGCTTTTCCAGATCGTTGGCGAGCTGGCGGCCGTTGGTGCCCGGCATGATGACGTCGGTGAACAGCAGGTCGAACGTGTGGCCGGCTTCGACCAGCGCCAGCGCATCGGCCGCGTTCGCCGCATCCAGCGTGACATAGCCCAGCGAATGCAGCTGCGTCAGCACATAATCGCGCACCAGTCTGTCGTCCTCGACGACGAGGATGGTTTCGCGGCCGCCTTCGAGGGCCGGCGCGCCGGGGGCGTCCGTGGCCGTCAGGGCTCCGGTGCCGGGCGGCAGATACATCTTGATCGTGGTGCCGTGGCCTTCCTCGCTGTAGATCTTGATGTGCCCCGCCGATTGCTTGACGAAACCATAGACCATGCTCAAGCCGAGGCCGGTGCCCTTGCCGGGACCCTTCGAGGTGAAGAACGGATCGAACACCCTGTCGAGGATGGCCGCCGGAATTCCGGTGCCGGTGTCGCTCACCGCGATCAGGGCGTAGCGGCCGGGGCGCACGTCGCCATGCAGGCTGGCGTAGTTTTCGTCGAGGAAGGCCGAGCCGGTTTCGAGGATCAGCTTGCCGCCGTTCGGCATCGCGTCGCGGGCGTTGAGCGAGAGATTGAGGATGGCGGTCGTGAGCTGATTGGGATCGACGGTGGCGAAGCAGACCTCGTCCTGGAAAACCGATTCGATCTCGATCTGCTCGCCCAGCGTCGGCCGCAGCAGCTTCGACGTGTCGATGATCAGCGTGTTGATGTCGGTCTCGCGCGGTTGCAGCGGCTGCTTGCGGGCAAAGGCGAGCAGGTGCTGGGTCAGATCGGCGCCGCGGGCCGCCGCCTCGTCGATCATCTTGGTGATGGCCGCAAGCTGCGGGTCCCTGGCAACCGCCTCGGCGACGATCTCGATGGTTCCGGTGATCACGGTGAGGATATTGTTGAAATCATGGGCGATGCCGCCGGTGAGCTGGCCGACGGCTTCCATCTTTTCAGCCTGCCGGATCCGGTCCTCGGCGGCGATCTTGTCGGTCAGATCGCGCAGGAATCCGTTGAACACCATCCCCTCGCGGCGCCGCAGCGCGGTGATGCTCAGTTCGGCCCTGAACTCCTTGCCGTCGCGCCGCAGCGCCATGATTTCACGGCGGCGTCCGATGACCTCACTTTGCCCGGACTTCATCAGGCGCCCGCGGGCCGCCCTGAGTTCTTCGCGGTCGACTTCGGCGACGATCAGTTCGAGGAATCTCTTGCCCAGCGCCTCCTCGCGGGTCCATCCGAAGATATTTTCCGCCTGCGAATTCCAGTTCAGGATGTTGCCGCGCTCGTCGATCTGGACGAAGGCGTCGAGCGCGGTATCGATGATGCCGCGCGCCATCTGTTCGCTCTCGCGCAAGGTTTCCTGCGCCAGCCTGCTTTCGGTCATGTCGCGGCCGACGAAGAAATGCCGCCGGACCGGCTCCGACCAGGTGCCCATCCACGACAGCGTCACGATCCGCCCGTTTTTGTGGACGTAGCTCGCATCGAAGTTTCGCGTCTGCTTTCCGCGCCGCGCCGCGCGCATTTGCTCCCTGGTATTGTCGAGATCATCGCCGTGGATGAAGTCGATCGCGCTGTGACCGACCATTTCCTCCGGCAAATATCCCAGCACGGCTTCCGAGCTCGGGCTCACCTGAACCAGAATTCCCTGCGGATCGGTGACCAGAATCAGGTCTTGGGAGGTATCGAAGATGCGGCGGCGCTCCTCGATCTGCTGGCGCAGCGCGTGCTGGGTTCGCCGGCTTTCCGTGATGTCGCGGGCGGTCTTCGAGGCGCCGATGATCGCCCCCGACGCGTTCTTGATCGGAGAGACGCTGAGTGAAACCTCGACCGGACGGCCGTCCTTGCGCAGGCGCTCGGTCTCGTATTGCTCGATGGTTTCGCCCCAGCCGATCCGGCGCATGATGTCGTGCACCTCCGCCATCCGCGGCGGCGGCACGATCAGTTCGATGTTGTTGCCGACCGCCTCGGCGGCGGTGTACCCGAACAGGCGCTCGGCGGCCGGATTCCACCCCGTGATGGTGCCGTCGAGCGACTTGGTGATGATGGCGTCGTTGGAGGATTCGACGGCGGCGCTGAACAGCCGTTCCCGCGCCGCGTAATGGTCGCGCGCGGCTTCGGTGCGGCGGTGTTCCTCGACCTCGCGTTGCAGCGCGTCGGTCTTGGCGTTGGCCTCGTCCAGCACCCGCGAAAACGCCCGCGCCAGCACCCCGGTCTCGCCGGCGGCATCGACCGGAATGGCGACGGAAGCGTCCTTGCCGATTCGTTCGACCGCCGCCGTCAACCGGCTGATCGGTCGGGTCAGGGAGCTGGCGATGAACACCGCCAGCGCGGCCGCGCTCAACACCGCGATCAATCCGACCAGCAGCGAACTGTTCTGGATCGCGGCCGCCGGCGCCATGAACACCGCATTCGGGATGGTTTCGATGACCCCGACCCATCGCTCGCCGGCCAGAATGGCGGGAGCGATCGCGGCTCCGCCGCGCCTGCCTGCCTGGTCCGGCACGATGGCCGCGACGCCCTCCATCGACCCTCGCGCTGCCACGAGCGAGGGAAAGTCGTGCGTCCAGTCGGTCGGCGCGCCCAGTTGCGAGCCGAACTCGCGGCTGCCATCGGGATTGACGAGATAGTCGCCCTGGCTGTCGACGACGTAGATGCTTTCGCCCGGCCGTACCGATGACCGGATGCGGCCGAACGCAGGCCGCATGTCGATATTGACGATGACGACGCCGTATGGCTTGCCGTCCGGCGCGAACATCGGCGCTGCGACCCGCAACACCGGTGCGTGAGGTGTCCCGACGACGCCGTTGTCGCCGGCCAGGTTGAGCGGCGAGACATAGACTTCGTTCGGCCGCAGCTTGATCGCTTCCTGGAAATAGGCGCGCTCGCCTTTTCGCTTCAGTTCGGCGTCGGGAACGACGCGCACCGCGCCGTTCGGGCCCGACCGGTCGACGCGGACGAGTTCGCGCCCACCGTCCTCGGCCCCGATGAAGCGGAACATCGAATAGGCCGGCTTGGCGCCGAGATCGGCGACCAGACGCGTCTCCAGGCGCTCGCGCCAGGCCGCTTCGGAGAGGTGATCGACCGGATCGATCCCGCCATTGAAATGCGCCAGCATCATGCCATGCGCGGCGGCGTGGGAGGGGAACGTCGAGACGTCGGACCGCGCGCCACGCACGTAGGATTGCAGATCCGCGGCGACCAGCCGCGAATGGGTCTCGATGCGATCGAGCACGCGCGGCAGCAGCGTCCGTTCCAGGCTGCGGTAGCTCAGCCATCCGACCGCGGTGACCGCGATCGCGACCAGCAGGATCATCGCGCCGGCTAATCGGGTTGCAAGCGTCATCGTCGGCTTTGCGTCGCTCTGGTTTCGATCTGACAGCGATCCGGACAGAACGGACGAGGTTCCCGTCATCACGGGCCGGAAGCGATGGTGCGCGCCGGCGCCGCCGACGATGATGAGCGCTTTACGGCGTCCAGACAACCCGTCACGGTGGCTAGCAGGGCGGCGGCCTTGAAGGGCTTTTGCAGGCTGCAGACGGCGCCAAGCTTGGTCGCCATGGTCAGGAAATCCGGACCCAGCGCCGGATCCCGATCGATCGGCCGGCCGGACATCACGATGATCGGGATCAGCGGCTGCTGCTGATGAATCAGCCGCATGGCCTCGAGCCCGTCCATTCCCGGCATGAAGATGTCGAGAAACAGCAGATCGAATTCGCCGGCCTCGAAGATCGCGAGCCCCTTGCGGCCGTCGCCGGCGACGACCACGCTGTGACCGGCCCGTTCCAGCAGCAGGCGGATCGTGGCCTGCACCGCGCTGTCATCGTCGACGACTAGGATTTTTGCCACGGCGCTCCTTCGCGCGATTGCAGTCGATGTTTGGTTGTGAATCCGTTGTCGCTATCGCGCAAGCGTTTCTTCGGCAACGTATTGGCGTTGTCGTAGAAAAATGCGCTTGTTCGATGCGCGCTTATGCACGCTAGGGGGCAGACGGCGATTTCGACGCCGCGCCGGCCGAATGATTCGTCGCCTCAGTGCGATGAAGATCACCTGGATGTCCGGCCGCGTTTCAAGGGTGGCAAACATCCCTCGATGCGACCCGGCCGGCGGGCGGTCGGAACAAAAAGCGGCTTGCCGAACATGCGCGGCCTGTGAGATGACCGTTGCCGGTCTCGAACAGGTGCACCAATGACAACGAGGAAAACTCCGGAAACGCTGCGCAGCGCGCGCTGGTTCGCGCCCGACGATCTCAGGGCCTTCGGCCATCGCTCGCGCGCCATGCAGATGGGCTATGCGCCGGAGGAGTGGAAGGGCCGCCCTGTGATTGCGATCCTCAACACCTGGTCGGACGCGCAACCCTGCCACATGCATTTCAAATCCCGCGTCGACGACGTCAAGCGCGGCATCCTGATGGCCGGCGGCTTTCCGATGGAATTGCCGGCGCTGTCGCTGTCGGAATCCTTCCTGAAGCCGACCACCATGCTGTACCGCAATTTGCTGGCGATGGACGCCGAGGAATTGCTGCGCGGCCACCCCGTCGACGGAGTGGTGCTGATGGGCGGCTGCGACAAGACCACCCCGGCGCTGCTGTTGGGCGCCACCAGCATGAACATCCCCGCGATCTATCTGCCCGCCGGCCCGATGCTGCGCGGCAACTGGAAGGGCAAGACGCTGGGCTCGGGGTCGGACGCCTGGAAATACTGGGACGAGCGGCGTGCGGGTAAAATCTCCGACAAGGATTGGGTCGACGTCGAGGCCGGCATTGCCCGCAGCTACGGCACCTGCATGACCATGGGCACGGCCTCGACCATGACCGCGATCGCCGAATCGATCGGCATGACGCTGCCCGGCGCGTCCTCGATTCCCGCGGCCGATGCCGGCCATATCCGCATGGCCAGCGAATGCGGCCGCCGCGTCGTCGAGATGGTGTGGGAGGATTTGACGCCGAAACGGATCCAGACCCGAAAAGCCTTCGAGAACGCGATTACGGTCGCGATGGCGATGGGCTGCTCGACCAACGCGATCATTCACCTGATCGCGCAGGCGCGCCGCGCCGGCCAAGACATCGGGCTCGACGATTTCGAGACGGCGAGCCGCAAGGTACCCGTCATCGCCAATGTCCGGCCGAGCGGCGACAAATATCTGATGGAGGATTTTTTCTACGCCGGTGGCTTGCCCGGCCTGATGAGCCGCATCAGGGATCATCTGCATCTCGACGTCATGACCGTGACCGGCAAGACGCTCGGCGAAAATATCGCGGACGCTGAAGTTTACAATGACGACGTGATCCGGGCCGTGGCGAATCCGATCTATGCCGAAGGCGCGCTCGCCGTGCTGAAGGGCAATCTCGCGCCCGACGGCTGCGTAATAAAACCTTCGGCCTGCGAGCCGCGTTTTTTGAAACATACCGGGCCGGCGCTGGTGTTCGACGATTACCCTGCGATGAAGAAGGCGATCGACGATCCCGATCTCGACGTTACCGCCGATCACGTGCTGATCCTGCGCAATGCGGGGCCGCAGGGCGGGCCGGGCATGCCGGAATGGGGCATGCTGCCGATCCCGACCAAGCTGGTCAAACAGGGCGTGCGCGACATGGTGCGGCTGTCGGATGCGCGGATGAGCGGCACCAGCTACGGCGCCTGCATCCTGCACGTCTCGCCGGAATCATTTGTCGGCGGGCCGCTGGCGCTGGTGCGGAACGGCGACAACATCACGCTCGACGTCGGCGCGCGCACCATCAATCTCGACGTGCCGGAGGCGGAGCTCGCAAAACGCCGCGCCGAATGGAAACAGCCGGAGACGCGCTTCGAACGCGGCTACGGCTGGATGTTCACAAAGCACATCCGGCAGGCCAACGAGGGCTGCGATTTCGATTTCCTGGAGACGTCGTTCGGCAAGCCGGTCGGCGAGCCGTCGATTTATTAGTTCACCCGTCGTTCCGGGGCGCGAAGCGAACCCGGAACCTCGAGATTCCCCGATGCGCAATTGCGCATCTGAGGTTCGATGCTTCGCATCGCCCCGGAATGACAAGGATAGAGAACACAAATGTCAAAACTTACCGACGCCACCCGCGCGAAACTCAAGGCCGTTTCCACCGCCACGGTCGCGACCGCCCTGTTCAAGCGCGGCTTTCGCATCCAGATGATCCAGGACGTGCATCCGCTGAGTGCGGATCAGCCCACGCTGGTCGGCGAGGCTTTTACCTTGCGCTACATGCCGGCGCGGGAAGATCTCAACAAGCTCGAGGTGTTTCGCGACCGTGCCCATCCGCAGCGCAAGGCCATTGAAGACTGCCCGCCCGGCGCGGTGCTGGTGATGGACAGCCGCAAGGACGCCCGCGCCGCGTCAGCCGGCGCGATCCTGGTGACGCGGCTGATGCAGCGTGGCGCAGCCGGAATCGTCACCGACGGCGGCTTTCGCGATTCCGCCGAAATCGCAAAAACAGGCTTTCCCGCCTACCACCATCGCCCCAGCGCGCCGACCAACCTGACGCTGCACCAGGCGATCGAGATCAACGTCCCGATCGGCTGCGGCGACGCGCCGGTGTTTCCCGGCGATATCATCCTCGGCGATAGCGACGGCGTGATCGTCATCCCCGCGCATCTCGCGGACGAGATCGCCAATGAAGCGTTCGAGATGACCGCGTTCGAGGATTTCGTCACCGAGGAAGTGCGCAAGGGCCGCGGCATCTTCGGGCTCTATCCGGCGACGGACGAGCAGACGCTGGTTGATTTCGCGGCGTGGCGGAAGAAGACGGGAAGATGAGTCTTCACCTCGCCCCGCTTGCGGGGAGAGGTCGAAATTCGCGAGGGCGAATTTCGGGTGAGGGGGACTCTCAGCGAGTCGAGCAGTTGAGAGAGCCCCTCACCCCAACCCTCTCCCCGCGAAGAGCGGGGCGAGGGGGCAGAGCGGCGCAAGCCGGGAGATTCACACCTCGCTCTTCTCCGCCATCCCCACCGCCCATAGCGCGAAAGCATAGGCGATCGCGACTTCGTCGAGCCGGTGGAAGCGGCCCGAGGCGCCGCCATGGCCGGCGCCCATGTTGGTGCGTAACAGCACCGGGCCGCCGCCCGTGATCGTCGCGCGCAGCCGCGCGATCCATTTGGCGGGCTCCCAATAGGTGACGCGCGGATCGGTCAGGCCGCCCATTGCCAGAATTGCGGGGTAATCTTTCGCCTCGACATTGTCATAGGGCGAGTACGATAAAATGGTGCGGAAATCCTTTTCGCTCTCGATCGGGTTGCCCCATTCCGGCCATTCCGGCGGCGTCAGCGGCAGCGTGTCGTCGAGCATGGTGTTGAGCACGTCGACGAACGGCACTTCGGCGACGATGCCGGCGAATAATTCGCCGTCGCGGTTGGCGACCGCCCCCATCAGCATGCCGCCGGCGCTGCCGCCATGGCCGACGATGCGCTTTTCACCGGTATATTTTGTCTCGATCAAGGCCCGCGCGCACGCGGCGAAATCCGCAAAGCTGTTGGTCTTCTTGTCGCGCTTGCCGTCGAGATACCAGCTCCAGCCCTTGTCGGTGCCGCCGCGGATATGCGCGATGGCATAGACAAAACCGCGGTCGACCAGCGACAGCCGATTGGTGTTGAAGGAGGCCGGCATCGCCATGCCGTAGGAGCCGTAGCCGTACAGCAACAGCGGCGCGGCGCCGTCGCGCACGAGATCTTTGCGATGCAGGATCGACACCGGCACCTCGGCGCCGTCGTATGAAGTGGCCATGATGCGGGTGGTGACGTAGTCGGCGGGGTTGTGACCCGAGGGAATCTCCTGCCGCTTGCGCAACACCCGTGTCCGCTTCGCCATGTCGTAGTCCCAGACTTCCGAGGGAGTCGTCATCGACGAATAGGAGAAGCGCAGGTTGGTGGTGTCGAACTCGTAGCCGCTCATGGTGTCGAGCGAATACGCCGCCTCGTCGAAGGCGATGGCGTGCTCCTCACCGGTTGCGAGATCGCGGATCACGATCGCAGGCAGCGCATTGGCGCGCTCCAGCCGCACCATGTGGCCTGCGTAAAGCTCCACATCGATGATATAGACGCCCTCGCGATGCGGGATCAGGTCGCGCCAGGTGGTGCGCGCCGGAAAGATCAGGGCGGCGACGACGATCTTGAAATCAATGGCGCCGTCGGCATTGGTGAGAATGAACAGCTTGTCACCGCGATCGGCGACCGAATACTGCACGCCCTTCTCGCGCGCCGCAATCAGGCGCGGCGGATAGTCGGGATTGGCAAGATCAATCAGGCGCTGCTCGGAGGTCTCGTGGTCGCCGCCCGCGATCACGCAGAAACGGCCGCTCGAGCTTTCATGCAGATGGGTGAACCAGCCGGAATCCTGCTCCTCATAAACAAGAATATCGTCGACCTGCTTTGTGCCGAGCCGATGTCGCCAGACCTGCATCGGGCGATGATTGTCGTCGAGCTTGACGTAAAAGAAGCTTTTGGCGTCCTTGCTCCACACCACGGCGCCGTCGGTCTCCTCCACGCGGTCGTCGAGGTCTTTCCCGGTGGCCCAGTCGCGCACGCGAATCGTAAAATATTCCGAGCCCTTGATATCGGCGCTCCAGGCCTCGAGCCTGTGGTCCGGCGAATGCCGGGCGCCGCCGAATCTGAAATAATCGCAGGTCGAGGCGATTGCATCGCCATCGAGCACGATCTCGACGTCGCCGCCATTGCGCGGCATGCGGCCGAATTGTTCGTGCTGGCCGCCCTCGCGGAACTTGCGCAAGTAGGCGTAATCGCCGTCCGGCGAGGGCACGCTGGAATCGTCTTCCTTGATCCGGCCGCGCATTTCCGCAACCAGCGTCTTCTGCAACGACGCGGTGTGGCCGAGCAGGCCCTCGGTGTAGCCGTTTTCGGCTTCGAGATAGAGGCGGATATCCGCATCGAGCACCGATGGATCGTGCAGCACCTCCTGCCAGTTGTCATCCTTGAGCCACGCATAATCGTCGGTGACGGTGATGCCGTGCCGGGTAAACGGATGCGGCCGCCGCGGCGCCACCGGCGGGATCGGGGAACTCTTTTGTCTTATGGCTCGGGTCACTTCGTCCTCATTTCCAGTGGGCAGGGCTACCGACCCCAGCCTATATCGGTTCGATTTTGTGGATTGCCACCACTGCACCAGCGCGACAGCCGTCATTGCGAGCCAACGGGTCGCGCGAACGCGCGCCCGAGGACAGGCTCCGCGAAACAATCCACAGCGCGGCAGGTGGAGAGATGGATTGCTTCGTCGCAAGTGCTCCTCGCAATGACGGCTCGACCGACGGCTTGTTGACCGGCGGCTTGTATGGTTAGGCTCATAATAACTCGTCATGCCCGGGCTTGTCCCGGGCATCCACGTCTTGCTTCGATGCGAGAAAGACGTGGATGGCCGGGACGAAGCCCGGCCATGACGAGAAGCAGAGACAAGGCCGGATGCTCTTCAATTCCTACCTGTTCATTTTCCTGTTCCTGCCGGTTACGCTGGCTGGCTATTTCATCTGCGGGCGGTTCGGTAACCTCGCCGCCGTGATCTGGCTGGCGCTGGCGTCGCTGGTGTTTTATTCCGCCAGCAACTGGCAGTTCGTCGCGCTGCTGCTGGGCTCGGTGGCGTTCAACTACTTCATCGGCTGGCTGCTGATCGCAAGGAAGCTGCCGCCCCGGCAGCGCTTCGCGGCGCTGACGGCAGGGGTCGCCGGCGATCTCCTGGTGCTCGGCATCTTCAAATATGCGGGCTTCCTCGCCGCCAATCTCGATGCGATCTTCAAGACCGGAATAACGCTCGACATCCTGCTGCCGGTCGGCATTTCCTTCTACACTTTTACCCAGATCGCGTTTCTGGTCGACGCCTATCGCGGCCAGGTCGCGCGCTACGCGCTGCCGCATTACGCGCTGTTCGTCACTTATTTCCCGCATTTGATCGCCGGCCCCATCCTGCACCACAAGGATATGGTCCCGCAATTCGAGCGGAGCGAGACCACGCGGCCGAACCCGCATCTGATCCTGTGCGGCCTGATGATCTTCGCGATCGGACTGTTCAAGAAGACCTGCCTTGCCGACGGCATCCAGCCGCTGGTCTCGCTCGCCTTCGGCTCCGGCACGCCGACCTTCGATCAGGCCTGGATCGGCGCGCTGGCCTATACGTTCCAGCTCTATTTCGATTTCTCCGGCTATTCCGACATGGCGATCGGCATCTCGCTGATGTTCGGCATCTTCCTGCCGCTCAATTTCAACTCGCCCTACAAGGCGCAAAGCATCATCGATTTCTGGCGGCGCTGGCACATGACGCTGTCGCAGTTCTTGCGTGACTATCTCTACATCCCGCTCGGCGGCAACCGCCGCGGCACCGTGCTGCGTTACGTCAACCTGATGATCACGATGGCACTCGGCGGGCTCTGGCACGGCGCCGCCTGGACGTTCGTCATCTGGGGCGTGCTGCATGGGCTGTATCTTTGCATCAACCACGCCTGGAATCATTTCGCCCCGCCGGTCGCGCCGCGCTTCGCACGCGTGGCGAATCTCGCCGCATTCATGCTGACCTTCCTGTCCGTCGTCGTCGCCTGGGTGTTCTTCCGCGCCAGTACGCTTTCGTCGGCGATCTACATCCTGTCGCGGATGGGCGATCCCAGCCATGTAGCCTTCGGCCGCGCCGAGGTGGTGCAGGGCGCCTTCGTCGCCTGCTATGCGGCGCTGGCCTTCCTTGCGCCGAATACGCAGACCATCATGGGCTACGATCACAAGGCGAGAACCGTCGGCGGGGCGGCCGGCGCATGGCCGGCGCGGCCGCTGTTTCTCTACGCTTCCGCAGCCGTGCTGGCGCTTGGGATTCTCGGAATCCAGCAGTACAGCGAATTCATTTACTTCAGGTTCTGATGAGCAGAGCGGCAAACAACATTGTTCGATTGCTCTGCACGAGCGTGCTCATCGTTGCTGCCGCCGCCGCGCTCAATTTCGTCGTCGATCCGCTGCAGCTGTTGCGGCCGGCGCGCTTTACTCCCGCGATGTATTCCGCCGACAGCCGGATGCAGGACGCCGGACTGATCCGCAGCCAGCCATTCGATACGGTGTTCATGGGCACCTCGCTTGCGATCCATTTCCGGCAGAGCGATATCGACCGGCTGCTCGGCGTGCGCTCGCTGAAACTTGCGATGACCGGCTCGGATTCGCGGGAGCAGAATATCGTGTTGGAAGCGGCGCTCGAGCGCCACCCGCGCCGGGTGATCTGGCAGGTCGACGACTGGATTTTTCGGGATGCCGCGGACAGTGGCCCCGACCTCTATCTGCCGTCCGACCTCTATCTGCGGAATGCCAGGGGCATCGCCGGCTATTTGCTCAGCGGCGCCATGGCGCGCGAATCGGCGCTGTTGCTGGCGCGCTCGATTCCCTCATTGCAGCCCGTGGCCGCGCGACTTGGCACCGGCGTGGTGTTCAAATTCCTGATTCCCGACGTCGACGACATCAATGCGCTGAAACCCGATTTCAAGGTGGCGGAGGCCTATAACGCGAACAAAGCGCTCGCCGCCTTCAGGGACATCACCGATCCGAAGCGCAGCCTCTATCTGGCCGAACGCTACAATTATGACGCGATGGTGCGGAATTTCGAACGCGACATGGTCGGGTTGATCGCGAAACATCCGGATGTGCAATTTGATATCTATTTGCCGCCCTATTCGATCCTGCAATGGGTAGCGATGCGCGACTACTCCCCCGCGACCTTGAAGATCGTCTACGATTTCACCGCCTATTTTGCCACGCGGCTGGCCCAGCTGCCGAATGTCAGGCTGTATGATTTCCGCAGCGTCAAGGAAGTCACCCACGATCTGAGCAACTACGGCGACGTGATCCATCATTCGCCGGCGGTCGACCTGAAAGTGCTGTCCTGGCTGGCTGCAAGGGATTTTCTAGTCGACCGCTCCGCGCCGACGGCGTCGCTGGATCGACTCAAGGCGCAGGTCGCAGCGTATCGGGTGGAGAAAGCTCCGTAGGGTGGGCAAAGGCGCATCTGCGCCGTGCCCACCATCCATCGGGACGGTTGCTTGAACGGTGGGCACGCTTCGCTTTGCCCACCCTACGGACTCCACAATGATCGTCATTGCGAGGAGCGCTTGCGACGAAGCAATCCATACCTGCCTCAGCATGGATTGCTTCGCGGAGCCTGTCATCGGGCGCGCGTTCGCGCGACCCGTTGGCTCGCAATGACGAGGCTAATTCCGCAGCCTCGCATCCGCATTCGTGCCGAACATCGGAATCTGGTTCACCGCGAGCACCACCGCGAAGGTGATCACCAGCATGGCGATGCCGAGCACCGAAATCGCGGCGAGGTCGCCGCTTTCGTTGAGGTCATAGATCAAGACCGAGATCACCTTGGTCTGCGAGGTGAACAAGACGATCGCGGCCGAAAGCTCGCGCATCACGCCGATGAAGATGAAGCACCAGGTTGCGATCACGCCGGTGCGCAATAACGGCGCGGTGATCTGGCGCAGCGACTGCAATCGCGTGGCGCCAAGGATGCGGCTGGCGTCTTCCAGTTCGGGATGGATGGTTGCGAACGCCGCCTGCAATTGCTGATAGGCCGACGGCAGGTTGATCGTCAGGAACGCGACGAAGAGAATCCACAGCGTGCCGTACAGCACGAAGGGCGGCCGCGTATAGCTGAGGAACAGCCCGACGCCGAGCACGATGCCGGGCACCGCGACAGGCGCCGTGGCGAGAAAGCCGAGCAGGCGATAGCCGACGATCGCCCGGCGGGTGGTGACATAGGCGATCACCAGCGCGAGGATGGTGCCGATGGTCGCGGTCGCGGTGCCCAGGATCACGGTGTTCTTCAGCGCCAGTTGCGTCGCCGACAATTCGGTGAACACGAACACGACATTCTTCAGCGTCATCGTCGCCGGCGTCACCAGCGTGGTCGCGTTCGGCGAGAACGCGGCGTTGAGCAGCGCCAGATAGGGCAGGAACACCGGATTGAGCAGCACCACCAAACAAAATGCCAGCGCCACCCAGCGCCATTGTTTCAGCTCGACGCGGCGCGGCGCGCCATATTTGCCGCCGACCACCGAATAGCCGCGGCGTCCGAGAATGAATTTCTGCGCCTGCAATAGCAGGATGGTGAGCAGCAGCAGCGGTACCGCGGCGGCGGCCGCCAGTTCGAGTTTCGGCGGATACTGGAACAGGCTCCAGATTTTTGTCGTCATGGTATGGAAGCCCGCGGGCAGCGCCAGGATCGCGGGCGAACCGAACAGTGTCATCGCCTGCAGGAACGCGATCAGGGCGCCCGCGACCAGCGCCGGCATCGCCAGCGGAATCGTGATCCGGCGCGCCGTGGTCCAGGCCTTGCCGCCGAGGATGGCAGAGGCGTCTTCCAGTTCGCCCGGCATGGTGTCGAGCGAATTCGCAACCAGTACGAACACGAAGGGGAAGGTGTAGCAGGAGATCACGAAGATGATCCCGGTCATCGAATAGATGTTGAACAAATGCTCGTCGGAATCCGCGCCCGTCACCAGCCGGAACAACTGGTTGAGCAGTCCGCTGTTCGGCGCCGCCAGCAATTCCCAGGCCACCGCGCCGAGAAACGGCGGCGTCACGAACGAGGCCGTGACCAGCGCGCGGATGAACTGCCGTGCCGGCATGTCGGTGCGCGACACCAGCCATCCCATTGGCGCTGCGACGGCGCAGCAGAGGATGGCGGAGGTGGTGGCGATGATCGCGGTGGTCAGCAGCGGATCGAGAAAATCCGGATTGGTGAACAGCGTGACGAAATTCATCAGCGTCACGTGCCTGGCCTTGTCGGTAAAGGCGTAGACCGCAAGCCACGACAGCGGCAGCGCGATCAACACGATCAGGCATGCCGCGAACAGCAACAGCACCGGCCTCGTCCAGTCGAACTTGCCGCGCGTGCCGTCGATGGTGGGAGTGAGGGTCATGCTACTTTCTGTTCGTCATTCCGGGGCGTGCGAAGCACGAACCCGGAATCTCGAGATTCCGGGTCTGGTCCTTCGGACCATCCCGGAATGACGGTGGAGAGAGTGATGCTACGCTGTTGCAAACCTACACCCGTAACAGCTTCGCATAGCGCGTCTTGATCTCTTCGGCCATTTTCTCCACACCGGCGGCATCTTCCTTCATCCGTTTGATATCGGAAATCTTGCGGCGTCCCGGCTTCGACTGCACTTGCGCATGCGCCGAATATTGCGCCGTGAAGTCGACGAAGAATTGCTGGGTTTCCCTTTTGTGCAGCCAGGCCTGGAACAGCCGCGCGGCATTGGGATGCGGCGCGGTATTGAAGATGCCGGTCGGACCCGAGACCGTCGGCGCGCCTTCGGTTGGATACACCGGCTCGACCGGCTGGCCGGCTTCCTTGAGCAGCACCACATTATATTCGTTGCCGTCGGCCATCACGGCGCGCTCGCCGAGCGCCAGCTTCTTCGGCGGATCGGTCGCCGACTGGACCTGCATGACGCGCTGCTTCGACAGCTTTTCATAATAGTCCCAGCCGAGCTCGCGCACGATCTGAAAGGTCGCGGTCATGATGGTGCCGCTATAGGCCGGATGGCCCTTCACCATCTTGCCGGCCCATTTCGGGTCGAGCAAATCCGCAAGGCTTTTTGGCGCGTCGTCGGGTTTCACCAGATTGGTATTGTAGCCGATCGACGACAGATAGATTCGCGACGTCGCCGACATGCCGTCCGGGTCGCGAAATTCGGGCAGAAAATGCTGGGCGATGTCCTCGCTCACAAACGGCGCCAGCCAGCCGTTCCTTTTCCAGCTGATGAAATGCGACGCGTCCGAGCTGTTGATCACATCACAAGCGTGGATGCCGGAGGCAAATTCCTGGTCGAGACGCTGGAACAGCCGCTCCGCGCCGGAACGCTCGATCTGCACGGCGATATCGGGATATTTCGCCTCGAAGGCCTTGCCGAGCTTCTCGCCGACCGGCAGATCCATCGCGGAATACAGGATCACCTTGCCTTCCTTGCGCGCGGCCTCGACCAGTTCGGGCGTGATCGCCACCGGCGGCGGCGCCTCGGCGCGCACGGGCGAGGCGAACACGGCGCCCAGCGCCAGCGCCGTCGAACCCTTCAGAAGGCCGCGTCTGGAAAGTCTTGTCATGCTCATCGCGTCCGTATTCCTTCTATCGGCTCAGCGCGCGGCAGCGCTCCGGCGGCAGCGTGAGCCAGACCTCGGCGCCCCTGGGAACGGCGTTCTCGGTCGATGTGACAATCCGCAAGGTGGTGCCATCAGCGGTCTCGACCATGTAGTCGCGGCTGGCGCCGAGGAACACCTGCCGCGTCACCGTGGCCTTGACCACATTCTCGGGGCTTGGCGGCGACCGCGTCGACAATTGGATGTCGTGCTGGCGGATCGCGACGACGGCGCGCTGGCCGGGATCGAGTTTTTCGCCGACCACCTGCAGGGTGGCGCCGGCGAAGCCGATGTGGTCGGCGTCGCGCGCGATGCCGTTGATCACATTGCTGGCGCCGATGAAGCGCGCGACGAATTCCGATTGCGGCCGGTCGTAGATCTCTTCCGGCGTGCCGAGCTGGTCGATCTTGCCGGCGTTCATGACCGCGATCAGGTCGGCGGTGGTCATCGCCTCGGACTGGTCGTGGGTGACATAGACCGTGGTGTAGCGGTATTCGTCGTGCAGGCGGCGGATCTCGAAACGCATCTCCTCGCGTAAGTTGGCGTCGAGATTGGACAAGGGCTCGTCGAGCAACAGCGTCTCCGGCTCGACGATCAAAGCCCGCGCCAGCGCCACGCGTTGCTGCTGGCCGCCGGACAATTCGCCGGGATAGCGCTGCGCCAGGATTTCGAGCTTGGTGGCCTTGAGGATCACGTCGAGCTTTTTCGCAATGGTCGCGCGGTCGATTTTGCGCAGGCGCAGGCCGTAGACGATGTTTTCCGTCACCGTCATGTGCGGCCACAGCGCGTAGCTCTGGAAGATCATCGACATCTTGCGCCGCTCGGGCGGCAGCGTGCGCGCCTTCGAGGAAACCAGCCGGTCGCCGACATGGATCTCGCCGTCGGAAGGCTCCAGGAACC
>NZ_DATHOP010000019.1:0-2120 GCF_035484855.1 Bradyrhizobium sp.
GCGCCGCTTAACAATGTCGTGGTTCAAAAAACCTCTCGATGGAGATGATCAAATGATGAATGCGAATCCCGGCCGCCCCGGCGCGCCCGAACCTTCCCTGACGCGTCCTGAACCGCGTGTACCCGGCGGCGATCTGCGATCGCCGGCACCGCGCGTTACCGAGACCGCACGATCGCCCGACGTCAAGGCTGCAGAGTCGGCTTCGCGAGCCTCTGTGTTGGGCCCCACGCTACGATTCCGCGGTGAACTGTCGGCGCAGGAAGACCTGATCGTTCAGGGCAGCGTCGAGGGCTCGATCACCCACACCCAGAGCCTCACGGTCGGCACCGACGGCACCATGAAGGGCGATATCCGCGCCCGCGTCATTGTCATCGACGGCAAGGTCGAGGGCGATCTGTACGCGACCGAGTCGGTCAACATCCGGGCCACGGCGAAGGTCAAAGGCAACGTATTTGCGCCGCGAGTTGGCATCAGCGAGGGCGCATTTTTTCAAGGCCAAATCGAAATGCAGCCCTCGGGTGCGGCGGTCCAGGAACACAGCGCGCGCCTGCGTCAGGCCTCCCAGCCGGCACCGATGGAAGGCGCCGCTGTCGATCAGATGTTGAGCGGCGCGAAGGGGTGAGTCGCGCGGAATCTAGGGCCGCCGCAGCCTAGTTCGCGACGAACAATTCCGGATCGACCCAGGCGCGATTGAGGCTCAGGCCCCAATGTAAATGGGGCCCGGTGGCCCGGCCGGTCATGCCGACTTTGCCCAGCGTGGCGCCCGCGGCCACGTGCTGTCCCGGCTTCACGTCGATGGCGCTCAAGTGGCAATACATGCTGATCATGCCGCGGCCGTGATCCACGAAGACGGTGTTGCCGGTGAAGAAAAAATCCCCGGTGTCGATCACCATCCCCGCGAGGGGCGCCAACACCGGCGTGCCGACCGGCGCGGCGATGTCCATGCCGCCGTGCGGGCTGCGCGACTCGCCGTTGAAGATGCGGCGCATGCCGAAGGAACTGCTGCGCACGCCGGGGACCGGCTGCGGCATGCGCAGCGTCTCGGGCTGCCCGTCACTCCAGCGACTCATGGCGTGCTCGATGATCTCTTTGTCTCGATTCACTCGTTCCAGGTCGGCCTTCGAGAGATTCACCTGCCCGGGCGCGACCTTGAGCGATTGACTGGCATACTGCTTGTCGCCGATCGTAAATTGCAGCTCCTTTCTGCCGTCGCCACTGCGAACGATGACCTGCCGAGAGGCAAGCGGGGCTGACAACGGGATGCCGATGATGGCGATCCAACTCGAATCATCCCGCACAACCAGCGCGCGGTGACCCTCGACCTCCACATAGGGCATGGAATCGCTCTGGACGTCGAGCTTGAGGATTTTGACGCCACCCGGCACCGGGCTGTCGTGCGGCAGCGGGTAGGCTCGGGCTAGCACGGGCGCCGCACAGAGCAAAAGCGCCACCCAAAAGGCAGGCGCGGCCCGTCGAAAAAGCGCCGTGCGAATCAAGGTTCCTCCACTTTGGCGCGAATTTTCCCCACCGCGAGGCGTGCTTCGATCAGTGTCCCTGGTCCGACATCCGCGGCGCTGCGCAGAATGCCGCCGCCGACGCGGCTGACGATGGCGTAGCCCCGATCGAGGGTGGCGAGTGGGCTTACGGCGTTCAGGGTGCGCACCAACGGCGAGAGGCGTTCGCGCGCGCGATGCAGGCGGGCGAGGGCTGCGGCGCGCAGTCTGGCGTAGAGGGCCGCCTGTCGGGCCGCCGTACTGCGCAGCCGGGCCGCTGGACTCAACTGCCACAGACGGCTGCGGCGCTCACCCAAGGCCGAGCGCCGATCGGCTAGGATTTGGCGAAGCGAGCGAAACATGCGCTGCTCCAGGTCATCCAGGCGCTGCGTCTGCTGCGACAGGCGGGCCATGGGACTGACCAAGGCGGCGCGGCCGATGAGCCAGCGCAATCGCTCCCGCTGCGCCTCCACCCGGCGCAACAGTCCGCGCTGCAGGCGGTGCGCGAGCCGCGACAAGGAGATGAGCCATTCTTCGCCGTCGGGCACCGCAATCTCGGCCGCCGCGGACGGGGTCGGTGCTCGGACATCGGCGGCGAAATCCGCGATGGTGAAGTCAATTTCATGG
>NZ_DATHOP010000020.1:0-21645 GCF_035484855.1 Bradyrhizobium sp.
CGGATTGGCAGCTAGCTCGCCGATGAAGGAGGTCAGCGACGAGGTCAGCGTGTCATGCGCGGCCATCATCAGGAAGCTCATATGGTCGACGATGTCCTGTGTCGACAATAGCGCGCCGTCTTCGTGGGTTGCGCGGCAGAGCTGCGAGAACAGGTCCTGGCCGTCTTTGGCGCGGCGGATCGGAATTTGCTCGGAGAAATAAGCCACGATGCGCTGCCGGCCTTTGACGCCGCGCGCCATCTTGGTGCCCGGAAGCGGCTTGCGGATCACGGCGATCGACGCCGCCACCATGTCGACAAAGGCGCGGGTGATCTCGTCGACCTCGGGGCCGATGCCGGCGCCGAGAAAGGAAGTTGCGGCAAGGTCGAGCGTGAGCTGCTTCATCGCCGGATAGAACAGCATCGCCCCCGGCTGCGCCTTCCATCGCACGACCCGCGCCGCGATGCCGGTGTCGAGCTCGGCGAGGTAGGATTTCATCGGTCCGGACTTGAACGCCACCGACAGCGCGCGCCGGTGCAACCGGTGCTCGTCGAAATCGAGCAGCATCAGCCCGCGTGGAAACAACAGGCCGAGAATCCGGCCCCAGCCATGGGTCGAGGAGAACAATTTGGCCTGGTCGAACAGCACCAGTTCATTGGCCTCTGGTCCCAGCAGCACCAGGCTGGTCTCACCGAACAAATGGCTGCGATAGACCAGCCCGTATTTGGCGGACTGGCGCTCCACCTGACCCTTGGGATCGGCGAGCACCTCGAGCGTCTTGCCAATCAGCGGCCAGCCTTCGTCGCCGGGAATGTGCGTCAGCGAATTGCGCTTGGGCGACGTCAGGCTGATCGCAGGCGAGACCGCAGTTTGCATCGACATGGCAACGGCTCCGGTTGGTCGCGCTTGAGCGAGCAAAATAGCCTGATGTGGTGACGCTGCAAAGCCTGGCGCTCCGATCAGGCGGAATTATGCCGGTCGGAGCCGCAGACAAATCCTGGCGCCATGCTAGGTTAGCGCAAAATGAGATCGAGCGGGAGGAATGCAATGCGAGGTGTTTTTCGGGTGTTTGTGGCCGTGTTCGCGGCGGCCTGGATGATGGCGGGGCCGGCATGGGCGCAAACCAAACCCGTCGTCACCAGCCTCGGGCCCGATTTTCCCAAGACTGAAATCTTCATCGGCAACAGCTTCTTCTATTACAACAACGGCATGCCGGGGCACGTCACGCTGCTGGAAAAGGCCGCCGATTCAGACCACAAGCAGGACTATCGCGCCACCATGGTGACGATCGGAGGCTCCGGTTTCGACTGGCACGACGTCGAGAGTTACTTTCGCCCCAACGCGATCGGCAACTATTCCTTCGACGAGCACAACAATGTCGTATTCGACAAGCCCGACAAATTGTTCGACGCAGCCGTCATGATGGATTGCAGCCAGTGTCCCATCCATCCCAGGCTGAAAAGCATTTTCACCGAATATGCCAGTAAGAACAGCGACATCGTCCGCGCCCATGGCGCAACGCCGGTGTTCTTCATGTCCTGGGCCTATTCCGACAGGCCGGAGATGACGGAGCAATTGGCCGAGGCCTACACGATCGCCGGCAACGACAACCACGCGCTGGTGATTCCGGCGGGGCTGGCGTTTGCGCGCGCCCGCGCCGCTCAGCCGGAGCTCAATCTCTACGCCCCCGACAAGCGGCATCCGAGTTTGGCGGGGACGTATCTCGCCGCCTGCACCACCTTCGCCGCGCTGACCGGACGCTCGCCGGTGGGCAATACTTATCTGGCCGGCATCGACGAGCCGACGGCCCGCTTCCTGCAGACCACGGCGTGGCAGACAGTGCAGGATTATTACGGCAAGTGAGTTGACTCGGAGCGGCCGAGGTTCACCTCGCCCCGCTTGCGGGGAGAGGTCGGATTGCATGCAATGCAATCCGGGTGAGGGGGACTCTCCGCGAGTCGCGCTCGCTGAGAGAGCCCCTCACCCCAACCCTCTCCCCGTGAAGAACGGGGAGAGGGAGAAGAGGTCAATATCGTTCGCAGGGACGACGAGAGAATTGAAGTTGCGCTTCACGCCTTGTTCTTGCGCTTCGCCGCTTCCTTCTGCAGGTCCGGCGCGTTGATGGTCGGGATCGCGACGCGGCCGGGGCCGGTCAGCGGCAGTGCGGCGGCAGCCCTTTCGTTTTCCATGATCTTGGCCATCACGGCTTGGCCTGCGCGCTCGAATATCGCGCGGTTCTCGATCACGAATTTCTGCGACTCCCGCAGCTTGGCGACGTAGCCGTTGATTTCCGGGATCACGTAGCGCGCCACCATGTCCCAGCTGCGGCGGGTATTTTCGGGATTGGCCCAGTCGTGCACGAAGCCGACGATGGTGCCGACGCCGCCGGAAACCTGAATCAGGTTCTTGATGGTTTTGACCAGATCATCCGGCGTGCCGATGGTGGAGGCGGCGGCCTCGCCGCCGGCGGTCTTTTCCACGGCGTCCTCGGGCGAGGTGAAGGGCTGCAGTCCCGGCCGCTGCAGGGTGCGGACATTATAGTCGTTGTGCCAGCGCATCAGGCCGGGGCCGGCCTCGCGGCGGGCCTGCTCGCGGCTTTCGGCGATGTGCCAGGACAGCAGCACGCGCCAGTCGGCGCGGCTCACGGTGGTGCCGTGCTTCTTGGCCGCGTCCTCGGCAAAACCCCATTGCGTCGGCAGCGCCATCAGACCCTGCGTCGACATCGAGCCGAGCGAAATAATGCCGATGCCGTATTTGCCGGCGAGCGTCATGCCCGAGGGCGAGATCTGCGAGGCCACCACGAACGGCATCTCTTCCTGCAGCGGCAGCAGCTGCAGCGCGGCGTCGTTCATGGTGAACCAGTCGCTCTTGGCGGTGACGCGCTCGCCCCGGAACAGGCGGCGGATGATCGCGATCGCCTCGTCCTGGCGGTCGCGCTGCGTCATCGGGTCGATGCCGAGCGTATGCGCGTCGGAGGCGAGCGCTCCGGGACCGCTTCCGAAGATGGCGCGGCCGCCGGTCATGTGGTCGAGCTGCACCATGCGCTGGGCGACATTGAAGGGGTGATGATAGGGCAGCGAGACCACGCCGGTGCCGAGCTTGATGCGCTTGGTGCGCTCGCCGGCGGCAGCCAGAAACATCTCCGGCGAGGCGATCATTTCCCAGCCCGAGGAATGATGCTCGCCGCACCAGAATTCGTCATAGCCGAGCGCGTCGATCTGCTCGACGAAATCGAGGTCCCTGCGGAATTGCAGCATCGGATGCTCGCCGATCGGGTGATGCGGCGCGAGGAAGGCTCCGAATTTCAGGCGTGCCATGGGTGTTTCTCCGGACGGAATATTCTTGTCGATGGGGCTGCCCAAGAGGCTACGGGCTGGAATGCGCCAAGGCAATCGCGGAAAGCCCGTTACGCTATCGGACATGGCGCCATGCGCGCAGCCGATGGATCGGCCGGGACGGATATGGGCTGCAACCCTGCATGAAGATTTAAGGAAATTCGGCTAGCTGGGACGGCGCATTCCAGAATAGGGCGCGAAGATCCCGGTCCTTCCGTGGCTGGTCGAACCGGGATCTTCACTCACATTTTTCAAGTCCGCTCGGATTGCGACAGCGACGAAGCCGCCTGTCCGGCGGCTTCACATGGCCTCCCTCAGCGTTTTCACCCGCGGATCGGTCCGATACGGGCAAAAGCGCATTCAGGCGGTCTGTCCGAGACGGCCGGATCAGTGCCCATCCCTCATAGTGTTTTGGCGAAAAAGCCTCTATGGGTCTCGGCTCAAATCCGCTGGAATGTTCATGAAGACCGCCACCAAAATCGCCATCGCCAGGGCCTTGCACGATGTCGTCCGATTTGGCCGGGGCATGGCAGGCCGGCCCGACAAGGGCCTGTTTTCCAGGCGCGGCATCACTTACGAACTGGACCTGTCGCAAGGCATCGACTTTGCCATCTACCTCGGCGGAATGTTCGAGTGGACAACCTCCGTCGCGCTGGCGAGATTGACGGAACCCTCGTCGTTGGTGCTGGATATCGGCGCCAATATCGGCGCCCACACGCTGCATTTGGCGAGTCTCGTCGGCCCGAACGGCCGCGTGATGGCATTCGAACCGACGGATTTTGCCTTCCAAAAACTCAAGCGCAATCTCGATCTCAATCCGCAACTCGGCTCCCGCGTTGAAACCTTCCAGTGCTTTCTGACGGCCGGCGATGAAGTCCGCGTTCCCCACGCGATCTATTCAAGCTGGCCGCTTACTGCCGAGACGGGACTGCACCCCAAGCATCTCGGCCGCGAAATGCAGACCGACGCAGCGCAGGCGCGGAGCCTCGATAGCGTGCTCGCCGAGCGCGCCGATCGCCGGGTGCAATTGGTCAAGCTCGATGTCGATGGCTATGAGTGCGACGTCCTCAAGGGTGCGACCGCGATGCTGCGCGATCAGCGTCCGGTTTTCGTCATGGAATTGGCGCCCTATTCGCTGGAGGAGCGCGGTTCGTCGCTCGACGAGCTGCTTTCCTACTTCGTGCCCAACGGCTACCGCTTCTATACCTTGCTGGGCCGAAGGCGTTTGCCGTCGACCGCAAGTCAGTTGCAGCGGCTGGTTGCCGACGGCGCCAGCGTGAACGTCGTGGTGCGCGCCGACCGATGATCTCAAGCCGGATTTGCAGGCCGGCTTTTCCGGGACAGGCGCAGCCGCTCCCGAAATCTCGACCAGTACCCCCGGGTGAAGAAGTCATCCACGACCTTCACGAAT
The DNA here is from genome assembly GCF_035484855.1 of Bradyrhizobium sp. Lineage (GTDB taxonomy): Bacteria > Pseudomonadota > Alphaproteobacteria > Rhizobiales > Xanthobacteraceae > Bradyrhizobium. The sequence goes on from NZ_DATHOP010000020.1 coordinate 4,726, forward strand.
CCGACGATGATGATTGGAATCAGCGGATGGGCGTGACGATTGTCGCCGAAAATGTGGGTGTACACGGCCACCGCGTAGATCACCGCGAAGGGTACGGCCATCACCAGCAGCGTCATCCGCCGGTCGGGCCAGAAACAGAGGAATAGCCCGAACCAGGCAATCAGGATCAGCGGATCGCTCACGAAAAACGTGAGATGCAAGGGATCGCGCAATGATTTCAGGCTGTCCGTGACATAGGGTCGGATTCTCGCAATGTAGAAATTCTCCGCCGCGTCGCTGTAGAGATCCGTCGCTCGCGTCATCTCGGTGAATTTGTCGAACAGTTCTGGATAGCTGCCCCTGTCCACGCCCGAGTTCCAGCGATAGTAAGCCCGGATATGGCGAAACAGGAAGAAGCCGGTCATGTCGCGCGTGAGCTGGCGGTTGGCCTGGCAGCATACGGCGGCATATTGAAATCCGATCGACGCCAGCGGCAGCTGCAGCTGCCGCTCGATGATCGGAAACGACGATGTCCGCACCCGCCACGCGGCGTCGGCGATTCTTTGCCGGGCCTCGGCGGGCGACAGCCCCGTCGCGACCAGATCGCTGAACATATGCCAGGCGTCGTCGTAGGTGACGGCTTCTCTTCCGATCAGCCGGGCCCGGATTTCGTCGTTCAACACCACGGTGTTCAGCGATTGCGCGGTCTCCTTGTCGAGATCCCAGGCGACATAGGAAATGTGGGTCAGCATCAGGGCGTTCACGTTCGGCACGAAGAAGCCGATGCCGATGGCGGCCCTGTAAAGCGGAAAGGCAAGCGTGCCGGCGAAAAAGGCCAACGCGGTGAGAGCGTAGAGCGGAATCCGCCGGGGTTTGCCGCATTGGAACACGATCAGCGCGGCGGCGAGAACGCCGATCAGTCCAAGATAGGGACGAAACTGCGCGGCAACAATCGAGAGCGGGAGCAGCACGCTCAATGCGGCGCGCAGCGAGACACGGTGATCGAGCGCACGGATCGCAATTCCAAGGCAGAACAGCAGGAGTGAGGCAGGAACCGACTCTGTCAGCGCCGCGGCATGGAAAGACATGTAATAAGGGTGAAGGCCGCAAATGACGACCGCGGCCAGTTGCGCCGGCCGGCTGAGCCTCTGCCTGAAGGCGAGGACGAAGTAGGTGACGGCAAAGGCACTGAGCAGGCCTTGAAGGACCGCGAGCGCCGGCCACAAATACTCTCCAAAAATCCCGTCCAGCGCGCGGATCAAGAGCGGCAGGCCGGGCGGCACGTATTGGTACTGAAAGCCGAAATGCGACTGGTACAGTCGGGCGAGTTGCTCCGGGTCGAACAGCGCCTGTGCAAATTGAAAATAGACGATCGAGTCGATCCAGAATTTGGCGCCGGTGACGACGATCGAATAGGCATGGGTGAGAAGCGCGCACGATAGCAGCAGCGCACACCAGGCGCGCTCATTCCCGGCAAAAAAGCCGTCCCACATCCGCGGTGCCGGTGCATTCATGTCGTCACACCGCCAGCACGGATATGACCAGAGCGAGCCCGGCCATGCCGCATGCGATGCTGCGTCCGAACATTCCATGGCGAGGCGTATTCTCCAGCCGCAGGACCAGAAGCGCAAATCCGAGCAGGATCAGCGGCAGTTTTGCAATGGTATAAAGCTCCGTGGCGAACGAGATCGAGTGGGCGATAACGATCGCGAGGTAGATCGCGGCCACCGTCATGGCATCGTCGTCCCTGGCAAGGCAGCCCCAGATCACGCCCGCTGCGGCAAGCCCGATCAGCGCGATGATCCAGAATTCCGAAAGCCACTCCACCAGCCGCTTGTTGTGGGCGATGATATACTTGTTCCAGAACGCCATGGTGTCGAGATTGAAGGAGACGAAGTTGCGGAAGACGTTGTACAAATAGATTGCCGGCGCGGCGAGGATGTTCTGGCGGGCCTCTTTCGAAAACTCGGCGTTCAGCGGAACCGCGAAGGCATTGATCAGGCGCTCGCTATATTGTTCGGAGCCGGTGACTTTCGTGAAGATCGGCATGCCATATTTCCACCAGATCGGCTGCCACACCAGGAACGGTTGGTGCGGGTCCATTTTTTCGATGGATGTTCCCCAGAAGGCGTAACCTCCCTGAGCCGTCACGAGGGGCTGGCCGGCGATCAGCGTGTTGCGTCCGACATAGGGTCCGACGACCAGAATCATGCCGACCGCGATCAGTACGATCGACGTGATGGCGGTGCGCCGCGGCAACCGGAACAGCATCAGCGGCACGACGAAGACCGGAACGATCAGTGCGACGGGTTTCACCAGGGAGGTCAGGCCCCAGAGGATCCCGACGCCTGCGCTGGCCGGAGCCGACGACCCGGAACGCCGCAGCGAAAGCAGCCCCAGCGTGGCGAAAAGGGTCAGCACCACAAACAAAAAATGATAGGAAGCGAGATTGGCGAGCGCCAGCGAATAGGGATTGAGCGCCGCCGTGAATGCGATGCCGGCCGCGGCAACGCTTCCGCCGTAGAGCGAAGCCCAGAGGAACAGCGCCGCCGCCATCGCTCCGAGCAGGATGCATTGCGCGGAGACGACGGTGCGGCGGTCGCGGTCCGGATCGCGTTTGTCCGTGGTGTCCTTTCGAGCAGAAAAAAGGTCGCCGATCCAGAGCGAGGCGGCGACGAATGCCGGAAATCCGGGCGGCCGGATCAACGAAGGCACATCGTCGATGGTCAAGGCGCCGGTCGATCTCAAATTCTGCCCGATCTCGAAATGGTCCTCCCAAACCATCGGCGTGACCTTCGACAGCAGCAGAAGCGACAGCATCGAACTGACGATGAAGACCGCCGTGGTTTGCGCTAGCCTCGCCGAAACGCTGATTTCACCCGGTTTCATTGTGTTTTATTTCCAGAATACCCGCCGGATTTCAACCTGCCTCGATCCGAAACCGGTTCAGTTTGCTACCGGTTCAGTCTAAAAGGCGGAACGCTGACGGAAATGCAAGTCGCGTTTTCGCAAGGGACGATTGGCAATTCCATCGCCCGGTCACACCGCAGATACAAGCTTTTTGAGTCCATTCGAGGCCGTAATGAATCAAGCGCCACCCGCCGCTCCACCGCAGTTCGGCAATTTGCGGAAAAGGGAATTTCTGGAATACGCCGAGTCCAATCTGGACGAGCAGGATCGTCGGAGCAGGTTCAACGCCGCTTATCGTGAAGATGACCTGAAGTTCATGCGATTCCTGATTCCGCCGGGCAAGCGGGTGCTGGAACTGGGCTGCGGCCGCGGCGATTTGCTCGCCGCGCTGCAGCCGTCCTATGGCGTCGGCGTCGATTTCGGCGCCAGAACCATTGCCAGGGCCAGAGAGCTGCATCCCGATCTGCATTTTGTGCTGGGCGATGTCGAAGATCCGGCGACGCTCGGCGGCATCGAGGGGCCGTTCGACTACATCGTGATCGCGGACACCATCGGCATGTTCGAGGACATCGACGGCACCTTGCGGCTGGTGCATCATCTGTGCGCGCCGTCGACGCGGATCATCATCTCCTATTATTCGCATCTGTGGGAGCCGATCCTCAAGCTCGCCGAATTGCTGCGTCTGCGCGCCAGGCAGCCGAAGATCAATTACATCGCTACCGCCGACTTCCTCAATCTGATGGATCTCGCGGATTTCGAGATGATCAGCCACGAGCAGCGCCAGCTGATTCCGTTGCGCTGGTTCGGCATCGGCCCGTTCGTCAACCGCTTCATCGCCCCTCTGCCGGGGATCAGGAAGCTGTGCCTGCGGACCTATATCGTCGGACGCCCGGTCCGCCTGTTTCCGGATCGCAAATTTTCCGCGAGCATTCTGATTCCCTGCCGCAACGAGCGCGGCAACATCGAGAACGCGATCCTGCGGATGCCGCGATTCGGCTCTGCGCAGGAGATCCTGTTCGTCGAGGGCAATTCCAGCGACGGCACCTTCGAGGAATGCGAGCGCGTCCGCGATGCCTACAGGGACTCATGGGACATCAAGGTGCTGAAGCAGGACGGCAAGGGCAAGGGCGACGCGGTGCGCAAGGGCTTTGCCGCGGCGACCGGCGACGTGCTGATGATCCTCGACGCCGACCTGACCATGCCGCCGGAAGCGCTGCCGAAATTCCACGCCGTGATCGAGACCGGGAAGGCCGAATTCGTCAACGGCACCCGCCTGATCTATCCGATGGAGAACGAGGCGATGCGCCCGCTCAACTTCATCGCCAACCGGCTTTTTGCCTATCTGTTCAGCTATCTCGTCAACACAAGGATGACCGACACGCTGTGCGGCACCAAGGTGCTATTGCGAAAAGACTACGAAGTGCTGGCGAGCGAGCGTGGCTATTTCGGCAATTTCGATCCGTTCGGCGACTTCGACCTGATCTTCGGCGCGGCCAAGCAGAACCTCAAAATCATCGAGACGCCGATCCACTACAAGGCGCGCACTTTCGGGGAGACCCAGATATCGCGCTTCCGGGACGGCTGGCTGCTGTTGAAGATGGTGTGGTTCGCGTACCGCAAGCTGAAAGCGATTTGAGGCGGTCGCCAGAACACCCGTCATTGCGAGGAGCACTCTTGTCCGCCGAAGCCCGCCTTCGGGCGAAGGCGGATGCGACGAAGCAATCCACTCCTTCTTTCCGCGACGAAGATGGATTGCTTCGCTTGCGCTCGCAATGACGGATCGACGCTAACCTCCGCCGTCATTCCGGGGCGATGCAAAGCATCGAACCCGGAATCTCGAGATTCCCCGATGTGCAATTGCACATCTGAGGTTCGCATCTTCGATGCGCCCCGGAATGACGGGACGATCACCGTGTCCCACGTGTCAATCGGGCGAGGAATCCTGCCAACGCTTACCCCGGAGGTAATCGCGGGGACGACCGAAACCTGATCAGTCTGGTGCAACGGAATTCAGATCAGGCAGCTTTCCCATGCACCAGATTGTATCTCCGACCGTGGATTTCTCGCGCCGCTGGTGGGTGCTCGCGACCGTCGTCGCCGCGCAATTCATGTTCGGCGTCGATGCCTTCATCGTCAATGTCGCGATTCCGACCATTGCCGCTGAACTGCATGCGAGCCCGGCGCAGATCGAGGCGGTGATCGCGATCTACCTGATCGCCTATGCGACGCTGGTGGTCACCGGCGGCCGGCTCGGCGATATCTACGGCACCAAAAATATCTTTCTGGCCGGCGTGTCCGGCTTCACCGCGACCTCGCTGTGGTGCGGACTTTCGCAGTCCGGCGGCGAATTGATCGCAGCCCGCTTGGCGCAAGGCGCGACCGCGGCGCTGATGGTGCCGCAGGTGCTCGCCACGCTGCATCTGTTGTTTGCGGACGGCGCGCGCGCCCGCGCCTTTGCGATCTACGGCATCGTGCTGGGGCTCGCCGGCGCGGCCGGCTTCCTGCTCGGCGGCGTACTGGTCGCGTTCGATCCGGTGGGGCTCGGCTGGCGCGCGGTGTTCTTTGTCAACGTGCCGTTCGGGCTTATCATCATGGCTTCTGCCTGGCGCATCATGCCGCAGGTGGCGCGCCGTCCCGGCACGCAGCTCGATATATCAGGTGCGATCGTGCTGTTTGCGGGTTTGGTGTGCCTGATCGGGCCGCTATTGCTGGGCCAGGACCTGCATTGGGAGCCATCGGTCTGGTTTGTCATGGCCGGAGGGATCGCCGTCGTCGCGGCGTTCGTGCGGCTCGAGCGCCGGGTGGCCGGAAGTGGCGGTATGCCGCTGATCGATCTTGCATTGTTGTCCGATGCCGTCTTCATGCGCGGCCTGTACGCGGCGTTCTTCTTCTTCTTCGCCAATTTGTCATTCTATCTGGTGATGACGATTTTCATGCAGCGGGGCCTGCATATTCCGCCACTGCAGGCGGGCTGCGTGTTCCTGCCGCTGGTGCTCGCCTTCGTCGTGGCTTCGCGGCACAGCGCAATGCGGGCGCGCCGTCGCGGCACGCGCGTCCTGATCGAAGGCTGCGCCATCCAGATTGCCGGCCTCGCGGTGTTGGCGGCGGGCGTTGCATCGGCGGAAGCGACCGCATGGCGGCTGGCGCTGGTGCTGGCGATTTTCGGCTTCGGCCAGGGGCTGGTGATGGCGCCATTGTCGAGTGCGGTGCTTTCCACCGTGAAGCCTGCCAGCGCCGGCTCCGGTGCCGGGATGTACGGCACCACCCAGCAAATCGCCAACGCCAGCGGGGTCGCGGCCATCGGCGCGGTCTTCTTCACCATTGAAGCTGCCGGCTCCGCGCAGACGGCGCTGTTTGCGTCGCTGGCGCTGTTTGCGCTGTCGATCGCCACCGCCGCCGCGTTTCTGTCATGGATGCGCCGCGCGGCCGCACGTCGCGGCTGACTTATCCTCCGTGCTGACGTAATGGCAAAACTCGCGCAAAAACGCGCGGCGAGATCGCGAAGCTGTGTCCCGTCGTCATTGCGAGGCGCGAAGCGACGAAGCAATCCATCTTCGCTTATTGCGCGATGGATTGCTTCGCTTGCGCTCGCAATGACGGCGTGAGGTCGTCACCCATCGCCGCCGCCGCATTTCGGTCATGGAAGCGCCGCTCGGCCTGTCGCGAAATGTTATTTCTGGGGAATGACAGCACACGGTCTTTTTATTTTGCAGTGCAGCAACTATCTGTGCTCCCTGGAGTTAAGAAGTCTCTCGCCAAGGAGCTGCCGGTGTCCCTCGCCAAGAATGTCGAATTCCTGCGGCATCTGCCAAAACTGAATGCCCTCAACGGCTTTGGCCATTACGGACGTAACCTGCGGCCCGGATCGCACAGTCCGCTGGTCGAAACCACGGCTTTCGGGGCCAATTCGGGCGACTTGCGGATGTTTTCATTCGTTCCGGAAGGCCTCCAGCCAACGCCTGCCCTGGTCGTCGTGCTGCACGGCTGCGGCCAGACCGCCTCGGCCTATGATCTGGGCGCCGGCTGGTCGACGCTGGCAAAACATTATGGATTCGCGCTGCTGATGCCGGAGCAGCAGTCCGCCAACAACGCCAATGGCTGCTTCAACTGGTTCAATCCGGACGACACCGCGCGCGGCAGCGGCGAGGCCTGTTCGATCCGGCAGATGATTGCGCGAATGGTCCGCGACCACAAAATCGACGAGCGCCGCATCTTCGTCACCGGCCTTTCGGCCGGTGGCGCGATGACGTCGGTGATGCTGGCCACCTATCCCGAGGTGTTTTCCGCCGGCGCCGTCATCGCGGGCCTGCCCTACGGCGTCGCCAGCAATGTGCGGGAGGCGTTGAACGGCATGCTCCAGTCGTCCTCGCGCCCGGCCCGCGAATTGGGAGAACTGGTGCGCAAGGCGTCGAAGCATAAGGGGCCCTGGCCTAGGATTTCGGTATGGCACGGCAGTGCCGATCGCACGGTCAACCCGGCCAATGCCGACGAGATCGTCAAGCAATGGCTCGACCTGCATCATCTGCCCGCGGCGCCGATGTCGGAAGGCACCGTCGACGGCTATCCGCGCCAGATCTGGTGGGACGCCGACGGCGACACAGCCGTCGAATCCTACACCATCACCGACATGGCCCACGGCACCCCGCTCGGGCTCGCCGACAATGACGAGCGCTACGGCGCGCAGGGCGCGTTCCTGATCGAGGCGGGCATCTCCTCGTCGTATCACATCGCCAATTTCTTCGGCCTGACCGAACGGATTCGTCAGCCCAAAGCGGCGCCTGCGGCTGCGTCGAAGGAGATCCCGAAGGTCATTCCGATGATCCCGCCGGCGCCCTTGCCGATGCCGGATCTTTCCAAGGTGCTGTGGCCATTGGGGACCGTCCACCGCCCTGTCGAGCCGCCGCGTCAGCCGCGGCGTCGCGCCATCGATGTCGGAGGCGTCATCACCCGCGCGCTGACCGCCGCCGGCCTGATCAAATAGCGGCGCGTGACGGCGGCATGGTTAACGGCGATTGCCCGCGCCGGCCGCTTGCATTTTGTTCCGCTCCCGCAAAAATATTTCGGAACCGCTTGGCGGGGTCGCGCGTTTGCCCGGATTGTGACAGGCGGCTAAGTTCCCGCTGCAACTGGGCTGAACTTGGCCACCGACCGATCCTGATGTTGAATATCAATCGATTTGGTACTGCGGATTTTCTTGCCGGCGGGGGCGAGATGGGCGCGCTGACGCGGGCCCATGATTGGTCCGCGACCCCGCTCGGAAAACCCGAGAGCTGGCCGCAGAGCCTGCGCACGGCGGTGCGCATCCTGCTCAACACCAACCACCCGATGTTCATCTGGTGGGGTCCCGAACTGATCCAGTTCTATAACGACGCCTATCGCCAGACCATGGGACCCGAGCGTCATCCCAGCGCGCTCGGTCAGCCCGGCCGGGAATGCTGGGCCGAGATCTGGCCGATCATCGGGCCGCAGATCGAGCAGGTGATGAGTGGCGGCGGCGCGACCTGGCACGAGAACCAGCTCGTTCCGGTGACGCGCCACGGCAGGCTCGAGCAGGTCTGGTGGACCTATGGCTATAGCCCGATCGACGAAGACGATGGCGTCGGCGGCGTGCTGGTGGTTTGTCGCGACGTCACCAATGAATATCTCGCCGCCCAGGCGCTGCGCGAACGCGAGGCCGAACTGGCGCGGGTGCAGCAGGTGGGCCGGATCGGCGGGCTCGAAGTCGATCTGAGGACCGGCTTCCGCAATCGCCGGTCGCCGGAATATTTGCTGATCCACGGGCTGCCGCCGGAGGCGGCCGAGGAATCCCACGAGGACTGGGTGCGGCGCCTGCATCCCGACGATCGCGAGGCGACCGAAAAGAAATTCCGCGATGCGGTCGCCGGAGATGCGCTTGAATACAGCGTGCAGTACCGGATCATTCGTCCCTCCGACGGCGAGACCCGATGGATTTCGGTCAGATCCACTATCGAGCGCGACGCGCAGGGCAAGGCGATCCGCCTGGTCGGCGCGCATACCGATGTCACCGAGCAGGTCGCAGCCGAGCAGGCGCTGCGGCAAAGCGAGGAGCGCTTCCGAAAGTTGGCCGACCAGCTCGCCGAGCTCAACGCCACGCTGGCGCAGCGTGTCGAGGAGAAGACCCGGGAGCGCGACCGGATCTGGAACGTGTCGCAGGATCTCCTGGTGGTGGCCGATCGCGACGGCGTCTGGCGGACGGTCAATCCGGCCTTGACCCGGACGCTCGGCTGGAGCGAGGCCGAATTGTTGAACCGCACCTCGGAATGGCTGGCGCATCCCGACGATGGCGGCATCACCCGCGCGCACGTGGGCAAGCTCGGCGCCGGCGAGACCACCGTCAAATTCGAAAGCCGCTTCCGCCACAAGGACGGCTCCTATCGCTGGCTGTCCTGGACTGGTGTTGCCGATCGGGACCAGATCTATGCCGTCGCCCGCGACGTCACCGCCGAGAGGGCCGCCGCCGAGCGGCTGAAGGCGACCGAGGAAGCCCTGCTGCAGTCGCAGAAGATGGAAGCGGTGGGGCAACTGACCGGCGGCATTGCCCACGACTTCAACAATCTGTTGACGGGAATCGTGGGTTCCCTCGACCTGCTGCAGACCCGCCTCAACCAGGGGCGCACTGAAAACGTCGCGCGCTACATCAATGCGGCGATGACCTCGGCGAACCGCGCCGCGGCGCTGACCCATCGCCTGCTGGCCTTCGCGCGGCGGCAGCCGCTGATCCCGAAAAGCGTCGACGTCAATCAGCTGGTGGTGTCGCTGGAGGATCTGTTGCGCCGGACCATCGGCGAAACCATCGACCTGCAGATGCTGGCGGCGGACGATCTGTGGTTCACGCTATGCGATCCCAACCAGCTGGAAAGCGCGCTGCTCAATCTTGCGATCAATGCCCGCGACGCCATGCCGGACGGCGGCAGGCTCGCGATCTCGACCGCCAATGCGCGGATCGACAAACTGACCGCGGACATGCCGGCGCTTGCGCCCGGCGACTATGTCTGCGTCACGGTTGCCGACAGCGGCGTCGGGATGAGCGCGGAAGTGGCGGCGCGGGCCTTCGATCCGTTCTTCACCACCAAGCCGATCGGGCAGGGCACCGGGCTCGGGCTGTCGATGATCTATGGCTTCGCGCGGCAGTCGAACGGCCACGTCACCATCGACAGCAAGCTCGGGCAGGGCACGACGATCCGGCTCTATCTGCCGCGTCATCATGGCGGTCACGCCGCGGATCACGCCGCAGGTGTCAGGGCGGCCGAGTTCGCCTTCACCGGCGAGACCGTGCTGGTGGTCGAGGACGAGCCGGTGGTGCGCGGCGTCATCCTGGAGATGCTTACCGAGCAGGGCTATCGCACGCTGGACGCGGTCGATGGACCCTCGGGATTGAAGATTCTTCGCGGCGACCAGCGGATCGATCTGTTGGTCACCGACGTCGGCCTGCCCGGCATCAACGGCCGCCAGCTCGCCGACCAGGCCCGCGAGATGCGTCCCGGCCTCAAGGTGCTGTTCATCACCGGTTACGCCGACAGCGTGGCGACGGCCGACGGCTTCCTGCATGCAGGCATGGAGATGATCACCAAGCCGTTCGACCTCGACAACCTCTCGCAGCGCATCCGCGCGATGATTTCGAATTGAGCGGCAATAATCGCAGTCAGGCCGATGCGCTCACGACGCCGTCGCGCCGATCACCTCGATCGGCGTCACCGTGACCTCGCCGCCCGAGGCGGCCTGTCTCGTCCTCTCGGTATAATGCTTGAAGAAGTCGCGCGACTGTAACGCCTTCACGGCCGCCTCGTCTGCGGCCGCGGCGAGATGAAAATAGCTGGCGTTGTCGCGGTTCTTCATGACGCGGTAGCTGATTTTTCCCTTCAGCTCGGGATCAGTGTCGAGCGCGGTAATGAAGCGCGCGACTTCCCGATGCCATTCCTCCGGCGTGCCGTTGGCGAACTGGTATTTGATCATGAAATGCTTCATCGCGGGCCTCCTGCTGCAGGCCTCCAATCTGGCGCTTACAGGTACCCTTTTGCAAGTATGGACAAAAATGATACTATGGACTCTTTTGCAGCCGGCTTGTATTTTTCGCTGCGTGCAAGTGGAGATCGTCATGGCGAAGGCAAAAACGGCGCCGATCTGCGGATGCCCGGTGGCGGCGTTCCAGAAGATGATCAGCGGCAAATACAAGCTGCGCATCGTCTGGGATCTGCAGGACGGCCCGAGGCGCTATGGTGAAATCCGCAGCGGCCTGCTGCGCGGCTCTATCGGCAGCGCCGAAATCGCGCCGCGCGTGCTGTCGCGCGAATTGAAGGCGCTGACCGAGCAGGGCCTGATCGACCGCCGGGATTTTGGCGAAGTCCCGCCCAGGGTCGAATACCGGCTGACCCGCAAGGGCCGGAGTTTTGTCCCCGTCATCGCCGCGATCCGCGACTGGGGGTCGCGCCATCTCGCGCCATCGAACGCGGTCGAGATGGAAGCGGCCGAATAGACGGGCGGCGCGCGCTTACATCTCGCCGGTGAGAAATGGATTGGTCAGCCGTTCCTGGCCGATGCTCGATCCCGGGCCGTGGCCGCAGATGAAGCCGACGTCGTCGCCGAGCGGCAACAGCTTGTCCTTGATCGACTTGATCAGGGTCGCGTGATTGCCGCCGGGAATGTCGCTGCGTCCGACCGAGCCGCTGAACAGCACGTCGCCGACATGGGCAAAGTGCATTTCCTTGTTGTAGTACACCACGCTGCCCGGCGAATGGCCGGGGCAATGCAGGATGTCGAAGCTCAACTCGCCGATCGCGACCCGGTCGCCTTCTTCGAGCCAGCGGTCGGGGGCGAAATCGCGCACCCCGGTCATGCCGAAGCGGGCGCCGCTTCCCACCACATTGTCGAGCAGGAACTTGTCGGCGATGTGCGGGCCTTCGATAGCGACCTTCAGCGCGTCGCGCAGTTCGGCGGCGCCGCCGACATGGTCGATGTGGCCGTGGGTCAGCCAGATCTTCTCCACCGTGACGCCGGTCTGCTTGATTCCCGCCATGATCTTCGGCACGTCGCCGCCGGGGTCGATCACGACCGCCTTCCTGGTGGCCTCGCACCACAGCAGGGTGCAATTCTGCTCGAACAGCGTGACCGGTATGATGGCGGCGCCGGCCTTCGCCTTGGTTTCGGTTTGCTCGGTCATGTCAGCACAATGCCGATTTTTGGCAGTGAGCCAAGTAAAAGATTCGAGCATTTGCGCGCCGCCGGCCGCGCGATCTGTCATACCGGAGTCGCCATAGGCGCGCTGGTTGAACCTGCCGCCGGTTCCGGCGTTGCCCTGCGCAACGCGATTTCAAGGGAGCGCCGTCCGAGATGGATCAAAGCGACGAATTCTGGTGGCGGCACGGGATTTTCTATCAAATCTATCCGCGCTCATTCCAGGATTCCAATGCCGACGGCGTCGGCGACATCCAGGGCATTGTCGATCGGCTGCCCTATCTGCGGGCGCTTGGCATTGATGCGATCTGGCTGTCGCCGATCTTTCCGTCCCCGATGGCCGATTTCGGCTACGACATTTCCGACTACGTGGGCATCGATCCGCTGTTCGGCACGATGGACGATTTCGACGCGTTGATGGCGGCTGCGCATGCCGCTGGCCTCAAAGTCATCCTCGATCTCGTGCCCAACCATACCTCCGACCAGCATCCGTGGTTCGTCGAGAGCCGCGCCTCGCGCGAAAATCCCAGGCGCGACTGGTATCTCTGGCGCGACCCTGCGGCGGACGGCGGGCCACCGAACAACTGGTTGTCGGAGTTCGGCGGCAGCGCCTGGCAATATGACGCCAAGACCGGGCAATATTACTATCACGCCTTTCTCGCCCAGCAGCCGGATTTGAACTGGCGCAACCCGCAAGTGCGTCAGGCCGTCTATGACGTGATGCGCTTCTGGCTTCGCAAGGGGGTCGATGGCTTCCGCGTCGACGTGATCTGGCATCTGATCAAGGATGCGCAGTTTCGCGACAACCCGCCCAATCCGAACTTTCGCGAAGGTCGGCCGCCGAATGAAAGGCTCTTGACGCAATACTCCACCGATCAGCCCGAGGTCCACGAGGTGATCGCAGAGATGCGGCGCGTGACCGACGAATTCGGCTCTCGCGTGTTGATCGGCGAAGTCTACCTGCCGCTGCACCGTCTCGTCGCCTATTATGGCAACGACCTCTCCGGTGCGCAGATGCCGTTCAACTTCGCGCTGTTGTCGACGCTGTGGAGCGCGCGCTCGATCGAAAGGATCATCGCCGACTACGAGCGCGCCTTGCCGGCCGGCGCCTGGCCGAACTGGGTGCTCGGCAACCATGACCGGCCGCGGGTGGCGAGCCGGGTCGGGCCGGAACAGGCGCGGGTTGCCGCGATGCTGCTATTGACGCTGCGGGGAACGCCGACGCTCTATTACGGCGACGAGATCGGCATGCATCAGGTCGCGATCGCGCCCAATCAGGTGCGCGACCCCTTCGAGAAGAACGTGCCTGATATCGGCGTCGGCCGCGACGGTTGCCGCACCCCGATGCAATGGAGCGCCGCGCCGCATGCGGGCTTCTCGACGGCAGTGCCGTGGCTGCCGTTGCCCGACGATTTCGTCCACGAAAACGTGGTCAACCTGGCGGCGGATTACCGATCCATCCTCCACCTCTACAGGGCGTTGATCGAACTGCGAAGGCAATACCCGCCGCTTGTCTCGGGCGACTACGTACAGATTGCCGCACAGGGCGATCTCCTGCTCTACCGGCGTCAGCAGGAAGGCCAGGCGATGGTGGTCGCGCTCAATCTGGGCGCCGAGCCGGTTTCGATGACGTCCGATGCCGCCGGCCTCGATGGCGAGGTTCTGCTTTCAACGATGCTCGACAGGGCAGGCGAGAAAATTCAGGGCACGCTGGATTTGCGCGGCAATGAAGGCGTGATCATCGGGTAGAGCATGATCCGGAAAAGTGGACGCCGGTTTTCCGAAAAGATCATGCTCAAACAAAAAATTATCCTGACAATTCACGCCGGGTGGCCGGCCTTGCCGGCCGCATCGATGTCGATGTCGCTACGCTTGAGCAGATAGTCGAGGCCGCCGACGCGATACCAGCGGTAGCCATAGCCCTCGATCACCAGCCTGTGCCGGCCGCGCTCGTCGGCATGGCTGTGATCCTCCGCCAGAAGGTTGACCAATAGCTTGCCCGCGTCTCCCGGCAGCCCGCTCGCAAACGAAATCTCCCGCGGCTTCTCGTCGAGATTGTGCACGAACAGTACGGAATTGTTGCGCCAGTCGTAGCGCAGGATCAATACCGCGGGGTCGCGCGTCGCGATCACCTGAAAATCGCCCCAGCCGATCTCCGGAACTTCCTTGCGCATCCGGATGATGCGTTCGGTCCAGTTCAGCATCGAGTTGGTGTCGCGGCGCTGCTTGGCGACGTTGACATGCTGATAGCCGTAGGGGCCCTCGTCGATCACGGGCGAGCAGGGCCGGTCGCTCTCGGTGAAGCCGGCATGCGGCTCGGTCGACCATTGCATCGGCGTGCGGGCGCAATTGCGCTCGGGCAAAGCGAGATTATCGCCCATGCCGATCTCGTCGCCGTAGCGGATCACCGGCGTCCCCGGCAGCGTGCACATCAGGCTATAGGCCAGTTCGAGGCGACGGCGGTCGCCGCCCAGCATCGGCGCCAGCCGGCGGCGGATGCCGCGGTCGTAGAGCTGCATGTTCTTGTCGGGACCGAATTTCTCGAATACGACCTGCCGCTGCGCCTTGGTCAGCCGGCCGAGATCGAGCTCGTCGTGGTTGCGCAAAAACAGCCCCCATTGCGCGGTCGCGGGCCGCGGCCTGGTCGCCTTCAGCGCCTTCGCCAGTGGACGGGTATCGGCGGACGCCAGCGCATAGAACAGATGCTGGTTGACGTGGAAGTTGAACATCATCTGCATGCGGTCGCCGTCGTCGCCGAAATATTCCATGTCGGTTTCCGGCAGCACATTGGCTTCGGCGAGAATGATCGCGTTGCCCTGCCGCCATTGCAGGAATTCCCGGAACGAGCGCAGCATGTCGTATTGTTCCACGGGCGTGCGGACCCTGGCGCCCTTGGTCGCGATCACGAAGGGAACAGCGTCCATGCGAAAACCGGAGACGCCGAGCTGAATCCAGAACCCCATGATCTTGAGGATTTCGGCCTGGACCAGCGGGTTCGAGGTGTTGAGGTCTGGCTGGAAATCATAAAAGCGGTGAAAGTACCAGGCCCTGGCCTCCTTGTCGTGCGTCCAGGTTGACTTCTGCACACCGGGAAACACCATGCCCTTGTTGGCGTTGGCCGGCCGCTTGTCGGCCCACACATACCAGTCGCGGAACGGCGAATCCCTCGAGCTTCGCGCGTCCTTGAACCAGGCGTGCTGGTCCGAGGTGTGGTTGACGACGAGATCGATGATGACGCGGATGCCGCGCTGCCGGCAGCCATGGGTGAACTCGACGAAATCGCCGAGCGTGCCGTAACGCGGATCGACGCCGTAATAGTCGGAGATGTCGTAGCCGTCGTCCTTGCCCGGGGAGGGCTGGAACGGCATCAGCCAGATCGTGGTGACGCCGAGGCCCTGCAGATAATCGAGCCGCCGCAGCAGGCCCTTGAAGTCGCCAATGCCGTCGCCATTGGCGTCCATATAGGTGCCGACGGAAAGGCAGTAGAATACGCCGTTCTTGTACCAGAGGTCGTCGATCATGCCCTGCCAGCCATTCTTGTCGTTGACCGGTATCAAGTGACGGCTGACGGTCGGGTTCCGCGCACAGCTTTAGTTCGCCGGCGGGTGTAGCGCGATGGAGAACGAAACCGGAATCGGCTAGTATGCCGCGATGGAACAGCCCGCCCGCCAGATCAGCCTCGCGCCGCCGCCGGACCGACGTCAGTCCGAGACGGCGCTTGCGATCGCGCGCGGCACCGCGCGGCTGTTGCGGTCGCTGGGATTTTCCTGCATCAGCGAATTGCCGCTGCCTTCGGGCCGGCGCGCTGACCTGGTGGCGCTGAACCAGCGCGGCGAGATCTGGATCGTCGAGATCAAGTCGTCGATCGAGGATTTCCGGGCCGACCAGAAATGGCAGGATTACCGGCTGCACTGCGACCGGCTGTTTTTCGCCTTCACGCAGGATATTCCCTGCGAGATTTTCCCTGCCGATACCGGCCTGATCGTGGCGGACGCCTATGGCGCGTATTTGCATTGTAACGCGCCGGAGCATCGGCTGGCGGGGCCGACCCGCAAATCGATGACGGTGCGCTTTGCGGTCGCCGCGGCCCAGCGCATCAACCGGCTGGTCGATCCGCAGGGGCACGGGGAATTTTAGTCTTGTATGGTGGCAAAGGCGCGTCCGCGCCGTGCCCACCATCTATCCAATTCGTTAACCGGTGTGGTGGGCATGCTTCGCCTTGCCCACCCTACGATCCGAAGTTCCAGGTAATATTACCGCGGCGCGCGCTTGGCGAGGATGCGCTGCAGCGTCCGGCGGTGCATGTTCAGCCGCCGCGCGGTCTCCGAGACGTTGCGGTTGCACATCTCGTAGATGCGCTGGATGTGCTCCCAGCGCACACGATCCGCCGACATCGGGTTGTTCGGCGGCTCCGACTTCTCGGTGCCGCTCGCGAGCAGGGCCGCGACCACATCGTCGGCGTCGGCGGGTTTTGAGAGATAATCGACTGCACCCATTTTCACGGCGGTCACCGCGGTGGCGATGTTGCCGTAACCAGTCAGCACGATCGCGCGCGCTTCGGGACGTTTCAGCTTCAAGGCCGACACCACGTCGAGGCCGTTGCCGTCGCCGAGCCGCAAATCCACCACTGCGAAGGCGGGCGCGGCCTTTCCGATCTGCGCCAGCCCATCGGACACGGTGTCGCAGGAGGTCACTTCAAAGCCGCGGGTTTCCATGGCGCGCGACAACCGCTCCAGAAACGGCTTGTCGTCTTCCACGATCAGCAGGGAACGATCGGTTTGATCGGTCAGTTCGGCGATGGCGTTCACGGTGTGCAATCCTTATGTCGAACAATCAACA
>NZ_DATHOP010000021.1:0-22579 GCF_035484855.1 Bradyrhizobium sp.
TTGTCGCCCGACGTCACCAGCATGATCACGACGGGATCGGTGCGTGGAAAATGTTCAGCCTTGCAGTTGGAGCAGTCGCGCTTCCAGCCGCCTTCCTTCATTGCGGTGCGGGTTCCGCAATTGGCGCAATAGCCGTGGCGCTGATGCCAGCTGACCATCGATTTCGCCATCGCGATCGCCGACAGTTCGTTGGCCGGCACCACACCCTGCATCGCCATGCCGCGCAGTTCGGACACCGCGACGTCGTCGCGCGTCAGCAGGTTCTCCACCGCCGCGGCCGCGATGCCCATGCCGAACACCGCGGCGCCGTCGCGCAAGCCTAAGAAGATCGTGCCGGGATTGGCGCCGAATTTCAGCGCTTCGTCGATGCCGAGCAACGCGCGCGGACCTTCCGCCTCCTCTTTCACCACCAGCGAGTCGCGATACACCACATAGGCGCGGCTATCGGGGCGGCCCTCCAGCGCCAGCAGTTTCGCATCGTCGCCGCGCAGATGCGCGGCGCGATCGAGGATATCGGTAACGAAGGCCGGCTTTCCCAGGGGAAACTTGTCGAATGCTGTCATGTCCTAACCAAGCCAAATCTTGCGGCGAAGCGCGCTGATGAAATTCTGGACTTCCTCGGTGTCATGGGCGAGCGGCGGCATCACCCCCCAGACCGGGCGCGGCCAGGCCACGTCGCTGGAGCGGCGCGCGATCACGTGCACGTGCAGTTGCGGCACCAGATTGCCGAGCGCTGCGATGTTCAGCTTGTCGCATCGGGTGATTTCCTTCAGCGCGCGCCCGACCCGGCTGATCTCGGTCATCAGCTGCCCCTGCTCGGCCTCGGCGAGGTCGATGATTTCCACCACCTCGGGCCGGCGCGGCACCAGCAGCAGCCACGGATAATGCGCGTCCTTGATGACAAGCACCCGGCACAGCGGCAGGTCGCCGATGTCGATGGTGACTTTTTTGAGCTGGGAGTGCAGCGACCAGGCGGCGGTGTCAGAAGGCATCAATATTCCCTCGTCATGCCCGGCCTTGTGCCGGGCATCCACGTCTTCCTTGGTGTGGCAAGAAAGCTAGACGTGGATGGCCGGGACGAGCCCGGCCATGTCGGCAACTAATGCCTTTCCGCGTTTTTGCACAAGTCCCGCAAACCGCCTGCCGCCCCGCTTGCTTTCCGGCACTTTTGGCCCCAAATAAGGACCGGGAGATTGGCGGTGGACGAGCCACTCGCCAACCGGGTCAGGTCCGGAAGGAAGCAGCCCTAACGAGGTCCGGATCGGGTCGCTCGTCAGTCTCCTACCTGTTTTTTCGAGCGAATCGCGCGGGAGCCGGGCCAACCCCGTCCTGTGCCGGAATTCGCCGTCCACTTCCGCAAGCCGGCTTCGAAAGACAATCAGAGTTGCGGAACGATCGATGACCGACGCTGGCGCGCCCTCAATGCCCCCCAACGATCCGCAAAACCCGACAGAGGCCGCAAAGCCCTATCGCGTGCTGGCGCGCAAATACCGCCCCTCGAGTTTCGAGGATCTGATCGGCCAGGATGCCGTGGTCCGTACCGTCTCCAACGCCTTCGAAACCGGCCGGATCCCGCAAGCCTGGATCCTGACCGGGGTGCGTGGGGTGGGCAAAACCACCACGGCGCGGATTCTGGCGCGGGCGCTGAACTACGAACTGCCTGATGGCTCGGTAAAGGGACCGACCATCCACATGCCGACGCTCGGCGTGCACTGCCAGGCGATCATGGAAAGCCGGCACATGGACGTGCTGGAAATGGACGCCGCCTCCCACACCGGCGTCGACGATGTGCGGCAGATCAACGACAGCGTGCGCTATGCGCCGGCCAGCGCCCGCTACAAGGTCTACATCATCGACGAAGTCCACATGCTCTCGACCGCGGCGTTCAACGCCTTCCTGAAGACGCTGGAAGAGCCGCCGGAGCACGCCAAATTCGTGTTCGCCACCACGGAAATCCGCAAAGTCCCGGTGACGGTACTGTCGCGTTGCCAGCGCTTCGATCTCCGCCGGGTCGAGGCCGATGTGCTGATGACCCATCTCGGCAATATCGCGGCGAAAGAGAACGTCGAGGTCGAGCCGGAGGCGCTCGGCATCATCGCCCGCGCCGCGGAAGGCTCGGTTCGCGACTCGCTGTCGCTGTTCGATCAGGCGATCGCGCATGCGGCAGGCTTGGTGCGCGCCGACGCCGTGCGGCAGATGCTGGGCCTGGCCGACCGCACCCGCGTGATCGATCTGTTCGATTCGCTGGCGCGCGGCGATATCGCCGGCGCCTTCAAGGAGTTTCGCGAGCAGTACGACACCGGCGCCGATCCGATCGTGGTGCTCTCCGATCTCGCCGAATTCGTCAATTTCGTCACCCGCGTCAAGATCGTGCCGGCGACCGCGGACAATGTCGCCTTCGGCGAGACCGAGCGCGTGCGCGCCCGCGATTTTGCGGCAAAACTCTCGATGCGCGTGCTGTCGCGGATGTGGCAGATGCTGCTCAAGGGCATCGCCGAAGTGCAGGCCGCAACAAGGCCTGCGGCGGCGGCGGAAATGGTGCTGGTGCGCATCGCCTATGTCGCCGACATGCCGACGCCGGATGAAGCGATCAGGATGCTCGAGCAGAATGGCGGCGCATCGCCTGTGATCGCCGGTAACGCTGCGCCGCGTACTGCGCCTGCTCCGGTCGCCTCTTCGATGCCGCCTTCGCCCGCGCGCAGCCCCGCCGCGCCACGGGCCAATGCGGAGCCGTCCGCGCGGCCGCAAATGGTCGCACCGACGCCGGAAGCGCAATCCGCGCCTGCGGCGTTGCGGATTGCGAGCTTTCCGGAACTGGTGGCGCTTGCCGGCGAGAAGCGCGATCTCCTGACCAAGGCGGCGCTGGAAGCCGATGTCCGGCTGGTGCGCATCGAGGACGGCCGGCTCGAACTGGCGCTGGAGAAGAGCGCGGCGCGCACCCTGATCAACGATCTCTCACGCAAGCTGGAGCAATGGACCGGGCGGCGCTGGACCGTGATCGTGTCCAACGAGACCGGCCAGCCGACGCTGCGCTCGCAGAACGAAGTCGCGCGGAGCGAGCGCGAGCGCGCCGCCGAATCCGATCCGCGGGTGAAGGAAGTGCTGGCGCGATTTCCGGGCGCCAAGGTGGTCGAGGTGCGAAAACTTGCCCCGGAGCCGCCGGATTCCGATGCTAGCGGTGAAGACCCCACCGACACCATCGACAGCGACGATCTATAGCAGAGGAAGCACGCATGGCTGATTTTCTCGGCATGATGAAGCAGGCGGCGCAGCTGCAGTCGAAGATGCAGGCGATGCAGGAAGAACTCGGCAATGTCGAGGTCGAGGGCGTTTCGGGCGGCGGCCTCGTTGCCGTGCGCATGACCGCGAAGATGGAAGTCAAGGCGGTCAAGATCGATCCCTCGCTGATGAAGGAAGAGGAGCGCGAAGTCCTCGAGGACCTGCTAGTCACCGCGCACAACGATGCGCGGCGCAAGGCAGAAACCGCGATGGCCGAGAAGATGCAGGCGCTGACCGGCGGCCTGGGCTTACCGCCGGGACTGGGCCTCACCTGAGATGGCCACAGCCGTTGCCGGTCCCGAGATCGAACGCCTGATCCAGCTCTTGGCGCGGCTGCCGGGCCTCGGTCCGCGTTCGGCGCGCCGCGCGGCACTGCATTTGATCAAGAAGCGCGAAGCCTTGATGACGCCGCTTTCCTCGGCGCTGCAGGTGGCGATCGACAAGATCCAGGTCTGCAAGACCTGCGGCAATATCGACACCCAAAATCCCTGCACGGTGTGCATCGACCCGCGCCGCGATGGCGCGATCATCGTCGTCGTTGCCGACGTCGCCGATCTCTGGGCGCTGGAGCGCGCGCATGCCACCAACGGGCGCTATCACGTGCTCGGCGCCACGCTGTCGCCGCTCGACGGCGTCGGCCCTCAGGATCTCACCATCGATGCGCTGGTTGCCCGCGCGCATGAGAAGCAGGTCACCGAGATCATCCTCGCCCTCAACGCCACCGTCGACGGCCAGACCACCGCGCACTACATCACCGACCTCTTGCAGGAGGCGAACGTCAAGGTGACGCGGCTCGCCCATGGCGTGCCGGTCGGCGGCGAACTCGATTATCTCGACGAAGGCACGCTGTCGGCCGCGATGCGGCAGCGGACCCTGTTCTAGCAACCCACTCACGGAAATGACGCACATGACGAAACGACGATTCGCCATACGGTCGGCCTTGGCCGCGATCCTCGCGGTGGCCTCGGCCGCGCCGGGGGCCTTGGCCCAGCAGTCCGACCCCGCGCCGAAGGCCGGCAAGCCGATCAATGCCGGCGACGTACTTTCAGGCGAACTCAACGCGCTCCGGGTTCGCAGCGTCAAAAAGGGCAAGCACATCGCAACCTATCAGCTCACCAGTGAACCGCGCCGCTTGCCGCCGCCGAACGGGCTTTGCGGCCTGGAGACCGGGCCGGAAACGTTTCAGATCGTCACCAACAGCGATGCCCAGGCGGCGGAGCTGAAACGTTTCAACGGCAAGGAAGTCTCGCTCAAGGTCGACGAAGTCGCCTGCGCGCAGGACGCCGGCGAAATGAGCGAGGCGATCGTCACCAAATGGAGCGTGGTGACGAAGCCTTGACCTGCTGGCGTCCCGGCCGCAAACAACACCATCCCCACCCGCTCCAT
Source organism: Bradyrhizobium sp. (assembly GCF_035484855.1). Taxonomy (GTDB): domain Bacteria; phylum Pseudomonadota; class Alphaproteobacteria; order Rhizobiales; family Xanthobacteraceae; genus Bradyrhizobium. The sequence goes on from NZ_DATHOP010000021.1 coordinate 4,666, forward strand.
CAAGAGACCAGACATCATGGCTGAATATCGCACCGTCAAAGCCGCTTCCCTGACCAGCGTGGTCCGCAGCATCGTCAAGGCCGGCGGCTCGTCCGACCGCGAAGCCGACCTGGTCGCGACCAATCTGGTCGAAGCCAACCTGAAGGGCCATGACTCGCACGGCGTCGGCATGGTGCCGCGCTACATCGACGCGATGAAGGAAGGCGGCCTCAAGATCAACCAGCATGTCGGCGTGGTGGCCGACGGTGGCGTGATGCTGACGCTGGACGGCAAGGTCGGCTATGGCCAGGTGATGGGTTACGAGGCGATGGAGCTGGGCGCCGAGCGCGCCAAAAGCCACGGCGTCTGCGTGGTGGGCCTGTCGAACTCGCACCACATCGGTCGCATCGGCCACTGGGCCGAGCAGTGTATCGGCCATGGCCTGGTCTCGATCCATTTCGTCAACGTGCTGGCGCGGCCGATCGTCGCTCCCTTCGGTGGCCGCGACGCGCGCCACGGCACCAACCCGTTTTGCGTCGGCATCCCGCGGCCGGGAAAAGACCCCATCGTGCTGGATTTCGCCACCAGCAAGATCGCCCAGGGCAAGACCCGGGTGGCCTACAACAAGGGTGAGCCGCTCGCCCCCAACACCATCATCGACAACCACGGCAATCCCTCGACCGATCCGCGTTTCACGGTCGTCGAGCCTTCGGGCGCCATCCTGCCGTTCGGCGAGCACAAGGGCTCGGGGCTCGCCCTGATCTGCGAATTGCTGGGCGGCGCGCTCTCGGGCGGCAAGACCTTGAGCGGCCGGCTGGACGGCAGCCGCAAGGTGATCAACGGCATGTTTTCGATCCTGATCGATCCCGCCAAAATGGGCACCGGCGACAATCTGGCGCGCGAGATGGAAAGTTTTGTGGCCTGGCACATCGCCTCGCCGCCGGCCGAGGGCGTCGACCATGTGAAGATCGCCGGCGAGCCGGAACGCGAATGGAAAAAGCGGCGCCTCGCCGAGGGCATACCGATCGACCCCACCACCTGGCGGGAGATCGTCGCGGCCGGCGCCAAGGTGGGCCTGGATAACGCCGCGATCGAGAAGCTGGCGACGTGACGTCATGTCGTCGCCCGGCTCGACGGGGCGACCCAGTACGCCGTGACGCCTGTTGTTTTTACGAAGCCCTCTGGAGTACTGGATCACCCGCTTGAAGCGGGTGATGACAATTGAGAATGGGTGATGACAGGCGGGGCTTCCAGCTCCGCAAAATGCCCGCGCCGCTGCAACCAGGCCAGCAGGATCAGGCTCGGGATTGCGACCAACACGCAGATCGCGAAGAACAGCGGCCATCCTGTCGCCTTCGCCACATAGCCCGCGCCAGATGACAGATAGGTGCGTCCGACGGCGGCGAGCGCGGTGAGCAGCGCGTATTGGGTGGCGGTGTGCAGCGGGTTCCGGCACAGCGCCGAGAGGTAAGCGACGAAGATCACGGTGCCGATCGCGCTGGTGAAGTTTTCCGTCGTGATCGCAAACGCCAGCGCCCATTCGTTGACGCCCGCCAGCGCCAGCCACGAGAACGACAGATTGGCGACGGCCTGCAGCACGCCGCCGATCCACAGGCTTGCTGCCAGCGAATAGCGCCGCGCGACAAAACCGCCCGCGAAGCCGCCGATCAGCGTCGCGGCCAGCCCCACGCCCTTGACGATCGCTGCATAATCATTGCGGGAAAAGCCGAGGTCGATCACGAACGGCGCGGTCATGGTGCCGGAAAACGCGTCGGTGAACTTGAACAGCACCACGAAGGCCAGCGCTGCCAGCGCATTCCGACGCAGCAGAAATTCGGAGAACGCGCCGCCCGCGGCATGGAGGACGCGCGCCAACGCGCTCTCGGCGCTGACCAAGGCCTCGGCGCGCACCGATTGTTCGGGCTCGGTGGCCGATAGCGCGGTGACGGTGCCGATCAAGACCATCGCGGCCATCGTTACATAGCCCCACGTCCAGGCCGAGGATCGCGCGATGCCGGTCGATTCGTAGGCGCTGACCAGGAACAGCGCGCCGGCGGTCGAGACCAGCATGCCGATGCGATAGGCCGCGACGTAACCGGCCATGCCGGCGGCCTGTTCGCTCTCCGGCAGGCTCTCGACGCGAAAGGCGTCGACCACGATGTCCTGGGTCGAGGACATCGCCGCCACCAGCAGCGCGCCGAGCGCGACGAACAGCGGCGAGCGCGCCGGATCGGTCAGCGCCAATAGCAGGATCGAGACGATCAGAAGCAGTTGCGAAAACACCAACCAGCCGCGGCGGCGGCCGAAGGTCTTGGTGAACAGCGGCACATGCAGCGCATCGGTCAGCGGCGCCCACAAAAATTTTAGCGTGTAGGGCGTGCCGACCAGCGCGAACAGCCCGATGGTGCCGAGATCGACGCCGGATTCGCGCATCCACACCAGCAGCGTCGACCCCGACAGCGCCAGCGGCAGCCCGGAGGAGAATCCCAGCAGCATCACGATCAGCACGCGCGGCTGCAGGTAGACGGCAAGGCTCTCGCGGAAGGTGGCGCGAGGGGCGGCAGGATTTTCGGGGGGCGCGACTTCAGGTGCGTTCATGCAAAGGTGTTAGCAGATTCGAGCGCAACAAATTATGGTTGTCATCAAATCTTCTGATTGTATTCGCCGACCTCGGGATGCGTGCGCAGCACCGAATCCATCGCCTCGAACAGGTCGCGCATGCGCTGTTCCGAGACCGGGCTTTCGACCACCACCACCAGTTCCGGCTTGTTGGAGGACGCCCGCACCAGGCCCCAGCTGCCGTCCTCGACGGTGACGCGCACGCCGTTGACGGTGACGAGGTCGCGGATCGGTTGCCCCGCCACCTTTTCGCCCTTCGTTTGCATCGCCTCGAAATGCTTCACCACGGCATCGACGACGCCGTATTTGGTCTCGTCGGCGCAATGCGGCGACATCGTCGGCGACGACCACGTTTTCGGCAGCGCGTCCTTCAGGTCCGCCATCGACTTGCCGGCCGCGCGATCCAGCATCTCGCAGACCGCGATCGCCGAGACCAGGCCGTCGTCATAGCCGCGGCCGAACGGCTTGTTGAAGAAGAAATGGCCGGATTTCTCGAAGCCTGCCAGCGCGCCCAATTCATTGGTGCGGCGCTTCATGTAGGAATGGCCGGTCTTCCAGTATTGCGTTTTGGCGCCCTGCTTTTGCAGCACCGGGTCGGTGACGAACAGCCCGGTCGATTTGACGTCGACCACGAACTGCGCATTCGCGTGGATGGCCGACATGTCGCGCGCCAGCATCACACCGACCTTGTCGGCAAAAATCTCCTCGCCGATATTGTCGACCACGCCGCAACGGTCGCCGTCGCCGTCGAAACCGAGGCCGACATCGCATTTGTGCGCGAGCACCGCGTCGCGGATGGCGTGCAGCATCTCCATGTCTTCGGGATTGGGATTGTATTTCGGAAAAGTGTGATCGAGTTCGGTGTCGAGCGGCACCACCTCGCAGCCGATCGCTTCCATCACTTGCGGCGCGAACGCGCCCGCGGTGCCGTTGCCGCAGGCGACCACGACCTTCAGCTTGCGCTTCAATTTTGGGCGTTTCGTCAGATCGGCGATATAGCGCGCCGGAAAATTCTCGTGGAATTGATAGGAACCGCCGGCCTTGTTGTGAAAGTCGGCGTTGAGAACGATCTCCTTCAAGCGCGTCATCTCGTCGGGGCCGAAGGTCAGCGGACGGTTGGCGCCCATCTTGACGCCGGTCCAGCCATTGTCGTTGTGCGAGGCCGTCACCATGGCGACGCAGGGTACGTCGAGGTCGAATTGCGCGAAGTACGCCATCGGCGTCATGCACAATCCGATGTCGTGGACCTTGCAGCCCGCGGCCATCAGCCCCGAGATCAGCGCGTATTTGATCGAGGCCGAATAGCCGCGGAAATCGTGCCCGGTGACGATCTCCTGCCTGACGCCGAGTTCTGATATCAGCGCGCCCAGCCCCATGCCCAGCGCCTGAATCCCCATCAGGTTGATTTCCTTGCCGAACAGCCAGCGCGCGTCGTATTCGCGAAACCCGGTCGCCTTCACCATCGGCTCGGATTCATAGGCATAGGTATTTGGAACCAGCACGGATTTCGGCTTTGGAAACATTCAAATGGCCTCGTCTGGAAATGGATCAGGAAAGCACCGCAGCCATAGCGAATGCACGGGCAGAGCGGAAGGCGGGACCGCCGTCTTGTGGCGATTAATTAGGGTGAATGGGCGAAGCGTCGTCCACCACCGATCTTTGCACGGCGGCGCAATACGCTGCGCTATTGCGCCCTACTAGCTGGAGACGGCGCTGAACCATGGATGGGCCTCTCAACGAAAATATCGAAAACAACCCCATGCAAAGTAGCATGGTCGGGCCTTTTGAGCGATCCCGCAAAGACATTTTGACACGTCGGGCAAATCACCGGCATATCTTCATCGTCGCAAGAACTAAGCCCGCGCCGGAAAATTCGCCGCGGGCTTTTTGAATCGGACAATACGTTGTCAGGCCATACACCGCCGAGCGCGCCGAACCTGGCCGCCGCGGCGAACCGAATTGCCTGACAGCCAGGGCCGACCCCGCCGACAGACGGGCGCCCGGTGAGGACGGTGGGCAAGCCGAACCGGAAGCTGTGCTTCCGCGCCATTGCGCAAGCCCTCCTTCAAGCACTTGCCTTCAAACACCCAAACCCAACCGCGCCCTCTCCGCGAGGGCGCAGTCACATCACGGGCCCCTTCGAAGGTGTCCGCAAATAACTGTAGGTGATTCATCATGCCTGATTACTCTCTGGTGCCGGTGGACTATCAGCCGGATTTCGGTGACTACTCGCTCGTTCCCGTTGACTACGATCCGTTCGCCGCGGATGGCGCAGCTCAACAGTCGCAGATTCAACAAGCTCAGGCCCAGCCGCAAGGCCCGCTGCAGCAACAGCCAGCAACGGGAGCCGTTCAACCCGATGCCGGTGCGCCGGCTGCAGGCGGTGGTCCCAGCGGATCGGAAGACGGCGGTATCGGCCCCACTGGAGGTGCCCCCAACCCGACTTTGGATCAAGGCGCAGCCAAAGCTGCTCCCTTTGGCGGCTACTCTCTGGTGCCAGTAGACTATCAGCCGGATTTCGGTGACTACTCGCTCGTTCCCGTTGACTACGATCCGTTCGCCGCCGACGGCCCGATCCAGCAGGCACGGACGCAACCGGCAAGCCAGCCGCAACCGGATGCGGGTTTCAATCAGCCGCCGTCCGCGCCGCCGCTCCCGCCAATTGTGCCGAACGACGGACAGGCGCCCTCCGTTCCGCAACCGCCGGGACAAGATCCACACTCGCAATATCAGGCCTTGCGGCCGATGCTTGGCGACCGCAACGCGATGCTGGCAACCGTGTATCCGGAACTACGCCAAGCCCTGATCGCGCAGGCGCTGGCGGGGCGGCAACAGCCTGGCCAGACGTCCGAGCCCGCACCGACGGGTGGCGTCAGCGGCGTGACTCAACAGGCGCAGACACAGACTCAACCAGCGCAGCCACAGCCGCAAAGCCAGCCGCGACAGCCTGCGACGGGTGCCGGCCACCCCGGCGGATCGGGTGGCGGCGCTGGCGTCGGCAATGCAGGAAGTAATCCAGGCAGCCCGACTTGGGCTCAAGGCTGGTCGATCGAGTCTAGCCCCTTTGGCGGCTACGCCAATCCGACACCAACGCAGCCTTTGACGGATGATCAGCTGGCCCTCATACGTCAGAAAATCGTCGACGCGGCACAGAAACAAATTGGATCAACGGACTGGGATCGCAACATTGCAAAAGGGAATTTCCCCAAAGGCACGAACAAATGCAATTTGTTCGTACATGAAATGCTGACCGGGGCGGGGGCGAGCCCAGGAACGCCCAACGGGTGGAGACACCCGTCTCCTCCGAGTGCCGGACAATGGGCAGATCCATCGTATAAAATTCCCGGATGGCGCGTACTTGGTCCCGACGAATCGCCACAGCCGGGAGATGTAGTGGCGCAGCCGGGATATTATAGCGACGCAACGGGTCATGTCATGATCGTGGGACCGAACGGCACCTTCATGGGCGTCGGGCGTCCCGAACATCCCGAGATTCCATTGGATCCCGAAAAGATTGAAAGCGTTCCCAAAAAAGATATTATAGTAGACCCCCCTGCTAAAGGTCCGCTGCTGTATCGACGTTTTGTTGGGCGATAACATGCGACGCTTCATCCTATATTGTGTGCTGTCTCTCGGCTGCGCTTTTGCGTCTTGTCTGAATGTCGCCAGCGCGGCCTCCAACGGGAGTGAAGCGAGTGCGCCGCTCGATGAAGACAACTATCGGGCCTATGTCGAGAAAATAGCCAAGGCAGCAAGAGACGATGCTGGCTGGCATCCACCTAAGGGGCTCCCGCGCGGCGAATCGTTCAAGGAGCTTGCGGCTGCCGGGGCAGAGAACATCGATTTTTGTATTCGCTATCTAGCGGAACATAGGGAGAGGCAGAGGGCGATCGCTATCTATTCAATGTATAAACTCGATGTCGATGACTACGTCGTGTTCGCGAGAAAGCTGGCGAAGTTGTACCACACCGGCCTATTGAATCAGTTCGAATTGTCCGATGGCATACATTATCGCTATTCTGATGTTGCCATTGAGCAGTACAATAATCCGAAAATTCAGGCGCTTTTCAAGGAAATGGCGGCGCAAGAAGATATCCCTCCTGATATCAAGGCGGATATTAGATATATCCGTTCTGGTGAGGGGTTTGCGGAGAAGAGAATACGTGATTTTGACAGGGAGTGCACGCGCTGGTCGCAGATGCGATCGATCTCGGCGTGCGTTTCGCTGGCGACACAGATATTGAGGGTCTATGCGGTCTCTTGGGCGACATGGTGATCAGGCGGCGTCTTGGTAACGCTGCCGCTTTCGCCTCAACAGGGTCTTATCCCACCGTTTGGCATACCCGCCGCCTTAAACGAAACCTGGCGATAGCGACGGAGTGACATCAACGCCCGGCAGTTGACCCGACTGGCTTGTTGGTAACGACCCCGGTTGAAGGTGATCCAAACCTCCTGAGTGTCAGAGAGTGTAAGGGCTACTGGATAACCGGCACGGCGATGGGGCAGGCGTAACGGCGTGGTATCTCTACCGCTCGCGATGCCGAATACTGGCCGGCATTCCGCCATATACCTGCGTCAGGATCACCAGAAGCTCCAGGCTGTGGAATCATATGAAACTTCTGAAGACGGTATACTCGCGCTTCCCCTTCAGATACTAACCATCACCGACTATGACGGCAATAAGCCGCAGATTCCATTCGTGGACGCGACGAGCTTTAGGGCGGCACGTTGCGAGGTGACTGAAAAGCAAGGGAAGCTGATTTGAGGTTATTGCGTCTCAATGCACTTTAGTAATATTCACCAGTATCGGAGAATTCATATTGGACCTTTTTTGTTTTGTAGAGAAAGCAATTCTTGAGTTTAGCGCTCGAAAGATCAAATAGCGCCATATTGAACCCCTCTTCACCAAACGGACTTTTGTAGACCAACCCATCAAATCCTTCCGATCTGAAAAGATCGGCGAGCGTTTGAGTAGGGGCGTAGTCAGCCACGTGATCAGATTTTGTGACAGGGTCAGCAAAGGCTTCATCGATTGCAGCCCACACCGCCTCAGTAGCTTCTTCTGGCGACGGCTCTTCCCAATAAATCGTCAGGCCGACTTTGTGATGTTTAGAACAGTTGATAACATTCATGACACGTGTAGTTTCAAAGGTAGCTACGGAAATGAGTGAACCGATCCATGGCCGCATTTCGGACATTGCCGTTTTTTTCGTGGTCGCCACGTAAAGACAGGGAATGCCTTTTGCGTTTGCGCGACCTTCTAATGCACGATCTTCCCACGGCGTCATTCTCTTTCGATCGGCAGGATACGGCAAAGAATCGTCAATCTGCTCTTCGCGCCGCCATGCATGATCAAGCTGTGCTCGCCAGAAAATCCTGCCTTGAGGGATGGTGACAGCACGGGATTTGCTGGTCTCCGCAGCGGCGCGCAGAAATCGTTCTGACTTCTCAGAACGTATGAACCGGCGTTGCTTCGAACACTCGTATTGGAAATGCGAATACTCACGCCAAGACTCAAAATGCCTCATTGCGACGCCTCGAGGGCTACTCGCTCGTTCCCGTTGACTACGATCCGTTCGCCGAAGATGGCCCGATCCAGCAGGCACGGACGCAACCGGCAAGCCAGCCGCAACCGGATGCGGGTTTCGATCAGCCGCCGTCCGCTCCGCAAACGCCGCCGTCCGCGCCGCCGCTCCCGCCAATCGTGCCGAACGGCGGACAGGCGCCCTCCGTTCCGCAACCGCCGGGACAAGATCCACACTCGCAATATCAGGCCTTGCGGCCGATGCTCGGCGACCGCAACGCGATGCTGGCGACGGTGTATCCGGAACTACGCCAAGCCCTGATCGCGCAGGCGCTGGCGGGGCGGCAACAGTCTGGCCAGACGTCCGAGCCCGCACCGACGGGTGGCGTCAGCGGCGTGACTCAACAGGCGCAGTTTCAACAGCCGCAGACACCGACTCAACCGTCGCAGCCACAGCCGCAAACCCAGCCGCAACAGCCTGCGACGGGAGCCGGCCAGCCCGATGCCGGTGCGCCGGCTGCAGGCGGTGTTCTATCTCCCTTGACTGAAAACGGTAGGGTTGACAGCTATGTTTATAAAAAACTCTCCACGGGCACTCCACCAACCGGCCCTCAGGTTAGTACTGCCAACGGTAGTCACACGATCACTGGCGCCAAACGCCCGAATTTCGGTGGGGTTTATGGACATACGCTGACGCTCTCAGAACCCGGTAGCAATGATTTGGGAACAATCACCGCTGCCGACCCGACTGGTTTGTTGGTAGCGACCCCGGATGAAAGTGATCCAAACTTCCTGAGGGTCAGAGAGTACAAGGGCTACTAGCCCGTGCACTCATAGGCCCGGCGGGGCAACTCTACGGAGGCCACGTCCGCCCGCTCTATTACGGACCGGAGCTATGCGGTAGCGGGCTATGTCGCGAAGGGACACGGAATTCGCCTACCTTTAGTCGTATTCCAGCGGTCTATCGGCGCGAACTCTAAAATTTAAGGCTGCACGGACTGTCTCCTGGGAGATGATCTCCATGGCTAACCGTCTCTTCAAGGTTGTGGGTCTGGCTGCACTGGTTGTCTTTCCTGCATATAGCCAGAATCTATCTGAACTGGACCGCGCAGTAGCCATCACAACCTACCTCCAGTTCGTCACCGAGGATGATGTTGACCAGCGCACCAAGCTCGATTTGCTGCTTGCGCAAGAACAGGTCAGCAGGGAAGGAGTGATCCGTCAGTTGGCTATAGACGTGGACAGGATTGCCAAGGCCGAGGGAGCGGGTTTGCTATCGGATGCCTTGGTCGACAAAGCCTTCGCCGACATGTGCTCGCGATTAGGTGTCGTGCCGGTAGATTTGATGAAATCCCTGGACGAGAAGGGTATCCGGCTCGACACTCTGAGAAAACGCCTTAAGGCTGATGTTGCTCGGGAACGCTTGGCGCAAATGCCAAGGCGTTACGAAGATCGACTCGATTACCCTCTCATTCCCAAACAGTGAACAAGCAGCGTCCTAAATTGCCTCGATGCTCCTTAGGGCCGAACAACACGTTCATAGGCGTCGGGCAACCCGAATATGAGCATGCTCCCGAAAAGATTGAAAGCATTCCAAAAAAGACAATATAGCAAGGCTTCCTGCTAAAGGTCCGCTGCTGTATCGACGTTTTGTTGGGCGATAACATGCGACGCTTCATGGTACATGTTGTGCTGTAGCTCGGCTGCGTTTTTGCGGCTTGTCTGAATGTCGCCAACGCGTCCACGCTCGTCATTTGCGATTTGGTGCACCCGGCGATGCTGGTAGAGATCGAAATTGTAGCTACGAAGAACTAGCTAGGCCCTGTACTCATAACCCGGCGGCGCAGCTCTACGAAGGCTGCGTCCGTCCGCCCTGTTATCGACCAAGGCTATGCGGCAGCGGGCTATGTCGCGAAGGGACACGGAATTCGCCTACATTCAGTCTTGCCGCAATGGTCTATCGGCGCGAACTTCGGAATTTAAGGGTGCACGGACTGGCTTCGCCCAGGAGATCGCGAATTTTCCACGAACGTTCAAGGCGGTCAGAGCATGTAGGTGGATTGGCAAACCAAGGGGCCTTACTGCTCCAGCACCAGCTGGCCATTGGCGTATTCGAAACGCTTCAGCTTCGACAGGAACGACAGGCCGAGCAGGTTTTCCGACAACGCTTCGTCCGGCAGCACCATGGCGTCGACGTCGCGCACGATGAGCCCGCCGACATCGATCATGGCAAGTCGCGTGCGCGCCGCCCTGATGGTGCCGTTGGCGGTGGTGACGGAGGCCTTGTAGTCGCCGGGGGTCGGACGCAGTCCGAACCGCGCCGCCGAGCTTTCGTTCAGCGCGATCACGGACGCGCCGGTGTCGACCATGAAGCCGATGCGCTGGCCGTCGATGCGGCCTTCGGTGAGGAAATGGCCGCGAGGATCGCGCGGGATCGAGAGAGTGCGACCGCCGGCCTGGCCGACGGTCTCGGACGAATCGGCTGGTCGCACGGCGGCATGAGCCAGCGCAGGCGTCGCCCCCGACATCCTGTCGGCCATCTGCGCCATCACGGTGCCGAGAAACACCATGAGCGCGGCAAAGATCATCAGGTTACGCATCACGCCACACTCGATGAGACCGGCAATACACCACGTCGGCCGTCAAACCGCGACCGATCGCGGACCTCGGAGGCTGCCATTTTGACGAAAAGGATGAGCGAAGGGTTAACGGGGGGCGAGGTCGTCATACGCGGGCTTGACCCGCGTATCCATCTTCTTCGCAAGAACGTTGTCTTAAGGAATGGATTGCCGGGTCAAGCCCGGCAATGACGATATTTGGGAACTCACGTTCCTCGCGGTTTCACGCGCCGCGTCGGCATGGCGCTGGCGGGATCCTCCGGCCAGGGATGCCGCGGATAGCGCCCGCGCAGATCGGAGCGCACCGCCGCATAGCTGCCGCGCCAAAAGCCCGGCAGGTCACGCGTCACCTGCACCGGGCGATGCGCCGGCGACAACAGCTCCAGCACCAGCGGGATTTTGCCTTTCGCAATTGACGGATGGGTGTTGAGCCCGAACAGTTCCTGCAAGCGGACGGCAATCGTCGGCCCCTGCTCGGCCTCGTAGTCGATGGCGAGTTGCGTGCCGGTCGGCGCCTCGAAATGGGTCGGCGCCTCGCGCTCCAGCCGCGCGCGCAATTCCCAGGGCAACAGCTTCATCAGCGCGTCCGACAGATCGCCGGCGGAAAGCTCCTTCAGCGAGATCTTGTCGTCAAGCGCCGGCACCAGCCAGGCCTCGCGCTGGGCTGCGAGCGCGTCGTCGGACAGATCAGGCCAAGAATGCTGTAAACCCTCTCCCTCGGCCTTGCGCAAAAACATCACGCGGTCGCGCCACTGCTTTGCCGGTTTCGACCACGGCAACGTATCGAGGCCGGCGGCGATCAGGCCATCGGCGAGCACAAGCGCGGTCTCCGCCGAGGGTTTCAGCGCCAGTGGCGCTTCCGACAGCGTGATCGCGTGCAGCGTCTTCCTGCGCCGCGCCCGCACGGCAAGCGCGCTTCGATCGAAGGTGATCTCGTCGGTGATTTCGATCTGATCGGCGAAATGAGACTCGATCTCGGCTTGCGTGATCGGCGCCGCCAGCAGGATGCGCCCTTGCGCGGCGGTGCCCGTGAGTTCGGCGACCGCGATATAGGGCGCGCGCGCCAGCGCGGAAGTCTGCTCGATGGCGGCGCCGCGCCCGTTGGCGAGCACAAAACTGCCATTGCCGCGATTGCGCGCGACGCGGTCGGGAAAGGCGAACGCCAGCATCACGCCGGTGGAGGGCGACACATCCTCGCCGGCCGCGCCTTCGGCGGCGGCCACTTGCGCGGCCCAGCGGCGGGCCAAATCTCGCGCGCTGCTGGCGCGCTGCGAGCGGTCGCGGCGGAATTGATCCAGCCTCGCATCGAGATCGACATTGTCGCCGCCGAGCCCGCGCTCGGTGAGCACGGCGGCAATGTCGGCGGCCGCGTGCCCCGCGCCGAGCCGATGCGAATCCACGATCATCCGCGCCAGCCGCGGCGGCAACGCCAGCGCGCGCAGGCTCCTGCCCTCGGCGGTGATCCGGCCGTCGCCGTCGAGCGCGGCTAGCTCGCGCAACAGGCTCCGCGCCTCCTTCAGCGCCGGCGCCGGAGGCGGATCAAGGAAGGCCAATGTGGCGGGATCGCTGACACCCCATTGCGCGAGGTCAAGGACGAGTGACGAAAGGTCGGCGCTGAGGATTTCCGGCTGCGTGTAGGCCGCAAACGACGCGGTCTGCGGCTCGTCCCACAGCCGGTAGCAGACGCCGGGCTCGGTGCGCCCCGCACGGCCGCGCCGCTGGTCGACCGCGGCGCGCGAGGCGCGCACGGTTTCCAGCCGCGTCAGCCCGATGTCGGGCTCGTAGCGCGGCACCCGCGCCATGCCGGAATCGACCACGATGCGGACGCCTTCGATGGTCAGCGAGGTCTCCGCGATCGAGGTCGCCAGCACCACCTTGCGGCTGCCCTTTGGCGCAGGCGCGATGGCGCGGTCCTGCACGGCGGCATCGAGCGCGCCGAACAGCGGCACAATTTCGATCGCCGCATCGTGGATACGCTCGGCGAGAAGATTCTGGGTGCGGCGGATTTCGGCAGCCCCCGGCAGAAACGCCAGCACCGAGCCGGGATCTCCGCGCAGGGCGGAAGCGATCGCATCCGCCATCTGACGCTCCAGCGGCGCATCGGCTTTTCTGCCGAGATAGCGGGTTTCGACCGGAAAGGCGCGGCCCTCACTGGCGATAACGGGCGCCTCCCCGAGCAGGCTTGCCACCCGCGCGCCGTCGAGCGTCGCCGACATCACGAGAATGCGGAGGTCCTCGCGCAACCCGGTCTGCGCGTCGCGCGCCAGCGCCAGGCCGAGATCGGCATCGAGCGAGCGCTCGTGAAACTCGTCGAACAGCACGGCAGCGACGCCATCCAATTCCGGATCGTCGAGGATCTGACGCGAAAAGACGCCTTCGGTGACGACCTCGATCCGGGTGGCGCGCGATATTTTCGAACCGAACCGGACGCGGTAGCCCACCGTCTCGCCCGCGCGCTCGCCGAGCGTCTTGGCCATGCGCTCGGCGCTGGCGCGGGCCGCGATCCGCCGCGGCTCCAGCACGATGATCTTTTTGCCCCGCGCCCAGGGTTCATCCAGCAATGCCAGCGGCACCCGCGTGGTCTTGCCGGCGCCGGGCGGCGCCACCAGCACCGCGGCGTTATGGCCGTCGAGCGTGCGCGTGAGTTCGTCGAGCACGGCGTCGATCGGGAGGGGCGTGTCGAAGGAGCGGGGCAAGTTTCACCGATTCGTCATGCCCGGGCTTGTCCCGGGCATCCACGTCTTGCTTTGCCGAGCTACCGTAAAGACGTGGATGGCCGGGACAAGCCCGGCCATGACGGAAATTGCAATGGCGCGCAAGGGAAGAAAGTACGTTAGTTCCGCGGTTCAGCCGCCCGTCCTACGCCTTCATAGATGAACCCGTGCGCCGCCATGTCCTCGGATCGGTAGATGTTGCGCAAATCGACCACGACCGGATGAGTCATTTCGCGCTTCAGCCGCTCCAGATCGAGCGTCCGGTACTGCACCCATTCGGTCACCACCACCATCGCGTCGGCGCCGCGCGCGCAGGCGTAGGCGTCTTCGCAATATTCGATGTCGGGCAGTTCGCGGCGCGCCGCTTCCATGCCCACGGGATCGTGCGCGCGCACTTTCGCGCCCATGTCGAGCAGGCCGGTCACCAGCGGGATCGACGGCGCCTCGCGCATGTCGTCGGTGTCGGGCTTGAAGGTGAGGCCCAGCACGGCCACCGTCTTGCCGCGCAGGCTGCCGCCGACGGCGACGGCGACCTTGCGCGCCATCGCGCGCTTGCGGTTGTCGTTGACCGCGAGCACGGCTTCGACGATGCGTAAGTGCACGTCGTGATCGAGCGCGATCTTGACCAGCGCGCGGGTGTCCTTTGGAAAACACGAGCCGCCGAAGCCCGGACCCGCATGCAGGAATTTCGAGCCGATGCGGTTGTCGAGCCCAATGCCACGCGCCACTTCCTGCACGTCGGCGCCGACCTTTTCGGAAAGGTCGGCGATTTCGTTGATGAAGGTGATCTTGGTGGCGAGGAAGGCGTTGGCGGCGTATTTGATCAGTTCAGCGGTGCGCCGTGCGGTGAACATCAAGGGCGCCTGGTTGAGCGACAGCGGCCGGTAGATATCGCCGAGCACTTTTTGCGCCCGCTCGTCGGAGGTGCCGACCACGATGCGGTCGGGAAACTTGAAATCCCGGATCGCGGCGCCCTCGCGCAGAAATTCCGGATTGGAGGCGATCACCGCATCGGCGGAAGGGTTGGTTTCGCGAACGATCCGCTCGACCTCATCGCCAGTGCCGACCGGCACGGTCGATTTGGTGACCACCACGGTGAAGCCCGAAAGCGCGCTGGCGATCTCGCGGGCAGCGGCATGAACGTAGCTCAGATCGGCATGGCCGTCGCCGCGACGCGACGGGGTGCCGACCGCGATGAAGACCGCATCGGCCTCGGCCACGGGAGGCTTCAGGTCGGTGGTGAAATCCAGCCGGCCGGCCTTGACGTTGGAAGCCACCAGCGCATCGAGCCCGGGCTCGAAAATCGGGATTTCACCGCGGCGCAGGCTTGCGATCTTGTCGGCATCCTTGTCCACGCAGGTGACCTGGTGGCCGAAATCGGCAAAACAGGCGCCCGACACCAGCCCCACATAACCCGTGCCGATCATGGCTATTCGCATGAAACAACCTGCCCCCGATGGTTAATGCCGATCCGATTTCGGGGCGGTCTTAAAGCATTTGCGGCGGCGGGGAAACCCGAGGTTTCCCCAAAAAAGCGGCATGTCATTTGTATGAATAAAGAAGATCGAAACCTGCCGGTCCGATGATGCGGCCACGCCGCGTCGAAAAGGAACACCGATGACCACAAACGGCACATTTGCCGTCGCCGGGCTCACCAAGCCAGCGGCGCCCGGACGCGTCGACTGGGTGGACTACGCCAAGGGCATCTGCATCGTCATGGTGGTCATGATGCATTCGGTGCTGGGGGTGGAACTGGCCGCCGGCGGAACCGGCTTCATGCATGTCCTGGTCGCGTTCGCAAAGCCGTTCCGGATGCCGGACTTCTTTCTGATTTCAGGCCTGTTTCTGTCTGTCGTGATCGACCGCGACTGGCGCACCTACCTCGACCGCAAGGTGGTGCATTTCGCCTATTTCTACGTGCTGTGGGTGACGATCCAGTTCGGCTTCAAGGCGCCGGCCTTCGCCGCCGAGGGCGGCTGGGCCCATGCCGGATTCCTGTACATCGAATCCTTCTACGAGCCGTTCGGCACGCTGTGGTTCATCTACCTGCTGCCGATCTTCTTCGTGGTCACCAAGGCGACCCGCAACTGGCCGCCGCTCCTGATCTGGAGCGCGCTGGCGCTACTGGAGAGCGCGCATGTCGCGACCGGCTGGACCGTGATCGACGAGTTCTGCGCGCGCTTTGTCTATTTCTATTCCGGCTATTGGTTCGCCCAATCGGTGTTCGCGTTGTCCGACCGCGCCCGGGCGCGGCCAGTGCTCGCGGTCGGTGGACTGGTGCTGTGGGCGCTGGTCGATGGCGGCCTGGTCTATGCCGGGTACAGCGAATGGCCGGGGATTTCGCTTGCGCTCGGGCTTTCCGGCGCCTGTGCGATCGTGATATCAGGCACATTGCTGGCGCGGGCGCACTGGCTCGAATTCCTGCGCTTCTGCGGCGAGCATTCCATCGTCATCTATCTCGCCTTCTTCCTGCCGATGGCGGCGACGCGGACGCTATTGCTGCACACTGGGCTGATTCACGACATCGGCACGATCTCGCTCGTCGTCACGGTCGTCGGCGTCGTCGGCGCGCTGGCGATCTGGCGGCTGGCGCTCAAGGCCGGCGCGAATTTCCTGTTCGAGCGCCCCGACGCGTTCTGGATCGCACCGAAAAAGGCCGGTCGCGTTTTGCAGGCGGCAAAGTAGTTCTCCCTGCCTCGTCGTCCCCGCGCACGCGGGGACCCATAACCACAGGCCTTTGTGGTTATGTCGGCTATCGCTCCAGATGCACAAACAATCCGCCTGTGGTTATGGGGTCCCGGCGCGCGCTTGGCTTGGCCAGGACGACAGTTGACTGTTGAAGCCGTCAAAAATCCCGTCTCACAGGCTGTCAATCGCCGCAAAAATCCCTAGATTTCCGCCATGCCGAAAACATCCCCGCAAGCCTCCCCGAAACCGGTTGCCGTCAAAGCCCTCAAGAAGGGCGATCACGTCTTTCTGGTCGACGGTTCCGGCTATATTTTCCGCGCCTACCACGCGCTGCCGCCCTTGAACCGCAAGTCGGACGGGCTGCAGGTCAATGCCGTGCTTGGCTTCTGCAACATGCTTTGGAAGCTGTTGCGCGACATGCCGCCGGACAACCGTCCAACCCATCTCGCCATCGTGTTTGACAAGTCGGAAATCACCTTCCGCAACAAGCTTTATCCGGACTACAAGGCGCACCGGCCGCCGGCACCCGACGATCTGATCCCGCAATTTCCGCTGATCCGCGAGGCGGTGCGCGCCTTCGACCTGCCCTGCCTCGAACAAGGCGGCTTCGAGGCCGACGACCTGATCGCGACTTACGCCCGCGAAGCCGGCGAACTGGGCGCGACCACGACCATCGTGTCGTCGGACAAGGACCTGATGCAGCTCGTCACCGACAGGGTGACGATGTACGACACCATGAAGGACCGCCGCATCGGCATCCCCGAGGTGATCGAGAAATTCGGCGTGCCGCCGGCAAAGGTGGTCGAGGTGCAGGCGCTGGCCGGCGATTCCACCGACAACGTGCCCGGCGTGCCGGGCATCGGCATCAAGACCGCGGCGCAACTGATTGTCGAATACGGCGATCTGGAGACGCTGCTGTTGCGCGCCGGCGAAATCAAACAGCCGAAGCGGCGCGAGGCCTTGATCGAGAATGCCGAGAAGGCGCGGATTTCGCGGCAACTCGTGCTGCTCGACGACAAGGTCAAGCTCGATGTGCCGCTCGACGAACTCGCGGTGCACGAGCCCGACGCCCGCAAGCTGATCGCGTTCCTCAAAGCGATGGAATTTTCCACCCTGACCCGCCGCGTCGCGGACTATTCGCAGATCGATCCGTCGGATGTGGAAGCGGATGCGGGAAACAAAAGCGGCGCGAGCGTCTTTGCACCGCTGCCGCTGGCCGAGAAGGTCGACGAATCCGGCAACGTCCCGCGGCAGGGCGCGGCGAGCGGAGACCTCTTTGCCGATCAAAGCCCCACAGCCTCCCCCGCAAGCGGGAGAGGGAGCACACCACCGGGCAAGCCAGGTGACCGTCAGGACAGAACTGCGAGCCTGAAGGGCACGCCCGTCTCGCTCGCGACCGCGCGCGAGCAGGCGATTCGAAAAATTCCGTTCGACCGCAAGGCGTATCAGACCATCCGCAGCCTCGATCAGCTCAACGCCTGGCTGGCGCGGGTGCACGATGTCGGCCACTTCGCCGTCGAGGCGATGTCCGACTCGATCGATCCGATGCAGGCGGAAATATCGGGCATCGCACTGGCGCTCGCGCCCAACGACGCCTGTTATGTGCCGCTCGGCCACAAGCAGTCCGGCGGCGGCGCCGGGCTGTTCGATGCCGGTCTCGCGCCGGACCAGATCAAGCCAGCCGACGCGCTGGCAGCATTGAAGCCGCTGCTGGAATCGGCCGGCATCCTCAAGATCGGCTTCAACATCAAGTTCAACGCCGTGATGCTGGC
>NZ_DATHOP010000022.1:0-32544 GCF_035484855.1 Bradyrhizobium sp.
GCGGCGGTTAACCGTTGTGAGAATATAGTTGGGGTCGAGACACCGCGGACTTTTGGGTATTCCGCGGCGGCCCCGGCAAGGGACCATCGCAGCGTCCTCATGAAGGGCATAGACCGACGGTTTCATCCGAGGATCCTTCGCTTCAACAGCCGCTTTATCGCCGGCATCAATTCCGATCGCCGTCGCGGCCGGCGCCAGCGTCACGGGTCCCAGCAGTCCCGCAACCCGCCAGCAGCGGCTGGTCGAACCTATAGGATTTAGGTTCCGCCCGCCACTCGAAATCTGGCAGATATCGCGCGCGCAACGAGAGCTACGGCGGATTTGCTCGCTATCCGCCCTTGACCGCGCCCGCGGTCAACCCCGCCACGATCTGGCGCTGCGCGAACACCGTCAGCAGCAGGACCGGTAGCGTCACGATCAGCGCCGCTGCGGCGAGCGGGCCCCAGCTCAGCTGGTCGAAGGAGATCATGTTGTAGACGGCAACCGGCAGCGTGCGCGTCTCGCGCCCGGCCAGCACGATGCCGAAGACAAAATTGTTCCAGGAGAAGATCACCGCCAGGATGAAGGCGACCGCGATGCCCGGCCGCGCGATCGGCAGCGCGACGTAACGAAATACCTGCCAGCTCGTGGCGCCGTCGATCAGCGCCGATTCCTCCAATTCCATCGGCGTGGTCTCGAAATAGCCGATCATGATCCAGATCACGATCGGCACCGTCACCACGAGATGAATGATGATCTGCGGCCACAGCGTGCCGAGCAGGCCGAGCCACTGGAACAGCAGGAACAGCGGGATCAGATAGGAAAGGCCGGGCGTGATGCGCGCGATCAGGATCACCACCGCAGCCTTGTGCGCGCGCATGCGGGCAAGGCCATAGCCGGCGGGCACCCCGACCAAAAGCGCGAACGCGGTCGCAGCTCCCGTGACGATCAGGCTGTTGGCAAAATAGGTCGAGAAGCGGTTGGAGGCGAACACGGCGGCGTAATTGCCCCAATTGAAATGCGCTGGGATGAAGATCGGCGGATAGGACGCATTGTCGACCTCGAACTTGATCGACAGCGACAGCATCCAGAGGAAGAACAGCACCGCCGGCGACACGATGACGAGGAGCGCGAAGGCAAGCCCCAAATTGCCGAGCAGGCGCCGCAGCGGACTCATGCCGCGCCTCCCGCATCGTTCCAGTGCGTGGTCTGGCGCAGGCGAAGCAGGGCGCCGGCAAGCGCCACGATCAGCGCAAAGAACACGACCACGATCGCCGACGCATAGCCGAGGTCGTAATAGACGAAGGCGACGCTGTAGAGATAGAGGTTGATGGTCTCCGAAGCCGTGCCGGGCCCGCCCTGGGTGATGGCGAAAATGATGTCAAAACTCTTCACCGCGTCGATCATGCGGATCATGGCGGCGATGAACAGGAACGGCATGATCAGCGGCAGCGAGATGTAGCGAAACACCTGCCAGCGGGTGGCGCCGTCGATCAGCGCGCTCTCATAGGGCTCGGCCGGGATCGCGGCCAGCCCGCCGAGCACGATCAGCATCACCAGCGGCGTCCATTGCCAGGTTTCGACCATCACCAAGGAGGGAATCACGGTCGCCGGATGAAACACCCAGAGCTGCGGCGGTAGGCCTGCCAGCGACAGCAGATAGTTGAGGATGCCGAGTTGCGGATGGAACATCATGGTCCACACCAGCGCGATCGCCACCGGGGTCGCCATCATCGGCAGAATAAAGAGGCCGCGTAGAAAACCGCGCATCGGAAATCTGTTGTGGAACACGATGGCCGCAAGCGTCCCGAACAACAGCGGTAACGCCACCGACAGCGCGGTGTAGACCAGGGTGTGCTCGATCGATTCCACGAAACGCGTATCGCTCGGCAGGCGGATGTAATTGGCCAGCCCCACGAAGGTCGGCGGCGAGCCGACCTTCCATTCATGCAGGCTCATCCAGATCGTGTAGGCCCAGGGGAAGATGATGACCGCGAGCACCACGACCAGCGCCGGCACCACGAACGGCCAATAGGAGGGCGGCCGCCACCCCTCGGTTTCGCCGCTACCGGCGCCCGATCGCACCGGCGCCGCTTCGCTCGCGGCAACCCCGCTCACGACTTTTCGCTGCGCTCCAGGATCGGGCGGAATTGCGCGTTCGCCTTTTTCAGCTCCGTCTCGGGGTCCGCTCCCGACAGCGTCGCGGTGAGTGCGGCGCCGACGATGTCACGGAACTCGGCGACGGGAACGATCACGGGCAGGCCGAGTTTCGAAATTTTCGCCGAGCCGATCACCGAGTCCAGCCATTCCGGCGGCATCTTGACGCCCTTGCGCACCTCCTCGTCGTTGAGGATCGAATTACGGAACGGCACGCCGCCGCCGCTCTGCAGCAGCCGCGCGCCCATGGTCTTCGACACCGCCCACTGGCAATAGAGATAGGCGGCTTCCTTCTTCGTGCTGGCTGTGGGAATGCCGATACCGTCACCGTAGGCGGCCGAATATTGTCCCTTCGGGCCGGCCGGCACCAGCGCGTAGCCGATCTTGCCGACGACGCGCGAGGCGTTGGGATCCTCGATCGGCGGCGCCCAGCCGACGCCGTCGATCCACATCGCCGCGCGGCCTTGGGTCAATGAGGCCATCGACTCCATCCAGTTGAAGCCGGCGACACCGGGAGGCGCGGTCTTGGTCAGGAGGCGCTGATACAGCTTGGTGGCCTCGATCGCCTCCGGGCCGTCGGTGAGAATGTCGCCCTTGGCGTTGAGAAACTCGCCGCCATAGTCGAGGAAGAAATTGGTCCACAGTGTCATGTTGGCGTTGCGCAGGCCGCGGCCGGTAAAGCCGTAGATTCCATTGGCGGGGTCGTTGAGTTTTTCCGCGGCGACCGCCATTTCGTCCAGCGTCTTCGGCAGCGTGACGCCCTTCTTGGCGAACAGCTCCTTGTTCCAGTACAGGATGAAATAGTCGACCGACATGGGCAGCGAATGCATTTCGCCCTTGTCGTTCTCGGCGAATTGCCGGCCGCCGGCGGAGAAGTCGTCGACCCGAAGGTCGGGCGCGGTCAGGTTGGGGTCGTTCATGAACGCGGTGAGGTCGGCGAGCCAGCCGGCCTTTTCGAACTGCCGCTTCTGCACGTGATAGCTGACATGGATGACGTCGAAGCTGGGCTTGCCGGAAGTGAGTTCGATCACCGCCTTCTGCCGCTGCTGCTGTTCCGGAATGACCTCGGATTCGACTTTGATTCCGGTGAGGTCGGTGAATTCGGCGGCGTATTTCTGCAGCAGCTCGCCGCGCGGCCCCTTGATCAAATTGGCCTCGATGGTGGTGCCGGCATATTTCTTCCACTGCACGTCGGCGCGCGCAGGAAACCCGCTGAGGCCAAGCGCGGTGGTCGCGAGTGTTCCCTGCAACAGGGAACGCCGGGTCGGGCCGAAATGAGCCATGTTGTGATCCTCCCTCGAATCCGCCTTTGTCGGCGGCGATTATTGTGTCGGCGCGTCCGCGCGGCAGCCGCGCGGGCGCCTTCCCGATTCATAGCACGCTGCGGAATCGGAACAAGAACGACCTGCTGTAACAATCGACGGCGCGGACGGGCTGCTTTATGGTGCCGCGCGTCTCTCACAGGTGAAATGTGACATGATGTATCTGGACGCGCCGCCGCGGCTGATCGAGACAAGCGTGTTTTCAGCGATGCCGGATCACTTCAGGCGCAAGGACGTGCGCACCGTTTGGGCAGACGCCAATCGGCCGGGCCAGCCGACCGATTGTTTCATCGAGGGCCCTTCGTTCGATGCGGCGGGCAATCTCTACGTCGTCGACATTCCATTCGGCCGCATCTTCCGGATCGCGCCTGACGGCACATGGGTGCTGGTGATCGAATATGACGGCTGGCCCAACGGCCTCAAGATAGCCGCCGACGGCCGCATCCTGGTCGCCGATTACATGCACGGCATCATGGAACTGGATACCAAGGCGGGGCGGATGCGGTCGGTCAAGACGGCGCGCAATTCCGAATCCTTCCGCGGTTGTAACGACCTGCATCTCGCCTCTAACGGCGACATCTATTTTACCGACCAGGGACAGACCGGGCTGCATGATCCGACCGGGCGAGTCTACCGGCTCTCGCCTGACGGACGGCTCGACTGCCTGATCGTTACCGGCGTCAGCCCCAATGGCCTCGTGCTCGATCCCGCCGAAAAAGTGCTGTTCGTGGCGATGACCCGCGACAACGCAGTGTGGCGGATGCCGTTGATGGCGGACGGCAGCGTGGCCAAAGTCGGCCGCTTCTGCTCGACCTTCGGCGCCAGCGGTCCCGATGGCATCACGATGGATAAAGCTGGCCGGCTGTTCGTGGCGCATGCCTCGCTCGGGCATGTCTTTGTGTTTGCGCCCAACGGCGAGTTGATCGCGCGGATCAAATCCTGCAAAGGGCCGACCTGCACCAATGTCGCGATCGGCGGCGAAAACCGCGACCGTCTCTACATCACGGAATCGGTCACAGGGACCGTGCTGGTTGCGGATATCGGTGTTCTCGACTCGTCATTGCGAGGAGCCAACGGGTCCGACCTTCGGCCGGCCCGATGATAAACTCCGCGACGAAGCAATCCATTCTTTCTTTGCGCGGCGAGATGGATTGCTTCGCTGCGCTCGCAATGACGGAGTAGACATCGTGAGACAGCAACCATTCGGCCAAAACGGTCCGTCCGTGTCCGTGATCGGACAGGGCACCTGGTATCTCGATCGCGGCAACCGGGCCAGCGCGATCGCAGCACTTCGCCGCGGCATCGATCTCGGCATGACCCACATCGACACCGCCGAGATGTATGGCGATGCGGAGCTGGTGATTGCAGACGCCATCGCCGGGCGGCGCGACGACGTCTTCCTGGTCTCGAAGGTATTGCCGAGCAACGCCTCGCGGCGCGGCGCGATCACCGCCTGCGAACGCTCGCTGAAGCGGCTGAAGACCGATCGGCTCGATTGCTATCTCTTGCACTGGCGCGGCTCGTATCCGCTTTCGGAAACGGTCGCCGCGTTCGAGCAATTGGTGAGCGACGGAAAAATCCGCGCCTGGGGCGTGAGCAATTTCGATGCCGGCGATCTCGACGAGATGTTGGCTGTGGCGGGCCCGGGCCGGATCGCCTGCAATCAGGTGCTGTATCATCTCAGGGAGCGCGCGATCGAGCATGCGGTGATCCCGTGGTGCAAGGCGCACGGCACCGCCGTGGTCGCCTAC
Organism: Bradyrhizobium sp.; assembly: GCF_035484855.1. Lineage (GTDB taxonomy): Bacteria > Pseudomonadota > Alphaproteobacteria > Rhizobiales > Xanthobacteraceae > Bradyrhizobium. The sequence continues at coordinate 5,210 of NZ_DATHOP010000022.1, forward strand.
TCGCCGTTCGGGCACAATGATTTTCCGCAAGGAGGCAGCAAGGCAGGCGAGATGCTCGGGACCATCGCCAGGGCGCACCGCGCTTCGCCGCGTCAAATCGCGCTGGCTTTCCTGACACGCGATCAAGAGGTGTTTGCGATTCCGAAAGCCTCGAGCGAGGACCATGCCGCCGACAATGCCGCGGCGGGCGATCTTCTGCTCGGCGACGCCGAGATCGCAGCGCTCGACAAGGCTTTTCCGCGCGGACCGAAACCGCGAGGCTTGCCGATGCTGTAGGCTGCGCGCCGCCGCTACGCGCGCAATCGCGCATATCGGCTGCCTGTTTTCGGACCTTGTCGATGCAGGGCAATTATCGTTTTTTGGCGGCTCACCCGATTCGATATTGCTCTGCCGAGTTCGACATTGACCCCGCCTCCCGCCGCAGCCGCCAGGCTGGACAGTGCCTCATTGCCATCGCCCGAGAAGAAGCCCGCCGCACGCATCGCGCCTGCGCGCGCCGACCGGCCGTTTCGCGGCATCGCGCTGATCCTTGCCTCCACGGTTTTTCTCGGAACCTCCGACGTAACAGCGAAATATTTGTCGGCGACATTGCCCTCGACCGAAATCGCCTGGATCAGGTTTCTGGTGTTCGCGCTGATTATGTCGCCGGCGATGCTGCCGGGCTCGCCGCTCTACGCGCTGCGGACCGGGCGCAAGGGGTTGCATCTGATGCGCGGCGTCGCGCTGCTCGCGTCCTCGCTGTTGTTCATTTCCGGCCTTCGCTTCCTGCCGATCGCGGAAGCCTCCGCCACCGGTTTCGTCTCGCCGCTGTTCGTCACCGCGCTGTCGATCGTCTTTCTCAACGAGAAGGTCGGCGTGCGCCGTTGGCTCGCGACCGCGGTCGGCTTGTTCGGCGTGTTGATCATCCTGCGTCCCGGCAGCGGCGCGTTTCACCCGGCCGCGTTCTTTCCGATCGTCTCGGCGTTGGCCTGGGCCTGCACCCTGATCATGACGCGGATGATGAGCGGCCGGGAACACGCGATGACGACCATGGCCTGGTCGTCGATCGCGGGCGTCGGCGTTCTCTCCGCGCTGGTGCCGTTCGCCTGGGTGCCGCCAAGCTGGCACGACATCCTGTTCGGAATTTTCATCGGCGTGGCCTCGACCGCCGGGCAGTGGATCGTCGTGCCCGCCTTCCGCTATGCCGACGCCTCGGTGCTGGCGCCGTTTTCCTACACCCAGCTGCTGTGGGTCTCGATCCTCGGCTTCGTCATCTTCGGCGAAGTGCCCGACATCTGGACCGTGCTGGGTGCTGCCTTCATCGTCGGCAGCGGTCTCTACACCGCGCACCGCGAGCGCGTCCGGCGCTCGCAGCTCTTGGCGATGGACGGGGAATTGTCGCCGAACGCGTGACCCCGCCGATGCGGATTAGCCTGCTGACCAGGCTTTGACGGTTTCTGGCGTTGCACAGGCGCCACAGTTTAACCGAAAACAGCCGGTTTTCGGCGCCGGATCGACGGATTCGGGGCTGTCCGTAAAATTACGGACTATGGGCATGCTAGCCTGCTGCCCACGCAGCGCCGAAAGAGCGCAGCGGCAGGGCTATGGGGTTGGGCGTTGCGTTTTCGGTGGCCATCATGTGCGCGAGGTGCGATGCGCAGAGGCGCGGCCGCGCTATGCTGCGCCATCGCCGTGGCGGCCGCCGGTCTGGTGCCGGGAACACCTGCGCAGGCGCAGAGCCAGACCTGGGGCGGGACCGGCAGCACCACCGCCACGGCGGGCTATAAGGTCGGCACCAACTGGTCGCATCCGCCCGCCGGCGCGCCGATCGCAGCCGGCAAGTCCGCGGTTTTCGATGCGACGGGATCGAGCACCATCACTGTCGGCGCCGGCGCCATCACGCCGGATTCCTGGACCTTCAACGCCAACGCGCAGTCTTACACCATCACCGGCGCGGCGGTGAATTTCAGCGCCACCGGCGGCCTCTTCAATCATGCCAATGCCGGCCAGACGATTTCGATTTCCAACGCGCTCGGGGAATCCGCTGCCGGCGCGCAGCTTCAGCAACTCGGCAACAGCACCCTGATTCTCACGGGCGCCAATACCTTTAGCGGCGGCACCACGATTTCCGCAGGCACGCTGCAAATCGGCAATGGCGGTGGCACCGGCAATATCACGGGCCCGGTAGCCGACAACAGCATCCTCGCCTTCGACCGCTTGAATAACTTGAATTTCGGCGGCGTCATCTCCGGCAGCGGCCAGGTGCAGCAGATCGGCGGCGGCACGCTGGTCCTCTCCGGCGCCAACACCTATTCGGGCGGTACGCTGGTTTCGAACTTCAGTACGCTGCGGGTGAACAATTCTACGCCGGGCACCAGCAGTTCGGTCGGCACCGGCACGGTCACGCTTGACAATGGCGAGTTTCAGGCCGGCGGTGCGCTACTGGTGTTCGGCAACAATTTTGCGGTCAACAATACGGCCGGCGGCAGCGCGATCGACGCCAACGGACGCATCCTGACGATCTCCGGCAACATCGCCGACGGCAACGGGCCCGGGAAGCTGACGATCCTGGACAGCGGTTCCGGTGGCCGCGTCGTGTTCACGGGAGCCAATACCTATTCGGGCGGAACGCTGATCTGCTCATGCGGCACGCTGCAGCTTGGCACGGTTGCCCAATCGGCTTCGATGACCGGCGCCATCGACAATGAAGGCGTGTTCAATATCGTCAATTCCAGCTCCGCCGGAATCACGACGATTACCAACGAGTTGTTTTCCGTGTTGCGATACCGGGGAACGAGTTCGGCCGGCGGCGCCACGATCAACAACCAGTTCGGCGCCACCACGCTGTTTTTCGCCAACAGTACGGCGGGTAACGCCACGATCATCAACGACAGCTTCGGCGGCTTGGGTCCACCGGTCGGCCTCGCATTCTTCGGCGCCAGCACCGCCGGGACCGCCACCATCACCAACAACGCCAACGGAGTGATCGCGTTCGGCTTTCCCGGCGGGCTGAGCACCGCCTCCGCCGATCAGGCCAACATCACCAACAATTCCGGCAGCGTCCTCGAATTCAACGGCTTGTCGACGGCCGGCAACGCCACCATCACCACCAATGCCGGCGCCGCGGTCGCCTTCTTCGACGGCTCGACCGGCGGCAATGCGCAGTTCATCACCAACGGCACCGGCTATGTCGATTTCTCCGGCAGCATCGGACCGAACGCCGACGGGCGAATCAGCGCGGGTTCGATCGCGGGCTCCGGCAGCTATTACATCGGCGCCGGCAACACGCTGACCGTCGGCAGCAACAATCTCTCGACCGAAGTGAGCGGCGTGATCGCCGATTTCAATCCGTGCGGCTGCGGCCCGCCCGGACCGGGCTCGCTGGAAAAGGTCGGCAGCGGCACGCTGACGTTATCGGGCGTGAACACCTATACCGGCACAACGACCGTATTCGGCGGCATCCTCGACGTCGAAGGCTCGATCGCGTCCTCGAGCCTCACCACGGTGAATTCCGGCGGCACGCTGACGGGTGCGGGCACCACCGGCAATGCCACCATCGCGGGTGGCGGCATCCTCCTGCCCGGCAACGGCACGCCGGGCTCCTCCATGACGGTCGCCGGAAATCTCGCATTCCAGTCGGGCGCGCTGTATCTGGTGCAGGTCACCTCGGCGACGTCGACGTTCGCCAACGTGACCGGCACGGCGGCACTCGATGGTTTCGTCGGTGCGTCGATCGCGACGAACAGCAATCTCATGAAGCAATATACCATCCTGACAGCCGCCGGAGGCCGCAGTGGCACCTTCGCGGGCGTCGATACCTTGGGTCTTCCCGCCAACTTCGTCGCCAGCCTGAGCTATGATCCCACGCACGCCTATCTCAATTTTGGACTCGATTTCGCGGCGAGATCCAACCTGAACATCAACCAGCAGAACGTCGCCACCGCGTTGACCAACTTCTTCAACGCCAATGGCGGCATCCCCTTCACCTTTGCTTCGATGACCCCGGCCGATCTCTCGCAAGTCTCGGGCGAGACCGCGACCGGCACGCAGCAGGCGACCTTCGACGCGATGAACCTGTTCCTGGGATTGCTCACCGATCCCTTCATCGCCGGGCGCGGCGGCTCCACTTCACCGGGCGGCGGCGCGACGCCGTTTGCCGATGAGGACGACAGCGCCAGTGCCTATGCCGCCAAAAAGCAGAATGCCGCGGGCGATGCGTTCGCGAAAATCCCGACCAAGGCGCTGCCCGCGCGCAACGATCTGTTCGATCCGCGCTGGAGCGTGTGGGGCGCGGCCTATGGCGGCGGCAGCAGCACCAGCGGCAACGCGGTGCTGGGGTCGAACAGCTCTACCGCGCGCGCGTTCGGTTTTGTCACCGGCGCCGACTACCGGATTTCGCCGGCGACGCTGGCGGGCTTTGCGCTGGCCGGCGGCGGCACCAATTTTGCCGTCAATGGATTTGGCTACGGCCGCTCCGACTTGTTCCAGGCCGGCGCCTTCGTGCGCCACACTGTCGGCGCGGCCTATGTGTCGGGTGCACTCGCCTATGGCTGGCAGGACGTGACGACCGATCGCACCGTGACCGTCGCCGGCGTCGATCACCTGCATGCCGAGTTCAACGCCAATGCCTTTTCGGGGCGCCTCGAAGGCGGCTACCGCTACGTGACGCCATGGCTGGGCATCACGCCCTATGCCGCCGGACAGTTTACCACCTATATGCTGCCGGCCTATGCCGAACAGGCGCTGTCGGGCGCCGGCACCTTCGCGCTGAACTATGCCGCCAAGGATGTCACGGATGCGCGGACCGAGCTCGGCATCCGCACCGACCGATCGTTCGCGATGCAGGGCGCGATCCTCACTTTGCGCGGCCGGCTCGCCTGGGCGCATGACTTCAACACCGACCGCAACATCTCGGCGGTGTTCCAGACGCTGCCGGGGGCTTCCTTCGTCGTCGGCGGCGCGGCGCAGGCGCATGATTCGGCGCTGACGACGGCGTCGGCGGAATTGAAGTGGCTGAACGGCTGGTCCACGGCCACCACCTTCGAGGGCGAGTTCTCGAACGTCACCCAGAGCTACGCCGGCAAAGCGGTCGTGCGTTACAGCTGGTAGGTCCGGATTTTCTGCCGACGATCTCCGCTCCCTGCATCGATTTGTTTCGATCGATGAACGCTATTTCTTGTCAGAAATAAATCGAGCGTACTTGTCTGCAAAATAAGCAATTCGGCTTCGATCGAGCAAGTAAGTGTGCCCTATGTCCGGGCGCCAACATATCGCTGCGGCGAATGCGTGTCGTCACACGTCACTTCCGCCGCGACATCACTTACAAACTTTTAATGCTGTTCTCTCTACCGCGAAGTCTTCGCGCGTTGTATTTTTCGCCGGGGCTGAATCGTACGAGACTCTCATGAGCAGAGTGGCTGCTGCATTCGTCGTCGAAAGGTAGCAATCGTGATGTTGGGAACCGCTCGAACAAACCAGCGATCGTACTCATCGCATTTTCTCCCGTTACGAAATGCGTTGAGGGTGAGTGCCGGCACGGTCGTCGCCGCGATCGGGTTCATGCTCTGGAGCACGCCGGCGTCCGCCTATCTCGATCCCGGCGAAGGCAGCATGTTGGCGCAGGCGATGTTCGCGGCAACCGTCGGAGGCTTCGTCGGCCTCAGGCATTATTGGCGAAGAATTGCGGGCTTCCTGCGGTCGAAGAAAATCCGGGACTGACCGATCACGCCGAAACGGCGACCAAATGGTCTCGCTCGTACGCAGCACCGAATCGTTTCGCGATCGTTCCGGCGAAATCTATGTCGATGGCGGCCGCATCTATCGTTCGGTCAACGCCGCTGCCGCCTCGAGCTACGAAATCCTGAAAGACTGGGCGTTTTTCGAAAACGCGCAAGCCGCCGGCTTCTATATCGGCGGCGAGGAGGTCGATGTCGGCCTGCTCGGGCGCGCAAGCGGCGATCCGCGTTATCTCGTCGAGCATCCGCGGCTTTCGTTCGTCTCCTATCCCTATGAGTGGTCGTTCGCGCAACTGAAGGCGGCGGCATTGCTGCACCTCGACCTGCAGATCTTCGCGCTGGACCGTGGCGTCGTGCTGTCCGACGCCAGCGCCTATAACGTACAGTTTATCGGTGCGCGTCCGGTCTTCATCGACCTACTGTCGTTCCGGCCCTATCGGGAAGGCGAGTACTGGACGGGGCAGCGGCAATTCTCCGAGCAGTTCCTCAATCCGCTCTTGATGCGATCGCTGCTCGGCATCACGCACAACGCGTGGTTTCGCGGTCGGCTGGAAGGTATTCCGGCTTCCGATCTGGCGGCCCTCATCCCCTTGATCCGGAAATTCTCGTGGAACCTCCTCTGGCATGTCGTGCTGCCATCGCACCTGCAGCGGGCGGCGGGTCGACGCGCAGTCGATACGGCCCCAGGCCCGTTGCGGCCGCTGCCGAAAAACGTGTATCGCCGAATGCTGTTGTCGCTGCGAAATTTTATCGATCGGCTGAAGCCCGCGGACGATGCGCCGAGCGCCTGGCGCGACTACGCCGATGACAACATCTACGTTGCTGGCGAGATCGAGCGGAAGCGAGGCATCGTCACCGAGTTCGCTGGCAAGCTGCGGCCGCGGAGCCTGTGGGACATCGGCTGCAACACCGGGGCTTACGCCGAACTCGCCATCCAGGCCGGCGCGCGCCACGTGATCGGACTGGACAGCGATCCGCAGTCGCTCGATCGTGCGTTCCAGCGCGCGCTCGACCGTTCGCTGCCGCTGATCGCGCTTCATGTCGATGCCGCCAATCCGAGCCCCGGCCAGGGTTGGAACGAGGCCGAGCGCAAGAGCCTGAAGGCTAGAGCCGACGGCGATGCGCTGCTCGCTCTCGCCTTCGTTCATCATCTCGCGATCGGACGCAACATCCCGCTGGACTGGGTGCTGCAGTGGCTGGTCGACCTCGCGCCGAGGGGCTTGATCGAGTTCGTGCCCAAGGACGATCCGACGGTGCGCCGGATGCTGGCGTTGCGGGAAGACATCTTCGACGACTACAGCGAGGCGGCGTTCGCCACCTCGCTCGGCCGCCTGGCGCGCATCGAGCGCGTCGAGGCCATCTCGCAATCCGGCCGCAAGGTGTACTGGTATGACCGGACCTGACGCGGACACGCCGCGCAAACGATTGCGGATCAATCCCGGCGTTTTGGCGCTGCTCGCGGCGAGCCTGTGGCCGTTTGCAAACTTCGCCTATCAAAACCGCGGCGCCTATTTCAGCATGGACTGGCTGCTGGTCTATTTTGCGATCGTCCTTTGCCTGTTTGGCGGCATCGCCGCGATCCTGAGCCTGCTGACCCGGCGGCCGTTTGCCAGGATCGCCGCGCCTGTCGCCGCGTTCATCATCCTGACCTACTGCTACGGTGCGATGAAGCAGGCAATCCCGGTACCGCCCAATTATATCGGCTACGTCTGGCTGGCCCTGGCCATCGTGATCTGCACGGTGATATGGTTCGCATCGCGCAACCGCAACGCTTTGACCGCCATGTTCGCCGCCGTGCTGGTGCTGGTGGCATTGCCGATCGCGGGCTATCTGGAATTCATCGCCGTGTCGCCGTTTGCGAGCGCCGACGCGGCGACCCCTCCATATCTGGCTGCGTTCGTGCGCAAGCCGAACGTCTATTTCATGATCCTCGATGCCTACGCGCGCGCCGATACCCTGAAAGAGGCGCTTGGCTTCGACAATCAGCCGTTCATCGACGAGTTGCGCGGACTGGGATTCTTCGTGCCCCGGAGCAGCGTTTCGAACTACCCGGCCACGAACGCCTCGGTCGGCAGCATCCTCAGTCTGGATTATCCGGCGGCGGCGCACAGGCTGGATGGCGTGGCGTCGGCGTTTCGGCGGGTGCTGCTCGGCCATAACGTGGTCGTAGAAAAGCTCAAGGCCGAAGGTTATCGATATATCGTGGCACCGTCGGGGATCTGGACCAAGATCAGTTGCGGCGGCACCGAGGATCTCTGTATCGAGAAGACGCGCGCCATGGAAATGGAGCGCGCGCTGGTCTCATTGACGCCGCTGCAGCTGCTCAGCGAAAAAGGCGCTTTCAGGAGCCTGTTCCGCTCGACCGCCGAAGACTATCTCGAACCCGACGATCTGCTGCGACCGCTTGGCGATCCGCTGGCGCACGCGCCGTCGCCGTTCTTCGCCGTGATCCATTTTGGCGGCGTTCACGATCAGATTTACGAGAGCGATTGCCGAAAGGGGGAGCCGGGCAGTGTCACGCTGTTCGACCGAAACACCGCCGAGCGCTACACGGATTCCGTTCATTGTACCAACGAACAGCTGGTGCCTCTCCTGAAGGCGATCATCGCGCGCGATCCCGATGCCGTCATCCTGATCACCGGTGATCACGGGCCGTCGATCGGCCTGGACCGGCACCTGCAACCGCCGATCAGGCCGTGGACCTGGGGCATCCACAGCCCTGAGGACTACCGCAACCAGTACAGCACCATGACGGGCATTCGTCTGCCGGCGTCGTGCGCTGACATGCTCTCGGACGATCACTACGCCGTCAATGATTTCCGCATCGTGTTCGCCTGCCTGAGCGATACCAGGCCAAAATTGCTGGCGAACCAGGCCTGGTATTTTTATTTCGACGACGAGCGCGTGGTGCCGGTTGCCCCCGAGCTCATGAAATGACCCGGCCGACATTGCCGCTTGCGGCGGCTGGAGATGCCGGCTTAGGGGGCCGCATCTGCTTTCGATCTTTCTTTCTCTTGTCGGCTGTGGGAGAGGGGAGGGACGGATAATTTTCCAATGCGGGGGAGGATCGATTGCGCGCGGCCATTTTCAGGAACGGCGAGATCGTCGTCGATGCGCTGCCCGAGCCGGAGCCATCGGCCGGTCAGGTGGTGGTCAAGACGCTGGCCTGCGGCATCTGTGGTTCTGACCTGCATGCACGCAAGCACGCCCATCGCATGGTGGAACTGGCGAGGCATTTTCCCGGCCGCAAGCCGATGGATCTTGCCCGTGACGTCGTGTTCGGCCACGAATTCTGCTGCGAGATTTTGGACTATGGCCCGGGTACGCCGCGCAGGTTGAAACCGGGGACGCTTGTCTGTTCGCTGCCGGCGTTGCTGACGCCGGAAGGGCCGAAGGCGATCGGATATTCCAACGACAATATCGGCGGCTACGCCGAGCGCATGCTGCTCAGCGAAGCGCTGCTGCTGGAAGTTCCCAACGGTCTCGCGGCGGAACATGCCGCGCTAACCGAGCCGCTGGCGGTCGGTGTCCATGCGGTTGCCAAGGCCAATGTGCGCGGCGACGAGGTACCGCTGGTGATCGGCTGCGGCCCGGTGGGACTGGCCGTGATCGCGGCGCTGAAGATCAAGGGCCTGCATCCGATCGTCGCGGCGGATTATTCGCCGGCGCGGCGGGCGCTCGCCGAAAAACTTGGCGCCGACATCGTCGTCGATCCCGCGCGCACGCAAGCTTTCGCGACCTGGGCCGAACACGCCGCGATGTCGAGGGAACAGCAGGCGGCGCGTCCCGCCATGCAGGCGTGGCTGCCGGCGCTAAAACCTGCGCTGATCTTCGAATGCGTCGGCATCCCCGGGCTGATCCAGCAGGTGTTCGAAGGCGCGCCGCGCGACGCCCGCATCGTGGTGGTCGGCGTCTGCATGGAAACCGACCGCGCCGAGCCGATGCTCGGCATCATGAAGGAACTCAACGTTCAATATGTGCTGGGCTATACGCCGGAGGAGTTCGCCCATTCGCTGGGCCTGATCGCCGAAGGCGAGGTCGACGCGGCGTCCATGGTGACGGCCACCGTCGGCATCGAGGGCGTTGCCGGCGCCTTCGCGGATCTCGCCAATCCGGAGCGGCATACCAAGATCATCGTCGAGCCCTGGCGGTGATCGTCGTCGTCCCGGACAAGCGAGCGAAGCGAACGCCGATCCGGGACCTATACGCCGCGGCCGTTGTTGGCTTAACTCAATGGTGGACGGCTTTCGCTCTACAATAACCGCCGGTGGTTATGGGTCGTAAGTCTCGGGTGCCTCGATCTGCTATGATGGGGGTGATCGAGGCGGGCGTTGCGGGGTTTATGGGAGGTCTTTCGCGGCCGTCGGGATCTCGCACCCCGCCTCGTTTAATTGAAGGGCCGGACACCCGGACGGTAGCAAGTGCTGGCCGCACGTTTGACGATCCAGGAGCCGGCCCTGCCTCGTGAACAAGGCAGGAGCAACATGACACTCTCTCATTCGACGGACAATACATTCGTTGGCATCGACGTCGGTGGCGCGGGCCTGGACGTGGCATGGCATCGGGGCGATAGCGCCCATTACGCAAATCGCCCCGATGCCATTGCCACCCTGGTCGAGCGCTTGCGGACGGGGCCTGAAGTAACGCGCATCGTGCTCGAGCCGACCGGCGGCTACGAGAAGGCGCTGGTGAAGGCGTTGCGTCAGGCGCAGCTTCCGGTCGAGGTCATCCACACGACACGCTTTAATGCCTACCGCGCGTTGGTCGGCGTCAAAGCCAAGTCCGACACCTCGGATGCCAAGCTGCTTGCGTCCTATGCTGCAGCTCCCGACGAGGTTCGCGGCCGCAAGGCTGGCCACGTCGAACTGCCGGAAGATGCGGTCCGAGAGGAACTTTCTGAACTTGCAAGCCGCCGGGACCAGCTCAAACACATGATCCATGCCGAGACCTGCAGGCTCGGCACAGTCCGAAACGACGAACTTCGTCAGATGATCATCACTCATCTTGCGACGCTCCGCGCCGAAGACAAGCAGGTGCATCGGATGATGCTGGAACTGGTCCGTCAGCGCGACGACCTGCGGCGCGATCAGCGGCTGCTTAAAACCATCAAGGGGATCGGCGTGAAGTCTGCGCTGGTCCTGCTTGCCTCTGTCCCCGAACTTGGCCGGATCGACAACAAGGCGGCCGCGGCCCTCATCGGGGTCGCTCCCTTCGTCCGCAAGAGCGGCACCATGAACGCACCGGCACGAATCCACGGCGGCCGAGCACCTGTGCGCAGCATCCTCTACATGGCGGCCGTCACCGCCAGCAAACACAATCCATTGCTGAGCCCCTTTTATGACCGCCTCATCGCCAAGGGCAAACCGCCCAAAGTTGCCCTCATCGCCGTGCTCCGACGCCTCGTCGTCTTCGCCAACGCCGTGCTCAGGTCAGGCCAGCCCTGGAAAGGCGCCTCCGCCACTTGACATGCAACACGGTAGATCCCTGCGTTCGCAGGGACGACGATAGATTTTCTTGCTAATAAAACCGGTGGAAATGGTGGATCGGCCCGTGGCCGTGGCCGATGCCGAGATCATTGGCCGCAGCGATCGCGGCGCTGACAAAAGTTTTGGCGTTGCGCACTGCCGTTTCCATGTCCTCGCCCTTGGCAAGGCCTGCCGCGATCGCCGAGGACAGCGAGCAGCCGGTGCCGTGGGTGTTTTTGGTGGCGATGCGCCGTGCCGGGAGTACGACGGTGCGGCCGGCGGTCATGAGATAGTCGATGCTGTCCTCGCCCTGCCCGTGGCCACCCTTGATCAGCACCGCGCGACAGCCGAGCGCCAACAGCCGCTGACCCTGATCTTCGATCGTGTCCTGGTCGATGGCGATCGGCTCGTCGAGCAGGGCCGCGGCCTCGGGCAGGTTCGGCGTGACGAGGTTGGCGCGCGGAATGAGTTTTCTCCGCAGGCCTTCGACCGCGTCCGCCGCCAGCAGCCGGTCGCCCGAGGTCGCGATCATCACGGGATCGAGCACGACATGCCGGGGCGACCAGCGTTCAAGCCCCGCGGCGATCGCCTGGATCACCGAAAACTCCGCCACCATTCCGATCTTGACGGCGCGGACGTCGAGATCGCCGAACACCGCATCGATCTGCGCGGTGACGAAACCGGCAGGCACGGCATGAATGGCGGCAACGCCGCGCGTGTTCTGCGCGGTCAGCGCCGTGATCACGGAGGCCCCAAAGACGCCAAGCGCGGCAAAGCTCTTGAGGTCGGCCTGGATGCCGGCGCCGCCGGACGAATCCGAGCCGGCGATGGTGAGCGCGATTGGTATCGTCATCGCTCACCCCGCATCGGCTGCAGCGGTCCAGGCAGGGTCATGCGCTGTCCTAGCCCGCCCCGTCATTGCCAGCAAGTTCTCGGGCGCTATATTGCGGCTTACCTCTTCCGGAGACGACAACGATGGTTCCCTTCTTCGTCCAGATCAAGTGCAAGCTCGGCCAGTCCTACACCGTTGCGAACGCGCTTGCGGAAGCCGAGATTGCCTCGGAGATCTATTCCACCGCCGGCGATTACGACCTGCTGGTCAAGTTCTATGTCGATAACGACACCGACATCGGCCACTTCATCAACGAGAAGGTGCAGATCCTGCCCGGCATCCAGGACACCCACACCATCATCACCTTCAAGGCCTTCGGCGCTACCTAGCGCTAAGGGCCCGTCAACGCGCCATCGGCGCCAAAAAGAGGCGCGCGGCCCGGAAGGGATCGACGCGCCAGTTCGGGGAAACCATGCATCGACGACATCTTCTGCACATGGCGGCCGCGACCGCCGCGGTCATCGGTTTGCCGGCGCGCGTTCGCGCCGGGACACCGCCCGGTCCCGTCATGAGCGCGCTCAGCGACTACATGAGCGCCGCCGGTAGCCGCGCGCTGCCGGCGGATATCTCCGAGCAGGCGAAATTCCATTTGCTCGATACGCTGGCGGCGATGATCTCGGGATCGGAATTGCCGCCGGGACAGGCGGCCGCGCGCTACATCCGCGAACGCGGCGCCAAGGGCACCGCCACGGTTGCCGGATTTGCGCTGACGGCGGCGCCGATCGACGCCGCGCTCGCCAATGGCGTGCTGGCGCACTCGGACGAGACCGACGATTCCCACAATAATTCGCATTCCCATCCCGGCTGCTCGATCGTGCCGGCGGCGCTCGCAGCCGGCGAGGAGTTCGGCACCGACGGCGCCCGCCTGCTGCGCGCGGTGACGCTCGGCTACGACGTCGGCCCGCGCGTGACGATGGCGATGGGCGACGACGATTTCAGCTATGGCAGCAGCCTGTCTACCCACAGCATCGCCGGCAATTTCGGATCGGCGGCGGCTGCCTGTTGCGCCGCCGGCCTCGACGCGCGCCAGATGCGCTGGGCGCTCGACTACGCCGCGCAGCAATCCTCCGGGATCCGCGCCTGGCGCCGCGACATCGATCACATCGAGAAGGCCTTTGCGTTCGCCGGCATGCCCGCCCGGAACGGTGTCACCTCGGCGCTGCTGGTCAAGTCCGGCTGGAACGGCGTCGACGACGTGTTCTCGGGCGAGGATAATTTCTTCCAAGCCTATGCGCCGAAGGCGCAACCCGAGCGGCTGATCGAAAAACTCGGCGAGCGTTACGAGATCGCGCAGACCGACATCAAGAAATGGACGGTCGGCTCGCCGATCCAGGGCCCGCTCGACGCGATCCAGGCGATCCGCGAGAAGCACCCGTTCGAGGCCGACCAGGTGGCGCGCGTCAAGGTGCATCTCGCACCCGCAGTTGCCGCCGTCGTCGACAACCGCGACATTCCCGACATCTGCCTGCAGCAGATGGTCGCGGTGATGCTGCTCGACAAGACGGTTTCCTTCCATGGCGCGCATGACAAGCCGCGAATGCAGGAGGAGGCCACGCTGCGCCAGCGCGCCAAGGTGAACCTCGTCCATGACGAGGACCTCAACAAGCTGCTGCCGGTTCGCGTCGCCGTGGTCGAGATCGAACTGACCGACGGCAGCCGTCTCACCGAACGTGTCTCGGCCGTGCGCGGCACACCGCGCAACCCGATGGGACGCGGTGAAGTAATCGACAAGGCCCGCGACCTCACCGCGCCGGTGCTGGGTCGCGAGAAGTCGGAAAAGCTGATCGAGACGGTGTTTGCGATCGAATCCGTCACGGATGTTCGCAACTTGCGGCCGCTATTGCAGCGTGAGTAGAGCAAGATGCGGCAGCGATTGCTCCCTCTCCCCGCTCTTCGCGGGGAGAGGGTTGGGGTGAGGGGCTCTCTCGGCATCGGGACTCGCGGAGACTCCCCCTCACCCGAAATTCGTGACCCACGAATTTCGACCTCTCCCCGCAAGCGGGGCGAGGTGACCCGAATTCGCGCGTTGCCGATTCAACACGAAGCCATCATGCTCTAGTCTCCTGCGCCCGCCATTCAAACCGGAGTACCGATCCTGTCCGAATTGACCGTCACCTTCGAACGCCTGAAAACCTTCATCCAGCAAGCCATGATCAAACTGGGTCTGCCCGACGCCGACGCCGCAACCGTTGCCGCACTGATGGCGCAAGCCGACCTGCAAGGCTCGGACGGTCACGGCGTCAGCCGGCTGCCGCAATATGCCCGGCGCATCAAGGCCGGCGGCTTCAACGTGCACCCGAACATCCATGTCGTGCATGAGCGTGCCGGCATGGCGCTTCTGAACGGCGACAACGGCATGGGCCATCTGGTCATGAAGCGGGCGGCCGAGATCGCGATCGAGAAGGCGCGCACGACCGGGATCGCCTGGGTCAATTCGCAATACAGCAACCATGCCGGCCCGGCCTCGCTCTACGCCACCATGCCGCTCGCCCACGACATGATCGGGCTCTATTTCGCGGTCGGCAACGCCAATCACCTGCCGCCCTGGGGCGGGCTGGACATGCTGCTGTCGACCAATCCAATCGCAGCCGCTATTCCCGCCGGCGAGGAAAAACCCATCGTGCTCGACATGGCCACGACGGTCGCAGCCTATGGCAAGGTCAAGACCAAGGCGCTACGCGGCGAGACCATGCCGGAGGGCTGGATGATCGACCGGCAGGGCAAGCCGCTGACCGATCCGAAACGCGCCGACGAGGGCATGCTGCTGCCGCTCGGCGGCATGGAGGCCGGCTACAAGGGCTATGGGCTTGCCCTGATCATCGGACTGCTCGCGGGCACGCTCGGGGGTGCGGCGATGGGCAAGGACGTGATCGACTTCAATCACGACGACGACAGCGTCACCAATACCGGCCAGGCAATCGCAGCGATCGACATCGCGGCCTTCGGCGATGTCGCGGCCTTCAAGGCCAGCGTCGACACGCTGGTGCGGGATCTGCGCAATTCAAGCCGGATGCCCGGCGTCGACAGGATATCGGTGCCCGGCGAGCGCAGTCACGGGACGCGGGTGAAGCGGGCGCGCGACGGCATTCCGATCGCGCCGGCGCTACAGCGCGGGCTCGATCAAGTAGCCACCGAACTCGGAATCGCAAAACTTGGATAGGTCAGGACTTGTCACCGTCCTTCGCCGCCTTCTTCGGCCGCGGCGGCCCGTCGACTGGCGGCAGCGATTTGAGATAATTCGCGATCGCCGCGCGATCCCCGGGCGACAATTGCGAGGTGTTCTTGATGACGCGCACCATCGAGCCACCCGCGCTGTCGCCGTCGGGCATGTCGCCGGTCTCGAGGAAATAGGCGATGTCCTTCTCGCTCCAGTCGCCGATCCCCTTTGGCGTGATGTTCGGCACAAAACCCTCGCCTTCCATGTTGGGCCCGCCGGCAAAACGCTGGCTCGCCATGATGCCGCCGAGGAAATTCCGTGGGGAGTGACACTCCGCGCAATGGCCGAGACCGTTGACGAGATAGGCGCCGCGATTCCATTGCGCCGAACGCGCAGCGTCCGGCTTGAACGGCTCATCATCCATGAACAACAATTTCCAGATTCCGATGTTGCGGCGAATGTTGAACGGAAACGGCACGTCGTGATCGCGCACCTTGCCGGAGACCGGCGGCAGCGTCTTCAGATAGGCGAAGAGGTCGGCGATATCCTCCGGCCTTGCATGCGCGTAGGACGTATAGGGAAAGGCTGGAAAATAGTGCGTGCCTTCAGGCGAAATACCCTTGGTCACCGCGGTGACGAATTGCGCCTCTGTCCATCGCCCGATGCCATCGGCCGGATCGGGCGAGATGTTCGGCGCGTAGAACGTCCCGAATGGCGAGGGAATGGCGAGCCCGCCGCCGAGCTTGAAACGGTCGGGCTGGCCGGGCACGGCATGGCAGGAGGAACATCCGCCGGCATTGAAGGTTGTCTGCCCGTTGGCAAGGTCCGGCGCATGGGCGGGCGCGGTGACCGCCGGCATGGCCGGGACGGCCGTCAGCCACCAATAAACCCCAAAAGCCGCGGCACCGGCGAGAATGGAGCAGGACAAAATTCGTCGCAGCATCGCCGATCCGTCACGATCCATCTTCAACTAACGGCTAGTATGGCGGCTAATTGGACCGTAAGCTGCCGGAAAATTTGCCGAGAAAAAGGTCCAATCCGGGAATAAAATCGGAACCGGCTTGTTTTGAGACTGGCACCATCATTTGAAGTCAACAGGGAGAGAACCATGTCGAACACCAAGACCATGCTTGCGATGCTTGCGCTGGGAGCGGCCGTTACCTTCGCCGGACCCGCCTTTGCCGAGAAGATGAAAGCAACGCTGGACGGCAAGTCCGAGGTGCCGCCGAATGCCAGCGCCGGCACCGGCACCGCCGATGTCGACTACGATGCCGCCACCAAGAAGCTGACCTGGAAGCTGACCTATTCCGGCCTTTCCGGCCCCGCTACGGCTGCACATTTCCACGGCCCCGCCGAAGCCGGCAAGAACGCCGGTGTCGCGGTCGCGATCCCGAATGCCGGCACCAGCCCGGTCGAAGGCAGCGCCACGCTGACCGACGCCCAGGCCGCCGACCTGACGGCCGGCAAGTACTATATCAACGTCCATACCGCGGCCAATCCGGGCGGCGAAATCCGCGGCATGGTGACGAAGTAGGATCTCGCCTGCGGGCATCGACAGGAAATGAAGAAGGGCGAACGCATCCGGCGTCCGCCCTTCAGCTTTGATCGGCTATCCTTGATTAGACCGGTGTGTCAGCTGTTCTTGATACGGTAGGTCTCGTGACAACCGCCGCATTGCTTGCCGATGGTGGGAAGCGTCGCCTTCAGCGTGTCGAGGTCCTTGATCTTGCCCTGCGCCTCCGCCACGGCCTTGCCGAAGCTTGCGATGTGTTCCTCGAAGCCGGCCCGGTCCTCCCAGACTTTCATCGAGGCGTAGTAATCCCCCTCCGGCTTCATGCCCTTGATGCTGTCGGGAAACAGCGCCGGAAACTTCTTGATGGTGTCCTCGAACTGCGCCATCGCGGCATCGACGGTCGCCTGATCGTAGGGCTTTTCGCCCTTGACCATCGCCACGAGCGCGCCCGCGTTCTTGCCGTTGCCCTTCATCTGGGCCTGCGTCTGCTTAACCTGATCCTGCTGCGCCGCCACCGCGCCCACGCCGAGCAACAACGCCCCCACCACTACGACCGTCCGCATCATCCGCATGATCCTCCAGGGTTTCACTCTCATCATCAGCCTGCAACCGACGCGTTGCGGCCGTCGTTGGCCAACACCGCGCGGCAGGTATCATTCCGTCGCGCGGACAAATTATCAAAGGCTATGCTGACGCTGGTGCTCACGAATTGCAATCCAGACCCGCTCCGGCGTCGCCGGCATGTCGATGTGATCAATCTTGTATTCGCGCCACAGCCCCTCGATGATCGCGTTGACCACCGCCGGACAGGAGCCGATCGCACCGGCCTCGCCCGCGCCCTTGACGCCGAGCGGATTGGTCTTGCACGGCACGTTGTGGGTTTCGAACACGAAGGACGGCCCGTCGGCCGCGCGCGGCAGTGCGTAGTCCATGAAGGTGCCGGTGACGAGCTGGCCGTCCTTGGCGCCATAGACCGCCTGCTCCATCAGCGCCTGGCCGATGCCCTGCATCGCGCCGCCATGAACCTGGCCCGCCAGCAGCAGCGGATTGAGCGTCACGCCGAAATCGTCGACGATGACGTAGTTGACGATTTTGATGATGCCGGTGGCCGGATCGATCTCGACCTCGGCCAGATGCGTGCCGTTGGGATAGGTGCCGTCGGCCTGGGTGAAGGTGGCGCTCGCGTTCAGCTTCGAGGGTTCGACGCCCGGTCGCTTGGCGAGGTCGGCAAAGCTGATCGAGCGGTCGGTGCCGGCGATCCGCACCACGCCGCCGCTGATCTCGAGATCGCCGGCACTGGTCTCCAGCGCCTCGGCGGCGATTTCGCGCAACTGCTTGCCGAGTTCGCGGGTCGCCCGCTCGACACTGACCCCGCCGGTCGGGATCGAGGCCGAGCCGCCGGTGCCGAGGCCGGTGGCGATCTCGTCGGTATCGCCCTGATGGATGTGGACGCGCTCGGGCGGCAGCCCGAACTGCTCGGCGACCAGTTGCGCATAAGCGGTCTGGTGGCCCTGCCCGCTCGACTGGGTCCCAATCAGGATGGTGACGTCGCCATTGGGATCGAGCCGGACATTGGCGGTCTCCTCGCCCATGGTGCCGCAGACCTCGACATAGGTCGCAAGCCCGATGCCGCGTACCAGGCCCTGCTTCTTCGCCGCCTTGGCGCGCCTGGGAAACTCCTTCCACTCCGCAATTTCCATGGCGCGCTTCATGTGCGCGGTGAAGTCGCCGGAATCGTAGACCTTGCCGGTCGCGGTCTTGTAGGGCATCGCGCGCGGCGAAATGAAATTCTTGCGCCGGATCGCATCCGGCGTCATCCCGAGTTTTCGCGCGGATGCATCGACCAGCCGCTCCACCACATAGGCCGCCTCCGGGCGTCCGGCGCCGCGATAGGCGTCGACCGGCACGGTGTTGGTGAACACGGTGCGGACCCGGCAATGGAACGCCTGGATGTCGTAGAGGCCGGGCAGCATGCCGGCCCCGCCATGGGGAATATAGGGCCCGAAGGTCGACAGATAGGCGCCCATGTCCCCCATCAGGTCGACATCCATCGCGAGGAATTTGCCGTCCTCGGCGAGCGCCATCCGCGCGGTCGTGACGTTGTCGCGCCCCTGGGCGTCGCCCATGAAGTGATCGGAGCGGTCGGCGGTCCATTTGACCGTCTTGCGCAGTTTTCGCGCGGCCACCGCGATCAAGGCATATTCGCGATAGGGAAAAAGCTTGGTGCCGAAGCCGCCGCCGACATCCGGGCAGATCACCCGCATTTTTTCCATCGGCATCTTCAGCACCATGCCGCACAGGATCTCGCGCAGCCGATGGCTGCCCTGGCTGCCGACCGTCAAGGTCAGGTGATCGCGCTTGGCGTCGTATTCGCAGACGGCGGCGCGGGTTTCCATGAAATTGGTGATGACGCGCGGATTGACGATGGCGATTTCGGCGACCGCATGGGCCTTGGCAAACGCCGCATCAGTGGCCTTCTTGTCGCCGACCGGCACGTCGAACAAGACGTTGCCGGCATGGTCGGGCCAGACCTGCGGCGCGCCCTGCTTGACCGCCTGCACAACGCCGATCGCGGCCGGCAGCGGCGTCCAGTTGACCTCGATCGCCTCGACCGCATCACGCGCGTGGTCGATGCTATCGGCGACCACGAAGGCAACGGCGTCGCCGACATGGCGCACCTCGCCGAAGGCCAGGATCGGATAGGGCGGACCGGTGAAGGGGTCGACTTCCAGATTGAACAGGCAGGGCAGCGAGCCGAGTTCGCGGACGTCCTCGCCGGTCAGGATCAGGCCGACCCCCGGCAGGCCGCGCGCGCGGGCGGCGTTGATGGTGAATTTCGCATGCGCATGCGGCGAGCGCAGCATCAGCGCGTGCACCGCAGCCTGCGGCGCGTGATCGTCGGTATAGCGGCCCTTGCCGCGGATCAGCGCATCGTCTTCCTTGCGAAGCACGCTTTGACCGACGCCGAATTTGATGGGAGCCATCGTATCTCCGTTTCCGAAAGCAGTGATTTGGCGCCATATTGCAGCGGATCGCGCGCTAGCGCAAAGGGTTTAGCCGCGTACCAGCGACCGCAGCCAGCCCCTGCCGAACAGCGTAAGGATCGATGCGGCGTAGACGATGGCGCCGACCAGGATCAGCACCGCCAATTCCGTCTCATTGCGGAACATGCTGAGATGGGCGAATTGCGGCCCAGCAAGGTGTGCGACGAGCCAAAGCGCTGCGGCAAGCGTGGCCCCGGCCAGCAGGAATTTCGCCAGCGACGCGACAAAGGCGCGATCGAATTCCAGATACCCTGCCCGCACCGCAAACCCGAGCACCAGCAACAGATTGATCCAGGCGCCAACCGCGGTGGCCAGCGCAAGGCCTACCTGCGCCAGCGAACCCATCAGCGCGATTTTGAGCGCGACGTTGACGGTGAGGCCGGTGAGCGATGCCTTCACGGGGGTCGCGGTGTCCTGCCGGGCGTAGAAGGTGGCAACGGCCGAACGGATGGTCACGAATGGAATGAGGCCGATCGCATAGGCCGCAAGCGCAGCACCCGAGGCCGCGGCATCGGCTTGCGTGAACGCGCCGCGCGCAAACACCGCGCGCGTGATGACATCGGGCACGGAGAGGAACGCCGCCACGAACGGTACCGAAAACAGCAGCGTGAATTCGAAGGCGCGCCGTTGCGCCGCCATCGCGCCGTCGTGGTCGTCCAACGACAGCCGCCGCGACATTTCCGGCAGCAATACCGTCCCGATCGCAATCCCGATCACGCCGATCGGGAGCTGATTGAGGCGGTCGGCATAGACCAGCGCTGACAATGCGCCGGCCGGCAGAAAGGTAGCGATGATGGTATCGGCGAACACGGCAACCTGCGTGCCCATCGAGCCCAGCGTCGCCGGCCCAAGCGCGCGAAAGAAGGCGCGGACGTCGTCATCGAGCTTGAGCGGCGCAAAGCGCGGCAGGCCGCCATGGCGGGCGAGGTCGCCGGCGAGCAGAAAATATTGCAGGAAGCCGGAGATCAACACCCCCCAGGCCGCGGCGTGGCCGACGCTTGGAAAGAAGGCGGCCAGCGCCAATGTTGTCATCATCGAGATGTTGAGAAAGATGGATGCCGCCGCGGCACTCGCATAACGGTGCATCACGTTCAACATGCCGCCATAAAGCGTCACCAGCGTGATCAGCAGCAGATAGGGAAACGTGATCCGCGTCAGTTCGATCGCCAGACGCCGCTGTTCGGAATCCTCTGTAAAACCCGGGGCAAGGATGCTCATGGCCTGCGGCATGAACAGCCAGGCGACGACAAGTAGAACCACTTGCGACCCAAACAGCAGGGTGAAGATGCGGTCGGCGAACAATCGCGCCGAGCTCTCGCCGCCCTTGCCATGGACGTGGGCGTAGGCCGGGATGAAGGCAGTATTGAACGCACCCTCGGCAAAGATCGCGCGAAAACTGTTCGGCAGCCGCCAGGCGACGTAGAAGGCGTCTGCCACCGGACCGGCACCGAGGAACGCCGCCAGCATGATGTCGCGCGCAAGGCCGGTCAGCCGCGAAAGGAGCGTATAGCCGCCGACGGTGAAGATACGACCGAGCATGCGCCGCTTCTATAGTATCGGACGGCGCTTCAAAACGGCGAAATCAGGTTGAAAGCGCGCCGCGCACAGCCTTGATGATCCGCCCCTGCGTCGGCTCGTCGAGATAGGCATGCATCGGCAGGCTGATGACGTCGGCCGACAGGCTTTCGCTGGCCGGCAGGCCGGCGTCGGCGACCGGAAAATCCCGGTAGGCGGTCTGCTGATGCATCGATTTCGGGTAATAGATCGCGGTCGGAATGCCCTGCGCCTTCAACGCCGCTGCAAAGCCGTCGCGGTCGCAACCCCCAGGCAGCCGGATGGTGTACTGCGCCCAGACCGAGGTGCAGCCACTGGCGAGCCGCGGAACGGTTACCACATTGCCGAGGCCTTGCGCGTAGCGCTCCGCGACCTCGTTGCGCGCGGCGATTTCGTCCTCGAAGATTTTCAGTTTCTCGATCAGGATCGCCGCCTGCAGGGTGTCGAGCCGCCCGGTCAGGCCGAGGCGGACATTGTCGTATTTGTCCGAGCCTTGGCCGTGAACGCGGATGCTGCGCAGCGTGGCCGCAAGCTCGGCATCGTCGGTGAAGATCGCGCCGCCATCGCCGAAACAACCCAGTGGCTTGGCCGGGAAAAAGCTGGTCGCGGTCGCAACGCCGAAAGTGCCGAGACGGCGGCCCTTGTAGCTGGCGCCGAACGCTTGCGCCGCGTCATCGAGCACGAACAGGCCGGCTTCCGCCGCGATCGCGGCAATCGCGTCGTGGTCGGCGCTTTGCCCGAACAGGTCGACCGGAATCACGGCCACCGGCTTGAGACCGAGTTTCCTTGCGGTCGCGATGCCGCGTTTCAGCGAGGCCGCGTCGATGTTGAAAGTCGCCTCGTCGACATCGACGAACAGCGGTGTCGCCCCGGTCAGCGCCACCGCTTCCCCGGTCGCGCAGAACGTAAAGGACGGACAGAACACGGCATCGCCACGGCCTACGCCTTTGGCCATCAGCACCATCAACAGCGCGTCAGTGCCGCTGGCGCAGGTCACGACATGCGCGGCGCCGCTGAAAGCCGCGAGTTCGGCCTCGAGCTTCGTTACCTCTGGGCCGTTGATGAACTGGCAATGGCCGATCACGCGGGAGACGGCTTCATCGACCGACTTGCCGAGCCGGCGGCGCTGCGCGGCGAGATCGATGAAGGGGACGGGTTCGGGACGCAGGTGCTGGTTCATGGAGCCTTGCAGGGATTGAGATCGGGACATCAGCGCGCGACTAGCCGGCCACGCGCCGCGGCCCCTTGCGCGCAGGCGAGGCCGCGGCGGGCTTCGCCGGGGTTTCCAGGCAACGGGTGGCGATTTCAAGGCTGGCGACGCCCTCTTCGCCGGTCACCGCCGGCACGGAGCCGGTTCGAACCGCATGAACGAAGGCGATCAACTCGGCGCGCAACGGCTCGTCATGGCCGACCGGCAGATGCCGCATCGAATAGCTGCCGTCCGGCTTGAAGCCGAAGCACTCGGTGACCTGGCGGGTCAAGAGATCGCCCATCACATATTTGCCGCGGGTGGCCACCGTGACGTTGCGCGCCTTGAACGGCGTCAGCCAGTTGGTGTTGATATGGGCGAGCACGCCGGAGGCGGTGCGGAACTGCAGCAACGCGATGTCCTCGCGCTCGGCGACGGCGCTGGAGAGCTGCGGCTGCACCTCGACGATATCCGACTCGGTGAACCAGCGGATCAGGTCGATGTCGTGCACGGCAAGGTCGATGACAACGCCGACATTCGACATCCGCGGCGGAAACGGTCCGACGCGGGTAATAGCGATCGAAAGGATGTCTTCGCCCGAAATCGCCTGCTTGATGGCGGCGACCGCCGGGTTGAACCGCTCGACATGGCCTACCATCAGCGTCACGCCGGCGCGCTCGGCGGCGGTGACGATCTCGCGTCCCTCCTCGACCGTGGAGGCAATCGGCTTCTCGACCAGGATGTGAACATCATGCGCGATGCAGGCGAGCGCGATCTCGTGATGCAGATGGGTGGGCGCGGCGATGGTGACGGCATCGATCCCTTCGGCGATCAATTCGTCGAGGCCCGCGAAGGTACGGCAGCCGGTCATATCGGTGGCACGCGTCCGATGCGCCGCCAGGGGATCGACGACCCCGACCAGCGTGATGTCAGGCAGGCCGGCAAACACCCGGGCATGGTTGCTGCCCATCACGCCGGCGCCGATCACGCCGACGCGCAACGCCCCGGCTTTGACGCCCGATGCCGACCCTTTCAAACTCATGCCATCAACCCCAATCGTCTCTCGCCTGCGAGCATCCCGGTCGCTCTCCTAGCACGTCGCCACACATGTGGCGAATGCTGAGAAGCGATCCCGGACACGTTTTGATTCAAAAAATTACACCTTGCTGCCGCCCGCTTAGGCACCGAACGGGGCAGCAGGCGCATCGATTAGCTCCGCTGGTAATCGTCCTCGATCCGGATGATGTCGTCCTCGCCGAGATAGCTGCCGGTCTGGACCTCGATCAGTTCCAGCAGAATCTTGCCGGGATTTTCCAGCCGGTGCACGGCCCCGATCGGGATATAGATCGATTCATTTTCGTGCACGGTCTTGACCAGTTCGTTGACGGTCACCCGCGCCGCACCCCGCACCACGATCCAGTGCTCGGAGCGATGATGATGTTTTTGCAGCGACAACCGGCCGCCGGGCTTCACCACAATGCGCTTGACCTGATGGCGGTCGCCATTGTCGACGGACTGATAGGAACCCCAGGGACGGTGCACTTTGATATGATCCTCGGTGACTTCAGGGGCGATCCCCTTCAATTTCGCCACCAGCCGCTTCAGCCCGTCGGCATCCTTCTGGCGCGAGACCAGCACGGCGTCTTGCGTGGCCACCACCACCAGATCGTCGACGCCTTCCAGCGCCACCAGCGCCCGGTCGGTCGAGACATTGCAATTGCGGCTGTCCTCGAACACGGCGGCGCCGCGGGCGGCGTTGCCCTGGCTGTCCTTGTCGGACAATTCCCACACCGCATGCCAGGAGCCGACGTCGGACCAGCCGCAATCGACCGGCACCACCGCGGCGAGCGAGGTTTTCTCCATCACCGCATAATCGATCGAGATCGCTTTGGCCGATCCGAACGCCTCGGGATCGAGCGTCACGAAACCGAGGTCGCGTCCGGCCTTGCCGACAGCGTCGCCGACCGCTTGCACGCTCGCGGCATCGACGCTGCCGTATTCATCGAGCAGCACGGCGGCGCGGAACATGAAGTTGCCGCTGTTCCAGAGGTAGCCGGCCTTGATGTATTCGGCGGCCCTGGCCGGATCGGGCTTCTCGACGAATTTTGCGACCGCGCGGACCTCGCCGGCGATCGCCTCACCCGGGCTGATATAGCCGTATTCGGTGGCCGCACGCTCGGGCTTGACGCCGAAGGTCACGATGCGTCCCGCACTCGCCGCGACCAGGCCCTGGCGGCAGGCGGCGACAAAAGCGGCGGTGTCGCGGACGACGTGATCCGCCGCAAGTGCCAGCACGATCGCCTCCCTGTCGCGTGCCTGCGCAAATGCCGCGCCGGCTGCAATCGCCGGGCCGGAATCCCGCCGCATTGGTTCCAGCAGCACATCGGCCTCGAGACCGATCTCGGCCAGCTGCTCCAGCACCATGAAGCGATAGGCCTTGTTGGTGATGACGATCGGCCGGTCGAACAGGCCGGCGTCGGAAACCCGCAGCATCGTGTTCTGAAACGTCGAGCGCGTCCCGAACAGCGGCAAGAATTGCTTGGGATGGACTTCGCGCGAAGCCGGCCACAGCCGCGTGCCGGCGCCGCCGCACATGATCAGGGGAATAATTCGTCCGTCCATCGGCGCCTCAAACCTTGTAGTGGTCACGGTACCACGCGACAAAACCGGAAATGCCATCCTCGATGGATGTCTGGGGCCTGAAGCCTGTGTCACGCATCAGGTCGTCGACATCGGCGAAGGTTTCCACGACGTCGCCGGGCTGCATCGGCAGCATATCCTTTGTCGCCTTGCGGCCCAACTCCTTCTCCAGAAGGGCTACGACGTGCAAGAGTTCTTCCGGGCGGTGATTGCCGACATTATAGATCCGTGCCGGCGGATGCCCCGCGTCGCCATCTTCCGGAATGCGATCCACCAGGCGCAATACTACACGCCTGACGTCATCGATATGGGTGAAGTCGCGCCGCATCCTGCCATGGTTAAAAAGCCGGATCGGCTTGCCCTCCAGGATCGATCGGGTGAACAGAAAGATCGCCATGTCGGGCCGCCCCCATGGCCCGTAGATGGTGAAAAACCGCAGACCCGTGACCGGAAGACGGTAGAGGTGGCTGTAGGAATAAGCCATCAGCTCGTTGGCCTTTTTGGTCGCGGCGTAGAGACTGATCGGGGCATCGGTCCTGTCGCCGACCGAAAACGGCAGCTTGGTGTTGGCGCCGTAGACCGAGGATGACGACGCATACACCAGGTGACGGCATTCATGGTGACGACATCCCTCCAGAACGTTGACAAAGCCTTCGAGGTTGGCGTCGACATAGGCATGGGGGTGATTGATCGAGTGACGGACGCCGGCCTGGGCCGCCAGGTGGACCACCGCCCCAAACCGGTATGTTGCGAACAGCCGGGCGATCGAGGGGCGGTCCGCCAGGTCAGCCTGCACGAAATCGAACCGCGAATCCGTGCGCAGGATATCCAATCGCGCCTGTTTCAGGGCCGGGTCATAGTAATTGTTGAGACTGTCAAGCCCGACGACATGACGGCCCTCGGCCAGCAATTGGCGGGCGACGTGAAAGCCGATGAAACCCGCCGCGCCCGTGACCAAAATCGTCTGTTCCGACATCATGTCCTCAAACGGCATCGGCAAGCTTCGCCGCACCGGCCGGGCCTCTTTACCCGCCGGCGTGAGGGTGTCGCAATACCCAGTTCTACGGCTATTGCCAGATTGGCATTAAAACCATACCAAGGCGGCGAAGTTCGGCGCGCGGCGTCGAGTTGCCGCTGTTTGGGACAACCTCCTCAATCCTTCGAAGCGCGGACGAGATGCGCCGGATCCTGTTTTCGACGATCAAGATACTGATCTCCGCCGCGCTGCTTTACCTCGCGCTGCGCAAGGTCAATCTCACCGAGCTTGCCTTGCGCATCGATAATCCCGCGAGCCTGGGCTGGATCGGCCTCGCGATCGCCGCGTCATTCCTGCAGATTTTCGTCGGCGTGCTGCGCTGGCGCGAGATCAGCGCAGAGTGCGGTGCGCCGATCGGCACGCGGCAGGCGATGCGCTTCAACCTGATCGGAACCTTCTTCAACCAGACGCTGCCTTCCTCGATCGGCGGCGACGCGGTGCGGCTCTGGCTGGTGGCGCGCGGCGGCGCCGGATGGCGCGCGGCGACCTATTCGATCTTCGTCGACCGCGCCGTCGGCCTGATCGCGCTGGCAGTCATCATCGTCGCGAGCCTGCCGTGGAGCCTGCGCCTGATCAGCGATCCGCATGGCCGCTCCGCGCTGTTGTTCGTCGACCTGGCGGCGCTCGCCGGCGGCGCCGGATTTCTCGTGCTCGGCAGGCTGCCCTGGCCGTGGCTCAAGCACTGGTGGGGAACCCATCATCTGCATGCCTGCTCGGTGATCGCCAACCGGGTGATCTTCAGCAGGACCCATGGACCTTCGATCGCGGTGCTGTCGCTGTCGGTGCACGTGCTCGCCGTCGTCATCGCCTGGTGCGTGGTGCAATCGATCGCAGCACCGGTGACCTTCGGCCAGACCTTCCAGCTCATCCCGCCGGTCATGCTGATTACCATGGTGCCGATCTCGATCGCCGGCTGGGGCGTTCGCGAGGCCACGATGGGGCTGGCGTTCGGATATGCCGGGTTGATGACCAATGAAGGCATCAATGTTTCGCTGTTGTTCGGCGCGGTCTCCTTCATCGTCGGCGCATTCGGCGGCCTAGTCTGGATTTTCAGCGCCGAAAAGGCAGCGCAAGGTGCTGCGCCCATCGAGGTTCCCGAATAATTTGCATCGGATAGAATGACGATTTCCG
>NZ_DATHOP010000023.1:0-56039 GCF_035484855.1 Bradyrhizobium sp.
TGGTGCTGGGTCGAATAGGCATCCACCACCAGCGGACGGCCGTAGGTCTTGGACGACTTGTCCATGTCGACCTTGCTGGCCCAGTTCACCACCGGATCGTACTTTTCTGCGACCAGCAATTCGCCGGTGGCGCGATCCAGCGTATAGCCGAAGCCGTTGCGGTCGAAATGCGTCAGCACGTTACGGGTTTGGCCGCCGATATTCTGGTCGGTCAGGATCATCTCGTTGACGCCGTCGAAGTCCCATTCGTCATGCGGGGTCATCTGGTAGATCCATTTGACCTTGCCGGTATCGAGGTCCCGCGCCCAGATCGACATCGACCAGCGATTGTCGCCGGGGCGTTGCACCGGGTTCCAGGTCGAGGGATTGCCGGAGCCGTAATAGACCAGGTTCAACTCGGGATCGTAGGAATACCAGCCCCAGGTGGCGCCGCCGCCGATCTTCCATTGATCGCCTTCCCAGGTCGAGGTCGACGAATTCGGCCCGACCGGCTTGCCGAGCGAGGTGGTCTTGTCGGGGTCGATCAGGGTGTCGGCGTCCGGCCCTTCCGAATAGCCGCGCCAGGCCAGCTTGCCGTCCTTGATGTTGTAGGCGCTGACCCAGCCGCGAACGCCGAATTCGCCGCCTGAAACGCCGACCAGAACCTTGTCCTTGTACACGAACGGCGCGTCGGTGCCGGATTGTCCCTTGCCGGCCTCACCGTCCATCACCGACCAGACCTTGGCGCCGGTCTTGGCGTCGAGCGCGACCAGCGTCGTGTCGGCCTGATGCAGGAAGATCTTGCCGTCGGCGTAGGCGACGCCACGGTTGACGGTGTCGCAGCACATGATCGGGATCACGTTGGGATCCTGCCGCGGTTCATATCGCCAGAGAATCTTGCCGTCGTGATTCAGATCGAGCGCATAGACCGTGTTCGGAAACGGCGCATGCACATACATGATGTCGCCGACCACCAGCGGGCCGCCTTCGTGACCGCGAAGCACGCCGGTCGAAAATGTCCAGGCGACCTGCAGCTTGCTGGCGTTGGCGGCGTTGATCTGATTGAGCTTGGAAAAGCGCGTATTGGCATCATCGCCCTGCTGCATGACCCATTGCTTTGGATCCTTGGCGCGTTGATCCAGGTCGGCGTCGGCGCGCGCAGCGATATTCTGCAACGCCAAAAGGCCGAAGACCGAAGTGGTGACGACTAGAAATTTTCTCATTCGCTTCCTCCCTGGGTTTTTGCCTAGAGGGTAGCTGACGCTCCTTGGATGACACATTCTCCGCGGGACGTCGTTCGCCCTCATCTGGATGAATTGTTCACGGCCTGTGAATCGTTGTCACAACCCGTCGATTTGAAGTGCAACGAACAGTGCCGACTTGTGTTTTCGAAAGAGTAACGGGCTCCCTGTTCACCGTCGCTCACGAAGCCAGAAGTAATTTAGGTGACACTCCCAACACGGGTCGGGAAATCTTCCCGGTATGTGTTAGGCAATCATCCCTACACAGGTTAGGTAACTCGCGAAACAGAAGCAAGTTTTGATTGTCTTGCACTGCAACGTGAGCGAGAACGACGAATCTACTGCCCATCGCTCAAACTGAGACGACGCATCTCAGACCGAGGCGATGATTTTTTCCCAAGCTTCCATCGCTCCGAGGGAAATGAAAGGCAAGAAAGTGGCAATTTGTCGAAGCGCGTTCTCTCGCTTGAACTTTTTGCGCGCCCATTTTGTTCCTCGCACCGAGTGGGCACTTCATTTCGTGGGCGTTATATTTGGGACAACGTTGTTGTCGCTTCTGCCTGTTGGCGATAGCCGCGCGCAAATACGACAGGCATCCTCACCGTTGGCTGTCTCTGAGATTGCGCCTGGAGTCTACGTCCACGTCGGCAGCATCGAGATGATGAACGCTGCCAATCAAGGCGATGCCGCCAATGTCGGATTTATCGTCGGCGACGACGCGGTCGCCGTGATCGATACCGGCGGCAGCGTTCGCGAAGGAACCCGCTTGCTGGCCGCGATCCGCGAGGTGACGCCGAAACCGGTTCGCTACGTCGTCAATACCCACGTTCATCCCGATCACATTTTCGGCAACGCGGCGTTTGTGCGGGACGGCGTCACCTTTGCCGGGCACCGGAACCTGGCACGTGCGATGGCGGCCCGCGGCGAATTTTACCTGAAGGCATTCCGTCCGGTGCTCGGTGATGCGCTGATCGACGAGGTGAAGATTGTGCCTCCGACGCTGCTGGTCGACGATGAAACACGGATCGATCTGGGGAACCGGACGTTGACCCTGAAGGCATGGCCGGCCGGGCATACCGACAATGACTTGACGGTTCTGGACAACGCTACCTCAACCTTGTTTGCCGGCGATCTCTTGTTCGTCGAGCACATTCCGGTACTGGATGGCAGCATTCGCGGCTTTCTCGCCGACCTCGATGTGCTGCAGCGCATGGCCGCCATGCGCGTCGTGCCGGGCCATGGCCCGGTCGTCGCCGATTGGCGCGGTGCGATCGCCGACGAGCGCCGCTACTTCGAGGATCTCATTCGGGACGTTCGCGACTTCATCGTCCAGGGAACGCCCCTGGCCAGGGTGGCCACGGAGGCCGGACGAGGCGAACAGTCGCGGTGGAAATTGTTCGATGAGTACGGTTCGCGCAACGTTATCGCCGCCTATAGCGAACTCGAATGGGAGTGACGGAGGTTTCGCGACTGCGCGGCGCAACTTGCCGCTGTTTGACGATTCGGATAGGCTGCATCAGCTTCATGGAAGCGGAATTCGACCATGTCGATTTTTTCCAGAGTGATCGTCGCGGCGCTGGCGGGAGCGCTTTACGTCGTCGCGCCGTCCGTCGCCATTGCGCAGCAGCCGGCCGGCCAGGACCAGCCGTCGGAAGAAACCTGGAACAGCATCCGCGGCGACATCTTCAAGGATCGCCCGATTCTCGACGGCACCGGCCTCGTGGTGCTCGATGCGCCGCGGCGCGCCGAGGATGCCGCGATCGTACCGATCGGCATGCGGGTCAATCTGGCCGCCGACGACAAGCGTACGCTGCAATCGCTGACGCTTGTGATCGACGAGAACCCCGCGCCCGTCGCGGCAACGTACACGATCGGGCCTCATGCCGGCGTGACATCGATCTCGACGCGCGTTCGGGTCAACAGCTACTCCTATGTGCGCCTGATCGCCGAACTCAGCGACGGCAAGCTCTACGGCGTCAAGACGTTCGTGAAGGCGTCCGGCGGATGCTCCGCACCGGCTTCCTCGAATGCCGACGCCACCCGTTCGGTGCTCGGTCAGATGAAGTTCCGTACCTTCAGATCGGACTCCGACGCGCGGCCCGAGGCCCAGCTGATGCTTCGCCACCCGCAGAATTCGGGACTGCAGATGGACCAGCTCACGCGCCTCTACATACCGCCGTTCTTCATCGACAATCTCAAGATCTGGCAGGGCGACGATCTGGTGCTGACGATGGATGGCGGCATCGCGATATCGGAAGACCCCAACATCCGTTTCAATTACACGCCCAATGGCGCGTCCAAGTTCCGCGTCGAAGCCGTCGATACCAGCAAGAAGGTGTTCCGGGATGAATGGAGCGTCGAGAAATCGATGCTCTAGAAGCGTGATGTCTTTGAGTTGATTCGGAGCAGACGCGAGTGTGGTTATCTCCCCTCCCTCCACGCGCCCTTGCGCGTGGCGGGGAGGGGTCGGGGGTGGGGGCTGTCTCAACTTGTTCCGCTGGCAGCGAGTTTGCCGAGGCACCTCCCACCCCCGACCCCTCCCCGCCGTACGCTTCGCGGACGGGGGGAGGGGAGAATAAGCCGTCGTTTTATCAACCTGAACTCATCTCGATTTAGAAGCAGCGAATTTCGGCTTCCGCCTGCGCGCGGCGGAATTCCTGCAGCGCCAGCTTGGCCCGCTCGGTCGAGCGGAACTCGGAACCCACCGGCCCCGTGACCTGGGACATGGAGATAATGGTCTCCGCGGTCACGTATCGCTCATAGGGAATGATCGATGCAATCACGTCGATCGAGCAGGAACACTTGTCCAGTAGTTCCCGGGTTTCGCCATTGGCCTTCATGCAGGCGAAAACATAATCGGCACGCGCCGATGTCGGATAGTCGTTGAGATCCTCAGCCGACACGTTTGCGGCCGTAGCAAGGATGCTGGCTGCCGATGCCGTGCAGAACATGAGGAAGGTGCGCAAGCAAGCCATCATCCGTGTCCTTTACGTGCGTCGTCGCTGCACCGCCATGCTCTTCTGCCTGTCAAGCGGCATCGAAGGCAATGACGTTCAGGGTTGCTTCTTTCCGTCGGGGCCGAACTGCTTGAGATAGGCAATGACGTTGTCGATGTCCTCATCCTTCGGCAAGCCGGGGAAAATCATCTTGGTGCCGGGAACCTTGGCGCGCGGATTCTTCAGATATTCCTTCAGCGTCGCCTCGTCCCAGACGAGGCCCGAATTCTTGTTGGCGTCGCTGTAATTGTAGCCCGGATAGGTGCCGGCCGGTCGACCGACGACGCCGTTGAGCACCGGCCCGACCGCGTCCTTGGCGCCCTCGCCAATCTGATGACAGGCCTTGCATTTGAGAAATACCTTCTCGCCAAGCGCAGCATCCTGGGCGCTGGCGCCGGTGACGGAGCCTGCGAGCACGACGGCAGCGAGAATGTAGCATTTGATATCTGTCACCGGCCCATGCCCCTGCTTTGCATCCAATCGAATGCGGACGTTCGATGCGCTGCAACAAACATCCGAGGTCCGGCAGCTGCAGCTTGGTGCGAATAGCTTTGTCAGGATCGATAATCTCGGTCAAGCAGGCGAAGCTTGCCGCAGGCGACGCAGTAAGTTAAATCGCCGGCTCATCCCGAAGCTCTTCGTGTCGGAAGAGACCGGCACGGCGCGCATTTCACAGACGAGGTCCGGGAATGTCGGCTGGTCGACCGCGCGAATGGATCCATGGCTTTCGGGACTGGTCATGAAACCACCTGCCACTGCAGAGATCCCCGCCCTCGAAATCGAACGCATCGGCCATCGTTATGGAACGCGGGTCGCGCTGAACGATGTCAGTCTCTCCGTCGGGCAATCGTCCTTCACCGTGCTGTTGGGCTTGAACGGCGCAGGGAAGTCGACGCTGTTTTCGCTGATCACGCGGCTCTACGCGATACGGTCGGGCCGCATCCGCATCTTCGGACACGACGTGGCAGCGGAGCCGGGCGCGGCCTTGAGCATGCTTGGCGTCGTGTTTCAGTCCCGCGCGCTCGATCTCGATATCTCGGTGCGGCAGAACCTGATGTACCACGCGGCGCTGCATGGCATCTCCGGCAGGCAGGCCGATCCGCTGATCGCGCAGGTGCTGGACCGCGTGGCGATGACCGATCGCAGCCGCGATCGCGTTGGGAATCTCTCGATCGGCCAGATGCGCCGGATCGAGATTGCCCGCGCGCTGCTGCACCGGCCCCGTTTGCTGCTGCTGGACGAACCAACGGTCGGCCTCGACATCAAGGCGCGTGCCGACATCCTCGACCATGTACGCCGGCTGTCGACGGTGGAGGGCATCGGTGTACTGTGGGCGACGCATCTGATCGATGAAGCCGGAGCTGATGATGACGTCGTGGTCCTGCACAAGGGCCGTGTGCTTGCGCAGGGCGCGCTGGGCGAGGTTGTCGGCAAGTCCGGCGGTGCCGATCTGCGTGACGCCTTCGGCCGGCTGACCGGGGCTGCGGATCAGCGCGAACTGGAAGCAACGGCATGACGGCCGCCGCCAGTACGATCAAGAAGCACAGCTTCTCGCCGGCGCAGTATTTCATCTGCCTCAAGGGCATCGTCTGGCGGGAAGGCTTACGCTTCATCCATCAGCGCGAACGCTTCATCTCCGCGCTGGTGCGCCCGCTGGTATGGCTGTTCATTTTTGCCGCCGGCTTTCGCCAGGTCCTCGGGCTGTCGATCATTCCGCCCTACGAGACCTACGTGCTCTACGAGGTCTATATCGCGCCGGGATTGATCGCGATGATCCAGCTCTTCAACGGCATGCAATCGTCGCTGACCATGGTCTATGACCGCGAAACCGGAGGCATGCGTACGCTCCTGGTCAGCCCGTTCCCGCGCTGGTGGCTCTTGACCTCAAAACTTTTGGCCGGCACGCTGGTGTCGGTGCTGCAGGCCTATGCCTTCCTGCTGATCGCCTGGTTCTGGGAAATCGAGCCGCCGCCGCTCGGCTATCTGACGCTGTTGCCGGCGCTCCTGCTCAGCGGATTCATGCTGGGCGCGCTCGGCATGCTGATTTCCTCGCTGATCAAGCAGCTGGAGAATTTCGCCGGCGTCATGAATTTTGTGATTTTCCCGATGTTCTTTGCGTCGTCGGCGCTTTATCCATTGTGGCGCGTCAAGGAGTCCAGCCCGCTGTTGTACTATGTGTGCGAGCTCAATCCGTTCACCCATGCCACCGAGCTGATTCGCTTTGCGCTCTATGAACAGGTAAACTGGATTTCGCTGGCGGTCGTCGTCGGCTGCACGGCGCTGTTCCTGTTCGGCGCGATTGTGGCCTACGACCCGGCGCGCGGCTTCCTGGCGCGCCGCAATGCGCCGGCGGGCTGAGGGCCTCTCTGCTTTCAGAAGGTGGCCTTCAGGCCGGTGTAGAAGGCGCGCGGCCGCGCCGGGCTGAGCGAACGCGCGTCGGTGAACGCCGCGCCGCCATTGGCGAAATTCGGCAGGGATGACGTGTCGAAGAACGTGCCATATGTCGCATACCGATTGTCGAACAAATTATCGACCCGCGCATAGAGCTGGAAGGTCTTGTTGATCTGATAGGAGGCGTGGAGATTGAACACCGCATAGCCCGGCAGTCGGGGCGCCTGGTTGGACTCGTCGCCGACGAAATATTGGCTGCTGACGAGCAGCGCGTCGCCCCCCACCTTGAACGCGTCGGTGACCGAATAGTCGAAGCCGGCCTTGATCCGGTTGCGCGGGATCGCTGGAATGCGGTTACCGGGAAGGATCTGGACGTTGCCATTGGCGTCGGCAAAGGGGCTGTTGGAGCCGACCTGCAGGGCATCGAGGAATCGCGCATCGACCAGCGCATAGCTGGCGTAGAGCTGCAGCGTCGCCGATTTGAGATTGGCCTCGGCCTCGATGCCTTGGCGGCGGGTCGAACCGACGTTCTGGAAATAGCCAAAACCCTGAACGACCGGACTCGGAATGGCGAGGATGTCGTCGGTATTGTCGGCGCGGTAGACGCCGAGCTTCCAGCCGAGCGTGCCGATGTTCATCTCTCTGGTGCCGCGCAAGCCGGCTTCCACCGTATGCGACACGACCTGCTTGAGCGGTGGATCGGAGACCAGGAAGGCCGCGATGACGCAGGGCTGCGCCGGATTGGCGCATCCGAGTTCGAGCGGGGTCGGCGCGCGGTTGGCTTCCGAATAGCCGGCATAGGCTGTCAACTCGGAAGTGATCTTGTAAGTGCCGCCGATGATCGGGTTGAAGCGCGTGTAGGTATCGTTGCCGTTCAGCGACGTGCCGATCTGGTCCTGCAAGCCGATATTGGCGACGTTGAAGCGTCCGCCGGCCGTGAGCGAGAACGCTTTGGTGACGTCGAAGGTGTCGAGCGCATAGAGTCCGGTATATTGGTTGGTGGTGCGAAGGTCGACCGGGCCGATCGAAACCGGACTGCCGGAGGCACCGAGGAAAATGCCGGAACCGGTGACGACGTAGTCGGAGCCGATCGTTCCCAGCTCCGCGCTGGCCGTGAAATGGGTGACGCTGTAGTCGAGGCTGGTGCCGACCACGAAATGGTTGTCATGCCCGAATACCTTGTCGGTGTTGGTCGCCTGCAGGGTGAAACCCGTCGTGGTCGAGTGCGTCATCGTCCGATCGTTTTCCCCGAGGATGGCATCGGGGCCGAACGGATTGGAAAGCTGGTTGCCGTTCAGGCCGTTAGCCGGTGTACTGCCGTCGCCGTAACACAACAGCGTCGGATCGGCCGTGCAGGGCTGCGTTCCCGTCGGATTGCCGTCCTGGGTCTTCTGGTCGAAAATCCGCACATGGGCCGAACCATCGATGGTCCATGTCGGCGTGACCTCGACTTTTCCGGTCAGATTGACATAGCCGACGCGGTTGTCGGAGGTTTGTGGCGTGGTGTAGGTGGCGCCCCAATATTGCTGGAGCATTTCGATCGGCACGGTTGCGGTGGCGCCGAAATGATTGTCGGCCGCGCCCATGTTGACATGAAATTCGCTGCTGTCGCTCTTGACCCCGACATCCCCGTAGAAGCGACGAACGTCGGAAGCCGAAAAATTGCGAAACCCGTCATCGCGCAATCCTTCGAGCGCGCCGTAGACGGCCCAATTGTCGATCTGCTTGCCCCATTGCGCCGAACTCTGGACTCGCCCGAACGAGCCGCCCATGGTGTCGATCTCGGCGCCGTGATAGCTGAAGCCGTCCTTCATCTGCAGATCGACGGCGCCGCCCAGCGCATTCAGGCCAAAGGCGGGATTGTTGGTCACCACCGAAAGCGATTTGATCGCAGCCGTCGGAATCAGGTCCCAGTTGACGGTGTCGCCGAAGGCCTCATTGATACGCACGCCGTTCTGGTAGACCGCCAGCCCCTGCGGCGTGCCGGACACGGGTGAGGCGACGAAGCCGCGAAATTGCACGTTCGGCTGAAACGGGTTGCCTGAAACCTCATTGACGACCACGCCGGGCACGTATTGCTGCAGGGCATCGGTGATGTTCAGCGATCCCGTTTGCTTGATCTGGCTGGCGTCGACGATATTGACGCTCGCCGGCACCTTGTCAGGATTGATACCCGAACCCGAACTCGAACCGGCAACCGGCGTCGTGGGATAGACCACGGGCCGCGCAGGACGAACGACGCGTTTGGCGTTTTCGTTGTGGCCGCGCTTCGC
The DNA here is from genome assembly GCF_035484855.1 of Bradyrhizobium sp. Lineage (GTDB taxonomy): Bacteria > Pseudomonadota > Alphaproteobacteria > Rhizobiales > Xanthobacteraceae > Bradyrhizobium. Next base: position 8,881 of record NZ_DATHOP010000023.1, read on the forward strand.
CGCCGACTGGGGCGCGGTCACCTCAACAGTTGGCAGGGTCTCGGTTGCGCCTTGGGTGCCTTGCGCGCGAACGCATTCATTGCCGGACAGCAGGCATATCGACACCGAGACGATCGACAGGAATCGAATCCCCATCCCACACGTTCCATCTCGTTTCCGGCGGCTCTGCCGTCGGCCCAGGCAATGCTAGTGTTTCAACTTGTGATGGATATCAGGAAGTTTAGGTCGTTTTGTCGGGAAAAATTCCCGCCCGTGGCGGTGCGCTCCAACCTGGGTGGGAGGGAACCATCGCTTCCACGGTAACCCCGTGATTGGTCGATGCCACGGTCAGGGTGCCGCCCAGCGCCAGCACCCGCTCGCGCATGCCGAGCATGCCCAATCCCTGCTTGTGGACGGCCGGCAGGCCGGCGCCATTGTCGCGCACGCTCACCATGATCGCCCCGGAATCGCCGGTCCCGGCGCAGGGCGGTGGGGCCGGTTCTACCGTGATATCGACGCGGGTCGCGCGCGCGTGCCGGAAGACGTTGGTCAGCGCCTCCTGCACGACACGGTAGATCGTCAGTTCCGCCGTCTCGCCGCGCGCGCCGAGCGACGGCGAAATCGAGGTCCCGATCGCGACGTCGGGATGGGTGTCGCGCCAAAGGCGTATCAAGGCGGCAAGTGCGTCCGCGAGACCAAGTTCGGCAAGCCCCACCGGCCGCAGCCGCTCCAGCACGCGCCGGTTGGATTGCTGCAGCGCGTTGACCTGTTCGGTCATCGCACCGATATGTTTGCGAAGCGCGTCGAGATCGGGGGCAGGGCTGTCGGCCAATTGCGTCAGCGCCGAAGCGTGCGCGCGCAGGGCAAACAGATAGGGGCCGAACTCGTCATGCAGGTCGCGCGCGACCTCCTTGCGCTCGGCGTCCTGCAACGAGACCACGCGCTCGGCAAGCCGCCTCTTGTCCTCGACGGTTTCCCCAAGGACGGACGCCAGATGGTTGAGTTTGCTGCAGATCGCGGCCAATTCCGGGGAACCTGTCGGCCTCACGCGCGCGTCATAGCGGCCGGCCTCGATGGCGCTCATCGTCTCCGTCAGCGACTGGATCGGTGCCAGCGCGCGGTTGACGACGGTCATCGTGATCAGGAAAAGCGCCGCGGCAATCGCCGATCCGACCTCGATCTGCGTGACGATGCCGTCCCAGATCTCGGCGATTTCGTCGGTCGGGTGCGAGGTGATGACGAGCGACCCCAGCGATCGCCCGTTGCCAGCAATCGGCACGGTCACGGTCGTCTGATCCGGGTGAATGAGGGTCACGAACCACTCGGGAACCTGACGGGGTTCGCCATCATCGCGGGGTGGCGCCGCCGCCGGCGCGCCGCCCGCGGCCTGGTCATGCTCGCGGGTGATGCTGACATGGCGCAATTGCTTGAGGCCTTCGACGATATGGTCCAGCCTTGCCTCCGGATCGGATGCATCATTGATATCCGACACCAGAGTTTCGACGAAGCCGCGCGCCAGCCTGACCACGCTCTGATCTTCGGCGGCAACCCGTGGACCAGCCTCCAGCAGCAGCCGCGCGATGTTGATGAAAAGACCGAGCACCATGACGAGCGCCAGAAGCGCATTCAATCGCGCTCGCAAGGAGAGCTTCTGCCACATTGCCATGCTCCGCACCGGGCCGCTCTGTTCTCACGTGAACTGCTAAACGTTGACAGTCAAAAACGGCCTCTATCTAATTGAACCGTAGCGCACTTCTTCCGGAACGGCATAGTGTAAAGCCAAAACGAGATGGGCGGCGCGGATGAGGCCCTCGATCGATGTCGATGCGTATCCTGATCGTCGATGACCATCCCATCGTTGCCTCGGGTTGCCGCGCGCTGTTGGCCGGTAAACCGGACATCACCGTTCTGGAGGCAGCCGACGCCGAAAGCGGCGAGGCGGCTTTCGTCGCCGAGCGCCCCGACATCTGTATCCTCGACATCAATCTGCCCGGCGTTTCCGGCTTCGAGCTGGCGCGCCGAATCCTGGGGCGCGATGGGTCGGCACGCATCATCATGTTCAGCATGAATGACGACCCGATCTTCGCGGCGCGCGCCATCGAGGCCGGCGCGAAGGGGTATGTCTCGAAATCGGGCGACCCCGGTGATCTCGTCGAGGCCATCGGCAAGGTGGCCGACGGTGGGGTATTCCTACCATCCGCGATCGCCCAGGGCATCGCATTTGCCGGTCCGGGATTGGCCGAAAATCCCCTGACGAAATTGACGCAGCGCGAGATCGAGATCTTGCGCCTGCTGGGCGCGGGCAAAAGCCTCTCCGAAATCGCATGGCTGGTGCATTCGTCGTACAAGACGATCGCGAACAGCTCTTCCATCATGCGCCAGAAGCTCGGGCTGCGCTCATCCGCCGAACTGGTGCGCTTCGCGATCGAGAACCATCTGGTGTGAGCAGCATAGCTAGCTGCCGGGATCGGTCCCGACCTGCGACAGCAGCAATCGCATTTCATTGCCGATCGACGCAACGACCTCGGGGCTGCGCGCTCCCCGCGGCGGCGGCAGTGCTTTCTCGGCGATGATCCGTGCCGGCCGGTCCGACAGGAAGAACAGCCGATCCGCCAGTTGGATGGCTTCAGCCACATCATGGGTCACGAACAGGGTCGTCACGCTCGTCCTTTTCGTCAGCGCCACGAGTTCGTCGCGCAGCCGGTCCGCCGTGGCTTCATCGAGCGACACGAACGGCTCGTCCAGCAGCAGGAAGTCAGGCTGCACGGCAAAGGCCCGCGCAATAGCCGCGCGGCGCGCAAGTCCCAGCGACAATTCGCCGGGATAGCGGGTCAGGTGCGCGCCGAGGCCGAGTATCTCGACCAGTTCGGTCAGGTCTGTTGCCGCGCCGCGGGCAGGCAGGACAAGCCGGATATTCTGTTCGACCGTGCGCCAGGGCAACAGGCGAGGCTCCTGAAAAACCATCCCCAACCGTCCGGAGCCGGGCCTGCGCAGCTCGCCGCGAAAATCGGCATCGATGCCGGCCGCGATCTTGAGGATCGTCGTCTTGCCGCAGCCGGAAGGGCCGATCAGGGCGCCGAACGATCCCGCGTCCAGCCGAAACTTCAGGCCTCTGATAACCTCGACCGGGGTGCCGTCCGCGGACAGGAAGACCTTCGCATCGATGCGAAGTTCAAGCGGGGCGGCGTCGCCAGCGGATTGCGCGTCGTTCAAGCGGCTGTACCAGAAGGCTTTCGATCACGAGCATGAGGGCGATGAAAGAGATCGAATAGCCCAGTATCCTGGTCATGTCGAACAGCGAGAAGGCCGAGCCCAGCACGAAGCCTACGCCGTTGGGGCGTCCGATCAACTCGACCACGAGCACGATTTTCCAGACAATCGAGAGGCCGGAACGCGAACTGGCAGCCAGATATGGCGCCAGTTGCGGGATGACGACGTGACGGATCCGCGAAAGCCGGCTGAATTGAAAGGCGCCGGCCATTTCGTCGAGCTCAGGGTCGAGCGCGCGGGCGCCCTCGCGCACCACCACGATCACGTTGGGAAGCTTGTTGAGGGCGACCGCCAGGATCGCCGCGGTTTCGTTGAGGCCGATCCAGACATAGGCGAAAATGATCGTCACCAGCGCCGGCAGATTGATCAGCACGACGAGCCACGGATCGGCGTAGCGGTCGACGGCCTTCGAGCGCCCCATCGCGTAGCCTGCGAAGATGCCGAGCGCCATCGCGATCGCGAAAGAACCGGTCACGCGCGCGAGCGTGCAGCCCATCTGAAACGGCAACTCGCCCGAGCGGATATCCGTGAGGATGGTCGCGCCGACCGAAAGCGGTCCCGGCAACAGCCGCGACTGCGCCATCGCCGCGGCGACCGCCCAGATCGCGACCAGTGCCGTCAGCGAATAGATCCTCGGCAACGCTCATTCTCCGCGCGTTGTGGGTCGATAATAGAGGCCGGAATCGAGTTGCTGTGACGGCCCAACCAGTTGCGGGCCGCCGATACCGGCGAGCGTCTTGAAAAGCGCGTTCGCATCAAGCTCCTCCGCGGCCAGCGGCCGGCGCGGGATGCCCTCCCGGGTGCGGTCGCGGTACGCCTTGAAGGTCCATTCATCCTCGGCTTTGATCAGCGGGCGTAGCGCCTCCCATTCCGCGTCCGACCGCAGCATGATGTCGTCGGCCTGCCTGGCAGCGGCGAGGAAGCGATCGATCGTGTCCTTGTGATCGGCCGCGAACTCCTCCGAGAAGGCGTATCCGATCAGGGCAACCGGCGCCTTCAGGCCGAGGGTCGACTGCGCGTCGCGCACGTCGAGAAGGCGACGATAGCCCTGCGCTTCGAGCCTGGCGCAAAAATTCCAGAAATTGAGACTGGCGTCGGCTTCGCCCTGCTGCAATTTTTCCGACATCAGCGGCGGGGCGCCGTATTCGAGCGTCGTCTCGCGCTTGAGATCGATACCCTGGCGGATTGCCGCCGCCTGGACGATGAGCCAGCTCTTGTCGAGCGGGCCGCCCGCGACCGCGAGAACCTTGCCCTTGAGATCGCCGAGCGTCCGCAGCGGTGAATCCCGGCGCACCATGATGGAGCCGACAGAACTGGAATAGGGATAGAACAGCAGCCTGGTGCCAAGCGCGCGCGCTCGCACAGCCCAAAGCCAATCGACGACGGCAAGATCGACCGAACCGCCGTTCAGCGCGAGCTTGCCGGCATCGGGGGAAGCGTATTCGTTGATCTTCAAATCAAGGCCGGCAGCTAGATCATGGCGGCGGATCACATCCAGTTGCCAGGCGAACGTGCCAGTCGTCTGCACGCCTATCCGCAAAGCCTCGCCGGCGATCGCGGGAGCGGCCGCCGCAAGTAGAAAGAGCGTCAAGAGAAATCTGGACATTACGATTCGTTCCGGGCGACCGGCCTCTGTTTGCGAGGCTCGACCGATCGCGGGTTCGAGGATTTTCGCGACGCCGTTATTCTTGCGAGAAATAGCGGACGGCGACAAGACACAAATCCGGCGGGCATCGAGGCGCAAAGTCGCGGGGTTTTCCCACTGCGATGCGGCAAAGTGCTACGCAAGCCCACCAAACTGTGGCTAGGATAGCGCCATGGCGGAACAGTGGGCACGCAAACGCCTGGCTGCGTTGTTGAGGGAGGCGGCGAAACCCGGCCTGCTGCTGGCGCTCGCGGTGATCCCGACCGAGGCTCGCACTGAGCCGATCGAGACCGAACATCTGTTCGGCTTCACCATCGGCGCCGACGTGGGCGAGTTGGGCGAGCGGGAACTGGAAGGCTCGGTTACCGGCCGGTTTGCGAAGCGCGACGGATCGTATCTGGCTTCGGAGAGCACGATGTCGGCGGAATTCGTGCCGATCGCGAATCTGCGCACCGAATATACCGGTGCACTGGTTTCCTACGACATATCAGGCGTGAGCGGTCTCACCGATCAACACTATGCGACAATCGGCGGCCTGTCCGCTGACTTCCGCTACCGCTTCCTCGATCGCGCCACCGCGCCGTTCGGTTTCGCGCTCGGCGCCGAGCCGCATTGGGGCCGCGCCGATGAAGTGACCGGCGAAGGCGTGAACCAATATGGCGTCGACTTCGTCGCGGCCGCCGACTGGGAGATCGTCCCCGATCGGATCGTTGCGGCGTTCAACCTGCTCTACCAGCCCGAAACCATGCGTTCGAACCTGACCGGGACCTGGTCGCAGGAGTCCACCGCCGGTGTTGCGATCGGCGTGATGGCTCAGGTTCATTCCGGAGTCTTCGTCGGCGGCGAAGCCCGCTACCTGCGCAAATATGACGGCCTTGGCCTGGATACGCTCGCCGGGCAGGGCTTTTTCATCGGACCGACGATCTACGTGAAACTCTCCGAAAAGGCGTGGATCGCGGCGGCGTGGAGCGCGCAAGTCGCGGGTCAGGCGGCGACGTCGGCCGGTTCGCTCGACCTCGTCAATTTCGAGCGCCACCAGGCGCGGCTTCTGTTCGGCGTGAATTTTTGAGGCGCCCTCGCGAGCCCGGATCCGGAGCGGCTTATTTGGTGCAGCCCTTGAGGTCCTTTTCCTCGATCGTGAAGACCGCGCCTGCAGCAAGCTGAATGTTCGGCACGACGCAGGTCCGTCCGCTCTTGTCGGTAAATTTGACGTCGTATGCGCCGGGGGCGGTGTCGGTGATCTTCAGGCGCTCGTCGTGATCGACGGTGTGGTCGGAATCGTTGTCGGCCTGGTTGCGGCCCCAATCGTTCTTGCCGGCCGGCGAAAGCTGCAGCGACGTGATGGTGTTGGCGGTCAGGTTCCAGAACCTGGTGTCCTTGGCCGACGCGCCGACCGGAACAAGTGCAAAAATGAAGACCATCAAAGCGATCGCCCTGGCCATTTGTCCTGCTCCTCGAATGGTTTCGCCGCCCGGTTAGCCGTGGGCTGAGCGCTCTCCATCATGCCTTCAACCGCGCGGCGTGCCAGCGCAGGTGATCCGCCATGAAGGTCGATATGAAGTAGTAGCTGTGGTCATAGCCCGGCTGGCGGCGAAGCAGGAGCGGGATGCCGGCCTGCGTGCAGGCACGCTCCAGCAACTCCGGGCGCAGTTGCTCGGCGAGGAACGGATCGGCATCGCCGACATCGACGAGAAAATCGGAAAACCGCGCGCCGTCCTCGATCAGTGCAACGGCATCGTGCTTGCGCCAGGCCTCGCGGGCATCGCCGAGGTAACCGGTCAGCGCCTTGATGCCCCATGGGACCTGCGATGGCGCCGCGATCGGCGAGAATGCGCTGGCGGCGCGATAGCGGTCGGGGTGTCGAAGCGCTATTGTCAGCGCGCCATGTCCGCCCATCGAATGGCCCAGGATCGATTGCCGTTTTCGATCGGTTGGGAAATGTTCGGCGACCAGCTCCGGCAGTTCTTCCGTCACATAGCTCCACATTCGATAGTGACGCGCAAACGGCGGCTGGGTGGCGTCGACATAGAAGCCGGCGCCGAGCCCGAAATCATAGGCGCCGGCAGGATCGCCGGGAACGCCTTCGCCGCGCGGGCTGGTGTCGGGTGCGACGAAGATCAAACCCAGCTCAGAGCAGGCCTTTCGGAATTCGCCCTTTTCGGTGACGTTGGCATGGGTGCAGGTCAGGCCCGACAGGTACCAAACCACCGGGAGCCTGGTGCCTTCCTGATGCGGAGGCACATAGACCGAAAAGGTCATGCCGGTCCCGGTCTGGCTGCTGGCGTGCCTGTACACGCCCTGGACGCCGTCGAACGAGCGGTTCGACGAAACGGTTTCGATCGTCATAAAGCTGCGGCTCCGGCGCCGACCTTCGGCGCGAAGATTGTCACGATTTGCAGTGTTGCCGGTCGGCTGGCTCACACCAGCCGCGCCGGGCCATTCGACCGGATCAGGCGGCCTTGATCAGGCAGCCTTGGGCTTCGATTTCGCCACGTGGGTCGCAATCGCATCCATCAGCGCCGGCGACAGGCAGTCGTAGGGCTCGAGCCCGAGCTCCTTCAGGCGCGACCTGATCGGGTCCATCTGGGATGGGTGGACGCCGGATTCGATCACCGAGGACACGAACGCCGCAAAGCCCGGAGCCGCCGAACCGCCTTCGGTGAACAGTTCGGGATGGATGAAGTCCAGCCCATAGAACGGATGCGCCTTGTTCTCGATGCGGCCGTACATATGGGTGCCGCAGGCCTTGCAGGCGTGCCGCTGGATCGTCGCCGAGGCGTCCACGACCTGAAGCTTGTCGCCGTTTTCCAGGACGGTGACACTGTCGCGCGGTACCACGGCGACCACCGAGAAGGTTGCGCCGTCAGGCTTCCAGCACTTGGTGCAGCCGCAGGCGTGATTGTGCGCGACGTCGCCCTTGATGCCGACCTTGACCGGCTTGTCCTTGCATTTGCAGACCAGGGTGCCGCCGGCAAAGCTGCCCGACCCTTTCTTGACTCCATTGTCAACCGACGGATGGATGTGAACGCTCATAGCCAATCCTCCCTTGTGTTTGACGTTGATGATCGAGATCCGCGGAGCGAACTCCAGTTAGAACACGACGACCGAGCGGATCGACTTGCCTTCGTGCATCAGATCGAATCCCTTGTTGATCTCCTCGAGCTTGAGCACGTGGGTGATCATCGGATCGATTTGAATCTTGCCGTTCATGTACCAGTCGACGATTTTCGGCACGTCGGTACGACCGCGGGCACCGCCGAACGCTGTGCCCTTCCAGACCCGCCCGGTCACGAGCTGGAATGGCCGCGTCGCGATTTCCTTGCCGGCTTCCGCAACTCCGATCACCACCGATACGCCCCAGCCGCGGTGACAGGCTTCCAGCGCCTGGCGCATGACGGTGGTATTGCCGGTGCAGTCGAAGGTGAAATCAGCGCCGCCGTCGGTCAGTGCGACCAGGTGCTGGACGATATCGCCCTCGACTTTTTTCGGATTGACGAAATGGGTCATGCCGAAGCGGCGGCCCCATTCCTCCTTGGAATCGTTGACGTCGACCCCGATGATCTTGTCGGCCGCCACCATCTTCGCGCCCTGGATGACGTTCAGCCCGATGCCGCCGAGCCCGAACACGACGACGTTGGCGCCCGGCGTGACCTTGGCGGTATTGACCACCGCGCCGACCCCGGTCGTCACCCCGCAGCCGATATAGCAACTCTTGTCGAAGGGTGCGTCCTCGCGAATCTTCGCCACCGCGATTTCAGGCAGCACGGTGAAATTCGAAAACGTCGAGCAACCCATGTAGTGGAAGATGGTCTGGCCCTTGAGGCTGAAGCGCGAGGTGCCGTCGGGCATCAACCCCTTGCCCTGCGTCGCGCGGATGGCGGTGCAGAGGTTGGTCTTTTGGCTCAGGCAGCTTTTGCACTGGCGGCATTCGGGCGTGTAAAGCGGGATCGCGTGATCGCCGGGCTTCACCGACGTGACGCCCGCGCCCACTTCGCGCACGATGCCGGCGCCTTCATGGCCCAGGATCGAGGGGAAAATTCCCTCGCTGTCGAAGCCGTCAAGCGTGTAGGCGTCGGTGTGGCAAATTCCCGTCGCCTTGATTTCGAGCAGGACTTCGCCGGCTTTCGGACCTTCGAGATCGAGTTCCACGATCTCAAGCGGCTTCTTCGCCTGGAACGCGACCGCGGCGCGTGTCTTCATGGTCGTTTACCCCTCGAATTTTTTTATGCTTCAGCTTGGACTTGCTTGAGCTTGGATTGTTTTCGATCGGCTTTTCAGGCTCACCCGGGAAATTTGTTGGTCGGCAATGTGGCGCATTGACGGCGTCAGCCGCCGAGCGCGAAAACCCCGGGCAGGTGTGCCGGCAAAACATTGCACGCTCCCGTTCAATGTCAAGGCTGGCGGCTCGATCGCCGGGAAAGTTGCGATGCGGAAAAAATACGCCCGCCGGTGCCGATGACCTGCGCGGCGAGGCCCACCGCGCCGGTTCGCGGTTGGGCAAGGCAGGTGTGGGCAACGTATCATTCGATACAGGATGCCCTGCGGCGGGGTGATATCTTCCCCGACGTTTGAAACACAACCGTGAGCCGGGCGTAATATAGCTAAGGCCATATCGAATGGAGGCCGGATTGATCGAGATCATCCTGACCGTTTGTGCCATCGCCAATCCCAATAATTGCGAGGAGAAATATCTCCAGTTCGCCTGGAATGGTTCGATCAATCAATGCATGATGGGCGCGCCGCCCTATATCGCGCAGTGGATCGGCCAGCATCCCGAATGGACGGCAAGGAAGTGGAGCTGCGGCTATCCTGACAGCCGCAGGCGGCAGATCTGACGCGTCGTCGTGGGCGTGCGCCCAAGGAAAGGATCGTTGCAGTGGCCCTTAGTGTCGCGCCGGGGCGCAGTTGCAGCTGCAGCCGAGGTGGCGTGGTCGGTATTCAGTTCGGGCCAAAGGCCACGCCCCAGGGCAATTCCCCAACCTGGATGGATTTGATCACCTGCAGTCGCGCCACGTCGATGATCGAGACATCGTTCGAGACGCCATTGGCGACCACCAGATATTTCTCATCCGGCGTAAAGGCACCGTGCCAAACCCGTTGGCCGACCAAAAGATATTTCACAACGGCGTGAGTGACGCCGTCGACGACCGCCACCCGGTTGGCCGGTCCGAGGTCGACGAAACCGAGCTTGCCGTCCCTGGTGAGATTGATGCCGACCGGCTGGATCGCCTCGGACCTGAGACCGGGAATTTCGAACTTCACGGTCTGCTTGAGTTGCCGTGTTGCCGGATCGATGATGGCGAGGTCGCCGCCGATCTCCGAACTCACCCAGAGTTCCGATCCATCGGTCTTGTACGCCGAAAACCGCGGGCGAGAACCAACCAGCAGGTTGCCCACGATCTGGCGGCTCGCGGTGTCGATGAAGTGAACCATGCTCGTCGTCTCGGACGTGCAGATCAGGGTCCTGGAGTCCGGGCTGACCACCATGCCCTCGGGCTCGATGCCGACCGATACCTCGCCGACCGCGGCGCGCTTCTCCAGGTCGATCACGGTCACCATCGCGTCATTTTCATTGGCGACGTAGAGAAGCTTGCCCGCCGGGTCGAGCGTGAATTGCTCGGGATCCGGGCCGGACGGCAGTTCGCCGACGTCGTTCAGGGTCTTGGTGTCGAACACCTGAATCTTGTCGTCATCGCCCAGCGCGACATAGATCAACTTTCCGTCACGGGAGACTTCGATGCCGCGCGGCCGTTGCCCGGTCTTGATGGTCGCGACCGTCTCCATCTTGTCGGTGTCGACAACCGAGATCGAATTGCCCTTCTCGTTGGAGACATAGGCGCGGTAGGCGAGGGCGGTGTCGGCTGAGAGCAAGAGCAGGGAAACACCAAGTATCGCGGAACGGCGCAAAACGACCATCGGCATTCTCCAACGTCTCTGTCCCGGCGGTCACGCGAAGGCTATCGGCGGATCAGGGCATCTCGTTGCGCTATACCGCAAATGGAGTACCCTGACCGCGCGAGCAAGCCTAACGGAAAACCAGAGCAGAGTGAAATGCCGGCATCGCACAGCATCGCCCCGCGGATCAAGCAAGGCGACCTGCAATCAATGTTGCGGCGCGATCGAACGACGGAATCGGAACTGCCGCGACGGCGCGCGACTGCAAGATTTCGTTGGAGGCGACGTCTGCGCCGGTTCTGGATTGCCGTCTGCGCCATCCTGGCGTCGGGCGGTGCGATGTCCGATCCGCTGCAGGACATCAAGATCGGCTACCTTCATGAGACGCCGTCGAAGATCAGGATATCGCTGATCGACGTGCCGGCCGCCAATGATGGCCTGGCCGGTGCCCAACTGGGGGCTGAGGACGACAACGGCACCGGGCGCTTTCTCAATCAGCACTACACGCTGATCGAGAAGCAGCTCGGCGAGGGCGACGATCCGGTCGCGGCCATGAATGTGCTGGCGGACCAGGGCGTATCGTTCATCATCACGAGCCTCGATGCCGACCGGCTGCTCAGGGTTGCCGACGCGGGCCAGCCGCGCGGCGAGATCCTGATCAACGCGTCGGCAATCGACGAACGCCTGCGCGAAGAGGACTGCCGCGCCAATGTCATTCATGTCGCGCCGACACGCGCCATGCTGGCCGACGGCCTCGCGCAATATCTGGTCTGGAAGAAGTGGACCAAATGGCTGCTGATCGCTGGCTCGCACCAAAAGGATGCGCTGTTCGCCGATGCGCTCCGCCACGCCGCAACCCGCTTCGGCGCCAGGATCGTCGAGCAACGCGAGTTCAAGGATAATGGCGGCGCGCGGCGCACCGACAGTGGGGTCGCCGAGATCCAGCGGCAGATGCCGGTGGTGACCCAGGGCGCCGCCGCCTATGACGTGCTGGTCGCGGCCGACGAAAGCGAGGTCTTTGCCGGCTATCTGCCGTACCGGACGTGGGATCCCCGTCCGGTCGCGGGCTCCGCGGGACTGGTGCCGACCACATGGGACGCGGCGTTCGATCAATGGGGCGCCGTGCAATTGCAGAACCGCTTTACCAAGGCGTTTCAGCGCGCCATGACGGCGCAGGACATGCAGGCCTGGACCGCCGTTCGGATGATCGGCGAGGCGGCGGTCCGCAGCGGCTCCGCCGATCCCGGCAAGATGCTCGCCTACATCAAGAGCCCGGAGTTTTCGGTGGCCGCCTTCAAGGGCCAGAAGCTGACGCTGCGCGACTGGAACCTGCAACTGCGCCAGCCGATCCTGTTGTTCGATGGCAGGAACACCGTGTCGGTGTCGCCGCAGGAAGGTTTCCTGCATCAGGTCTCCGAACTCGATACGCTCGGCCTCGATCGCCCCGAAACCAAATGCAAATTCAAGTGAGAAGCGGCCATTGCTTCACCGTTCGCACCGCGCTGTTCGACCTGAAAACCTGGGCGCGCGCGCTGCAGCGCGACACTCATGCCATTTATCTCGCCGCTCGCGACCCGCGCATGCCCTGGTACGCCAAGGCGTTGGCGCTGGCGGTTACGGGATACGCGCTGTCGCCCATCGACCTGATCCCGGATTTCATCCCGGTCATCGGCTATCTCGACGACGTCATCGTGGTGCCGCTCGGCATCTGGCTGGTTTTGTTGCTGATCCCGCGCGAGGTGATGGCACAATACCGCGCCGAGGCGAATGAGGCCGCATCGCTTCCGCGGAACTGGGGCGCTGCGCTCGTCATCCTCGCGATCTGGATCGTGGGAGCGATCATGCTGGTGTGGGCAGCGCTTGCCCACTGGGGACGACTGAACTAGGTGGCGAAACCTTCGGCATTGCGGCGAAAATTCTTATCCATCCATCGCACGTATCGTTGATGTCTGCGGCGATGGCTTGCCCGCTTGCGAACTTTCGAGCGCAGTCTTATTCTGACGCCTGCGTACGGCAAGTTTGCCGTTTCGCGCGAAGAGGAGATTCTGTAATGGCTTGGAAGACTCCGAAGATCGTCGAAGTGCCGGTCGGCATGGAGATCAACATGTACGCCTGCGCGGCCCGCAAATAAGCGGTCGCGACAGCGCATCTCGACGGAGGTGACCGCCCGTTGCGGCGGTCACCTCCGAAATATTTTCAAGGCCTCGGATTTTTCGGCTGTCGCGACGGGTGGCGGCGTTCCGCAGACGGAACTGGAATATCGGCCCCGCCCCGCGGCCTATCTCGGTCATCCCCAATCTCCCGTTTTATCGTTCGATCGTCGGCCGGATCCCCGGCAACGAAACGGTCCCGCGCATTGGCGCAGCGTTAACTGATTCGCGCGGCCTGAGGTGTCTACCGGGCTGCTGGATTCCCGGTCGTCCTCGCTGTGAATTTCGGCACGAAGTTTGCTTTCATCGATCCTGCCGGAAAACACAGGAGCAGATGGATGAAGCGCCTCATCCTTGGTCTCGGTATTTTCGGCTGGCTGGTGGTGACGGGGAACGCCCGCGATGTGGGGCAATGGGATGCGATCAATCCGGAGATTCGAGGATGGTACCAGGCCCTGATGCAGCCGGACGTTCCAAATGCCTCGTGTTGCGGCGAAGCCGACGCCTATTGGGCCGATGAAATCCATGTCAGGGACGGCAAGACCTTTGCGACCATCACCGATGACCGGCCCGACGAGCCGCGTGGCCGCCCGCATGTCGAGATCGGAACCGAAATCGAAATCCCCGACAACAAGCTGAAATGGGACAAATCGAATCCGACCGGTCACGGCATCGTCTTCCTGAGCCGCAACCGTTACGTCTTCTGTTACGTGCAGCCCGGCGGCGTCTGATCGATCATCGTCGAGCGCGTAAGGAGACATTGCGGGAAAACGCCCGTCAACTCACCGTCCATCCGCAGTCCAGCGGAATGGCGGCGCCACTGATGTCGCGCGAATTCGGTCCGCACAGGAAGCCCATCAGGGCGGCAACCGACTGCATGGACACAAAGCGCCCGCCGGGCTGGCGCTCGGCCAGATAGTTTTGCGTTGCCGCCTCGACGGAAATGCCTTGGTCTTCGGCAATGCCGCGGAGTCTTGCTTCGATGGGCGGCGTCGGCAAGGTCGCCGGCGCAACGGCGTTGCAGGTGATGTCTTGCCCGGCGGTCTCCAGTGCGACGGTGCGCGTGAGACCAAGCAGCGCCGTCTTTGTGGTTACATAGTCGATGCGGTTGGCGATCGCGATGAAACTGTAGGGCGAGGCAACGTTGATGATCCGCCCCCAGCCACGCTGCCGCATCGGCGGCAGCGCCAGCCTGATGGTATGGAACGCCGCCGATATATTAACAGCGAGGGCCTCGTCCCACCGTTCGACCGGAAAGCTCTCGACCGGCGAGAAGTGCCGGACCACGGCGTTGTTGACCAGGATGTCGACGGCGCCAAACGCGGCGAAAGCCCGTTGCATCATCGCTGCGATTTCATCGGGCTTTCGCAGATCGGCGCGGTCGTAACGCGCGCTGATTCCATGGACCGCTTCGAGGTCCGCAAGTGCCGCGGTCATCTCCGCTTCAGGTACGACGCCGTTGAGAACGACGTTGCATCCTTCCCTTGCGAAATGTTCGGCAACGACGCGCCCCAGCCCTCCGGTCGATCCCGTGATCAGGGCGCATTTGCCTCGCAAACTCATCCCAATGCCCCTACGTCCTGGCGGGCGTCGCCGAAACCTCGCCCATTTCTTTTGAGCACCGGTTTCATTGCGAAGTCACGTGCGTGAGGGCGTCGAGGAGATACGGGCGGAAGCTCGCATGATCCTCGATCATGGGAAAATGGCCCATTCCCTTCATCAGGGTATACTGCGAGCCTGATATCGCGGCAGCAACCGCTTCGGTCATGGCCGGTGTGCACGAGTAGTCGTATTCGCCGGTCAGCAGCGCGACCTTGCAACGCGTTGTATCGATATTGCCGATGTCTTCGCGGGCGTCCCAATCGAGGCTGTAGAAATGCACGTCGCCCTGATACACACCCGGGCCCGACTGGCTGTAGTACCACCAGTTTTCGCGCCGGTTCACCTCCGGACTGAAGGGGGAATTGAGTCCATAGGTGTAGCTGGCGCATAATTCTCCGCCATGAATGGCGGGATGATGAAGCAATTCATTATAGCGGCCGGGCGCATAGGCGGAACTCTCCAGGCCAATGATGCCGCGAAGCTCGTTCTGATAAAGGGCGGCGAGCTTCAGCACGATCGCTCCGCCCATGGAGCATCCCATCACCAACGGCCGTTCCAGCCCGAGCGCCGACCAAACCGCCCGTATCGCATCCAGATAGGCAGCCGTGGTGAGCCGGTATTTCCTGAGCCACCATCCGTCCGGTGGCGCGCTGCGTCCGTGATAGGGCAAATCGAACGCAATCACCCGAAACTGCCCGGTGATCTCCGCATCGTTCATGATGTGGCGGAATTGACGCGTATCGTTGCCCGCGGTGTGCAGGCACAGCAATGGAATTCCGCTTCCCGCTTCCTCGACGAAAATCCGATGCTGATCGGAACCGATATTGACCGGCAGATACCGTCCGACGATTGGTTCGAACTCAGCCATCCGGGGCTCCCGTTTCGCGCATGATGTTCATCATCCGATGCAGCGCCCGCGCGTTCTGCATGGCGACCAGGCTGTCTCCCTCGAGCTCGAATTCCGGCACGCGCATCAACATCGCAAAGAAATCGTGAAACAGCGGCGGTGGATCGGCACTCAGGAATTTTTGCCAAACCGCAACCGGCGCGCGGAATCCGAACAAGGTGCGGACATCGAGTCCCGGCCGTTGGATGATCTCGGCGATCTTTCCCTTCTCGATCCGCAGCGCGTAGCGTTCGTCCCCGAAAGTCAGGGCAAACGCTGTCGTGAACCAGTCCCCGATGACCGACATTTCCTGATCGGCATTGACGCGCTCGCGATAGTGCGCAAGCCAGGAATCGCCGGGATATTTGTTGTCGCCCATCGGCATGTGATTAACTCGAAACCTGCCTTGCAGGCGACCGGCCGCGCCATGCCTGTCAGATTGACAGACAGCAATACGCTCCGTCAATGTAGCGGTCGCCGGGAGAGCGCGCGGCGAGTGCCCGTGTTCGCGACCCATAAGCGTTTTCCTCAAAGGACCGACGGATGACAGGCAAGACTCTCGGTTTCATTGGCGTCGGCCGCATGGGCGCCCACATGTCACGGCGTCTTGTCGCGGCGGGCAACAAGGTCGTCGTCTACGACGCCGACCCGCGCGCATTGCAGCGGGCAACTTCGGAAGGCGCGAGCGCGGCGCATTCTCCGGCCGATGTAGCCTCTCAGGCCGAGATCGTCCTGGTCAGTCTGCCGACGCCCGATATCGTCAAGGCGGTCGCGCTGGCATCGAATGGCGTGGTGGCGGGCAGCAAGGCCCAGATCTTCATCGACTTGTCGACGACCGGTCCCCGTGTCGCGATCGAGGTCGCCAACGGCCTGGCAGAGAAGGGCATCGTCGCCGTCGATGCACCGGTAAGCGGCGGCCCGTCCGGTGCCGACAAGGGAACGCTCGCGGTCATGGTGTCAGGCCCGAAGCATTTGACGGGCGAATTGATGCCGATCCTTGGCGTCATCGGCAAGGTGTTCTGGGTCGGCGAACAGCCGGGGCTCGGGCAGACGATGAAGCTTTGCAATAATCTTCTGTCGGCAACCGCCATTGCGATTACGTCGGAAGCGCTTGTGATGGGAACGAAGGCCGGCCTCGACCCGGCGGTCATGCTCGACGTCATCAATGCCGGCAGCGGGCGCAATACGGCAACCGCCGACAAGTTTCCCCGCTGCGTGCTTCCGCGGAAATTCGATTTCGGTTTTGCGACCGAGCTGCTCTACAAGGACGTACGGCTCTGCCTGGAGGAGGCCGAGCGCCTCGGCGTGCCGATGATCGTCGGTAATGCCGTCCGCCAGCTCGTCGGGATCGCAAAAGCACTCAAGGGTGGGGACTCGGACATTACGCAAATCGTTCAGCCAGTCGAGCAATGGGCCGGGGTAGAGGTAAAGCCCGGCGAACGACGGTAGCTGTCGTTGAAAAAGCCTGCCTTTGGCAGACTGTTTTGTGCGAATGCTAACAACCTCAGGACAATCGCAGCTTCGAGACTGTCACTCCTCCCCTGATATTCCTGGAGTTCAGCCCTTTTTTCGTCCGCGCCTTGGAGGCCAATCTCGGTTTCATGAAACCTGCACGCCGCTTCGCCCGTGCAGGCAAGCCGATCGGCCAAGGGGTTGGTCCGATCACGTTGAAATCACGATAGCGCGGTCAGATTGCCAGCGCGGCGTGCCGTCCAACGCCTAGCGACGCATTCGGGGGAAAGATGACCGCGATCATCTACAATTTTGTTCGTTCAGACGAGAGCAGTTCGGAAGACGAAACTGAACGGCTGTTTGCCGCCCTGGGACGATACACCGTCGCGGAACTCCACGAACTTCTGTATGTCGGGGAGGAGCCGGGGTTTTTCGAGCTCACGCGGGGAATATTCGGCCTGTCCGAAGAGAGCCGCTTGATTCTGGAGAAATTCCTGACGGTGGCGCCCCACCAGACCGTCACGGCGTCGATCGATCCGGAGGGCAGGTGCGTCCTGACGCTTGGAAATTTCGGGCAGGAAAAGCCAATTAAGGGGATTGCACGCTAGCTTGTGCAACGCCTATAGTTGTAACCCGGTTCGCCAGCAATCAGAGGTCTGGAGACTGCGGTTATGTTGGCTAAAACGCCCGACCCACTCGACGTCATGGTGGGAGCCAGGATTCGTATTTTTCGGACTCACCGCGGAATGAGCCAGAGCGACCTCGCCGCCAGGATCGGTGTCGCGTTCCAGCAGGTGCAGAAATACGAAAAGGGAATCAATCGGGTAGGCGCCAGCCGGCTGTCGCGGATCGCGGCCGTATTGGAGATCTCGATCGGGGATCTTTTCGAGCCTTCCCGGAACAAGCGTTCCGACGCGAAATCACCCTTTCGGCTGCTTGCCGAACGGGATGCGTTGCGGGTTCTCACGGCCTTTTCGCGGACCCGCGATCCGCGGGTGCGGCGCGCCATCGCGCTTCTGGTCGAAACCATCGCCGACCTGCGGCCCGCGGCGAGATCCGCGGCGGCGCGTCCGGCGGCAGTCAAGCGGATGGTGCCGCGGCAGAGCAAGGCGGGGAGCTGAGGCCTGGGCTGCGCGTTTACGGGCTTGCGGCGATCCGGCGCCACCGTTGCTATGCGTGAATCAACTGATCCGACGGCACCTCATCCGGCAGCGTAAATGGCTCGCCTTTCCCGCAACAGCGGCGCTGAGACGAACTCGCCGATCCAGTTGCAGCGCTTCGCCTCGATATGCCATGCCATCGCCTCCGCCGATGACGGAGCCGGGTCCGGAATATCCTTGCGGACCTCCTTGCCATCCAGCCAGCCGCAACTGTGCGAATAGCGGGTTTCGCAGACCAGGCGGATGGTGTCGCGCTGCTGCACCAACACATAGCCGTCGGCTGGAAAGAAGGTGCCCGCGAGTTCGATCGGCGTCGGCAACTGACGCACCAGCAGAAAGGTGCTGGCGGCGTCCGTTTCAGATTCCGAGACCAGCACACCGAACAGGCTGTGGATCGGGGCAATGGCGCCGGGTGCCGAAAGCCCGGCCGGTTCCATGATCGAGCCGGCGGTTGCGATGGACAGGTATTCGCCCTCGGGACCCCAGCGGCACGCGATCAACCATTCCCGGCTGCGGCTACGGATGAGGGTTGGCTTTGCATAGTCGGAGCGGGCAATATCGGCTGCCATGGCGATGACAAAGGCTTTCGCGAGCATTTCTTCCTCCGGAGCGACATTGAGATGTCCCCGCCCGGCAGACTTTGCGAGGCAGGCGTGAGGCCACCGTGAACCGGGCCGGAGACGGGATGCCAAATCTGTTTGCTCGCGCCGCCTCATTGTTGCTCGGCGACATGCCGGAAAGTACCGATGATCGCGGTGCCCGGTCCCTGCTCGACGAGCTTGGCTATGCGAGCACGGCCGATTCCGAAAGTGCCTATTCCGATGTGCAGACGCACCATCGGGCCAACCTGCTCAAGGCGGCATCGCGGTTCGCGCGGGTCTTCGAACTCGCCGCGCCCGATGCGCCCGGCCTGGTCGCCCTTGGCGCAGAATTCGATCCGGGCCTCGCCGATCCTCTCCACGCGGGGCAGCCGTTGGTCGGTGTCTCCGGCGTGGGCCTTTCGCTGCAGGATGCCTTTCAGGGCTGTATCGGCGAGGGTATCGAATATCTCTCCCAGCTGCAGACCGCCGATGACGTGCTGGAATCTGATCCAGGCGATCCTGCAGCCGGGCTGGGTGCGCAGGCGCGCGAGTTCCTCGCGGCGTTCGCCGCGCACCGTGCTCAGCCCGATGCGGAACTCTCATGGCACCGGGTCAGGCGGCTCACCGATGGTTGCGAAGTCTGGCTGCCGGCGGATTTGTGCCTGCGGCGGCCGCTGCATCGGCAGCAGGTCAAGCCGCCGTTTCCGCTGAGCACCGGATCGGCCGCGGGCCAGTCCTGGGACGCAGCCGCATTGCACGGACTGCTCGAACTGATCGAGCGGGACGCGGCCGGCCTGTGGTGGCAGGGCGGCAACCGCGGCAAATCGATCCCGCCGGGGCATCAGGCCCACGCCGCGGCCGAGACGCTGTTGGCGCAACTGCGGCAGGGCGCCACAGTGCGGCGTGGCTGGTTGCTCGATATCACGACGGATATCGGTGTGCCCTGTGTTGCCGCCGTCTCCTGCAAGGCGGACGGCTTCGGCTTTGCCTTTGGCCTGGCGGCGCGGCCGACACTTGAGGCTGCGGCCCGTTCCGCCATTCTGGAAATGTGCCAGGGCGAACTGGCCCATGCGGTGGTCGAAGCGAAGCTCCGGGAGCGCGGGGAGGCCGCGCTGAATGCGCGGGACCGAAATCACCGGCGGCATGCGACGATGTTGAACGCCGACCGGTGTCTGCTGCTGCAGCCGGAACCGGAGCGCTCACCGCACCTGGCGATCGGCACGACCGACCCGGGGGCCGTGCTGCGGCTGATCGCAGACCGCCTGGCGCAGCTCGGAATCGAGGCTTTTGGCCTCGATCTGACCCGCCCGCAGTTCGCGGTTCCGGCGGCCCGCGTCATCGCGCCCGGCCTCCAGCCATTGCCTTCGGAGATCATTACGCCGAGGTTAGCCGATATGATTGCACGAACCGGCGGGGGAGCGGCCTATACCGGCGGCATCGGCCTGATATAATCGTCGAACGCCGAGCAGATACGGAAAGCATTGGATGCAACGGGCTGCCAGGGTTCAAGAGTTGGTCGCAACCGAAGCCGCAACGGTGCCCGCCAGCGCTGCGCGGCTTGCCGTCTCGCTGGTGGGACGTCCCTCGATCATGTTCGGTGGTCACGCGGTCGAACTCCGGACCCAGAAGGCGGCTGCCGTTCTCAGCTATCTCGCCCTGACCGAGGCCAAACACGAGAGCCGCGAACGGCTGGTCGGCTTGTTGTGGAGCCGCTCCGACGAGGAAAAAGCCCGCGCCTCGCTGCGCCAGGTGGTTCGTGAATTGCGGACCACGTTCGAGGACGCGGGATATGGCGGTTTCTTGGCGGGGAGGCTCGCGATCCATCTCGACCCCGGGAAAGTCGAGGTCGATATCGAAAGCATCATCAGCCTGGCTGAGCGCGGCGCCGTGCATCCCCTGCTGCTCAATACCCCTGACTTCGGCGAACGGATACTCGAAGGCATGGACGACCTCGATCCGTCATTCCGGATCTGGGTTCTCGCCAAGCGTCAGACCATCAGTGACAGGTTGATGCGGAGCCTCAATGCCGGTCTGGTCGCGCAGGATGTTCCCGCCGACGTCAAGACCGAAATCGCGACCGCCATCGTCAATCTCGACCCTACCCACGAAGAGGCCTGCTGCCATCTGATGCGCGAGCATGCGGAGCAGGGCGATGTGGCAGGCGCACTGCGCATCTACAAGGCGCTGTGGGATTTGCTGGAGCGTGATTACGGCATGGAGCCAGCGCTCGCGACGGAAGAACTCGTTGCGAAGATCAAGCTCGGAGCTTTCGAACGACCACTCGTGGACGTCGCGACACGCGGTGCGGCCGGCAGGCAAGCATTGCGGACGACCGACGAAAGGGTTGACCGGGCTGTCTCGCCAATGGCTGCAGAGGTCAAAGCACCGGCAAAGACATACCTCGTGCTGCGGCCTTTTGCCATGCATGCCATCGACCGCGATCATACTCACCTTGTGCAGGGTTTTCACCAACATCTCGCGGCGTCCCTGGTACGCTTTCGCGAATGGAGCGTGGTCGATCGTGACCCCGACACTCACTTTCGCGGATGGAGCGCGGTCGACCGTCGACCCGCCGATGTTGCGATTCCAGCGGCGGATTCGACGCTTCAATACAGCATCGAAACCACCGCATATCAGGCGGGCACCGAAATCAACATGGTCATGGTGTTGAAAGACGATACCATGGGCATTTACGTCTGGAGCGAAAGCTTTCGCCTCAGCCTCAACAACTGGTTCGAGGCGCAGCAGCGCATCATTCGACGGATCGCGATGTCGCTGAACGTCCAGCTATCAGCCGAACGGCTGATGCGGCTCGCAGGCGAACCCGATGTCTCCCTGGATATGCACGACCGCTGGCTCCGCGGGCAGAGTTTGCTCTTCAAATTCGATGCGGAGAGCTGGCAGCGTGCGGTGACCATCTTCCGCGATGCCATCCGAGAGAATCCCACCTTCTCGCCTTGCTACAGCAGCCTGGTGCAGATGAACAATATCGCGCATTTTGTTCACCCTGGCTCGTTCCGCGATCTCGGCAACGCAAAAGCGACGCTCGAACTTGCGAAACGTGCCGTTCAACTGGATCCAGTCGATTCAAGGGCGCATCTGTGCTGCGGCTGGTCTTATGCGATGGCGCTCCGGGAGGCCGAGGCTGCGCCGCATATGGAACTCGCTTGCGAGTTGAACGACAACGATCCATGGACGCTGCTGTCAGTTGCGCTCTATTGCGCTTGCTGCGGGTCGACCGAGCAGGCTCGTCTGCGAGCCGACCAATCGCTCGCTCTTTCGCCCGCACCGTCACATCTCGATTGGGCCTACCACGGCACCATCCGCTTCCTCTGCGGCGACTATGCGGGCGCTCTTACAGCCTGCGATCGCGCATACGGTGCCACCCAGCTTCTGCCGGCATGGCGGGCGGCGGCGCTATTCCGCTTGGGAAAGGCGGTCATGGCGCGGGAAGAAGCTCAGCGATTTCTCAACGGGATTCGATCGTTCTGGGGCGAATCGTCGGCGCCGACCGACGAGGCCGTAGCACGTTGGGCCCTGCAGGCACATCCCATCAGCATACGCCCGCGGTGGGAAACTCTGCGCGATGCTTTGCGTGGCGCAGGACTTCCAGTCGAGGGTATCACCCAGCTATCCCTTTAAGATTTTCATGCACATAGACTAAAAGATTTTCACGCACATCGACTAAGCTCTGCAACTGCAAATGCGATTAGCTAGTTGCCCAACGCCTATAATTGCATGGGTTTGCTAGCCTCAGACGTCCAGGGACTCGTTATGTCAGAGAAGATACCTGACCCGCTCGACATCCTGGTAGGAGCCAGGATATGTGTCTTTCGCAGCCGTCGCGGAATGAGCCAGGACGATTTGGCTGGCGAACTCGGGATTGCCGTCCAGCAATTGCAGAAGTACGAGAAGGGAATCGACCGGGTAGGCGCCAGCAGTCTATCGCGCATCGCGGCCGTCTTGGGCGTTTCGATCGGTGAATTCTTCGTATCCGTGAAAGATGGATACTCGAGTTCGACGCTTGTCGACCGGGACGCATTGCAATTTCTCACAGGCTTTCTGCGGATCAGTGATCCGCACGTGCGGCGTGCCATCGCGCAGCTGGTCGAAGCTGCCGCGGATCCCGAGCCTACGATGAAGTCTTCAATGGCGCGTTCTGCTGACGCAAAGCGGCTCGTGGGTCAGCGCGCCGACAAATCAGGTGTTTCGCTCGATTTGCACAATCTTTGGCTACGCGGGCAGAGGTTGCATCTCAAATACGACGCGGAAAGCTGGCAGCGCGCGGTCACCATCTTTCGCGACGCCGTCCGGGAAAATCCGATGTTCTCGCCTTGCCATAGCGGCCTCGTGCAAATGAACAATAGCGAACATTTCGTCCACCCAGGCCTGTTCCGTGATTTCGGCAAGGCAAGGGCGACGCTCGAACTCGCGAAGCGAGCGATTCAACTGGATCCGGTCGATTCCAGGGCGCATCTGTGCTGTGGCTGGTCCTATGCAATGGCGCTGCGGGAGGCCGAAGCGGCGCCGCATATGAAACTCGCCGGCGAACTGAACGACAACGACCCGTGGCCCCTATTGTCCTCGGCAATCTTTTATGCCTTCTGCGGGTCAATCGAGAAAGCTCGGCTGCGGGCCGAGCAGTCGCTGGCCCTTTCGCCAGCGCCCCCACGTCTCGGATGGGCCTATCATGGCATCATTCGTACGCTGTGCGGCGACTTTGCCGGCGCGATCGAGGCCATTGATCGTTCAGAGGGTATTGCACGGATACTGTCGGCATGGCGCGCGGCGGCGCTGTTTTATCTCGGGCAGTCGGATATGGCGCAGCAAGAGGCCCGGCGCTTCCTCAACGGCATACGCTCGTATTGGGTTGGATCAGACGCCCCGACCGACGAGGCCGTGGTTCGCTGGGTCCTGCAAGCCCATCCGATCAGTGTAAGCGGCCGATGGGAAACCCTGCGCGACGGGCTACGCGGCGCAGGGCTTCCAGTCGAGGGTATCGCCCAACCGTGCTAATTAGGCGACTTCAAGCGCAGTAGCTGATCGTATAGTCGCCGATACGTTCGGCATGCACCTTGAATTTCTCGCTTTCCGGGATCACCGGATCGATGCCGTTGAACAGGCGCTTGTAGAACGGCGGGATCGGATAGGTTGCGCCCGGCTGGCTGAGCCGCTCCTCGGAATCCTCGATCGCAAACTTCGGCGGCAAGCGCACCACGATCGTATCCATATCCTGTGCCACGAACTTGATCTGCGTGAAGCGCTCCGGCACCGTCATGAACACCTGTGCCTTGGCGAGTTGCTCCTTGAATTCGTCGACGCTTTCCGGGATCGGATACTCGTTGCCGTCCTCAAGATAGTTCTTGCCGGTCGACCATGTCTTCACCAGGTTGCCCCAACGCTCGTGGTTCGTCACGGTCATTCTTTCGATCGCCATTGCTCAGTCCTCCGGGTTGCGTGAGATGGAGTAATTCCGACTCACAAAAATGCTGGTTCCGCCTGTCGCAGGTCAGCGATCTCGGCCGTGAATTCGACCAGCTGATCCATGCGTTCAATTTCGGGTACTTCTGCGAAAACGTTGGTCGGGTAATATTCCTGGCAGAGCTTGGCGAGCGCTTCGGCAAGCGAAGGCGCGCCGCGTCCAGCAGCAATCTCGTTGTCCGCGAGCGCGCCGAAAATAACTTCCGAGACGATGATCGAGCCGAGCGGCCCGAGGCACAGTCCGTCGGCCTCTTCCATCGCTTCGAACAGGATGAAGAACGGCAGCGGCGGATCGTTGGCAATCGCTTCGATGTCTTCGGCGGAGAGCCCGCCATAGGCCGCTTCCGATGCCAGCCACGCGCGTATCCGGCTGACCCGATAGGGACGGTCGGCCAACAGCCGCGAAGCGCCGACGAGATCCGGCCGCCTGACGGCGATCTCGGCCGCCAGCGCATTCACCGACCAAAGCCCGGCGAGCGTGGCGCCGACGAGGTCGCGATAGAGCAGGCCAACCCGGTTGGTTTGGTCGAAGGCGGGAAATATCTGGTCGTTGCCCAGTCCGTCGCTGAGATAGGGGCCGATCCGCCGGCTGAAATTGGGCCTGGTTTCTCCGATCTCGAAAAACCGCGACCATCGCACGATCCAGGTCGCATCGAGCGGCATATTGACGGGATCGTTGGCCGAGGTTTTCTCCAGAGTCTTGTTCAGATCATGGGTGGAGAGGTCGTTGATGACGTATTCCGGCCGGACCATGGCGTGGCCGAAGCGAAATGCGCCGTGGGAGAATTCAAGCGGAACTTGCCAGCTATCCTGCTCTCGCCGGTCGATGAAGTTCGGGATCGGGTCGCTGTAAGCGCTATAGATCGAAGGGTGCATCGTCCGCCGCATCAGATCCTTGCGGATGACGTTGTGGTAGATCACCGTCAATGCGTCGCGCGCGCACAGAAACCGCCGGTAGGACGCACCGAGGTTGGCATTGGGACCGGTGGAGGGTTCGCCGCGGCGAACCATATCGACCAGGCCGTTGTGCAGCAGCGCGAAAAGCGCCGTCAGCTGCGACATAATGGCATGATCGTCGTTGCGGGGGTCGGCAATCAGCGCTTCCGTCAGCGCCGTGCGCTTGCCTGCGATGCTGCGGTCGATCCCGGTGACATTTTCCGCCGGCGTCCGCGCGATATCGCGGAACGGACAGCCTGGCTCGACATCCCGGTCCTTCCAGCGCATGCGGCCTAGCCGCAGCTTGGTCCGCCGCTCGTCGTTTGGCGTGTCCTGTGCGTACACCGAGGGCGAGCCCACGGGCCCGCTGCCGAACAGCGTCTCCAGTTTTAGCGCGGTGCGCCGCGCATTCGCGGTATCGGCGCTGAGGCCGCCGGCCACCGACAGCGGCATCGACGAGTGCACCAGATCGTGGGCGACGAATTGCAGCAGGTAGGTGTAACCCGAGGGAATCCGCGGGTTTTCCCAGCATTCGATGGTGGCGTCGTCATGCGCGCGCCATCGCAATCTGGCATCCATCCGGCGCGACAAACGGTTCATCAGCCCGCGCACCCCGGGCGAGCACTCCGGCGCATCCAACGGATCGACGCCAAAAACCTTGAACCGCTGCGAGGGCTCGGGAGTGCCAAGGAAGTGTCGGAATCCGGCCGGCGTTGGGCGGGCAGGAAGCGGACCGTCCATCACAGCGGCTTGCGAAATCCCGAAAGAGGACGACTCGGCTGCTTTCTGCACCGCCATCGAAAAGTTCCCACATTCTCAGCATATAATGGTGCCAAGCCCGCCGTGAAATTATCGTGATTTGAGAATTTGGCGCATTGCTGCCTCGGAGATGGGCACCAGGGTTGAGATACGGCCGGCGCGCCCGATCAAGGCCGACCCGGACAAAGTGCTCAAGGAGTAAGCCGCGGCCCGCGGCGGCGAGACGGAAATCGCCTTGTCGCGCGAAATCCTGACAGGTCCGGACTTCAGTTTCGACCGCGCGCCAAAGGGCTGCATCGGCATCGCCGATGGCGCGCGAGCGCAGGCGGGGAAGCATCGCGGCAGCGACATATTTTCGGCGGAGATCGCCGACCGCTTTCCATCCCATTGTCATAGCTATAGTCTTTGCCGCGTTGGCCGCCTTTGGCAGGACCGAAAGTGTCTTGGCAGGCATCCCGTCTTGAAATGACCGGTCACAGAACCGGGGGCAGGTCGCAACGGCGCGCGACGGGTCTCGGGGCTTGAAGATCAAAGGGGGGGAACGGCGATGACACTCTCGGCGCAGAGCGTCCCAGGCGATCATGCCGTTTCGCAGCAGTCCGGTTCAGAGGCTGCGTTGCAATCCGCCGTCCGCAAGGCCGCGCTGCGCTTCGTGCCGCTTCTGACGATTGCCTATCTCTTCAACTACCTCGACCGCACCAGTCTTGGTTTCGCTGCGCTCACCATGAACAAGCAGCTCGGCTTGTCGCCCGGCCAGTTCGGGCTGGCCGCCGGCATTTTTTTCGCCGGTTATTGCACATTCGAAATACCGAGTAACCTGATGCTCTATCGGGTCGGCGCGCGGCGCTGGCTGGCGCGCATCATGATCAGCTGGGGCATCGTCTCGGCGGCGACCGCCTTCGTGGTCGGGCCGAACAGCTTTTACGCGCTACGGTTTCTGCTCGGCATCGCCGAAGCCGGGTTTTTTCCGGGCGTGACCTTCTTTCTCGCCGCCTGGTTTCCGACCCAGTTCCGTACCCGGATGCTGGCCTGGTTCCTGGTCGGGATTCCCCTGTCGTCGCTGATCGGCGGTCCGATCTGCGGCTTGCTGCTGCAACTGGACGGCATCTGGGGCATCGCCGGCTGGCAATGGCTGTTCATCGGCGTCAGCCTGCCGTGCATCCCGCTCGGAGTTCTGACACTGCGCTGGCTGGACGATCGGCCGGAGAATGCGAACTGGCTGAGCCACGAGGAGCGCGATGCGCTCGACGCGGTGCTTGCCGCCGAAGTGCGCGAACGGCCGCCGGCTTCGTGGCTGGCCGCGCTGATGGATACCCGCGTGCTGATCCTGGGCGCCATCCAGTTCGGCTTCACTTTGGCATCCTACGGCATCGGCATCTGGCTGCCCTTGATCCTGAAGGAGTACCATCTGTCAAACATGGCGATCGGCTGGATGTCGGCCATTCCCTATCTGTTTGCCTCGGTCGGGATGATCCTGTGGGCCCGCTATGTTGACCGCAACGGCCGGCGCATCGTCAATCTGGCGATCGCCTGTCTGCTTGGTGGCGCGGGTCTGGTGGCGCCGATCGTGTCCGGCTCGCTTGCGCTGGCCGTGATCGGCTTCAGTGTGGCGCTGGTCGGTGTCACCGCCGCGCGCGCGATCTTCTGGACCATCCCGACCCGCTTCCTGACCGGGGTGGCCGCCGCCGGCGGACTGGCCTTCATCAACAGCATCGGCACGGTCGGCGGTTTTGCCGGCCCGTCGATGATGGGGTGGTTGAAGGAATTTTCCGGTTCCTACATTGTAGGTCTGACCGCGATGGCCGCCATCCTGATCGCCGCGATGGTGGCATCGATGTCGTTGAAGCTCGTGATGACGAAGGAGTGATCCGGATGCCCACAGCACCATTCAACACCAACACTTCCCGCTCCGATCCCTACAAGAATTACCGGTTCAAAGTGAAATGGGACGGCAATTACGTTGCCGGGGTCAACAAGGTCAGCATGTTGAAACGCTCGACCGAGGTGATCAAGCACCGCACCGGCGGCGACCCGAGCGGGGTCCATGTCAGTCCCGGACAATCGACCTACGATCCGATCACGCTGGAACAGGGCATTACCTACGACGTCACATTCGAGCAATGGGCGAACAAGGTCTGGGATGATCACAACGCGACAGGCACCGATCCGGACGCATCGCTGAAGGATTTCCGCAAGGACATCACGATCGAATTGTTCAACGAGGCCGGGCAGAAAGTCCTGGGCTACAACGTCTATCGTTGCTGGGTATCGGAGTTCCAGGCGCTGCCCGAACTCGACGGATCGGGCAACGCGATCGCCATCCAGCATCTCAAGCTCGAGAACGAGGGATGGGAACGCGATACCAGCGTACTCGAACCGACCGAGACGACCTTTACCGATCCTGCTTCTTGATAGCGTGCCAATCGTCTCCGCGCGCGGCAACGCTCCAGGCCTGCCGATCTTTCGGTGCCGACCATCCGGCGCATGGAAGCCAGCAACGGCGTGTTCCGCGGCAACGTCGATTCGCCGATAAAGCCGGTGTTGTCGGGATTCGCCAAATTGCCAATGCTTTGGTGCAGCTCCGGCAAGGCAGGGTTTTGCCGCGGAGAGCTTGTTCGCAGTCGCGGAACGAAATCGCGGGCATTCTCGTTCGGAAGGCGCGGTAACCTTGCCGTCAACATCGGCTGGCATTGCACGCGTCATGTTCCTAAATGAAAGGTGTCGCCGCATTTTTGCGTATTTCAGGAGGCCTAAAATGGTCCTGAAAAATGTTTTGACTGCCTTCGTATGTGCCGCGTTGCTGGCATGGAGCGGCGTGGCCACTGCGGACGAGTATCGTCCGGATCAGTTCCTCGGCCTCGATCTTCCCAGTGCCGTGCTCTCGCCGAAGCCGCTCGGGCCTTCCAGCACATTCACGCCGGTGCCGGCCGAGGCCAATGCTGATCACAAGGCCGATCGCTCGGGTGAGGGCGCGCAGGCCCGTGCGGAACCGAAAGCCGCGCCCAGAGTCGTCGTTCACACCACCCGCATCGCGCATGCGCGCGCCGAGCAACCGCGCCCCGCCGCTCGCACCAGACTGGCGCATCGGCATGGCAACCCGCTCGACGCGCAAGCCTTCGATACGCGGATCCAGGTCTGGCCCTGCCGTTCCGGCGGCATCTGCAACTGGAAGCGATAGGGCGATCGCGGCGACTGCCCTGCGTCGAGCGCGTCACAACATATTTGAGGCTTGCGCGGCGCCTGGGCGCTCGATCTTGATCTCGACAGGCTTCTGCGGGCAGACTGGCAAACGGCGCGCTTCCAACCATCCTTCCGGTGAGCCCCGCGGCATCGCCGGACGCCGATCCCTCCGATCTCAAGCCTTCAAGGAACCATCATGGAATATCTTCAGACCCAGGGCATCAGCCTGCCGCGGCTCGGGCTCGGCACCTTCCGCATGCAGGGCGATGCCTGCCGCGCGGCGGTCGAGAGCGCGCTCGGCCTCGGCTACCGCCACATCGACACGGCGGAAATGTACGGCAATGAAGAGGCGATTGGTGCGGCGATCGCGGCCTCGCGCGTGGCGCGCTCCGAACTGCATGTCACGACCAAGGTCTGGAACGAGAATCTCGCCCCGGACGCGATCCGCCGCGCCTTCGATACGTCGTTGAAGAAGCTGCGGCTCGACCGGATCGATCTCTATCTGGTGCACTGGCCGGCGAAGAACATGAATTTGCCGGCGATGTTCGAAACGCTGATGAAACTGAAAGCCGAGGGCCGCACCCGCGCCATCGGGGTTGCCAATTTCAACATCGCGCTGTTGAAGACCGTGGTCGAACAGATCAAGGCGGAAATCGCCTGCAACCAGGTGGAATATCATGTGATGCTCGACCAGACGCCGTTGCGCCAATACATGGCCTCGAAATCGATCCCGCTGGTGGCCTATTGTCCGCTGGCGCAGGGCCGGGCGGCAGCCGATGCGACGTTGACGGCGATCGGCCGCAAGCACGGTGCGACCGCCGCCCAAGTCGCGCTGAAATGGCTGCTCGACCAGGACGGCGTCGCGGCGATTCCGAAGGCGTCGCGGCCTGAGAGCCAGAAATCGAATCTCGGCGCGCTCAATGTCGGGCTCGACGACGAGGACATGCAGGCCATCGCCGGGCTGCCAAAGGACCGCCGCTGCGTCAATCCCGGCTTCGCGCCGGCATGGGATTGAGCGGGCTGGGCCGAGGGTGGCGCGATGTGCTAGAGCGATGGCTCGAACCGGGAGGATATCGACATGGCGCCAACGGCGGACCTCGCCGCATTGCAGCTCGGTGATTTCTCGCCGCAGCTCGATACGATCTTCGACATGGAGGTGGCTGGCGGCAACATCGCGCTCAGGCTGGTGAAAGCCGACCCGGGCGGCCAGAGCGGCCGGGCCGGCGGCGCTTTCTCGCTGCTGTTCGTGGCGCCGGCCGGGCCATTTTTGCCGCAGGCGATCTATCCGCTCGAGCACCCGGCGATCGGCAGGATGGAAGTGTTTTTGGTGCCGATCGGGCCGCTGCAGGGCGGCAACGGCTACCAGGCGGTGTTCACTTAAGAAGCCGCGCTCCAGCGCATCAGGTCGTAGACGCCCTTGTCCTCTTCGGTCGCAAAACCGAGACGCCGGTAGAGCCGCATCGCCGGATTGAATTTCTCGACATGGATCGATACTGCCTTGCCGCAAGAGGACGCCTCGTCCATCAGGTCGCGCAACATCGCGGTGCCCAGTCCCTTGCCGCGGTGCTCCGGCAGCCAGGCGATGTCGATGATGCAGTGCTGGCTCGGCCATCGTTCGATGTAAAGGCGGCCGATGTCTTCGCCACCCCGCATCGTCACCAGCCAGTCGGCTTTCGGATAATATTGCTGGTAATGGGCGTGCTGGGCGCGGAACTGGCTCTCCAGAAATGCCGCCTTCTGTTGGTCTGACCACCCGGTCGCTGCAAGTTCCTCGGTCCGGGTCGAGGCATAGAGGCGCGCGAGAAACGGCAAATCAGCGTCGGTGATCCGGCGAAAAGTCAGCCCGGCATCGGCGGCGCGCGCCCAGCCGAACGGCGCCGCCGCGCCGGTCGCCGACGAAGGCTGGTCGATCATAGGGGGCTTACGTGCGTGGCGGGTACACGCCCTGCAGCGCGATGCAGAAGTTCAGCGTGAGATACGGCATCAAATTGTTGTGCGGCTGGCCGCCGCCCGCGGGCGCGATCGCGTTGCCGCTCATCGCCGTCAGGCTGGTTGTCGTGTTCTTGTAGGCGCTGCCGGGAGTGGACCGCGAGTAGCTCGACGTCGGCCCCGGCGTATTGACGTCGGCCGTGCTGACGTCGCCCATCAGGCTGTGGCCGTGCAGCGGCATTTCCGATTGCAGCAGCGTGACCGTGTCCGATCCGCCGCTTTCGCCGAGGTCGTGCAGCGAAAGCCCCGGCCCCTGTCCGGGATGCATCGGTGCGCTGCCCTGCAGGTTCGGCAGCGCGAAATTGGACTTGCCGTCGCCGCCATAGGTGGTGCCGAGCAGCGAGAACAGCGCGGTGTTTTGTGAGATCGGCAGCAGATACCCGTTACAGAACGCCCAGCCCTTGGGTGCGAAGTTGAACGGAAAAATGCGAATCTCCGCGACGAACGGATTGGCCATGGACGCGCTCCTAGGTCGGGCTCGGGTAGACGCCGAACAGCGATATGATGAAGTCGATGCAGAGATATGGCTGGAAATTGCTGTGCGGCTGGTTGCCGCCCGTCTGCGACACCGCGAGGTTAGACATCAGCGCGCCGGGCGTCGCGTTGCGATAAATCTGGATCCCGCCCGTCGTTCCCGTCACATTATTGGTCGGCGGGGTAGTCCCGGTGGCAAGGCCGGTTGACGCCAGCAGCGGATGGCTGTGCGAGGGAATCTGCTGCGTCGTCAAGGTGACCGTCTCGGTGCCGCCCTGCTGCGCCAAAATGAATCCGGAACCGATATGGACCGGAACCCGGCCGCGCAGGTCCGGCAGCCCGAACGTGCTCTGGCCGTCGCCGCCATAGGTGGTGCCGATCAAATTAAACAGGGTTTCAAATTCGGAGATCGGGAGCAGCTGTCCTTCGCAAAACATCCAGCCGGCCGGCGCGAAGTTGCCGCCGAACATGCGGATTTCTCCCACATAGGGCTGTGACACGGGATGCTCCTCTAGGTTTGCGAGGGGAAGATGCCCTGGAGGGCGATACAGAAGTTGAGGGTCAGATACGGCTGCTGGTTCGCATGCGCCTGGTTGCCGCCGGTCGCCGAGAGCGAAGCAGGGTTCATCGACGTCAGACTGGATGGACCGGTATACACATTGGCGACGGTGGCCAGCAGGTTGGCGGGAACCGTCGGCAGGTCGGCAGCGAGCGTGGTGCCGCTGAGGGTGTGAATGTGGGTCGGCAGTTCCGAGATCGACAGCGTATGGCTCGTCTCGCCGCCTTGCTCGCCGAGCGTATGGCCGCTGCCAGAGTGCATCGGCACTCGTCCCTGCAGGTTGGGTATGCCGAAAGTGACGCGGCCGTCACCACCATAGGTGGTTCCTAGAAGAGAAAACAACGCCTGGTTCTGATTGATCGGAAGCAGCTGCCCATTGCACATCGCCCAGCCCTTGGGCGCGAAATTGAAGGACATCATCTTGATTTCCGAAAGAAACGGTTCGGACATGCGCGCTTCCCCCCAGCCATCTTACGTTGCCAGTATGGCATAGCGCAGCGGAAAGTCGACATGAATCTGCAGCGGTTGTGCGGAGGCTTTGAATTGACCTTCGCGTGCAGAGGTGCCAGCGGGTGTTACAAAATATTTCGGGCCCCGATGTGCGCTGCCCGTACCGGCGAGACGTCGCGGGCGTGTTGGAGCGTTTTCGAGCGAAGTGGTCACCGGTTCGCGTTAAGAAAACGCGTCAGATCAAGAATCTAGAGCCCCGTTTCGATTCCATCGAAACGGAAAAGGCTCTAGTCGACGATCGCCTGATACACCAGCGCGTTGATTTTCTGGCGATAGTGCCAGCGGATTGGGCCCGGGGCCGCCGACAGATACACAACCGCCAGTTCTTCCTTCGGATCGACCCACCAATCCGTGCCGCTGGCGCCGGGCCACGAGAACTGCCCGACCGATCCCATCATGCGGACCACGCCAGGCGTCGTGCGCACGGCAAGCCCAAGACCAAAGCCGTAATCGGCCCGCGTCGGGTCGGCATTGCCGACGAGATTCTTGATGTTCGCGCCCAACTGGTCGGAAAGCATGTAGTCGACCGTCTTGGGGCCAAGCACGCGGGCCTCGCCGGCGCGCCCGCGATTCATCAGCATCATCGCGAAGCGCAAATAGTCCGACGCTGTGGAGGAAGCGCAGCCGCCGCCGCACTCGAATTTGAGCGGCTGCGTCAGTTCGGGATTGCGAAGCTGCGCCTTGCCGGTGTCGGGATCGGCCGGCAGCGGCTTGGCATAGCGCGCCGCCTTGTCCGCGGGCACCGCGAAGCCGGTATCGGTCATGCCGAGCGGCGCGAACAGGTTCGCCTGCAAATATTGTCCAAGCGATTGTCCGCTGATCTTCTCGATGGTGAGGCCCATCACGTCGAGGCCGAAGCCGTAATCCCAAACGGTCGCCGGTTGATACAGAAGCGGCAGCGAGGCGAGCTTGTCGAGGAAGGCCGCGCCGTCATAGTCGCGCGCGGCGTCCACGCTTCCGCCGGGATACATCTTGTGCACCAGCGTGTTGCCGCGGCCGCCATAGATCAGGCCGGAGGTGTGGCGCAGCAGGTCCTGGATCGTGATCTGCTTTTTGGCCGGCACGGTCTCGGCCACGGGCTCGCCATTATCGTGTATGGCGACCCGCATGTCTGCGAATTTGGGAAAATATTTGGCCAGCGGATCGTCCATCAGGATCTTACCCTGCTCGTAGAGCATCAAGGCGCCCACCGTCGTCATCGGCTTGGTCATCGAGGCGACGTTGAAGATGGTGTCGGTGGTCATGGCGATGCCGGCTTCCTTGTCGCTAAAGCCATAGGCATCGAGCATCACCAGCTTCCCGTGCCGGGCGATCGCGATGACCGCGCCGGGAATGCGTCCGTCCGCGATGTCGGCCTTCAGAACAGCGCCGATCCGCGCCAGCCGCTCCGAGGAAAGGCCGACGTCTTCGGGTTTCGCACGCGGCAGCGGGTCGCCGGCAAAGGCTGCGCCGGACACCAGCACGCAAAGCGTGGTCGCGAAAATTCTGAGGGCAGTCATGGAGGCTCTCCCGTTCGGGCTCTTGCGGCCCTGTTTGCGTGAGATGAGGTTAGGGCAAGGCGTTAGCGGAGGCCAGCGGCGTTCGCACTCGTTTTCTCAAGGGCTGACCGCGCGCCAGCGCGGCATTTTTGCAGAGCCGGTGTCGGGTTGCCGTTGGCGGTGAAGATGCCGTCCCTGATGCTGTATGCGTCCTTCTGGTCGTGATT
This sequence comes from Bradyrhizobium sp., assembly GCF_035484855.1. Classification (GTDB taxonomy): domain Bacteria; phylum Pseudomonadota; class Alphaproteobacteria; order Rhizobiales; family Xanthobacteraceae; genus Bradyrhizobium. The sequence continues at coordinate 43,094 of NZ_DATHOP010000023.1, forward strand.
ATACATCGTGCGCACGCTGCCGTCGGGCTGCTTCATCAGTCCGTAGTCGCGGGTCTGCTTGAACTTCGGGAAGAACACGCGCAAATTCAGCATGCTGTCTGCGGAAACCTCCGCGCCAACCACTTCGTTCTCATCCGTGGAGTCGCCGAAGTCGCGCCGGTGCACCACCCGTTCATCCGCCATGATCTCATAGATCAGCAGCGTGTTTTGGTCTCTGCCGGGCTTGTGCGAACAGTCGCGCGACCACGATCCGATCAATCCCCAGTTACGCACGGCCTGGGCCACGGTTTCGGCGGATGCGCCGAACGAGAGCGTCAGGGAGAAGAGGATGGCCAGCGCCAGCCGGCTGAATTGCCCGTTCAACTCTTGCGCTCCGTTTCAGTAACATCACCGCCGATCGAAGCTTAGCATTTCGATATCGTCGTGTAACGGCGGTTGATTCAACCGATCGCGACGGCTCTCCTCCAAGCTCAAATGGAGGTGCGGGCGCGCGCCTCCACGTTGGCGATTCTCGCCGGCACGCCGAACTCCCTGCGGCACACCTCGGCGAGCACGGCAACGCCTTCGCGGATCTGCTCGTGCGAGGGACTCGCAAAACACAGCCGCAGCCGGCTGCCGGCATAGGGCTTGTCGGTCGACCATTCCGGGCCCGGATTGATGGCGACGCCGGCGGCAAGCGCCGACTGGTAGAGCTTTAGGGTATCGACATTGTCCGGAAGTTTGACCCACAGGAAAATGCCTCCCGAAGGCGTCTCGAATTCGGCGGAGGTGCCGAATTGCTCGTTGAGCGCCTCCATCAGCGTGTCGAGCTTGGCGCGCAGGCCGCGCGTCAATTTCGGCACATGCGTGGAAAAATGCGGCGCGCAATATTCCGACAGCACCATCTGCTCGAGCGCGCCCGAACCGGCGTCGGTCTTCAGCGCCAGCATTCGCGACATCAAGGCCCAGGGCGCGACGATGAAGCCGACGCGGAGCGCCGGTGCGATCGATTTCGAAAACGAGCCGATATGGATGACGCCGCCATTGTTGGCCATGGCATAGATCGCGGGCGGCCGCTTGCCGTCCCAGATCAAATCGGCATAGCAATCGTCCTCGAAGATCGGAACGCCATATGCTTGCGACAGTTTCAAGAGTTCGGCGCGGCGCGCCTCCGGCAGGATGGTGCCGGTCGGGTTTTGCACGGTCGGGATGGTGTAGATGTATTTCGGCGTGATGCCGCGCCCTTTCAGGTCGGCCAGCGCTGCCGCCAGCGCGTCCATCCGCATGCCGTGCTGGTCGAGCGGAATGCCGACCATGTTGACGCCGAGCCGGGTCAGCCGGTTCAGCGCGCCCTGGTAGCTGTCGCGTTCGACGATCACGGTGTCGCCGCGCGACAACAGCGTCGCGTTGACGAGGTCGAGCGCCTGCAACGAGCCGGACACGATCAGGATGTCGTCGGCGGCACAATCGATGCCGGCGTCGCGCTTTAATTTCGCTGTGAGGAATTCGCGCAGGGGACGATAGCCCTGCGGGCCGCTGGCCAGCCCATAGGTGGCGAGCGTCCTGCCCTCGCGCCGCAGTACCGCGTCGACGGCTTCGATCAGGCCTTCGACCGGGACCTGATCGGGGTCATTGTTGCCGCCGACGAAACTGTACTTGGCAAGCCCGGTCCATTTCGCCGCCGGCGCGGGCAGGCCCGCGGGCAGCAATGGCGCGAAATCGAAGGCGGTGGATGGCATGAACGGCGTCTCCCTTGTTCTTGTTGGCAGTATCCTAACCAAGTCCGACACGCTTGTCTCGCTGCGACGCCAGAGCCGTTCTGCCCTGCGTATTGAGGCTGGCGCGGGCGCAAGAGTCCGGTTAATGCTCCGGCGCAAAGCGAGACCTTAAAGTATGGCCGACTCGATTCAGGACGTCCTGCAAGCCTTCGCCCTTGGCGAACTCGTCGTCGTCACTGATGACGACGACCGCGAGGGCGAGGGCGATCTGATCGTCGCGGCCTCGCTATGCACCGCCGAAAAGATGGCGTTCATCATCCGTCACACCTCCGGCATCGTTTGCGCGCCGATCACGCCCGAGGACGCGCGCCGGTTGCGGCTCGATCCGATGGTGGCGCACAACGAATCCAACCACACCACCGCGTTTACGGTGTCGATCGACTACAAGCCCGACGGCGGCACCGGGATTTCGGCGGACGAGCGCGCCTCCTGCTGCAGGGCGCTGGCCAATCCCAACGCCGGCGCCAATGATTTCGCGCGGCCCGGCCATGTGTTTCCGCTGATCGCGCGCGACGGCGGCGTGCTGCTGCGCTCGGGCCATACCGAGGCCGCGGTCGACCTCTGCAAGCTAAGCGGCCTGCCGCCCGTCGGCGTGATCTCCGAATTGATGAACGACGACGGCACCGTGATGAAGGGCGAGCAGGTCGCCCGTTTCGCGGCCGCCCACAAGCTCAAGCACGTCACCATTGCCGACATGATCGCCTATCGCCAGGCGCGCGAGAAACTGATCGAGCGGGTCTCGACCTTCACCACCGAGAGCCCGATCGGGCCGCTGCAGGGCTATGCCTACCGTTCGCCGTTCGATACCATCGCCCATGTCGCCTTCGTCTATAACGGGATCGGCGACGGCCGGAACGTGCTGACGCGCTTCCACAAGCCCAACATCGTCAGGGACATTTTTACCGGGCACAAGCGCATGCAGGCGGTGCTCGAGCATTTCAGGAGGGCTGGCCGCGGCGTGCTGGTCTATTTGCGCGACGGCGCCGCCGGCGTTCCCGTGGCACCCCTGCCGGAGGAGAAATCCGCCGAGGCCGACCGCAACCGGCAATGGCGCGAGGTCGGCGTCGGCGCGCAGATCCTGCGGGATCTCGGCGTCACCTCGATCCGCAACCTGACGTCATCGGTGCACGACTACAAGGGCCTGTCCGGATTCGGCATCGAGATCGTCTCCAGCGAACAGCTCGAAGGGTAGTCACCGTCATTCCGGGGCGCGCGTAAGCGCGAACCCGGAATCTAGAGATGATATACTCGATCGAGATTCCGGGTTCGCATCTTCGATGCGCCCCGGAATGACGAAGCCATTGCAATTGCGCTTCTGCGCGTATCGCTCTAAAATAAATACAATGACGCGAAAGGAATTTTCATGAGCCTGCGCCCTCAGACCAAGGACAAGCCGTCGGCGGTGAATTTCCAGTGGGACGATCCGTTCATGCTCGACGAGCAGCTCACCGAGGACGAGCGGATGATCCGCGACACCGCGCGCGCCTATGCACAGGACAAGCTGATGCCGCGCATCGTCAAGGCCTATCTGGAAGAGAAGGTCGACCGCGACATTTTCCACGAGATGGGCGAGCTTGGCCTGATCGGCATCACGCTGCCGGAGGAGTATGGCTGCGCCAATGCGAGCTATGTCGCCTATGGCCTGGTGGCGCGCGAGATCGAGCGGGTGGATTCCGGCTATCGCTCGATGAATTCGGTGCAGTCCTCGCTGGTGATGCATCCGATCTACGCCTATGGCGACGAGAACCAGCGCAAGAAATACCTGCCGAAACTCGCCACCGGCGAATGGGTCGGCTGCTTCGGCCTGACCGAGCCGGATGCCGGCTCCGATCCCGGCGGCATGAAGACCCGTGCCGAGAAGACCTCGGACGGCTACCGGCTGACCGGCACCAAGATGTGGATCTCCAACGCGCCGATCGCCGACGTGTTCGTGATCTGGGCGAAATCGGCCGAGCACAACAACCAGATCCGCGGCTTCATCCTGGAAAAAGGCATGAAAGGTCTTTCCGCGCCGAAGATCGGCGGCAAGCTGTCGCTTCGCGCCTCCGTCACCGGTGAAGTGGTGATGGAGGGCGTCGAGGTGCCGGAGAGCGCGCTATTGCCCAATGTGTCCGGCCTGAAGGGCCCGTTCGGCTGCCTCAACCGCGCCCGCTACGGCATTTCCTGGGGCGCGATGGGAGCGGCCGAGGACTGCATGCACCGCGCGCGGCAATACACGCTCGACCGCAAGCAGTTCAACCGGCCTTTGGCGGCAACGCAGCTGGTGCAGAAGAAGCTTGCGGACATGCAGACCGACATCGCGCTCGGACTTCAAGCTTCACTGCGCGTCGGCCGGCTGATGGACGAGGGCAAGATGGCGCCGGAGATGATCTCCATCGTCAAGCGCAACAATTGCGGCAAGGCGCTCGACATCGCGCGGGTGGCGCGTGATATGCACGGCGGCAACGGTATCCAGATCGAGTACCACGTGATGCGCCACACCGCGAACCTGGAAACCGTCAACACCTATGAAGGCACCCACGACGTCCACGCTCTTATTCTCGGCCGCGCCATCACCGGCATCCAGGCGTTTTCGTAGACTACGCTCCAGCGCCAACGCGTGAGGAGCGGCGTTGCCTCCAAGTTTCGTCATGGCCGGGCTTGTCCCGGCCATCCACGTCTTGGCTGCTAAAAAGAAAGACGTGGATGCCCGGCACAGGGCCGGGCATGACGGACTTGAGCTACGGGTGAAATAGCAATGGCCGACAACGACGATGTCCCCTTCAATCGCAATTTTCCGCTGAAACCCGGTGTAGCCGAGCAAGTCGTGCCCGGCGTGCGGCGCGTGCTCTCCGACAATCCGAGCCCGTTCACCTTCACCGGCACGGTCAGTTACATCGTGGGCAAGGGCAAGGTCGCGATCATCGATCCCGGTCCCGATAGCGAGGAACACGCCGCAGCCCTGCTGGATGCGGTGCGCGGCGAGACCGTGACCCATATCCTGGTCACCCACACCCATCGCGACCATTCGCCGAACACCGCAAGGATCAAGGCCGCGACCGGCGCCACCGTCTATGCGGAAGGTCCGCATCGCGCCTCGCGGCCCCGCTTCGAGAGCGAGAAGCACAATCCGGAATCCGGTGCCGACCGCGATTTCAGGCCGGACGTTCAGGTCAGGAATGGCGAAACCATCGCGGGCGATGGCTGGAAGCTCGAGGCGGTGGCGACGCCGGGCCACACCGCCAATCATCTCGCCTTCGCCTGGCCGGAGCGAAAGATAAGTTTCGTCGGCGATCATGTGATGGGCTGGTCGACCTCGATCGTCGCACCTCCCGACGGATCGATGATCGACTACATGGCGTCGCTCGAGCGGTTGGCGCAGCGCGAGGAGCAGCTGTATTTCTCCGGCCATGGGCCGGAAATCCCGGATGGACCGCGCTATGTCCGCTTCCTGATCCGCCACCGCCAGGCCCGCGAAGCCTCGATCCTGCATCGCCTCGCCAAGGGCGAGACCGATATCCCGACCATGGTGCGCGCCATCTATATCGGCATCGACCCGCGGCTGATGAACGCCGCCGGCTATTCCGTGCTGGCGCATCTGGAAGACCTGGTCGCGCGCGGCATCGTGGCGACCGATGGCGATCCGGTGATCGGGGGGATGTATCGTTTGGCGAGTGGCGAATAGCGAATGGTGAGTAGCGAGTGGGGAAGAGCCCGTCGCTGACTTTTCTATTCGCTATTCGCTACTCGCCATTCGCCTCGCTTCTCACTTCTTCACCACCTTCGGCGACGGCTTCACCGGCACGACCGGCTTCTTGACCGGCTTGAGGTTGGTGTCGTCGGCGGCGGTGTTGATGTCGTCGATCAGTCTCGAGATACGCGCGGCGTTGCTGCCGAGATCGCTCTCGAAATAGCGTGATGCCGAGCGGATATCGACGCGCGATCCGTCGCCGTCGGCGGTGACGCGGATCGAGACGTCCTCGCGGAAGCCCATGATCGGGGTGCGCGCCACCGCCTCGATGCGGCCGAGGCGGCGCGGGGCTAAGGGAGCGCGCTCGTCGATCACCAGCCATTTGCGCTTGTTGACGAGGCCCAGGGTGATGTCGAAGGCGCGCTGCGCGCTCACATCGAGTTCCACCGTCTCGATGTCAGGATAATAGAGCCGCTGCTGTTCGGCCGAATAGAGCCCGGCATAAACAGCGGTGTTGGTGCCCTCGCCGGTGCGCAGCCGCGCCAGGGCCTCGAATTTCGGCGGGTCGATCGGATCGGTGGTGATGTCGTGGATCGGCGGCAGCCTGCGGTATTGCAGGCCGAGATAGGCGGGGTAGGCCAGCACCACCGCGTCGATCAGGAACGCCAGCAGGATGCGGCTCATGCCGCGCGAGCCGTTCTGCCAGATCGCGGCAAACGCGGCAAACCCGACCAGGATCGAAAGCCCGGCACAGGCGAGCGCCCCGAAGAAGGTCGCCAGCGCCGGTTTCATCTCCAGGAAGCCGAAGCGGACGATGATGATCGAGACCACGACCGCGATCACTGAGAATACCGCGAGATTGCGCGCCCATGAGGCAAGGCCGGACACGGGTTCCGACTGATAGGGAGCGGAAAACCTGCGGGCCATCCTTGAAATGTTCCAATATGGATTTGGTCGGCGGAATATGCTCCGGCGGACGATCCGGCGCGCAGGTGACCTAGCGCATTTTTCGACCCCCTGTGAAGCCGTTTATGCCGGAAAATACGCCCATCCCAAGGCAGGTCTGAAGGTAGGTCTCAAGACAGGCAGCGCGTGCCCCGTTTGCTGCAGGGCGCGCGCTTGCAATTCTAATCGGGGATTGTTGGCAAGCTGCAAGCCGTCCATCCCTCCCGTGAGGGAGGGATGGACGCGCCTTCGCCCTCACGCCGCCGCGTTCGGGAAACGATAGGCCTTGAAAGTGTCGCGCAGCGCGGTCTTCAGGATCTTGCCGGTGGCGGTGTGTGGGATGCTGTCGACGAATACGACGTCGTCGGGCATCCACCACTTCGCGATCTTGCCGTCCATATATTTCAGGATGTCCTCGCGGCTGGCGTTCTGGCCGGCCTTGAGCTGCACGATCAGCAGCGGGCGCTCGTCCCATTTCGGATGATAGACGCCGATCACGGCGGCTTCGGCCACCGCCGGGTGGCCGACCGCGAGGTTTTCCAGGTCGATCGAGGAAATCCACTCGCCGCCTGACTTGATCACGTCCTTGGAGCGGTCGGTGATCCGCATGTAGCCGTTGCTGTCGATGGTGGCGACGTCGCCGGTGTCGAAATAGCCGTCGTCGTCGAGGATGTTGGTATCGACGCGGAAATAGGCCTTGGCGACCGCGGGGCCGGAAACCTTGAGCCGGCCAAAAGTCTTGCCGTCCCACGGCAGCTCCTTGCCGGCATCGTCGGTGATCTTCATCTGCACGCCATAGGGCGGGAAGCCCTGGGTCTGCAGGATGTCGAGCCGCGCGTCGCCCTCGAGATCGGCGAATGGCGGCTTCAGCGCGGCCAGCGTGCCGAGCGGGCTCATCTCGGTCATGCCCCAAGCATGGCGTACGGTGACGCCCATGTCGACGAACGCCTTGATCATCGAGCGCGGCATGGCAGAGCCGCCGCAGACGACGAATTCGAGCTTGGGCAGTTTCAGATTGTTGGCGGCCATGTGGTTGAGTAGCATCAGCCATACCGTCGGCACGCCCGCGGTATGGGTGACCTTCTCGGTGTCGAGCAGTTCGTAGACGGAGGGGCCGTCGAGCTTCATTCCGGGCATGATCAGCTTGGTGCCCATCGCCGGCGCCGAGAACGCAATCCCCCAGCTGTTGGCGTGGAACAGCGGCACCACCGGCAGCATGACGTCGCTGGCCGAGGTCCCGAGCGCGTCCTTGGCATTCGCCATGAACGAGTGAATGACGTTGGAGCGGTGCGAATAGAGCACGCCCTTGGGGTCGCCCGTGGTCCCTGAGGTGTAGCACATGGCGGCGGCGGTATTTTCGTCAAAATCCTGCCACTCGAATTGGCCGTCGGCCTGCGCCAGCCATTCCTCATAGGCGACCGCGTTCTTCAGCGTGGTCTGCGGCATATGCGCCTTGTCGGTCAGCACGATGTAGCGCTCGACGCTCGGCAGCTTGTCGGCGAGCTTCTCCAGGATCGGCACGAAGGTGGTGTCTACCATCACCACGCGGTCGCCGGCGTGGTTGACGATCCAGGCGATCTGTTCCGGGAACAGGCGCGGATTGACCGTATGGCAGATGGCGCCGATGCCCATGATGCCGTACCAGCATTCCAGGTGGCGCCAGGTGTTCCAGGCAATGGTGGCGACGCGGTCGCCGAGCTTGATGCCGTCGCGCTGCAGCATCTGCGATACTTTCAGTGCGCGCTTGTGAATTTCGGCGTAATTGGTGCGGACGATAGGGCCTTCGACCGATCGCGTCACGACCTCCTGGGTGCCGTGATATCTCGCCGCGTGCTCGATGATCCGATGACACAGCAAAGGCCAGTCTTGCATCAATCCAAGCATACGAACGCTCCTCCAGAAATGTGTTGTCGCTTGCCGCGGGTCTTCACGGAATTGCCATGAACTTTAGCGCGGAGAAAGCACGCCGCAAATGGCCTTGTGGCGGCTTTCGCTGCGGCGAATGGCCAATGGTTACCCTTGCCGCGGCGCTCCTGATGTTCTGCACGCTGGCCGACCCGGCTGCGGCGGCGCGGCGGGACCCGGCGCCGTGGGGCGACCTGTTCGGGGTGCGAACGCCCAGGCTGCGCGGGTCCCTGCTTCCAGCAGTGGTGCCATTGCCGAAACCTCGCCCGGCCGAGGCCCCGGCGGCCGAGCCGGAACAGCCGGCGACGGCAACACAAAACCCTCCCCAGACCGAGAGGCCGGCCGAACAGCCCGCGTCCGCGCCGCAGCCCTCGGCCTGCCGGATGGCGCTGACCGAGGAGATCGCCATCGCCCCCAGCATGGCCGACATCCACGGCCCCGGTGGCTGCGGCGGCGAGGACCTGGTGCGGCTGGAGGCTGTGGTGCTGCCGGACAAGCACAAGGTCGCGGTGACTCCGCCGGCGACCTTGCGCTGCGCGATGGCCTCGGCCATCGCCGACTGGATCCGCACCGACGTGACGAGCCTTGCCGCCGGCCTCGGCACCGAGCCCGTCGTGCTCGACAATTTCGACTCCTATGAATGCCGCGGATTCAACCGGGTTGCTGGCGCGCATCTATCCGAACATGGCCGGGCCAACGCGCTCGACGTGCGCGCGATCAAGCTCGCCGACGGCCGGTCGATCGGGCTCACCGACCGCACGGTGTCGCGGGAGTTGCGCGAAACCGTGCTGCATTCGGTGTGCGCGCGGTTCATGACCGTGCTGGGACCGGGCTCGGACTGGTATCATGAGGACCACATCCATCTCGACCTGATGGAGCGCCACAACAATTACAAGATCTGCCAGTGGAACGTGTGGGACCCGCTGCCGCAGGTCGCGCCGTTATTGCCGGCGATACGGCCGGACGAAGCCCCGCCGCGCGAGGTTGCCAAGAAGGGTGAGTAGCGAATGGCGAGTAGCGAGTAGCGAAAGAAGGTTCGGCCGCCGTGCTTTACTATTCCCTACTCGCCATTCGCTATTCGCCAAAAAAAAGCGCCGGCAAAACCGGCGCTTTTTGAATTCATGCTAAGAGGCCGGCTACTGCACCGAGTTGCCGCCACCCTGCAACGCCATCTGCGAGTTAAACGGTGAGTCGCCATGATGCGGCTCCAGCACCACCACGATGGTGCCCAGCTTCACCCGGTTGTACAAATCGATCACGTCCTCGTTGGTCATCCGGATGCAGCCGGAAGAGATCGAAGCGCCGATATATTCCGGCTGGTTGGTGCCGTGTATCCGGAACAGCGTGTCCTTGTTGCCCGAATAGAGGTACATCGCGCGCGAACCCATTGGATTGTCCGGTCCCGGCGGTACGAAAGAGGGCACGCCGAGCCGCTCGATTTCGCCCTTGGTCGGGTGCCAGGGCGGCCACTCGGTCATGCTGCCGATCTTGGCGACGCCGGACCACGCCATGGCTTCCTCGCCGACGGTGATGCCGTAACGGATCGCCTTGCCGTCGTTGAGGACGTAATAAAGATAATGATTGTCGGAATCGACCATGATCGAACCGGGCGCTTCCTTGCGGTGATACTCGACGATGGCCCTGCGGAACGGCTCGGCGACCGGCACGTTGGTGTAGCGGATCTTGGCCAGCAATTCCTTGTCGTGCGGCTTGAAGGCGGCAGTATTGGTCGCCTCATAGGTCGTCTCCATGCAGCCCGAAAGCAGCAGGGTGGACGCCAGGATTGCCAGTTTTACTTTGAACGACATGTTTTACTTCCAATCGAAAGCCTTACGCTCGCGCACCAACCCTGCGTCCCGAACGCTACGACTCCATTGCCGCCATTATCGCCGAAATTGGTCATAATTCCAGACCTTAGATGCCTATTCCGCGCTGCGGGAGCCCGGCTGTGTCTTTTTTACCTCAAGTTATCTCGCGGCCGTCTCATTTTTGGGCAAATGGTTGCCTTCGCCAAATCAGGGCCATGCCAAAGCCACCCAGCCGCCACAAATATCGCGCCGGGGTTAATAGTCAGTCATCAAGCGCTTGCCAGAATGGAGCCAAGTCCTGTTGGGTAAGCGCCGCCCGCCTTGTTCCGGAGTCGCCATGTTGTCGGTTTTCGTGCCTGCCGAAGCCTCCCTGAAGAAAGCGGCCGTTACCGATCTCGACGCGCTGCCGGAGGCCGCGGTCTGGATCGATCTGGTGAAGCCGACCGCGCCGGAGGACAGGGCGGTGGAGCGACTCGCCGGGATCGCGGTGCCGACCCGGGAGGACATGCAGGAGATCGAAATTTCCTCGCGTCTCTATATCGAAAACGGCGCGCGCTACATGACCGCGACCTTGATGTGTGCGGCCGACACCGAGAATCCGCGCACCACCGCGGTGACCTTCGTCCTTGCCAGTCATCGGCTGGTGACGGTGCGCTATGACGAGCCAAAACCGTTCGTCCTGGTCGAGAACAAGCTGGCGCGCGCTTGTCCTGCCGGCATCACCGGCGAGATGGTGCTGATGGAGCTTCTGGATGCCGTGATCGACCGCAACGCCGACATCCTGGAGCGGGCCGGCAGCGACATGGACAACATCAGCCACAGCATTTTCGAACCCGAGGGGGCGGCGCGCACCGGCCACGCCAAGCGCTATTCCGACATCCTGATCGCGATCGGGCGCAAGGGCGACTTGACCTCGAAAGTGCGGGAAAGCCTGGTCTCGATTGGGCGGGTGGTGACCTTCGTGGCGGCCGCCGTCGACGGCGTCAAATGGTCCAAGGACATGCGCGAGCAGCTCAAAACCATGCAGCGCGACGTCACCTCGCTGACCGACCACGCGAGCTACCTCTCCAACAAGATCACCTTCGTGCTCGACGCCATGCTCGGCGTCGTCAATCTCGAGCAGAACAACATCATCAAGCTGTTCTCGGTGATGGCGGTGGTGCTGATGCCGCCGACTCTGATCGCCTCGATCTACGGCATGAATTTCAAAATGATGCCGGAGCTGGAATGGGAACACGGCTATTTGTTCGCCGTGATCGCAATGGTGTTCGCAGCGGCCGGGCCCTACATGTATTTCAAGTGGAAGAAGTGGCTGTAGCCAGAGCGGGCCGACGCGGCACAACAAATTCGGCGTCATCACCGGGCTTGTCCCGGTGATCCACGTCTTGCTTTCTTTCGTTGCGGTTTAAAGACGTGGATGGCCGGGACGTCTAGGGCGAAGACGCGCTTCGCGCTTCTGCCCGGCCATGACGGCATCCTTGCTGTCCTCCTCAATTCCTCTCCTAAAATTTGAGCGGTGCGCTGAACGATTGAGCGAAGTCTTTCTGCGATAACGCTGGCTCACGCGGCGAGGACTGCAATGGTTGAGAAATTCATAATTTCAGGCAAGAACGTCGTCGATCTCGCGTTCTACCAGCGAAACCGCGGGGTCAGGGCGGCCGCGATGTCGCCGCGGCTGTGCCGGCATTGCGGCGCGGCGCTTGCCGACGGCGAGCGCGAGGACGAGTGCTCCAGCGCCTTCAACATCGAGGCCAGCCTGCGCTGGCAGGCCGCGCAGATTTTGCGCGGGCTGGTGTGAGGTTGTTCTCATTCCGGGGCGCGTCGAAGACGCGAACCCGGAATCCCGAGATTCCGGGTTCGATGCTCCGCATCGCCCCGGAATGACGATGGCCTACACGTGTTGCCCGCCGTTGATGTGGATCTCGGCGCCGTTGACGTAGGAACTCGTCTCCGTGCACAGCACATAGATGATCTTGGCGACTTCGTCCGGCGTGCCCAGACGATGCAGCGGGATCTGCTCGGCGACGATCTTCTCGGTGCCCGGCGACAGGATCGAGGTATCGATCTCGCCCGGCGCGATCGCGTTGACGCGCACGCCGTGGCGGCCGAAATCCGAGGCCATCTCGCGGGTCAGCGAGGCCAGCGCCGCCTTCGAGGTGGCATAGGCCGCGCCCGCGAACGGATGCACGCGGCCGCCCGCGATCGAGGTGACGTTGACCACCGAACCCTTCGCCGCCTTCAATTCCTCGATCAGCCCGCGCGCCATCATGATCGGCGCAAAGAAGTTGACCCGGAACACGTGGCTCCAGGTTTCGATGTCGGTGTCGATCGAGCCGAGCCGGCCGCCTCCGGCAGCCTTCGGCGAAATCGCGGCGTTGTTGACCAGGGCATGCAGCGCGCCGCCTTCCAGCCGCTCGCGGATTTCCGCGATTGCGCGGGTGGTGTCGGCGTGGTCGGCGAGGTCGACCTGGATGTGGTCCTCGGGGCCGGCGTCCCACGGGCAATCTTCCGGGAAGGGATGCCGCGAACAGGTGATGACGCGCCAGCCGGCCGAGGAAAAGCGTATCACGGTCGCATGCCCGATGCCGCGGCTGGCGCCGGTCAGAAGCAGCGTGCGCCGTGGGGTGTTGGCGGAATTCGGCATCTCGGTCTTTCAGGCTGTGGACATCAGGGATAAAGCCGCGTCTTGGACCAGGGCTGATCGGGTGCGTCGCGGCGAAATTCGATACGGTCGTGCAGGCGGAACGGACGGTCGTGCCAGAATTCGAACTGCAAGGGCGCGATGCGCCAGCCGCTCCAGCCGGGCGGACGCGGCACCTCGCCGATCACATGCCTGGCCGCGACTTTTGCGATCGCCTGCT
>NZ_DATHOP010000024.1:0-3272 GCF_035484855.1 Bradyrhizobium sp.
TGACTGGCCACATATTTCGTACTCTGACCGCGACACGGGCGAGTTGGTGAATTTGCTCGGGCGCTGGGCACCGACGGAGAGCGCACGCCGAAAGATCCTGGTCGAGAATCCGAAGCGCCTGTTTGGCCTGCCCTGATGGAAGTTGCCAGCGACACGGCGTTTCAATTCGGCGTCAATCGGTCTCGACGATCCTGGGCGTTGTTGGGCGTCTCGTTTGTCCTGGTGATGATCGACGGGTACGACCTGTTCATCGTTTCGTTTGTCGCGCCGCTGATCGCCAAAGATCTTCATTTGAACTTTGTGAGTATCGGCACCGTGTTCGCCGCCGGCCTGGCAGGCTCGATGGCGGGGGGCCTGCTTCTGGGTCACATCGCCGACCGCGTCGGCCGTCGGCCCACGCTGCTCGTTTCGCTTGCCACGGCGGGAGTCGCGACACTGCTGTGCTCGCAGGCTCATTCGCTCGGCGCTTTCGTCGCCCTGCGCTTGCTGACGGGTTTCGCTCTGGGGGGGCTTCTCGCCGCGATTGTCCCCCTGGTGGCAGAGCATTTCCCTCCGCAGCGGCGCAGCGCGGCGGTGACTGTGATGTTCATCGGCTATCCCCTCGGGGCGGTGGTCGGCGGCGCGATCACTGCGCTGTTGATCGCCCAGGGGTGGCGAAATCTGTTTCTCGGTGCGGGAGTCGTGACGCTGCTTCTCGTGCCGATCGGGCTGCTTCTGCGAGAGACGCTGTCCGCCTCAGACGCGTCGATCGGCGACCCACATCGGTCGCCCTGGAGGGGATCTTTCGTGGTCTTGTTTACCGAGGGCCGCCTCTGGACCACGGTCACCGCCTCATGCGCGATCTTTTGCCTGCTATTGGTGACTTACTTGTTAAACAGCTGGACGCCATTGATCGCGGCTCGATCGGGTTTCAACCCGCAGACGGCTGCTTGGTGCGGGGTGCTGCTGAATCTGGGCGGCGTGGTCGGGGCACTGACCTCGACCCTGCTCGTGACGAGGTTCGGAGTTTTCAAGGTGGTGACGTGGATGATTGCCGGCGGCTCGCTCGCCGTTGCTTTGCTGGGTTACTTATACGGTTCCGTTGGCGCACTGTATTCAGGTCTCGCAGTCATCGGCCTCCTGGTGATTGGGGGTCAACAGAACGCGCCGGCGATCTCCGTGCAACTGTATCCGCAGCGCATGCGCAGCACCGGTGTCGGCTGGCAGTTTGCCGCGGGCCGGTTCGGATCAATATTGGGACCCATCATCGGCGGGCGCCTCCTGGCGGCGAATGTTTCCGTGCAACTGTTGTTCGTGCTGATCGCCATTCCGACACTGCTGTCCGCCGTCTCGTACGCGGTCGTCGGCCTGCTACGACCTAAAGAGGTCACGTCGTGAGCACGATCGATGCGCGGACGATTCGTGTTTTGATCTGATACGGAACCCCTCATGCTGCTCATTGAACATCAACGCCTACCGACCTGCGGCGCGCGGGCTGTCCAGCCGTTCGCCCTTGCGGGCGCGCAGTATCTGATCGTGCCGCAGCTGGCAATGGATGTTCCGGGGACGCCTGCGCATATGAACGGCGGCGATAGCGACATTGCTGCCCCGATTTATCGCTGGCAACACGGTCGCTTGGTTGAGGACGGACTGCTGCCGCTCAGCGGCGGGGAGGACGCCGAGTTCTTCAACCTCGGAGAAGAATCCTACCTGGTGACGGCGGGGGTTCGATCGGGCCGCAATCCCTATCGCTACAATATCGACCAGGTGCTCTACAAGTGGGTAGGTGGCTCGTGGGCACCCGTGCAGACGTTCGCGGCCTTCGCCGCGAAGCAGTGGCATTTTTTCCAGGTCGGCCATCGAGCGTTTCTGGCCTTGGCGCAAGGCGTCACGCTCGATCATATCGAGGCGACGAATCCCCGGACCTCGCGAATCTATGAATGGAACGGCCGGCAATTTGAGAATTTTCAAACTCTCGACGGCAGGTGGGGCTATAACTGGGAATCGTTCGAGATAGCGGGGCAGATCTTCCTGGCCTACGCTGATCATGTCGGAGAATCAGTTCTCCTGGCCTGGGATGGCTCATCCTTTGCGCGGTTGCAATCCTTCGCCGCGAAGGGCGGTCGTTGCTTTCGATATTTCATGGCGGACGGTGAGCATTACCTCGCGTTTGCCAATATCCAAGGCGACTCAACCCTGTATCGCTGGAATGGCAGGGCTTTTGCGCCCTGCCAGAAACTGGGCGGCCCGGGCGGCCGAGAGTTCTGCATCGTCCGCAGCGCCTCGAACCTCTATCTGCTGCAGATCAATTTCATTCAGGGCGAGCCTTCCGCCCCGCGCACCAATCTCCGGTCGCGGGTTTTTAAATGGACCGAAGGACGGCTGCAGCTGGTCGAAGAATTCCCGACCGCCGGTGGGACCGACGCCGCGGTATTCTCTGCCGACGGCAACCTGTTCGTGGCGGTCTCCAACAGCCTCACCGTCGATGTCCGGTTCCGAACCGATACAATTATTTACCGCTTTAATGGATGATGATCATGGCTTACGCGCCGCACGACGATTTTCGCAGTCTGTACGACGCCTACACCGGTCCGGGGAGCACCGCGCAGCATTTGACCAAACACATGGTTCGCCTAACCGGGGGCGATCCGCTGCTCGTCGTCACCGGAGCGGATTTCGTCATTTTCCCGGGAGGCGGCCGCGCACCGATCGTTGAGAGCTTCCGCCATTCGACGCGCGGGTTTGTCGAACTCACGGCGGTGTCGCATCTCGCCCCCAGCATCGCCTGGGCTTTCCGCCTGCGCGAGCTCGGTTACGCCCATTGGCGCGACGACGCAAAACGGATCATCGACAGATCCGACCGGGTGCGCTCGGTCAACGATGCGCACTATTGGGAAAAGACGGTCGCCGTCGAGGCCTATCGCGGCTATGAATCAAAGATTGCGGACATGGTGGATTACACCTGCCGGGTCAGTTCGCGGTTCATGAAAACCTGCCTTGCGGATGAAGGCCTGATGAACTTCGAGTACTTGCGGCGAAACTTCCTGGATCCCATCGATAGTGCGGCGGTTCCGGTGCCTCTGAATGATGTCATGGTGGCAACCTTCACACTCACCTTCCTCGACATTGCGCACCGTATGATTCGATGGCTGCGTTCGCAGAACTTCAACTGGCGCACGCTCATGGTTCTGCTCAGCGGCAAATCAGGCCGGCCGAGTGCGGGACTGACGTGGCAGACGAACAATAATTGCCATCTGCTGTGGCGCGCCTCGGAGGAGCGGATATCCGCCGAG
>NZ_DATHOP010000025.1:0-157678 GCF_035484855.1 Bradyrhizobium sp.
ATCCCACGTCAGATCGGCGCGCAGAAGAATTGCCGATCTGGCTACATCAATACAACTGGCATCGGCCCCACGGTGGGATAAGATCTCAAACGCCCATCAGCAGACTCGGTCTAACCGAGGACAACCTCCTGAGGCTCCACAACTAGTGAAAACGACATTGCCGCTGGCGATGTAGGTGCGGACGGCGCCGAAGCCGAGTTCTTCGCAGATGTTCTTTAGCTCGTTCATCGGCAGTTTGCCGGTGCCGCCGACATTGACCGCGCGCAGCAGGGCCACGAACGATCCCATGGCCGCTCTCCAGAAGCCTAGCGGACGTTGGCGAGCCGCATGTCGAGATAGCCGGTCACCGTCTGCATCAACGGCTCGAGCTTGCCGTCGAAGAAATGGTTGGCGCCGGGAATGATCTGCTGGTCGATCACGATGCCCTTTTGCGTCTTCAGCTTTTCCACCAGCGTATTGACGTCCTTCGGCGGCACCACGGCATCCTTCTCGCCATGCACGATCAGGCCCGAGGACGGGCAGGGCGCCAGGAACGAGAAGTCGTAGAGATTGGCGGGCGGCGCGATCGAAATGAATCCTTCGACCTCGGGTCGGCGCATCAAAAGCTGCATGCCGATCCAGGCGCCGAACGAAAAGCCCGCGACCCAGCAGGCGCGGGCCTCGGGATTGATCGTCTGCGCCCAGTCGAGCGCGGAAGCGGCGTCCGACAATTCGCCGGTGCCGTGGTCGAACGAGCCCTGGCTGCGGCCGACACCGCGGAAATTGAAGCGCAGCACGGAAAAGCCGCGATGGGCGAACGCGTAGTAGCACTGGTAGATGATCTGGTGGTTCATGGTGCCGTGAAACTGCGGATGCGGATGCAGGATCATCGCGATCGGCGCATTCTTCTGTTTCGCCGGATGGTAACGGCCTTCGAGGCGGCCTGCGGGGCCGGTGAAAATGACTTCAGGCATTGATGGGTCCTTGGCGAAATCAACCGACTTTGTGCTGGCTTTGTCTGGCGCGTGGGCAGACAAAACCGCGCAGGGATCAGGGCTGATCAGGCGTCGTTGGGCGATGCGCGAACGGCGCCCGGTGAACTGGAGGCCGCGTTCTAGCATGAGGCGAGGGGCAAAAAGCAAGGGTTTTGAACGTCGCGCGAGCGTGTGCAATGCGTTAGCTCTGATGTTGTCGGGAGATGTCCGCATCGCCAGTTGCCATAACGCCGGACAGTCCGGACAAGCTGTCGTCAGCCTCGCCTTTGTCTGACGGTTTCACAATTACGGTATTATAATACTCAATGCTGGACCGGGTCTATCTCGACTGGAACGCGACCACGCCGCTGCGCCCGGAGGCGCGGCAGGCAATGGCCGCGGCGTGGGATTTGTCCGGTAATCCCTCCTCCGTCCATGCCGAGGGCCGCATGGCCCGCCGGCTGGTCGAGGATGCGAGGGCCGCAGTTGCGGGCGCGCTCGGTGCGCTGCCGCGCGATGTCGTCTTCACCTCGGGAGGAACCGAGGCCAATGCGCTGGCGCTAACGCCGGGGCTGCGGCGCGGGTCCGCACCCCCGGTGCAGCGTCTGGCCGTCTCGGCGATCGAGCACGCCTCGGTGCTGGCAGGTGGGCGGTTTCTGCGCGAGGCGATTTCGATGGTCGGCGTGACACGCACCGGCCTGTTGGATTTGGACCGTCTGCACGCAGCGCTTGCGGACGGTCCGCCGGCGCTGGTGTCGATCATGCTGGCCAACAACGAAACCGGCGCGATTCAGCCGATCCCGGAAGCGGCCGAGATCATCCATGCCGCCGATGGATTGCTGCATGTTGACGCGGTCCAGGCGTTCGGAAAAATACCTCTTGATATCAGTGTGATGGGGGCCGATCTGGTGACGCTTTCGGCGCACAAGATCGGTGGCCCGAAGGGGGTCGGCGCGCTGGTTCTGGCTGAGGGCCTGCTGGGGCCTGACCCGCTGCTGCGCGGCGGCGGCCAGGAGCGCGGGCACCGGGCGGGAACCGAGAATGTCGCCGGAATTGCCGGATTCGGGGCGGCCCTGAGGGCCGCGATGACCGGCCTGGAACGAGACGCCATCCGCCTCGAAAGCCTGCGAGATCGGCTGGAAAGCGGCCTGCGGCAGATCCCTGGTGTCATCGTGTTCTCCGATGACGCGCCACGGCTGCCCAATACCACGCTGTTCACGGCTCCCGGCCTGAAGGCCGAAACCGCCGTGATCGGCTTCGACCTTGCGGGAATTGCGGTTTCCTCAGGCTCTGCCTGTTCCTCGGGCAAGGTGCAGCCGTCCCATGTCCTGGAAGCGATGGGAACCGGGCCCGAACTCGCGAAGGGAGCGGTGCGGCTCAGTCTGGGCTGGTCTACCTCGACGGCGGACATTGATCGCTGTCTTCAGGCTTGGCGAAAGCTCGCCGGTACCCTACTTAATCAGGGACGACGAAACACAGCTTGAACGGTTCTAAGCAGGTGATTTCCTCCGGGAAACATCGTAATAGTCGTCCCTGAACTGATCCACCGCGGTCCTTGAAACCGCGAGCGGAGGAAAAGAATGGCTGCCGTACAGGAGACGGTCGACCGCGTCAGGCGGATCGACGTCGACCAATATCGATATGGATTTGAGACGCTTATCGAGTCCGACAAGGCCCCGAAGGGGCTGTCGGAAGATACCGTCCGCTTCATCTCAGCGAAAAAGAGCGAACCGGCCTGGATGCTGGAATGGCGGCTGGAGGCCTATCGCCGCTGGCTGACCATGACCGAGCCGACATGGGCGCGGGTGGACTATCCCAGGATCGATTACCAGGATCTCTATTATTACTCGGCGCCGAAGCCGAAGAAGCAGGTCGCCTCGCTCGACGAGATTGATCCGGAAATCCTCAAAACCTACGAAAAGCTCGGCATTCCCTTGCGAGAGGTGGAAGTGCTGGAGGGCGTGGTGCGCCCCGAGGGCGAGCGCCGCATCGCGGTCGACGCGGTGTTCGACTCGGTGTCGGTGGCGACCACCTTCCAGAAGGAACTGAAGAACGCCGGCGTGATCTTCATGCCGATCTCGGAGGCGATCCGCGAGCATCCTGATCTGGTCAAGAAGTATCTCGGCACGGTGGTGCCGACCTCGGACAACTATTTTGCGACGCTCAATTCCGCAGTCTTCTCCGACGGCTCGTTCGTCTATGTGCCGCCGGGCGTGCGCTGCCCGATGGAGCTGTCCACTTACTTCCGCATCAACGAGCGCAACACCGGCCAGTTCGAGCGCACCCTGATCATCGCCGACAAGGGCGCTTACGTCAGCTATCTCGAAGGCTGCACCGCGCCGCAGCGCGACGAGAACCAGCTGCATGCCGCAGTCGTCGAACTGGTGACGCTCGACGATGCCGAAATCAAATATTCGACGGTGCAGAACTGGTACCCCGGCAATTCCGAAGGTGTCGGCGGCATCTATAACTTCGTCACCAAGCGTGGCGACTGCCGCGGCAACAATTCGAAGATTTCATGGACCCAGGTCGAGACCGGCTCCGCCATCACCTGGAAATATCCGAGCTGCATCCTGCGCGGCGACAATTCGCGCGGCGAGTTTTACTCGATCGCGATCTCGAACGGCCACCAGCAGGTCGACAGCGGCACCAAGATGATCCATCTCGGCAAGAACACGACGAGCCGGATCATCTCCAAGGGCATCGCGGCCGGCGTCTCGCAGAACACCTATCGCGGCCTCGTCACCGCGCACCGCAAAGCCACCGGCGCGCGCAATTTCACCGCCTGCGATTCGCTTCTGATCGGCGACCAGTGCGGCGCGCACACCGTGCCCTATATCGAGGCCAAAAACTCCTCCGCGCTGTTCGAGCACGAGGCGACGACGTCGAAGATTTCCGAGGACGTGTTGTTCTATTGCGTGCAGCGCGGACTGAGCCAGGAAGAGGCTGTCGGCCTCGTCGTCAACGGCTTCGTCAAGGACGTGCTGCAGCAGCTGCCGATGGAGTTCGCAGTGGAGGCGCAGAAGCTGATCTCGATCAGTCTGGAGGGGAGCGTGGGCTGATGGTTGAACCAGACAATCTGGTGCTGGAACATCTGCGCGTCATTCGCGGCGACATGAGCAAGCTCGTCGGTGAAATGCAAACGATGCGCGTTGAGATGACGGCGATGCGTCAGCACATGGCGGGCATGATGACCATTCAGGAGCATGACCACGTCGACATCGCAGGGATCAAGAGCCGCCTGGATCGCATCGAGAAGCGCCTGGAGCTGGCGGATTAATTCAAGGATTGAGTGAATGCCACTACTCGAAGTCAAAAACCTGCACGTCCGTGTCGAGGAGCGTGAGATTCTTCACGGGCTGTCGCTTGTCGTGAACAAGGGCGAGGTGCACGCCATCATGGGGCCGAACGGCTCCGGCAAATCGACGCTCTCGCATGTGATTGCCGGCAAGCCGGGCTATGAAGTGACCGGTGGCGAAGTCCTGTTCAACGGCGAGAACCTCTTGGAAATGCCGCCGGACGAACGCGCCGCCAAGGGCGTGTTCCTGGCGTTCCAGTATCCGGTGGAGATTCCGGGAGTAGCCACCATGACGTTCCTGCGCACCGCGCTGAACGCGCAGCGCAAGGCGCGGGGCGAGAGCGAATTCTCGACGCCCGCGTTTCTGAAAAAGGTGCGCGAAGTCGCAAGCCGGCTCAACATCCCGCAGGACATGCTGCGCCGTGGCGTCAATGTCGGCTTTTCCGGCGGCGAGAAGAAGCGCAACGAGATCCTGCAGATGGCGTTGTTCGAGCCCAGCCTGTGCATCCTCGACGAAATGGATTCCGGCCTCGACATCGACGCGCTGCGGGTCGCCGCCGACGGCGTCAACGCGCTACGCTCGCCCGACCGGGCGATGGTGGTGATCACGCATTACCAGCGGCTCCTCAACTACATCGTGCCTGATTTCGTGCACGTGATGTCGAAGGGGCGGGTGGTGAAGAGCGGCGGCAAGGAACTGGCGCTTCAGCTCGAAGCTGACGGCTACGCGCAGTTCGAGGATGTGGCGGCCTGATGAACGTTGCGGTGGCAAAAATCGAATCCGGCCGGGCGCTCAGCGAGGCGTTTGCGGAAGCGCGCGACCGGCTGCCCGGTATCGGGCAGGTGCTCGATACACGCCAGCTTGCGTTCGACAGCTATGCGCGGCGGGGTCTGCCGCACCGGCGGATCGAAGATTGGAAGTACACCGATCTTCGTGTCTTGATGCGCGAAGTGTTGCCCCAGGCGGCGGCGCCGGATCAGGCCGCGCTCGATGCGGCCAGGCGAGCCCTGACGGCGCAGACGATCGATGGCGTTCGCCGGCTCGTGCTGGTGAACGGCTATTTCGTACCGCAGCTTTCTGATCTGGGGGACCTGGAAAAAGGGCTTGCGATCGGCACGCTGCGCGAGCTGCTGGAGCGCGGAGCCTGGCCCAGCCTCGATCGGCTGATCGTGACCGACGTTGCGAATCCGGAGGCCGCGCAGGACAAACCCGATCCGATGATCGCGCTGAACGCCGCGATGATGACGGACGGGGTCATGATCGAGGTGGCTTCCGGCGCGCGATTGGCGCGGCCGCTCCACATCGTTCATGTCGCCTGCGGTCATGCGCCAGCGGCGATGTTCACGCGCTCGGCGCTGCGCGTTGGAAAAGGCGCGGTAGCCACGCTGATCGAAAGTTTCATCGCTGCGGAAAATGCCGCCACTTACCAGGTTCACGACGCAACCATGATGCTGGTGGACGCCGACGCGCGGCTCGATCATATCCGCATGGTGGAAGACAGCCGCGACGCGTTCAATATCTCCAGCGCCGCCGTCGGCCTCGGCGCGAAGGCCCATTTCAACACTTTCTCTCTCACCACGGGCGGCGGAGTCAGTCGCCATCAGATGTTCATCGAATGCGCCGGCGAAGGCTCGCGTATCGAAACCAGCGGCGTCAATCTGCTCAATGGCCGTCAGCACGCCGACACTACGATGTTCCTGGACCATGCCGTGCCGAACTGCTCGAGCCGCGAGATCTTCCGCTCGGTGCTCGACGACCGCGGCCATTCGGTGTTCCAGGGCCGCATCATCGTTCGCCCGAAGGCACAGAAGACCGACGCCAAGATGATGGTTCGGGCGCTATTGCTGTCGGATGAGGCGGAAGCCGACAACAAGCCGGAACTGGAAATCTTTGCCGACGACGTCACCTGCGGCCATGGCGCGACCACCGGCTCGCTCGACGAGAGTCTGTTGTTCTATTTGCGCGCGCGCGGCCTGTCGGAAAAGGAGGCGCAGGCGCTTCTGATCCAGGCCTTCGTCGGCGAGGCCATCGAACAGATCGCCAGCGACGCCTTGCGCGAACACGTCATCGGCGCGGCGCAGCGCTGGCTGGCGGCACGGGGATGACCATGCATCCGGCAGTCGCAAACGGTTCCTATGATGTTGCCCGCGTCCGGCAGGATTTTCCCGCGCTGGCCCTAAAAGTCTATGGCAAGCCGCTGGTCTATCTCGATAACGCGGCATCCGCGCAAAAGCCGAGTGCGGTGCTCGATCGCATGACGGAGGCCTACAAGAGCGAATACGCCAACGTGCATCGTGGGCTGCATTACCTGGCCAATGCCGCCACCGAAGCTTACGAGGGCGCCCGCGGCAAGGTGGCGAGCTTTCTCAACGCCAGGCGTAGTGAGGAGATCATCTTCACCCGCAACGTCACCGAGGCGATCAACCTGGTGGCATCGTCCTGGGGCGAGCCCAACATCAAGGCCGGTGACGAGATCGTGCTCTCGATCATGGAGCACCATTCCAACATCGTTCCCTGGCATTTCCTCAGGGAACGCCATGGCGCCGTGATCAAATGGGCGCCGGTCGACGATGAAGGCAATTTCCTGATCGAGGAGTTCGAGAAGCTGCTGACGCCGCGCACTAGGCTGGTCGCGATCACGCAGATGTCGAATGCGCTCGGCACGCTCGTGCCGGTCAAGGAGGTCGTCAGGCTGGCCCACGCCCGCGGCATTCCGGTGCTGGTCGACGGCGCTCAGGCGGCCGTTCATCTGACGATCGACGTGCAGGACATCGACGCCGATTTCTATGCCTTTACCGGCCACAAGCTGTATGGCCCGACTGGCATCGGCGTGCTCTATGCCAAGCACGAGCATCTTGTTGCGATGCGGCCCTATAATGGGGGCGGCGAGATGATCCGCGAGGTCGCGAGGGACTGGGTCACGTATGGCGACCCGCCGCACAAGTTCGAAGCCGGTACACCGCCGATCGTCCAGGCGATCGGGCTTGGAGCCGCCATCGACTACGTCAATTCGATGGGCAAGGAACGCATTGCCGCCCACGAGCACGATCTCATGACCTATGCGCAGGCGCGATTGCGGGAAATCAATTCGCTGCGCCTGATCGGCACCGCGAAGCACAAGGGACCGGTGATCTCGTTCGAGATGAAGGGCGCCCATCCCCATGATGTCGCCACCGTGATCGACCGCCAGGGCATCGCGGTGCGCGCCGGCACCCATTGCGTGATGCCGCTTTTAGAGCGGTTCAATGTTACGGCGACCTGCCGCGCCTCGTTTGGGATGTATAATACCCGTGAAGAAGTCGACCATCTGGCGCAGGCGCTGATCAAGGCGCGGGAATTGTTTTCATGACCGACACTGTCGAGAATCTCGAAGCCAGGGCCAATATGGAGACCCATTCGGCGCTGCCGCCGGAGGAGACCGAACGCCTGACCGGCGAAATCGTCGCCGCGCTGAAGACCGTGTTCGATCCGGAAATTCCGGCCGACATCTATGAACTCGGCCTGATCTACAAGGTCGAGATCAAGGACGACCGCGGCGTCGATGTCGTGATGACGCTGACGACGCCGAATTGTCCGGCGGCCGGCGAATTGCCGACCATGGTGGAGAACGCGGTGGCCAGCGTTCCCGGCGTCGGCGTGGTCAATGTCAATCTGGTCTGGGACCCCGCATGGTCGCCGGACCGCATGAGCGACGAGGCGCGCCTCGTGCTCAATATGTGGTGAAGCGTAAACCGATTGTTTTCACGGGAAATGGCAGCATTGACGTGCTGCGAGGACTGAATAGATGACCGACATGACACCCGCATCGCCAACAACACCTGCCTCCAAGCCGAAGCTCCGGCCGCGTCCGCAGGTGATGAAGCTGACGGAAGCCGCCGCGCAGCGGATCACGGAACTCACCAGGCGCGCCGATTCGGAGATCGTCGGCCTGCGGGTCGGCATCAAGAATGGCGGCTGCGCCGGGCAATCCTATACGGTCGAATACGCCCACGAGGTCCGCCCCTCCGACGAGGTGGTCGAGGACAAGGGCGTGAAAATCCTGGTCGATCCCAAGGCGGTGCTGTTCCTGCTCGGCACCGAGATGGACTACAAGGCCGACAAGATGCAGTCCCAGTTCATCTTCAACAACCCGAACCAGACCGGCGCCTGCGGCTGCGGCGAATCGGTGCAGCTGACGGCCGCGAAGGTGGACGGCTGAGGCCTTAAAGTCTCACCGCAAGCATTTCTGTCATCCTGAGGAGCCGCGCTCTTGTGCGGCGTCTCGAAGGATGGAGGCTCGCACCCCTCTCATCCTTCGAGGCTCGCCAACAGGCTCGCACCTCAGGATGACGCCGGGGAGCTGGCCAGTTGTCGATGGACCGCGATTTCCTGATCGACCTGTTTTCCGACTTCGGGCCTGTGACGATCCGTCCGATGTTTTCCGGATTCGGGATTTCCGCCGACGGCACCAACTTTGCGATGGCGTTGCGCGCGGGCCTCTACTTCCGTGCCGACGAAGCGACCGTTCCGCAATTCGAGGCCGAGGGTTCAAAGCCGTTCCAGTATCAGACCCGTGCCAAGACCGTCACGGTGAACTCGTACTGGCAATTGCCAGCGCGACTGTTTGACGATCCGGAGGAGTTGACGCATTGGGCGAGGGCGGCATTGGCGGCAGCGCAGCGGGCTGCGCTAAGCAAACGGCCAAAGAAGCGCATGCCTGCGAAAGCTGCGATGAAGAAATCTGCTGCCAAGAAGAGGAATCGTAGGGTAGGCGAAGCGAAGCGTGCCCACCATTCGAAATAACGAACCGGAGAGACGGTGGGCACGGCGCAAGAACGTCTTTGCCCACCCTACGTGCTGGGCGAGCCATCGAAGGCTGGTCCGCAAGCACCGTGCAAATCATCCTTCGCGGCTCGCAAGCGCTCGCACCTCCAGCGACAGCGGCTCCGCCGTTGCGCAGGGATGGCGTCTGGGCTAGGCCACCTGGCTGTGGCTCTCGGCGGCGTATTCCGGGTCGACTTCGCAGATCACGCGGTTGCGGCCGTTGCGCTTGGCGGCATAGAGGCAGCCGTCGGCGCGCTCGATCAGCGAATCGGTGTCGTCGCCCGGCTTCAGCATGGAAACGCCGACCGAGATGGTGACGCGGCCCAAAATTTCGCCGGTGGATTTCTTCTTCAATTCCTTTGCCATGATGGCGCGGCGGATGTGATCGGCCACCGTCAGCGCCTGGCGCAGCGCGGTATTGGGCAGCACGACCGCGAATTCCTCGCCGCCGTAGCGGGCGGTGATGTCCTGGCCCTTGATGGTCTGCTTCAGCGACAGGCCGACCAGCCGGAGCACCTGGTCGCCGGTGAGATGGCCGTAGGAGTCGTTGAACGATTTGAAGTGGTCGATGTCGAACATCAGAAGTGACAGCGGCTCGCCATTGGCGAGCGCATTCGCCACCGCCATGTCGATCGAGCGGTCGAAATATTTGCGGTTGCCAAGGCCGGTCAGCGGATCGGTCAGGCTCTCGGCGCGAATCGCCTCCAGGCTGGTCTGCAGGTTGCTGATCTCGCTCTTCGACAGCGACAGCCGGTCTTCCAGCGCCTTGTTGGTCTCGCGCATCTCGCGGGTGGATTTCACCAGCGATTCGATGATCACCTTGACCTGATCGGGTTTGCGGGCGACCGACAGCTTCTCGGTCGCGCCGGAAAGGCTGGCATCGTAGGTCGCCGACATGCCCAGCGCGTCGGTGATCAGCGCCATCACGTCGTCGATTTCGCCGATCACGCGCGAGCCGACCTTGTCGATGCGGTCGGTGGTCTTGATCTGGGAAAGATAGGTTTCGTAGATCTGTTCGAGATCGGCTTCGGTCAGCTTGCCGTTGCGCGCCAGCGTCTCGTTGATGATCTTGTTGAGCGGCGAATTGTATCCGGTGGCGTAGACGTACCAGATTTCGTAGTTGCGGGGGACGGCGGTTTGCCGGAGCGACCTGATCTGGCCCAGCGCGACTTCGGCGAAGGCCATTGTGCGTTCATGTTCGTCGAGCACCTTGACCACCGATCATTCCCCAATAGCGGGCAGCGCCGCCCGCAGCACGGCAGCAATGACTAAATTATCGCGGTCAAGTTAGGGGAGGAGAATGAACGCCCGGTAAACGGGCGCCCGGAGGCCTTCGCAGCTGCGGTATTTCATCAGACGCGCGCGCGTACCGGCCGCAGCAGGAACGCCGGAAGATGCGAGTGATCGGCGGGTTCGGACGCGGGATCGCGCGGGGCCGGCGATGCCTCGGCGCGGCCGATCGAAGGCGTGCGCGAGGCTGGAGGAGCGACCGGCGGGGCGAATGCCGCGGCGGGTGCCTGCGGCTGCGGGCCGGAATGGCGCCCGCCGCCGGAGCGCCGCGATTCGCGTTCGCGGCGAGGCTTGCGGGCCTCCTGTACACCGTCTCGGGGGCTTTCACGTGACGCCTGCCTTGGGCCTTCGCGCCCCCCGCGGCGAGGCTGACGCGGTTCGGCGCTGGACGGCGCCGCTGCGGCGCCTTCAACCGCCTGGATCGCAACGCCGCTGTCGGCGCGCGGAATGGTCTGTCCGATCAACTTTTCGATCGCGACCATGGATTTCTGGTCGAGCGGGGTGACGATGGAGATCGCGGTGCCGGGGCGCCCCGCGCGCCCGGTGCGGCCGATGCGATGGACGTAGTCGTCGGCATGATGCGGGACATCGAAATTGAAGACGTGGCTGGTGATGGGAATGTCGAGGCCGCGGGCCGCGACGTCGGAGGCGACCAAAAGCGGAATTTCACCCTTGCGGAATTGATCGAGCGCGGCAGTGCGCGCCGACTGGTCCATGTCGCCGTGCAGGGCGCCGACGGCAAAGCCGTGCTTCTGCAGCGATTTGTAGAGCAGCGCCACCTCGCGCTTGCGGTTGCAGAAGATGATGGCGTTCTGCAGGTCCTTGGCGTCGCGCAACAGGCGGCGCAGCGTATCGCGCTTCTCGTGCGGCTCGCGGCCCACCGCGATCTGGAACTGCGCCACGCCCTCGGCGGTCGTCGCTGGCCTCGAAACTTCGATTCTGGCGGGATTGTGCAGGAAGGTTTCGGTGATGCGCGCGATTTCGGGGGGCATCGTCGCGGTGAAGAACAGCGTCTGCCGCGTAAACGGGATCATCTTGCAGATGCGTTCGATGTCGGGAATGAAGCCCATGTCCAGCATGCGGTCGGCTTCGTCGATAACCAGCAGTTCGACGCCGGTGAGCAGCAGCCCGCCGCGTTCGGTATGGTCGAGCAGACGGCCGGGGGTTGCGATCAGGACGTCGACGCCGCGGGTCAGCTTGGTGTCTTGGTCGCCGAAGGAAACGCCGCCGATCAGCAGCGCGACGTTGAGTTTCTGTCCCGCGCCGTATTTATCGAACTGTTCCTTGACCTGGGCGGCGAGTTCGCGCGTCGGCTCGACAATCAGGGTGCGGGGCATTCGGGCCCGCGCCCGGCCCTTTTCGAGCATGGTGAGCATCGGAAGCACGAAGGCAGCGGTCTTGCCGGTGCCGGTCTGGGCGATGCCGAGGACGTCCCGGCGGGCCAGAACATGGGGAATCGCCTGTTCCTGAATGGGGGTAGGGGTGGTGTAACCGGTGGCCGCGACGGCGGCGAGCACCTTGTCGGACAAGCCGAGATGGGAAAAAGACATTGAGCCTCTGTAGAAACCGCCGCTTGGAATCCAAGGAAATAACTGTCGCGCTCAACCCCGGAACGGCACGCAGATTTGCACGGGATTTCGGGAACGCAGACAGGCGGCTTACCAAGATATCGCGTTTCGATACCGGGCCGCGTCAGGCCGGAACATAGGGTCAAATCGGCCGAAGTCAATGGAAGAGGCCCGACAAGCGTTGAAAAAGCTTAATGTTTTTGTACAAATGCGGGCAAAGCCGCTAGGAAACGCCATGTTCTCAAAATCCCGTCTTGATACCTTGAGCGACGGAATCTTCGGCGTCGCCATGACGCTCTTGATTCTCGACGTGCGGCTGCCCGACGATTTCCATCCCGGAGACAGCGCCGCGCTGTTGCAGGGCCTGCTCGACCTGTGGCCGAAATTCGTGCCCTACATGCTGAGTTTCGGCGTGCTCGGATTGCGCTGGCTCTCCAATATCGAGCTGCGCAGCCGCGCGGAATACGTCGACCGCGAGTACGTCAATTGGTGGCTACTCTATCAGTTCCTGATCACCTGCGTGCCGTTCACCACCATCGTGGTCGGCCGCTTCGCGCACTTCCCGCCGGCGATCTGGCTTTACGCGGGCCACACGCTGTTGATCGCCCTGGTCGGGGTTCGTCTGATGCAGCTTACCCCGCATCTGGAGCAGGGCGACCATCTGCAACACCGGCAGATATCGGCGTGGCTCTTGATCATCTCCTCGCTGCTGGCGATCGCCATCAGCTTCGTGAGCCCCAGGGTGGCGCTGTGGGCGCTGATGCTGAACTTTGCCGGACCGGTGATCCGGGTTTGGAGCAAGCTGGCGCAGGCGCAGAATTGAACCGGCAGATCGACTTTCCCGACCAAGCCCGGAGGTCGGCGCTATCAGTGACGGATCGCGCAAGGCGGGGAATTCGGATGAACAACAGGCCGTCGTTCAGGGTTGTGATGTTGGGCCTCCTGGCGTCGCTGATAACGTTCTCCGCTCACGCCGAGAAACGCGTCGCGCTGGTGATCGGCAACAACGACTACAAGAACGTTCCAAAGCTGCAGAAGGCCGTCAACGACGCCCGCACCATGGGCGAGACCTTAAAACAGCTCGGCTTTTCCGTGATGGTGGCGGAGAACCAGACGCGGCAGGCGTTCAGCGAAACGCTGCTCGCCTTCGACAAGGCGGTCGAGCCCGGCGATACCGCGTTTTTCTTCTACGCCGGCCACGGTTTTGAGATAGCCGGCCAGAATTTCTTGCTGCCGACCGACGTGCCGGCCGCGGGCGAGGGCCAGGAAGAACTGGTGCGCGACGCCTCCATTCTCGCCGATCGTGTCATCGAACGGCTGCAAAACAAGAAAGTGCGCACCGTGATCCTGGTGTTCGATGCCTGCCGCAACAATCCGTTCGAGCGAAGCGGCACCCGCGCGATCGCCGGCGGCGGCGGGCTGGCGCCGATGACGCAATTGCCCGAGGGCGTGTTCTCGGTGTTTTCCGCCGGTCCCCGGCAAACCGCGCTCGATCGGCTGTCGAACAATGACGACAACCCCAACTCGGTGTTCACGCGAACGTTTTCGAAAGAGCTGCTGCAGCCCGGCGAGAACCTCGTCCAGGTGGCGCAGCACACCCGCCGGATCGTCAGCGAGATGGCGGAGACCGTGAGCCACAAGCAGATCCCGGTCTATTTCGACCAGATGGTCGACGACGTGTTCTTGAACGGCCGGGCGAAGGGGCAGGTCGATGCTTCCAAGGAGGCGACGAAGCCGGCCGAGCCGCCGCAGAAGGTCGCGGCGTTGCCGCCGGTCGCGCCGCTGCGCGCGCCGAAGGATGATTCCGTCAACGCACCGATCGCGATGTTCTCCCGCCACAATGGCGGCTGGACGGTGGTGTTCTCGATCGCCGATCCGACGCTCGGGATTTCCTGGCGGATCGGCGAGGCCGGCGATTTCCGCGAAACCGGCTTCCTCGATACGCTCGATCCGCGCACCCGCAAGCGGATGCCCAATCCGTCGATTGAACTTGCCGCCGATGCGCCGGCCGCGACCATTCAGGTGCGCTACGTCGACACATCAGGCGAATTGCAGGGACCGTTTCCCATCAAATTCGATCCCGAGGCCGCGCTGATCCACGATCAGCGAAAGATCCTCGACATGACCGCGACCAGCTGGCTGTCGTTCCGCGAGTTCAACGGGCTCCTGATCTATTACACCCAGCTGATGTCGTATCGCTGCGCGATCCGCGAGGCGCGTATCGGCATCGACTCAACGGTGCCGGACAGGGTGCTGAAGATGCCGCCCTGCGACATCCGGGACCCGAACGAGATTCCCCATGACGCGGTACCCTACCTCAAGCTTGCGCCGTCGACCCAATTCGTATCGGTGGAGTTGACCTATCGCGACGGCAGTGTCTCGGAGATCAAGAGTTTCCGGCGCTGACAATTCGGGCGTCGCTACGATATGCGGCTGGAAAATGGGCCGCGACGCCCTGGCGCATTTGCTGCGCGATTCCTGGGCTCCTCTCCCTCGCCCATTCTCTAGTCTTTAGCGGAGCCGCCGAATCGAGAGGTCTGGCGTATCGGGTTCGCCGTCCGCCGGGCGCAGTCACAGCAAACCGAGGCGGTATGTTGTTGCCGTCGATGCATGATTCTGTTGCCCGATAGCAACGGTGACGCGGAATGTGGCACTCATCCAGTTCGAAACCGGAGTTCCTGTTTGGTGCCAAGGCCCGTGCGGGTTAAAGATTCCGTATTATCTTTTTCTCGATTGGCGGGGGATTTCATGGGACGGCATTTTGCTTACGCGGCTGCTGCTGCGTTGCTGGCGATAGGCGCGGGGTCGGCCAGCGCGGCCGACCTGCCGGTCAAGGCCCCGCCGATGGCTGCGCCGCCGGTCTGGAACTGGACGGGTTTCTATGTCGGTGGCAGCGTCGGCGGTATCTGGGACGATACCCGCGACAACGTCTACCCGACGGGGTGCTTCCTCACGAGCGTGACGTGCGGCCTTGGTCCGGCCGCCAACCCGATTCGTTCGGACTCGGTCCGCTTCAACGACGCCCAGTTCATCGGTGGTGGGCAGGCAGGCTATAACTGGCAGAGCGGCCGCTTCGTCGGCGGTATCGAAGGCGACATCAGCTGGACCGGTATCAACCAGACGATCCTCACAACCAAAGCCATGACGCCGCCGCTTGCTGGCTTCATGGTGCACGCCGAGGGCGTGAAGGAGGATTGGCTCGCGACGATCCGCGGCCGTGCCGGCTTCACCGTGACCCCGAACTTCCTCCTCTACGCGACTGGCGGTCTGGCGTTTGGCCACGTGCAGACGGCGGGCGCTGTCGCCTTTACGGTCACGGCGGACACGTACGCCGGCGCGTCCGACGACACCCGGTTTGGCTGGACCGTCGGCGCCGGCGGCGAGTGGATGATCTCGCCGAAGTGGTCGATCAAGGCGGAATATCTCTACGTTGATTTGGGCAAGCAAGGTGACAACCTGGCCTGCACGGCGCCGGGCATCTGCACCGCGCCGCCTCAGGTTGCGCCCGGCGCCACCTACCAGGCGGATTTCCGCCTCCACGAGCACATCGCTCGGGTTGGTCTGAACTATCACTTCGGTGGCCCGGTGGTCGCGAAATACTGACGCTCGAACGGCCTCCTGAAACTCAAAGCCCCGGCAGCGCCCGGGGCTTTTTCGTCTGCAGAGAACGCCGCGGTTTCAGCTTCAGCCCATGATCGAAAAGCCGCCATCGACCGGAATGGCGGTACCGGTGACGAAGCCGGACGCGGCGGACGCGAGAAACACCGCGATCCCCGCGAAGTCGTCGATCGCGCCCCAGCGCCCCGCCGGCGTGCGCGCCAACACCTTGTCGTGCAGGCCGTCGATCTCTTCGCGGGCGCGACGGGTCAGATCGGTATCGATCCAGCCCGGCAGAACCGCATTGGCCTGGATGTTGTCTCGGGCCCAGGCGACCGCGCAGGAGCGGGTGAACTGGACGATGCCGCCCTTGCTCGCGGCATAGGCCGGCGCAAAGCTGGCGCCGAAGATCGACATCATCGAGCCAATATTGATGATCTTGCCGCCGCCTGCCGCCTTCATCGCCGGGTAGACCGCCTGCGAACACAGGAACGCGCTGGTCAGGTTGGTCCGGATCACGCTGTCCCATTCGGCTGGATCCAGCGTCTGCGGCGGTCTGCGGATATTGATGCCGGCGTTGTTGACGAGAATGTCGATCCGGCCGAGCTCGCGGTACGTACGCTCGACCATGGCGTCGACGGCGGCCTTGTCGGTGACATCGGTCGTCACCGATATCGCCTTGACGCCGAGCTTCCTAAGCCCGGCGGCCGCAGCGGCGGACTTGGTCTCATTGCGTCCGACCACGGCAATATCGGCGCCGGCTTGCGCCAGTCCTCGCGCCATGCCGAGCCCGATGCCGCCATTGCCGCCGGTGACGATCGCGACCTTGCCGCTGAGATCGAATGGCCCCGTTGTCATTGTTGGCTTCCCTGATGCGTTCTGTTAGCGCCTGCTCTGCCAGATCAGGATCAGCCCGAGCACTGCCAGCGCCGCGCCGTAGCCGGCCCACTGGGTCTGATTGATCATGAAGCTCGATTGCGGCCAGTTGATCACGCCGAGGCCCTGGCCGATCCACAATAGGCCAATGGCAAGTGCAATCAGGCCCAGGACCAGGAGCAATTTGCGCATACGTGTTTCCTCGTTCGCTTGGTCGCGCGGCGGTCGCGCAACCGCGGCCAGAGTGGCGCGCCCGGTTATCCGAGGCAAGAGCGGCGACGACGGCTCGGACTGCAGCGCGCCATTCCACGGCGGAGTCACAAAAAAGCCCCGGACGATGCCGGGGCTTTTGCAGGCTTGCAGGGAGATCGGATCAGTACTTCGCGACCACCGGGCCAGTCCAGTTGAAGCGATAGACCAGCGAGGTCGTGACGGTCTGCACGAGGGGCTTGAAGGTGACCGAGTTGCCAAACGGAAGGCCGGTGGCGATGGTGGTCTCGGGAAGCGTCGTGCGATCGAAGTAGGAGGCGCGATACTCGGTCTTCATGAACCAGCCCGGAGCCGCGATGCCGAAGATGTTCAGGCTGTTCTCAACGCCGCCACCGACGAACCAACCATTACGATTGAATGACGGGGTCGTCGTGATAAATGGACCGGCAGGAGCAGTAAAAGCCAAAGATGAACTCGACCACTGCGATCCGGTATAACCGCCATTGACATAGGAATAGACATTCGGGGCGACGAGATATCCCAGCCGCACGCCGGCGGCCCAAGTGTCCCTCAGCTTTTCGTTGCCAGTGAGGCCGGCGAAGTTGTCGTTGATCGAACCGCGCAGGCTGCCGAATGTCCCATCGGCGAAAATGCCGGCGACCCACGATCCGTTGAACTGCCAGTCATAGCCAGCGCCAACCGTACCGAACCAACCATCTCCGCCCATGCGCTGGGTGTTGGTGAGTGGAGTCCCGGTTGCGGTGGCAACCGTATAGTTGTCGGCATCCCAGATGCCGCCGCCCACGCCGCCGAAGATGTAGAAGCCGGTCCAGCTCGGAGCCACCGGCATCGGCATCGGGGCCTTGGCGTAAGGACGAGGAGCCAAATCGGCCGCCATCGCTGATCCCGTGAAAGCCGCCAGTGCGGTCAGAGCGAGCACTAATTTTTTCATGTTCATTTCCTCGAATATTCGTCCGGATGTGGATCGCTGACCAGCGAGCGTCCTAAAACCTGGAAAGAATATAGCCGGTTTTGCTCGAAAAGCTGTTGCCGGGCAGGCACACTCGCCGGAAAACGAACGCCGCGGGTCGCCCTCTTGGGAAACGAAAACGGCCTCACATCCGGCTTCGAAATCCCCGGTTAACCCACAGAAAACACAGCTGAATTGGCCAGTTTTCTTAGACGTCCAGCAGATCCTCGCTGGCAAACTCCGCCTTGTCGGAAATGAAGGCAAAGCGCGCCTCGGCCTTGGTGCCCATCAGCCGCTCGACCGAATCGGCGGTGCCCTCGCGGTCGTCGGCCAGCAACACCACGCGCAGCATGGTCCGCCTGGCCGGATCCATGGTGGTCTCCTTCAATTGCGCCGGCATCATCTCGCCGAGCCCCTTGAAGCGGCCGACATCGACCTTGGCATTGGCGTTGAATTCGCTTTTGAGCAGCGCATCCTTGTGCGCCTCGTCGCGGGCGTAGACCGTTTTCGCTCCATGGGTGAGGCGGTAGAGCGGCGGGACCGCGAGATAGAGGTGGCCTTCATCGATCAGTCGCGGCGTTTGCCGGTAGAAGAAGGTGATCAAGAGCGAAGCGATATGCGCGCCGTCGACGTCGGCGTCGGTCATGATGATGATGCGCGAGTAGCGCAAGTCCTCTTCGCGGTAGTGCGGGCCGGTGCCGCAACCGATCGCCTGCATCAGGTCGGCGAGCTGGGCGTTGGCGGTGAGCTTGTCCTTGGTGGCGGAAGCGACGTTGAGGATCTTGCCGCGCAACGGGAGGATGGCTTGGGTCTTGCGGTCGCGCGCCTGCTTGGCGCTGCCGCCGGCCGAGTCGCCTTCGACGATGAACAGCTCGCTGCCTTCGGCCGCCGTATTGGTGCAGTCGGCGAGTTTGCCCGGCAGCCGCAGCTTCTTCACCGCGGTCTTGCGGGAAATCTCTTTCTCGGCGCGGCGGCGCAGCCGTTCGTCAGCGCGCTCGATGACGAAATCGAGCAGCCTGTTGGCCTGCAGCGGATTGCCCGACAGCCAGTGATCGAACGGGTCCTTGATCGCCTGCTCGACGATGCGCTGGGCTTCAGCGGTGGCCAGCCGGTCCTTGGTCTGGCCCTGGAATTCCGGCTCGCGCACGAACACCGAGAGCATCACGGCAGCGCCCACCATGACGTCTTCGGAAACGATGGGGGCCGCGCGCTTGCCCTGGCCGACCCGCTCGGCGTGATCCTTCAAGCCGCGCAATAGCGCGCTGCGCATGCCGGATTCGTGGGTACCGCCGTCCTGCGTCGGCACGGTGTTGCAATAGGAGGACAGAAAGCCGTCGGCATCCGCCGTCCAGGCGACCGCCCACTCGCAGGTGCCGTGGGCGCCGACGCGCCCCGACTTGCCGGAGAAGATATCGGGATGCACCAGGGTATCGGCATGGATCGCCGCCGCCAGATAATCCTTCAGGCCGCCGGGGAAGTGAAAGCTGTCTTCGGCGGGCACATCCTCGAGCCCCTTCAACAATGCGGGATCGCAATGCCAGCGGATCTCGACGCCGCCGAACAGATAGGCCTTCGAGCGCGCCATCTTGAACAGCCGCTGCGGCTTGAAGGCGGTCTTGGCGCCGAAGATTTCCGTATCCGGCCTGAAGCGGATTTTCGTGCCGCGGCGGTTGTTGATCTTGCCGAGGTCTTCGAGCTTGCCCTTGGGATGGCCGCGCTCGAACGCCATGCGGTAGAGTTTCTGGCCGCGCGCGACCTCGACTTCGAGCCGCGACGACAGCGCATTCACCACGGAGACGCCAACGCCATGCAGGCCGCCCGAGGTCTCATAGACCTTGGAGTCGAATTTGCCGCCGGAATGCAGCGTGCACATGATGACTTCGAGCGCGGATTTCTTCGGGAATTTCGGATGCGGATCGACCGGGATGCCGCGGCCATTGTCGGTGACGGTGAGAAATCCGTCGGCGCCCAGTTCCACCTCGATGAAGGTGGCGTGGCCCGCCAAGGCCTCGTCCATCGAATTGTCGATCACCTCGGCGAACAGATGATGCAGCGCCTTCTCGTCGGTGCCGCCGATATACATGCCGGGCCGGCGCCGCACCGGCTCGAGCCCTTCCAGCACCTCGATATCCCGCGCGGTGTAGCCGGCCTCGGCGCTGGACGAGCGTGAGGCAACTTTGAGCGCGGCTCGGCCCTTCGGCTCCGCGTCGGCGAACAGGTCATTCGAAACTTTGGATTTAGCAGGTGATTTCAATGGTTTATTCATGTCTTTTCATGTGTTGCGCGGCAAGCCAGCCGCGGCGAATCGGTTCCCCTGACTATGCCACGGATAGGCCTAAAAGGTGACGACGGGCGATCGGGGGAAGGGGGTCTCTTCCACGAGGGAGGCGACAGATTCCCCTCATCTAGGCGCGCGGGGTGCGGAATTCGATGGGTTGCGAAAAGCTCGCTTCGGCTGACCGTGATCGGTGGTCCGGCCAGCCCCGCCGCGATAAAAGCGGGCCTGTTCAACGACATCGCTCACGGATTGTCGCCGGCTTTGTGACTTGATGTCGGGGATCGGGGCGGCTTACCTGTCCGTCGGCACCGAATCCGCAAGAAAGGTTCCAGGGCCAAACGGATCGGGAAGGGCGTTTTGAATGGAAGATTATGCGCACGCGCTGGCCGATTTCGTGCGCGATCATCAGGCTTGGGCCGCCCCGATTGTACTTTTGCTCGCGTTCGGCGAATCGCTTGCCTTCATTTCGCTGTTGATCCCGGCCTGGGGCGCGCTGGTCGCGATCGGCGCCCTGATCGGCGCGAGTGGCATCAGTTTCTGGCCGGTGTGGATCGCCGGCGGCATTGGCGCAGCCCTCGGCGACTGGATCTCCTACTGGTTCGGCTACAAGTACAAGGAGCATGTCGCGCAGATGTGGCCGCTGTCGCGTTATCCGGAGATTTTGCCCCGCGGCGAGGCTTTTGTGAAAAAATGGGGCGTGCCCAGCATCTTCATCGGCCGGTTTTTCGGACCCTTGCGCGCCTCGGTGCCGCTGGCGGCCGGAATTTTCGAAATGCCGAATTGGAGTTTTCAATTCGCCAATTGGATATCGGCGCTGGTCTGGGCGGCGGCGCTGTTGCTGTTCGGCGATGTCATCGCCCAGATCGCCGAATGGCTGTGGCGCACGGTCTAGGCATCCTTGCTGTCGCGCCCCGCCAGAAACGCTGCTAACAATGGCCGCGACAAGCGCCAGCAAGCGGGGAATCCCGCGCGGAAAATCGGAGGACAAACCATGGAACTGACACGACGTCACGCACTCACAGGCGCCGCCGCGGTCGCGGCGGCACCGCTCCTTGCAGCTCGGCCGGCCAGCGCGGCCGCTCCCGTGGCCGACAAGCAGGCGCCGAGTTTCTATCGCTACAAGGTCGGCGACATCGAGGTGACCGTGGTCTCCGATGGCCGCAACACCTTTACGTTTGAGGATTCCTTCATCACCAATGCGAAGAAGGAAGAGATCAATGCCGCGCTCGAGAAGGCGTTTCTGCCGCGCGACATCATGACGATCTACTTCGCGCCGCTGGTGATCAACACCGGTGGCAAGCTCGTCGTCGTCGATACCGGCAACGGCCCGGTCGCCAAGGTCAACAGCAAGGGCGCCGCCGGCCAGTTCGCCGATAACCTCGCCGCCGCCGGTTTCGACGCCAAGGCGGTCGACATGGTGGTGATCTCGCACTTCCACACCGACCATGTGAACGGCCTGTTGACGGCCGACGGCACGCCGGCCTTTCCCAACGCCGAGGTGCTGGTGCCCGCGACGGAATGGAAGTTCTGGATGGACGACGGCGAGATGAGCCGGGCGCCCGCCGGACGCATGCAGGGGCTGTTCAAGAACAACCGCAACATTTTCGATGCGGCGCTGAAGAAGAAGGTGACGCCCTACGAGTGGGGCAAGGAAGTGGCGCCCGGCCTGCTTGCGGTCGAGACCGTCGGTCATACGCCCGGCCACACTTCCTATGTGCTGTCGTCCGGCTCCGGCAAGGTGTTCGTCCAGTCGGATGTCACCAACAATCCAAATCCGTTTGCGACCAATCCGGGCTGGCATGCCTTTTTCGACCAGGACGCCGATGTCGCCGAAAAGACCCGCCGTCGGATCTACGACATGGTCGCCACCGAGAAGCTGATGGTGCAGGGCTTCCACTATCCGTTCCCGGGGCTCGGCCACGTCGAGAAGGACGGCAACGGTTATCGGGTAATTCCGGCGCCGTGGAATCCGACGATCTGAGAAACCTTGACGAAACGAGGCCGTGGCCTTATAGCCCCGGCCATGAATAACGCCGCGACCATTGTCACCGTGCGCCGCCGCCGTACCCCAGCGGTACGGGCGGTCGTCTGCGTTTAAGATCGCTGCCCTGCCGCCGGATCCACTCCGCGGCCTCTCTTTTCCAAACAACGCGGTCTGATCTGGCGGCTCCTACGTCAAGCAGGAGTTTGAAATGTATACGCCCCCGATGTTCAAGCCCGATCGCGCCGCAAGCCTCGAATTTGCGCAAGTGCGGGGATTTGGCAGCGTCACCGCATGGGACGGCGCCAGGCCGATCGCCTCATCGCTGCCGTTTCTCCTGACGTCGGCCGACGACGGCACGCCGCAGGCCGCGTTTCACGTCGCGCGCGGCAATCCGCTGGCAAAGCTGGCCGACGGCAAATCGTGCTGGCTGATCACCGTGCCGGGTGCCGATGCCTATGTGTCGCCCGACTGGTACGCTTCGCCCGATCAGGTGCCGACCTGGCTCTACCAGACCGTGCACCTCACCGGGACGGTGCGGACGGTGCCGGAGTCCGAACTCGGCCCGCATCTCGACGCGCTCAGTGCCAAATTCGAAAACTGGCTTGCGCCGAAGCCGCCTTGGCTGGTGTCGAAAGTCGCCGCCGGACGCCTTGATGCGCTGAAAAAGGCGATCGTCGGCATGGTGATGTCGGTCGAAGATGTCGAGGGCAGCTTCAAGCTCAACCAGCATAAATCCGACGCCGATCATGTTGCGATTGCCTCGTCACTGCTGCAGCAAGACGACGACGCCGCACGCAATATCGGAAAACAGATGGTCGCGCTGCGGCCGCAGTTGGACTACAAATCATCCATGCCTGTCGCCGCGCCTGCGGATTGAAGGAACACGCCATGACCCTCACCGACACCAAGCAGCCGAAAGGCAACCCCGTCGTCACCAAGAACGCCGCCCGGCCGACCGTGTTCGTTGACGGCGCGGCCGGAACCACGGGTCTCGGCATACGCGAGCGCCTCGGCCAACAGAGCGACGTCGTGCTCAAGGGTATCGCCGAGGACAAACGCAAGGACGCGGGCGCAAAGCGCGCGCTGATGGAGGAAGTCGACCTCGTCATCCTCTGCCTGCCCGACGCCGCCGCGCGGGAAACCGTGGCGCTGATCGACGGCATGGGAGCGTCCGCGCCCAAAGTACTGGATGCCTCGACCGCGTTCCGGGTCGCCGCCGATTGGACCTATGGTTTTCCGGAACTTGCACCCGACCAGGCCGACAAGATACGCGCGGCCCGGAAAGTCTCGAACCCGGGCTGCTATCCGACCGGCGCGGTAGCGCTGCTGCGACCGCTGGTCGATGCCGGGCTGTTGCCTTCGGACTATCCCGTCGCCATCAACGCGGTGAGCGGCTATTCCGGCGGCGGCAAGTCGATGATCGAGAGTTTTGAGAACGGCACGGCGCCGGCGTTCGAACTCTACGGCCTCGGCTTTGAGCACAAGCATTTGCCGGAGACGCAGCTTTATTCAAGGCTGTCGCGCCGGCCGATTTTCGTGCCGTCGGTCGGCAACTACCGGCAGGGCATGCTGGTATCGGTGCCGCTGCATCTCGACACGCTGCCGGGCAAGCCCGCCGCGGCCGAGCTGCACGCCGCGCTGGCGAAGCGTTATGCTGATAGCGCCTATGTCTCGGTCATGCCGCTCGACGATGCGGCGATCAAGAGCGGACGCATCGAGCCGGAGGCGCTCAACGAAACCAACAGGCTCGAGCTCTATGTCTTTGCGAGCCCGAAATATCGTCAGGTGGTTCTGGTCGCGCGTCTCGACAATCTGGGCAAGGGCGCCTCGGGGGCCGCGGTCCAGAACATGCGGCTGATGCTGGGCTTTGCGGATACATGAGGCCGAAAGCCAGCAAGATCGCGCTGTCGGCATGAGTGACATGAACCCCGCGGACGCAAAGACCCTGATGTTTTACGGGGAGAACGCGCGGGCCTATGCCGAGCGCGAGATCGCACAGCATACGCGGCTGAAAGCATTTCTCGCGCTGCTTCCGGCCGGCGCCAGCATCCTCGAACTGGGATGCGGCGCCGGCGCCGCCTCGGCCGAAATGATCGCAGGGGGTTTCGATGCGCGTCCCACCGATGGAGCGCCTGAGATGGCCGAGGAGGCATCGCGTCGGCTCAGCCGTCCGGTCGAGACGCTGCTGTTCCATGACCTCAAGGCGGTCGAGGCCTATGACGGCGTCTGGGCCAACGCCTGTCTGCTTCATGTGCCGAGGCCTGAACTGGCACATGTGTTGGGGCTGATCTGGCGCGCGTTGAAACCCGCGGGCTATTTCTACGCCAGCTTCAAGACCGGCGCAGCCGACGGACGGGACAAGCTCGATCGCTACTACAACTATCCGTCGCCGGACTGGCTGCGGGCAACCTATTCGGAAGCCGGCCGCTGGAGCTCATTGTCGATCGACAGCGGCGAGGTCAAAGGCTTCGACAATGAGCATGCCGCGATGCTTTATGTGGTGGCGCGGAAGAGCGTCTGACCTCTGCTGCTTTCAAAGCACCTTGAAAATCGCCAGCGCCAGCACCGCCTGCGCCAGGAAACCGACGGTGAAGGCGAGCGTCCGGAACACCGGCAGGCCCATGGTGTAGACGACGAGATGCGCGAGGCGGGCCCAGAAGTAGACGGCGCAGGCCAGCACCGTCCATTGGCTGGAATAGTCGATCGCGTTGAGGATCAGCACCAGGGGCGCGAAGATCACGAGATTTTCGACCGCATTGTCGTGCGCGAACATCAGCCGCGTGGCCCATTCGGCGTGGGGCTTGGCGTTGCGCGAGGGATTGGCCATCGCGCCGCCGAGGCCGCGAACCTGACAGCGGTTGAGGATGTAGGGCACCCACAGCAATCCCGTCAGAATGACGGTCAGCGTCAGCCAGAACAATTCGCGCGTCATCGGTGTTCCCCTCGATCTTGGTTTCGAATCTCGTCCCGGCGGGACGGCTGTTTATAACCAAGCACGCAGCGTTGCGCTACGCGCGGACCCGGACGTAGCTGCCGGGCGCGTCCTCGATCGGCGGCAGCGCGTCGGTGCCGACGGTGCGCGCCGGCACCTGTTCGGCGTCGATGCTCTCCAGCCATTGCCGCCAGTCCGGCCACCACGAACCCTTGTGCTCCTGGGCTGCCTTGAGCCAGTCGGCGAGCGTCACATCCCTGATATTGTCGTTGGTCCAGAACTGGTATTTGCCCGAAGACGGCGGGTTGACGACGCCGGCGATGTGTCCCGATCCGGACAGCACGAATTTCACCGGGCCGCCGAAGAATTGCGAACCGTAAAGCACCGAATCCGCCGGCGCGATGTGATCCTCACGCGTTGCCAGATTGTAGATCGGCACCTTCACCTTCGACAGGTCCAATAGCGTGTTGTCCAGCACCATGCTGCCGGTCGACAGCCGGTTCTCCAGGTAGCAATTGCGCAGGTAATAGGAATGGTTGGCCGCCGGCATCCGCGTCGCATCCGAATTCCAGTGCAACAGGTCGAACGAGGAGGGCGGCTGCCCCTTCAGATAGTTGCTGACGACATAGGACCAGATCAGGTCGTTGGAACGCAGCATGTTGAAGGCCATCGCCATCTTGGAGCCTTCGAGCACGCCGGCTTCCTTCATGTCGCGCTCGAGCGCCGAGATCTGGTCTTCGTCGACGAACACCAGGAGATCGCCGGCATGGGTGAAATCGACTTGCGCGGCGAGGAACGTCGCCGAGGTCACGCGCACGCGGCGCTTTTCCGCCAGCCAGGCGAGCGTCGAGGCGAGCAGCGTGCCGCCGACGCAGTAGCCCATGGTGTGGACTTTCATCTCGCCGGTGGCCTTCTCGATTGCGTCTATCGCCGCCAGCGGGCCGTCCTTCATATAGTCTTCGAAGGTCTTGGCGCCGAGACTCTTGTCCGGATTGACCCAGGAGATCACGAACACCGTGACGCCCTGATCGACGCACCACTGGATGAAGGATTTGTCCGGCTTGAGGTCGAGGATGTAGAACTTGTTGATCCAGGGCGGCACGATCAGGAGCGGCGTGCGCAGCACGTTCTCCGTCGCGGGCGTGTACTGGATCAACTGCATCAAGTCGTTCTGATAGATCACCTTGCCCGGCGTGGTTGCCATGTTGACGCCGACCACGAGATTGGACGGGTCGGACTGGCGGATGCGCAGCGTGCCGCCGCCGGCCTCGATGTCTTCGGCCAGCATCTTCATGCCGCGAACCAGATTGTCGCCGTTGGAGGCAAGCGTCTCGCGCAACACTTCCGGATTGGTGAGGACGAAATTCGACGGCGCCAGCGCGTTGGTGATCTGCTGGACGTAGAACTCGGCCTTCTTGCGGGTGTGCGGATCGACGCCTTCGGCGTTGCGCACCAGTTCCTGCGCCCATTGCGTGGTGAGCAGATAGAGCTGCATCACGAAATCGAAGAACTGGTTGGATTTCCACTCGGGATCCTTGAAGCGCTTGTCGCGCGGCGACGGCGTGATCGCCGGCGGCGCGGCCTCGCCGGCCATGCGGCGCAACGAGGAACCCCAGAGATCGAGATAGGCCTTGGCGATCTTGGCCTGCAGGTCGCTCGATCGATCGGTGTCCGACAGCCAGTATTCGGCGACCGCGGTGAAGGTCTTGATCACTTCAGTGAGTTCGCTCGGCGGCTTGTCCTTGATCTCGCCGCTCTCCCGCGGCTTGAGATAGGCGGCCAGCGCCTGGCCGCTCGTCTCCATCGCCCGCGCGAGATTCAGCGCGAAGGTTTCCGGATCGAACTTCTTTTCGACCTTGGTTTCAATTGTGACGTCGCTCATGGTCGCCAACCCTATAGGTTCATTTTGCGTTCGTCACCGCGTTGATCGACGGCGCCGGTTGAGAGGTTAATCTTGGAATTTCCGGTGTTGCACTGCGACAAAACCTCTTGGTTCTGTCATATTGGGGCCGCACCGATGCGGTTTATTGTTGGGGCTTTAATCGTTTCGGGCGACAATGGTTTGAGCGCTGGCAGCAAAGGTTGATGAAATAAGCATCAGGCGGAGAGCCGAACGCGAAGTGGGGACTTCCGGGACGATGGCGCGGGATCGAAAAAAGCGGGCATTGGCCGCGGGAGCGCTGCTGGCAGCGGTGCTTGCGCTCGGCGGTTGCTCGTCGACATCGATCGCGGATTTGCCGATCGTCGGCACGCCGGCCGATGCGCCCGCGCGCGCCAAGGATCAAGGCGGCTACCTTCCGGTCCACGATATTCCGCCGGATCGGGACGAGCCCGAACTGGCGCCGGCGGAACGGGCCAAGATCGAGGCGGAACTCGCCGCCGCGCGGGACCGCCAGGCGTCCGCCGCCGCTGCCCAAAACCCGGCCGCCCAAAAC
Organism: Bradyrhizobium sp.; assembly: GCF_035484855.1. Taxonomy (GTDB): domain Bacteria; phylum Pseudomonadota; class Alphaproteobacteria; order Rhizobiales; family Xanthobacteraceae; genus Bradyrhizobium. The sequence continues at coordinate 27,196 of NZ_DATHOP010000025.1, forward strand.
CCGGCCGCCAAGTAACGCTTACGGCTGGCACGACCGGGTGTCCGTGCTAAAAGGACGGCAATTCAACCGCAAATCAGGGCGAGGACGATGTTTCTCCGCCTGAAATACCTCTAAGCTCCTGATTTAGCTTGATTTATGGATGGAGCCGAATTTCGGCTTCAAATCCACAAGGCTGGCGATTCCGCTTACGCGGTTGCCGGAGCGAGGTCCCATGGAAGATTTTTATCGCATTCGCCGTCTGCCGCCTTACGTGTTCGAACAGGTCAACCGGGCCAAGGCGGCCGCGCGCAATGCCGGTGCCGACATCATCGATCTCGGCATGGGCAATCCGGATCTGTCCACGCCGCCCCATGTGATCGAAAAACTCAAGGAAACGCTCGGCAAGCCGCGCACCGACCGCTATTCGGCGTCGCGCGGAATTACCGGGCTGCGCAAGGCGCAGGCCGGCTATTACGCCAGGCGATTTGGCGTCAAGCTGAACCCTGAAACCCAGATCGTGGCGACGCTGGGCTCGAAGGAAGGCTTTGCCAATGTGGCGCAGGCGATCACCGCGCCCGGCGATGTCGTGCTGTGCCCAAATCCGAGCTATCCGATCCACGCCTTCGGGTTCCTGATGGCCGGCGGCGTGATCCGCTCGGTGCCCTCAGAGCCGACGCCGCAATTCTTCGAAGCGGTCGAGCGCGCCATCATCCATTCGATCCCAAAGCCGCTGGCGATCGTGGTCTGCTATCCCTCCAATCCGACGGCCTATGTCGCGGACCTCGATTTCTACCGGGATCTGGTGGCGTTTGCGAAGAAGCACGAGATCTTCATCCTGTCCGACCTCGCCTATGCCGAGGTCTATTTCGACGACGACAACCCGCCACCTTCGGTGCTGCAGGTTCCCGGTGCGATCGACGTGACCGTGGAATTCACCTCGATGTCGAAGACGTTTTCGATGGCCGGCTGGCGGATGGGATTTGCGGTCGGCAACGATCGCATCATCGCCGCATTGGCGCGGGTGAAATCCTATCTCGATTACGGCGCGTTCACGCCGATCCAGGTCGCGGCCACCGCCGCGCTGAACGGACCCGAGGATTGCATCCGCGAAATGCGCGACACCTATCGCAAGCGCCGCGATGCGCTGGTCGAATCGTTCGGCCGGGCGGGATGGGAGATTCCGCCGCCTGACGCCTCGATGTTCGCCTGGGCGCCGCTGCCGCCGGCCTTCCGCGGCGTCGGCAGCATGCAGTTCGCAACCCTATTGGTGGAGAAATCCGGCGTCGTGGTGTCGCCGGGCGTTGCCTTCGGCGAGCACGGCGAGGGTTTTGTGCGCATCGCCATGGTGGAAAACGAGCAGCGCATCCGCCAGGCCGCCCGCGGCGTGCGGCGCTTCCTTGAAAGCGGCATCGAAACGTTGCACAACGTGGTTCCTCTCGCCAACCGGCGATAGGCATGATCCCGAAAAGCATGTCCCCGGGCTTGACCCGGGGATAGAAATGGTTTTCGGGCCAGATCATGCCTAGTTTAAGTCTTTCCGGCAGGTCTTTTTCGTCATGGTCGCACCCCTGAAGGTGGGTATTGCGGGGCTCGGCACTGTTGGCGCCGAAGTGGTCCGTCTGATCGAGAGCCAGGGCCGCATGTTGCAGGCTCGCTGCGGACGAAGCGTGCGCGTGGTCGCCGTCACCGCACGCTCCAAAGTGAAGAAGCGCGGCCTCGACCTGCGCGGCATCGCCTGGGCGAAGAGCCCGCTCGATCTGGCTACCGATCCCGGCATCGATTGCTTCGTCGAACTGATGGGCGGCTCCGGCGAGCCCGCGCTTTCGGCAATCGAAGCGGCGCTGAAATCCGGCAAGTCGGTCGTCACCGCCAACAAGGCGCTGATCGCCAAGCACGGCCTGCGGCTGGCGAGGGCCGCCGAGAAGCACGGCGGCGCACTGAATTTCGAGGCCGCCGTCGGTGCCGCGATCCCCGTCATCAAGACCTTGCGCGAGGGTCTTGCGGGCACCGAGATCAACCGCGTCTACGGCATCCTCAACGGCACCTGCAACTACATCCTGACCCGGATGGAGCAGGAAGGCTTGTCGTTCGCCGAATGCCTGAAGGATGCTCAAAGGCTCGGCTACGCCGAGGCCAACCCGTCCTTCGACGTCGACGGCCACGACACCGCGCAGAAGCTCGCGATCCTGGCGAGCCTCGCCTTCGGCACCAAGGTCGCGCAGAGCGCGGTCTATGTCGAAGGCATTTCCTCGATCAAGCCGGAGGATCTGCGCGCCGCCGAACAGCTCGGCTTTCGCGTAAAACTGCTCGGCGTTGCGGTGCGGACCGCGAAGGGCATCGAGCAGCGCGTGCATCCGACCATGGTGCCGAAATCCTCTTCGATCGCGCAGGTGATGGGCGTCACCAATGCGGTGACCATTGACGGCGCCGGCATTCCGCCGATCACGCTGGTCGGACCCGGCGCCGGCGGGGCGGCGACCGCCTCCGCCGTAATCGCCGACATTGCCGATGTCGCGCGCGGCATTCGCGCGAGGCCCTTCGGCCGTCCCGTTGACAGGCTGCGCGAGACCAGGAAGGCGCCGATGGAGCGGCACGAGGGCGGCTACTATATCCGCCTGATGGCGCGCGATCTCGCCGGCACCGCAGCCGCCATCGCCACCCGGTTGGCAGAGCAGAAAATCTCGATCGAATCGATCGTGCAGCGTCATCCCGACGGCGTTGACGCCAACGGCGCGAGCAACAAGGCCTCCCCGGTGCCGGTAATCCTGATTACCTATGCGACCAGCGAGGACGCCGTGTATCGCGCGCTGCAGGCGGTACAGCGCGACAAGGTGATAAGCGGCCGGCCGCAGGTGATACGGATCGAAAAGAACTAAGACGGGCCGGAAGGCCCACAAGTGAAGTCCAAGGGAGTGTTGCGATGTCCACCCATATTTCCGTACCGCCGCAGCTGTTGCTGGAGCGCGTCCTGACGCTCGAAATCGTGCGGGTGACGGAGCGCGCGGCGGTGTCGGCGGCGAGGCTTCGCGGCCATGGCAACGAGAAGGCCGCCGACCAGGCCGCGGTCGACGCCATGCGCCGCGAACTCAACAAGCTGCCGATCCAGGGCACGGTGGTGATCGGCGAGGGCGAGCGCGATGAGGCGCCGATGCTGTTCATCGGCGAGAAGGTCGGGATGAACACCGGTCCCGAAGTCGATATCGCCGTCGATCCGCTGGAAGGCACGACGCTGTGCGCCAAGGCCATGCCGGGCGCGATCGCCACCATGGCGATGGCCGATGGCGGCACGCTGTTGCACGCGCCCGATGTCTACATGCAGAAGATCGCGGTCGGCCCCGGCTACAAGAAGGGCGTGGTCGAGCTCGACGCCTCGCCGGCCGACAATGTCCGCCGCCTCGCCAAGGCCAAGGGCGTCGACACCAGCGCGATCACGGTCCTGGTGCTCGATCGCCCGCGGCACGCCGATATCATCAACGGCGTGCGCTCGACCGGCGCTGCAGTACGCCTGATCACCGACGGCGACGTCGCCGGCGTCATCCATTGCGCAGACCCCGACAATACCGGGGTCGACATGTATATCGGTACCGGCGGCGCGCCCGAGGGCGTGCTGGCGGCGGTGGCGCTGCGCTGCATCGGCGGCCAGATGCAGTGCCGGCTGATCCTCGACACCGAGGAGAAGCGCGAGCGCGCCCACAAAATGGGCGTCACCGATCCCCGCATGATCTACGGCATCGAGGACATGGCGCGCGGCGACTGCCTGTTCGCAGCGACCGGCGTCACGACGGGCTCGCTGCTCTCAGGCGTCAAGTTCCGGGGCGATGTCATCGAGACCGAGACCGTGGTGATGCGCTCGGTCACCGGCACGGTGCGCTATATCAAGGCCGATCACCGGCAGCTGGAAAAATTCCATCTGGACTAACGCCGTCATTCCGGGGCGATGCGCAGCATCGAACCCGGAATCTCGAGATTCCCCGATGCGCAATTGCGCATCTGAGGTCTGGTCCTTCGGGCCATCCCGGAATGACAACAACAATAGGAAGCGACCAATGTCCGACATTTCCGCGGTCAAGGCACTCGTGTTCGACGTCTTCGGCACCGTGGTCGACTGGCGCTCCAGCCTGATCGCCGATTTCACCAAATGGAGCGCGACGCGCGGCATCAAGGGCGACTGGACCGCGCTGGTCGATGGTTGGCGCGCCGTGTACCACGCCTCGATGGACGAGGTGCGAAAACATCCCGAGCGCGGCTATATGATCCTGGACAAACTGCACCGCCAGTCGCTGGAAAAACTGGTGGCGCAGCTTGGAATATCCGGCCTGACCGATGCCGACCTGCATTATCTCACCATGGGCTGGCACCGCCTCAACCCGTGGCCCGACAGCGTCTCCGGCCTGACACGGCTGAAGACAAAATACATCATCTCGCCGCTCTCCAACGGCAATGTCGCGCTGTTGACCGAGATGGCGAAGCACGCGGGCCTCCCCTGGGACCTGATCATGTCGGCGGAGCTGTTCGAACATTACAAGCCCGATCCCGAAACCTATCTCGGCGCCGCGCGCCTTTTGTGCCTTGCGCCGGAGCAGGTGATGATGGTCGCCGCCCACAACAACGACCTCAAGGCGGCGCAGAAACTGGGATTGAAGACGGCCTTCGTCGCGCGCCCGACCGAATACGGCCCGCTCCAGAAATACGATTTCGAGGCCAAAGGCGACTGGGATATTGTTGCGAAAGATTTTAACGGGATCGCTGAAAAGCTGGGGTGTTGAGTAGTCTTGCGCCGCTTGCTCTGCCGTCATCCTGAGGAGCCGCGCCGTTCGGCGCGGCATCTCGAAGGATGGGCCACGGGCTGTCATCCTTCGAGGCTCGCCGAAGAGGCGAGCACCTCAGGATGACGGCCATAAGCAAGCGCAGTCCGGACGAGCGAAGCGATATCCTTCCGGACTGGCATCACCCGCATATCGCTGCGTTCATGCGGGCGACACGCACCAAGTGGTGATGGAGGCTCGCTAGCCGGAGCGCAATCGGACGACGGATTGCGGCAGCGACGCGAGGAACAATACCGCGCAGACGCACAGCAGGACGATGTCCTTGAACAGAAATTCGCCGGTCAAGTTCCATGCGATCGGATCGGTAGATAAGCTCCATTTGACGACACCGGGCGTCGTGAAAAAGAACGACCACGTGACGGCAAAACTGAGCATCCCCATCAGCGAACCGATGGCCGACAGGATCGGGCTGAACGCGCCGGCCGCGAGAAGCGCCGCAATGCAGAGCTCGACAACGCCGAGAAGATTCGCTTCCCCCCTCAAGCCGAATACAGAAAGCCACGAAATGAACGGGCTATTGCTGATGTACTGGACGATGCCCTGAGCCGACTGAAGCGTGAACTTCTGTATGCCGAACGACACGAAGATGACGACCATGACCAGGCGGAGAGGGGCCAGGAGGTGATAAGAGCCGTGCCCTTTTTCAGCGACGTTGAAAGATGTCTTCATGCGATTGCAACGCTCCTCGATCGGGATTGACGGCGGCGGCGGCTCCTTAAAGGCGCTGCTCCTCGTATCCGTTACGCATGCGCGGCACCGTCGTTACGCTCATTCGCGGTTCCCCGATTCACAAATATGTGCATGACGGGCGTCCCCGTCAGCGCGATGAGAAAGTCGGTTGGGCGCCGATTATTTACCGAAGGAAGCCGCCAAAATCATTCGCGTGGGGGCCCTATCTCAGCCGTCATCCGGGGATCACGGGTATAAGTCGGCACCGGCGCGCACGAATCATTGAACCTCCGACGATCCGGCTTATCTGCTGGATGCATCATGACGTTCCCCGCAACCGCATTCCCCCTCGAGCCGCCGCCGGCATTTCTCGGCGTCGCGCATTCGGCGACCGGAAAATTGTGGCGCGACCGGCTCGATGCGCGCGGGGCGGCGCGGGCGCTGGCGATCGTGCAGCGCCACCAGTTGCCGGAGATGCTGGCGCGGGTGCTGGCGGGGCGCGACGTCGAGATCGACGCGGTCGAGGACTTTCTCGATCCGACCATCCGCAAATTGATGCCCGATCCCTATACCGTGACGCAGATGGAAGCCGCGGCGAAGCGCATCGCGGAGGCGGCCACGCGCGGCGAGAAAGTCGCGATCTTCGGCGACTATGATGTCGACGGCGCCACGTCGGCGGCATTGCTTGCCTGGCACCTGCGCCATTGCGGGCTCGATCCGCTGATCCACATTCCTGACCGCATCTTCGAAGGCTACGGCCCCAATGTCGAGGCCGTGCGAATGCTCAGCGAGAAGGGCGCTACGCTCCTGGTGACGGTCGATTGCGGCACCACCAGCCTCGAGCCGCTCGCCGAAGCGCGCCGGCTCGGCCTGTCCGTCGTCGTCATCGATCACCATCAATGCGGCGACGAACTGCCCGTGGTCGAGGCGCTGGTCAATCCGAACCGGCTGGATGATCTCTCCGGCCTCGGCCATCTCGCCGCGGTCGGACTCGTGCTGGTAACGCTGGTCGCGGTCAATCGCGAACTGCGCGCGCGGGGTTTTTGGACCGCCGAAATGCCGGAGCCGGATCTGCTCGGCATGCTGCATCACGTAGCGCTCGGCACCGTGGCCGATGTCGCGCCGCTGATCGGGCTCAATCGCGCCTTTGTCGCCAAGGGCCTGATCGCGATGCGCCGCCGCGACCACGTCGGCCACACCGCGCTGATGGATGTGTCGCGGCTCAACGGGCCGCCCGAGGCCTGGCATCTCGGTTTCATGCTGGGTCCGCGCATCAATGCCGGCGGACGGATCGGCCGCGCCGATCTCGGCGTGCGGCTGTTGCTGGAGGGCGACGTCTCGGAAGCGGCACGGATCGCCACTGAGCTTGACCGGCTCAACAGCGAACGCCGCGTCATCGAGCAGATGGCGGAAGCCCAGGCCGAGGCCGAGGCGCTGGCTTCGCTCGGACTCGAAGACAAGGGCTCGGTGATCGTCACGGCGTCGGAGGGCTGGCATCCCGGCGTGGTCGGTCTCGTCGCCTCCAGGCTGAAGGAAAAATTCGGCCGGCCCGCGTTTGCGATTGCGCTCGAGCCCGGCGGCATCGGCACCGGCTCGGGCCGCTCGATCGGCGGCGTCGATCTCGGCAAGGCCGTGCGGCAGGCCGTTCACGACGGCCTGCTGATGAAAGGCGGCGGCCACGCCATGGCCGCGGGTGTCACCTTGCGCAAGGAAAAACTCGCGGAATTTCGCGCCTACATGGAAAGCGTGCTCGCCCAGGACGTCGCGGCCTCGCGCCATGTCAACGAACTCCTGATCGACGGCGCGGTGAGCGCGCGCGCGGTGACGCCGGAACTGGCGGCAACGCTTAATCGCGCCGGTCCGTTCGGCAGCGGCAATCCGGAGCCGGTGATCGCACTGCCGTCGCATCAGCTGGTCTATGCCGATGAAGTGGGGCAGGCGCATCTGCGGTTGCGGTTCAAATCCGGCGACGGCGCCATCGTCAACGGCATCGCGTTCCGCTCGATCGGCCAGAAGCTTGGTAACGCGCTCGCGGCAAATCGCGGCCAGCCGTTGCATGTCGCGGGCTCGCTCGCGGTCGATCGCTATCAGGGCACCGAGCGGGTGCAACTGCGCGTGCTCGATGTCGCCGTGCCGGATCAGGGACCGGCGGTGATACGGTGACGCCGCTGCTTCAGCGTCATTGCGAGCGCAGCGAAGCAATCCATTCTTTCTTCTCTGCGCGAGATGGATTGCTTCGCTGCGCTCGCAATGACGGTGTTGCTATGACCCCTGCCGCAACCTCGCCAGCACCTTCAGCCCGCCGTACCCATCTGCCGGCTCCATCCCCGTCTTGATCTGGAAATCCCGGATCGCGGCCATGGTGTCGTTGCCGACGCGGCCGTCGGTGCCGCCGGTATCGAAGCCTGCCTTGGTCAGGCGCACCTGCATTTCCTGCACTTCAGCTAATGTGAGCGCGCGCTCGGAACCGGGGAAGGGCTGCAGGAAGGGCGGTGCGCCCAAAATGCGGTCGCCGAGATGGCAGATCGCCAGTGCGTAGTTCATCGAGGGGTTGTAGCTCCTCACCGAATAGAAATTCGGCCCCAGCAGGAACGCCGGCCCGCCTGCGACCGGCATCCATAGTTTTGCCGAGGCGTTCGGTTGCGGGAATGGCTGGCCGTCGGCGCGGGTTACACCGGCGCTGGACCAGGCGGCGTAGGTCTTGTTGCCACCGCTTGCGCCGGGCGCGCGAACTTCATAACCCCAATGCTCGCCGCGATGATACTTGCCGCGATCGACCAGGAATTTCGCCGTCGACCCCAGCGCATCGTCCGGCTTGCCGAACGGCGAAATCTTGCCGTCATGGTCGTAGTCGATGCCGACATTGAGCCAGACTTCGGGCATCCACTGGGTATGTCCCATCGCGCCGGCCCAGGAGCCGCGCATCTGCTCCGGCGTGGACCAGCCGCGATCGACGATGCGCAGTGCATTGATCAGCTCGCTCTGCCAATAGGCCTTGCGGCGCGGCTCGTTCCAGGCGAGCGCCGCCAGCGAGGGAAATACCGGTCGCATATGGTTCTGCTGTACCAGCGGATCGCCGAACGCGGATTCGACGCCCCACAGCGCCAAGAGCGTGCCGCGCTCGACGCCGAAATCCTGTTCGATCCGTGCGAACAGCGCCTCGTTCTTCTTTAGCGCCTCCTTGCCGGCGATGATGCGCCAGTCGGAAACGCGGCGATTGATGTATTGCCAGATCTCCTCGTTGAATTCCGGCTGGTTGTGCATTTCCGTGAACACGGACATGTCCGGTTCGACATGGCCCATGGCGCGGGTCCAGGTCGCTTCCGTTATGCCTTTTGCCAATGCGCGCGCGCGAAAGGCCTCGCGCCATCGATCGAAGCCGGGCGGGGCCGCGGCGAACGCGGCAAGCGGATGCGCCAGCAGTGCCGCGGCGGCGAGGCCGGATCGCAGTAGGGTACGGCGCGTGTGGGCGTTCGGAGAATCAGGTGGTTTCATCGTGCCAGTCTAGCGGCGCGAAAGGGGATGCACCAAAAGGTCATTCGAGCCACAACGCACGATTCCGCGGCAATTTTTGGGAGGCGGCGTGGCGCGCGTGACGCGAGGGTCAGTTCTCGCCACCTTCCTGGCTGTCGGGACGCGCGATATCCTCCGGCATCGCATGGGCCACCTCGGGCGCCGCCGCGATTTCCGGTCCGATCACGCGGCCGCGGCCGCGGATCAGGCGCTCATAGGCCGAAACCAAGGTGGCGTAGGGATTGACCCAGAGCCAGCCGTCGCGGGTGAACACCTGGACGTCGAAATGCAGATGACGCGAGGTGCCGTTGGGGTGGTCGAGGTAATTGGAAACCACGCCGATTTTCTCGCCTTCCTCGACGCTGCGTCCATTCAGGACGCCGTCGGCGTCCATCGTTGCGGGATTCATGTGCATGTAGCGAAAACGAATGTGTTCGGTCGCGCTGTTGATCTGCAGCGTCGCCGCCTGCTGCTTGAGGGAGCGGATCACGGTGCTGTCGCGAACCGCGACCACCGCCTGCTGCCTGGGGTCGCAGTGCTCGGCGCCCTCGCCATTCGGCGGACAGGGCGCCGGGCGGATATCCTCCCCCTGATGACCAAAGCCGCTGGGACACTGGCCCACGTTGAAACTGCGCGCTTCGCAGAAATTATCCTGCCAGGGGTAACTGGTGTTGCTGCCGGCGAGTTCGTCCGCGGGCCTGTCGCTGGAACGGCGGTTCCGAAATTCCTGCGAGTGCACGTAAGCCGGGGCTCTTTCCAGGGGAAAGCGGATTTGCGAATAGGCGGTGATGTCGAAGCGGCCGCCCTGCTTGCGATGCCCGCTGTTGGCGATGATGTCGCCGGCGAGGCGATAGGTGAAATCCGGTGAGGTATCCGCCGGCCGCTCGGCGATGCCGCTGGGAAGATCGAGGCGCGGCCGCGAGGGCAGGCCGCCTGCGACATGCAGGGCTTTGAGGAATCGCTCGGCCACCGGATAAGCCTCGCGGCAGGCCAGGCGCCGCGCGCGCGGCGTCGAGTCCAGGCACTGGATCGACACCACATAGGGCACGCCGAAGCGGGTGAAGGCGTAGCGCACATAACCTTCCCGGATGAAGCGGCGCAGGTCGGGATATTGCGCCGCCAGCGCTTTCACCGGTTCACCCTTGCCGCCTGTGGGATCGTTGATGTCGTAGATGAGGATCGAGCCGGTGATCTGGACTTCGACCGGCTTGGCAAAGGTCCGCTGCGGCAGGCCGTCGCCGGCGCCCGGCTCGAGCGAAAACGTTGCGTCGTAGCCGGCAGGTCCGGCGTCGAACAGGTCCACGGGACGGAAGTCGGCCTGGTAGTGCGACACCGACAGGCTCGCCGGAACTTCGTTCAGCTGCGCGTTGAGGAATGCGGCGGGGTCGAACGGCAGCAGCACTGGAACCGGGCTGCGCCCGATCCCCGTGAAGATCTGCGAGGCCGTGGCGTTGAGTTGCACCAGAGCCGGCGTCGAGCGCGGATCATAAGCGGGCAGGCGGTAGCGGCGGGTAAAGGAAAACGCCGAAGCCGCCGCCGGCTGGGTGTTGATCTCGGTCCGCAGCTGGTCGAGCGCGGCGCGCCAATCGACGCGCACCGCCGAAATCGCCGGCGTCCTGAATTCGTCGGCGCACAGCGTCGAATGGCCGGCGAGCAATAGCGCAACGGCCATGAGGGTTGCCGCAAGGAGCCGGGGCAAGGGACGGCAGACAGCCTGCTTTCTCAACTCCCCCCGACGCATGTCCTGATGCCGCTTAGTCCTTTGCACGCTCGACGTAGGAGCCGTCTTCGGTCATGACCACGATGCGCGTGCCGGTGCCGATGTGCGGCGGCACGGCGGTGCGCACGCCATTGGAAAGAATGGCAGGCTTGTAGGAGGAGGATGCCGTCTGGCCCTTGGTGACGGGCTCGGTCTCCACCACTTCCAGCGTCGCGCGCTGCGGCATCGTGATCGCCACCGGGATGACGCCGTGCAGCGAAAGCTTGACGGTCATGTTTTCCTGCAAATAGGGCGCAGCCGAGCCTACGATGTCATCGGGCACCTGAACCTGATCGTAGTTCTCGTTGTTCATGAAGTGAAAGCCGTCGGCGTCCTTGTAGAGGTAGTTGAAATTCTGGTCCTCGATGGTCGCCTTTTCCACCTGGTCGGTGGTTTTGTAGCGCTCGGAAATCTTCACCCCGTCGCTGATCCGGCGCATTTCGATCTGGCTGACCGGCGTCCCCTTGCCGGGATGGATGTTTTCGGCGGTGAGAACCACGTAAAGCTTGCCGTCTTGCTCGATGACGTTGCCCTTGCGAATAGAACTGGCGATGACTTTCAAAGCTGATTTTCCTGATGTTCTGGCCCGGGACCGGTCGAAACGTGGATGTCCCGAGGCCAGCGAAGCGGTTTCGGGCTGCAACATACTGATTTTGCCGCTCGATGCCAGCGTTTTGCACCCCCTGAGAGCGGCTCCTTGACGGCCATCGATGACCGGGCTCCGGTCCTGCCGGCCGCCTGAGCACCCAGCGCTCGATCTCATTTCGGCTTGGGATACGTGATTGCCTTGGCGTTGTGCTCGGCGAAGTCAGGAGGCACCGAAAACGAGCCGGTCTTGAGATCGTAGACGCAGTGCCAGTCTTCGATCCATGGGGCGGTCTTGTCGTCTTCACCCTGCATGTCGAAGTTCAGGCTGATCACCACGTAGCGGCTGTCCGGCCAATGCTGCCCCATCCCGGCGTAATTGTCGTCCATGCCCTTGACCAGCGCCGCAAAGGCGTGATCGAGCGAGTAGGGGTCCTTGGGATCCCGATGCATGCCCTTCGAATCCGGCGTGGTGAAGAAATAATCCCAGGCCATGTCGCTCAGGGGTTTTTTGGTCGCTTGTGAGAATTGGTCGCCGTGCCTGCGGTACAGGAAGAGCGTCTGATAACCCGCGCCCATCTTCTGCATCCGTATCAGCCACTGGCTATCAGGGCTAAATCGAAATCCGGCCTGATAGCCGGCCATGTCCTCGCCCTCGCCGGGGTTCAGGAGAGAGGCGTGCCGGTGACCGGCATCGAAGATCCAGAACTTGAAAAGCAGACCCTGATCTTTCTGTTCCTTGGCATATTGCTCCAGCCGCAGCTTGTGGTCGGGGGATTCGAAGGTGGGGGCGTCCGCGAGCTTGAAACCGGCTCCGGGGCCATCGGCACAGGCCGGCGCTGCCGTTGCCAGTGCCAGCAACAGCGCCATCCCCATTGGTCGTAATCTCTGTTCAAACATTGCTTGATTCCTGGTTCACGGTTAGTCACCGAAGGGGCGCCGGAGGTTCGGACCGCATGACGATGCATCGACGCAAATGGACCAAATGACGAAAAACCCCGCTGGCGATCCCGACCGGCTATCGCCCTGGTGGACACCCGAGCGGCATGCCGATATCCGGCCGTTTCTGGCGGCGCGGAGCGCTGTCATCCGGGCTGTCAGGGCATGGTTCGAGGCGCAGGGATTTGTCGAGGTCGAAACCCCGATCTTGCAGGTTTCGCCGGGAAACGAGACCCACTTGCATGCGCCGCGCGCGGAGGTGCGCCGCGCCGACGGCAGCCGCGCGACACGGTACTTGCGGACCTCGCCGGAATTTGCCTGCAAGAAATTGCTGGCCGCGGGCGAGCAGAGGATTTTCGAGTTTGCCCGGGTGTTTCGCGACCGCGAGCAGGGCGACATGCACCTCGGCGAATTCACCATGCTGGAATGGTACCGCGCCAATGCCGACTATGACGCGGTCATGGCAGACAGCATCGTGATCATCGCGCAGGCAGCCCAGGCGACCGGGATCGGGCGATTTTCGTTTCGCGGCCGGGTTGCCGATCCCTTTGCCGAGCCGGAACTGTTGACGGTGGCGGCAGCCTTCGAACGCTTTGCCGGCATTGACCTGCTTTCAACCATCGCCGATGGCAAAGGCGACCGGGACGGACTGGCGGCTGTCGCTGCGGATTTGATACGGATCAGTGACAATGACAGCTGGTCGGATATGTTCAGCAAAATTCTGGTTGAGCATGTCGAGCCGAGGCTGGGGCAGGGGCGTTTGACGGTGTTGTTCGAATATCCGGTTCCGGAAGCCGCGCTGGCGCGCGCCTCACCCTCCGATCCGCGCGTCGCCGAGCGGTTCGAGGTCTATGCCTGCGGCGTGGAACTCGCCAACGGATTTGGCGAGTTGACCGACGCGCGCGAACAGCGCGCCCGTTTTGTGCAGGCCATGGACGAAAAACAGCGTCGTTATGGCGAGCGTTATCCGCTGGATGAGGATTTTCTCGACGCCGTCGCAGTCATGCCGCCATCAAGCGGGGTCGCCCTCGGCTTCGACCGGCTGGTGATGCTGGCGAGCGGCGCACTCAGGATCGATCAGGTGGTGTGGATGCCGCCGTCGGGGGAAAGATGAACCGTTTCGACAACCCCTACAGTTTCAAGCCGACCGCGACCTTGCGGGAGCCCACCGAGCTCGTCGCCCAGGGGCTGGCGTCGGTCGCGGATCTGGCGGATCTGGAAAAGGTCGCGGCGCGTTATGCGATTGCGGTGACGCCCGATATCGCGGCCCTGATCGATCCCGACGATCCCGACGATCCGATCGCGCGGCAGTTCATTCCCAGCCGCGAGGAACTGGTGAAGCGCGAAGGCGAGAGCACTGATCCGATCGGCGATGATGCCCACTCGCCGGTCTCGGGCATCGTGCATCGCTACCCCGACCGGGTGCTGTTCAAGCTGGTGCATGTCTGCGCGGTCTATTGCCGGTTTTGTTTCCGCCGCGAAATGGTCGGGCCGGGCAAGGCGGCGGCGCTGTCGCAGGGCGCCTACGACAACGCGCTGGCCTATATCCGGGCGCATCCCGAAATATGGGAAGTGATCCTGACCGGCGGCGATCCCTTGATGCTGTCGCCGCGGCGGCTCGCCGAGATCATGGCCGATCTTGCCGCGGTCGATCATGTCAGGATCATCCGGATTCATACCCGCGTTCCCGTCGCCGATCCCGCGCGCATCACGCCGGAGATGGTCGCAGCCCTCAAGGTCGAGGGCGCGACCACTTGGGTTGCGCTGCACGCCAATCATGCCAGGGAATTGACGGTGCGCGTGCGGGCCGCCTGCGCCGCGCTCGTCGACGCCGGCATTCCCATGGTGAGCCAGTCGGTGCTGTTGCGCGGCGTCAATGACGATATTGCCGTGCTGGAAGCGTTGATGCGGGCCTTCGTCGAATGCCGCATAAAACCCTATTACCTGCATCACGGCGATCTCGCGCCCGGCACGTCGCATTTGCGCACCACGCTGGAGGCGGGGCAGGAATTGATGCGAAACCTGCGGGGGAGGGTTTCCGGGCTTTGCCAGCCGGAATATGTACTCGATATACCCGGTGGCCACGGCAAGTCGCCGGTCGGCCCGAGCTACCTGTGGCCTTCAGATTCTTTTTCGCGGGAACGTGAAGTGGAACCGGAAACGCGCTATCGTGTCGTCGATTATTGCGGTGACGTGCATCTCTATCCCCCGAAACCGTGATGCGTTTCTCTGCAGGAAGGGAGCAGCAAGATGCGAAAACTGTTCACGACCAAATCGATCGCGGCCGCATCGGTCGCGACCTTGGCGCTTCTGGCGCTGATCGCGGGTCCTTCGGCCACCGCGCAGACCGGCACCGGATCGCCGGGCGCGAGCCCGGCCACGGGCGTTCGAGAAGCCCCGGTCGGCCATCGCCAGCCGCGGGCAGGCGATGTCCCCTCGGAGAAGAATCTGGCCAATCCGAACGATCCGACCAACAAGGAAGACGCAGCCCTCGACAAGAAGATCAAGAGCATCTGCCGCGGCTGCTAGGGCGTTTTCGAGCGAAAGCCTGCCCCGCATTTGATGCGGGGTGGTTACCGGTTCTCGCTAAGAAAATGCCTCAAATCAGGAATCTAGAGCCCCGTTTCGATTCGATCGAAACGGAAAAGGATCTGGTAACCGTACTCGTTAGCACGCAGCCAGGTTCGGGTTGACGCGAGTTTGACGAACGCCAGATCGTTGGCTGCAAACCTGTCTTATCATGCGGCGACACGCCGCATTGCATGATCGTACCGCAGCATCATGGCTGGCGGCCGGCGTTTCCATGGTTTGGATCCGACGACACAAATGCACGGAAAGATTGTGCTTTCGAGTCGTTGACGGTCCAAGGTTGACGAAGGCTATCGCCTTTGTGCCTGAATGGCTTTTCAAGCACCGAGATGGTACTGGTGCACCGAGATCGCACGCCCCTATATTGACTACCGAAGTGATCCAGTAGACGGCGGATTCACGATGCGTTGTGGGGCATGCGCTTACGACAATGAGGCCGCAAGCAGGTTCTGCGTGGCCTGCGGCGCCTCCCTCGCACCGGTATGCGCCCATTGCGGGCGGGATTTGCCGGAAACGGCCCGATTTTGCGGCTGGTGCGGTGAGCCGAGAAAACCTGACGCCCGCGTAGTCGACGTGCCCGGCGAGCGCAAGCAGGCGACCGTTATGTTTGCTGATGTCGCCGGTTCAACCGCGCGGATCGCCGGTCTGGACGCCGAAGCGGCGATGAATTTCCTGCACCCGATCGTGATGGTCATGGCGCGCGCGGTCCACCGCTATGACGGCACGGTGCTTCGCACACTGGGCGACGGACTCAAGGCCGCGTTCGGGGTGCCGCACGCGCGCGAGGGGCATGCGGTGCTCGCCTGCCATGCCGCGCTTGCCATGCGTTCCGCCGTCGCCGAGTTGCCCGACGCCCCCCAGATCCGGATCGGGCTACACTCGGGCGAGGTCGTTACGGGCAAACTCCATTCGGGCTCGGCGGTCGAGCAGGATGTGACAGGTCTCACCGTGCATCTGGCGAGCCGGATCGAGCAGGAAGCCGCGCCCGGCGAAATATTCCTGAGCCGCGATTGCCAGACCCTGCTCCGGGCCTATTGCGACACCGAGCCGCTTGGTCCGCGCGCATTGAAGGGTATTCCCGATCCGGTGGATATTTTTCGATTGGTCGGGCTCAAACCGGCGGTGAACAGCGAGCATTTTCGCGGCGCATCGCTAATGCCATTGCGCGGGCGGGCCGTCGAGTTGGAGACATTGCAACGTGCGCTGCTGGACACCGCGCCGGGCTCGCCGCGCGTCATCGGTGTGTCCGGGCCGCCCGGCGTTGGCAAAAGCCGGCTTTGTTTCGAGTTCAGTGAGTGGTGCCGCGAACGTCAGATCAGGGTGCTGGAAGCGCGTGCGCAGATTCACAGCCGGGCGACGCCGCTATTGCCCGTGCTGGAAGCATTGCGCGCCTTCTTCCGTATCGAGCCCGATATGGACGCCGAAGTGGCGCGTACGCGGATCGAGCAAACGCTTACGATGCTCGCGCTCCCCGTGGCCGAGCATCTTGCGCCTCTGACGGATTTTCTGGGATGCGCGGAGCCGACGTCTCGGGCCATCGACCCGACGACGCGACGCGTGCGGTTGCGCGAAAGCATCAGCCGGATCGCGAAGGCGGCTTGGTCGCAGACCTCGGTGATCATTATTGAAGATCTGCACTGGCTGGACGAGGCCAGCCAGGACTTTCTGGAAACCTGGATCGCGGCAGTTGAAGGCACCAGGGTCCTGATGGTGCTGACCTTCCGGCCCGACTGGTCGCTGCCGTCTTCGCCCGCCTGGTATCGTGGACTGGCCCTGCCGGAGCTTGGCCTCGGCGAGGTTGGTCAGGTCATTCGCGATCTGATCGGAGACGGCGCCGGACTGGACCAGGTAGTGGCGCATGTCGCCGAACGATCCGATGGCAATCCGTTTTTCGCGGAAGAACTGATCCTCTCGCTGGCGCAAAGCGGCGTGTTGTTGGGGGAGCGGGGCCGCTATCGGCTGGCACCGTCAGGCTGGCAGAATCCGACCCTGCCGACGACCGTCGAGGCGGTGATTGGCGCGCGTATCGATCTGCTGCCCGACGCCGAAAAAACCTTCCTGCAGACTGCTGCGATCATCGGAAAGGAGTTTCCGTCCGAGGTGGTGCGAGCGGTCGTCGGACTGTCGGATGCGGCCGCTCGGCCGCTGCTGAGGCGGCTTCGCGCGGCCGAATTGATCCAGCCGCGGCAAACGGCGATGGGGGAAAGCTTCGCGTTTCGGCATCCTTTGATTCAGGAGGTGGCCTATGCGATGCAACTGCGGTCCACGCGCACGGGTCTGCATGCCGCCGTGGCGCGGGCGATCGAGAGCCAGGAGTGGGGGAAGCGTGACGAGTTCGCCGGCTTGTTGGCGCACCACTATGAAGCCGCGGGAAATATGGTTGCCGCGGCCATGCATTTGCAGCGTTCGGCGCGTTGGGTTGGTCGGACAAACTCGGGACGGGCATTGGCGGATTGGAAAAAAATCCGTACGATGATGCGGGATCAGCCGCGGACAAAGGAAAATGACGAACTGCGGGCTTTGGCCGGTGGACAGTTGCTGACCTTTGGCTGGCGCGAAGGGATGCCGGTCGAAGAAGCCAAGGTCTATGTCGAGGAGGCGTTGGGCTACGCGCGGGAAGCCGGCAACCGTCGCCACGAAGCGATGCTGATCGCGGGTTACGGACGGATTATCGCGGCAAGCGGTTCGGCGGACGAGTATATTCGATTGGTGCGCGAAGCGCTGGCGGTGTTGGACGCGGAATCGAACCCGGCGGAGGCGTTGCTGCTGAACGGGTTGCTTTGTCAGGCCAGTATCCTCGCGGGCTTCGTCGGCGACGCGCTGTCGGCGAATAACGCGGCCCTCGATCTGATCGACGACGAGCGCCGCGGCAGCGCGGGCGTCGTGCTTGGCCTGACTGTCGGCCAGATGGTCGGCTTCGATGTTCCCCACTGGATGAAATGCCTTCAGGTCAGGTCCTTGATCATGCTAGGGCGGTTTTCCGACGCGGATGAGCGGCTGGCCCGGCTCTTCCAGGTTGATCCGGCCGATGCCGAACTTCTTCATCAAGGCATTCCGCACCATTTCGCCGTTGAGCTAGCCTGGTTTCGCAGCGACACACTCGCGGCAACGCGACACGCCAACCAGCTTGCCGGCCTCGCGACCCAAGCGGCAATCCCGTACTGGCTGGTGCTCGCGAGTTTCTGCCAGGGGCTGGCGGCCTCGACGGCAGGAGACTTCATGGAGGCCGACGGCTTTTTGCAGCAGGCGTTGGACGCATCCCGCCGCGGCAGAGCCGGGCTCGAGTTTGAGGCCCGAATGTTGGCATTCCTGGCCGACAATCTCATGCGCGCAGGCGATCCAAGGCGCGCCGGGGAGATTGCTGCCGAGGCAATTGCCGTGGCGCGGCGGAAAGCGGATCGCCTGGCCGAGTGCCACGCGAGCCTTGTCGCGGCTGAGGTGTATCTGACGCGGAGCGGTTCGCAAGACGCCGGGGAGGCAAGCGGCCTGCTGAACCGCGCCACGACCCTGATCGACGAGACGGGCGCGAAGGCCTATGAGCCCATGATGTTGCGGGTGCGCGCCCAGGCGAGCGGCGAAAAAAATCTTGCATCCTCACGCCCCTCGTGATGTGTTTGTACGGGAAGCGTCATAACCGGGCAACGTAGGGGTGAGGCGATGGGATCAGCCTTTGACGAACAAGGAAGTATGACCTTCTGCGACGGAAAGGATGTCCTCCAAAAGCTGAACGACGTGTTCGGGGATCCGAATTCCAAAGCCTATCAGCAGGCATGGGCCGTAAGAGACCAGTTCGCCGCCGTTCCGAACGGCGCAAACAACTATCTTGCACTTATCGCGGCTTACAACGCTGCGGGAATTCCGGTCAAAGTCACCGACCCCTGGGGTTATTACCTGCAGCTGCTGGGCACCGCGCCGCCGCAAGGACCAGACAACATCTCCGCCATCGCCCAATTTCGTTATGACGGCCTGAACACTGGCGCGCCGATGGAAACGGTTGTGCACGTGCCGCAGCACGGCGGACATGTCCGTACACGGCGCGGACTCGCGCCGGGCGCAAGCAACACGGTTGATTCACCTTGCCCTATGCCGGGAAAGGTCAAGTATTAAGGACAAAGAACGGCGGTAGCGAATCATGACGCGTCCCGCTGTTGTCACCGACTCCGAGCCCGCGAGTTCTTACTCCATGCGTGATGGGCGGTTGCCGCTATCAGCGGCAACCGACTCCCGATTGCACGAGGCCGCCCGCTTCGTCATTTCCCCTGACGGCCACGCCGACGACACAAGACTTCAGGCCGCGTTCAAACTGCTGCGCGCCGAGGCAGGCGACGAAAAAGGCCTTGCGTCCTCACGCGGCCCATGATGAGCTTGCACAGGAAGCGTCACAACCTGGCAACGCAGGGGCGAGGCGATGGGTTCAGCAGTTGTTGAAGCGGGAGCGGTCGGCTGCACCGGAGATGATGTCCTTAAAGACTTGGACGATGTGTTCGGCCATCCAAATTCCCAAAAATACAAGGACGCGAAGACCGCTTCTCTAACACTCTTTCAGCAGGTTCCGTACGCTGCGAACAACTGGCAGCAGCTTCACGCCGCCTATGAGGCTGCTTATCAGGCCGCTGGAGTTACGTGCTGCGACAACTGGGTGCCTTACTTGGGGACGCTGAGTCAGGACAATGTTTATCTCATCGCACAGACTCGTGCCCAAGCCTTGGTCCTGAACTGGGCAATGACAACAAAAACACACGACCCCAAGCAAGGCGGACACAACGTCAATGTGTCGAACGGAGGCGGATCAGTTACGATCGATTCACCTTATACTGCTGGCGTCCTCTACCGAAATCGAAATCGTAAGCCCTAAAGACGGCGGTAGCGAATGATTGCGCGTCCCGCTGTTGTCACCGGCTCCGGGTCCGCGAGTTGGCGCTCCGCGCCTGACGAGTGGTTGCCGCTATCAGCGGCGACCCACGCGCAACTGTGCGAGGCCGCCCGCTTCGCCATTTCCCCTGACGGCCACGCCGACGACGCAAGACTTCAGGCCGCGTTCAAGCTGCTGCGCGCCGAGGCGCCGGTGCTTTGGGTCGATACCCCGGGCATGCGCCCGTTCTGGCTGCTCAGCCGCTACGGCGATATCTCGGCGGTAGAGCGTCGTGGCGCTCCTTTCGCTGCCGCGACGCGCACTTTCCTCACCAGCAGAATGACCGAGGAGCGCCTCGAGCGGCTGCTCGGCCAGCCCTATGTGCTGCGCGGCCTGCTGCAGATGGACGATCCCGAGCATGCCGCCTACCGCGCCGTGGCGCAGCCATACCTCACGCCGGCCGCGCTCGCCGAAATGGAGCCGTGGCTGGAAACCTGGGCGGACCACATCGTCAGCCGGATCGCCGGCCGCACCGACGCGTTCGACTTCACAAAAGAGATCGCGGTGCCGTTTTCGATCCGCGGCATCATGCGCCTGCTTGGCCTACCGGAGGCCGACGACGACCTGGTCCTGAAACTGTCCTGGGGGCTGGTCGGACCGGAAGATCCGGTGCGCCGTCTGGCCGATCACCCGACCACGGCGATCTGCCGGGCTGGCCTCGGTTTCCAAGCCTATTTCGATCCCGTCGCGGCCGACCGCCGCGCCTGTCCGCGGCACGACCTGAGCAGCGTCATTGCCACTGCGCAGGTGCAAGGCGAGTCAATGCCCGACTACGAACGGTTCTCCTACTATGCGATGATCGCCACCGGCGGCCACGACACCATCGCGTTCTGCCTGAGCGGCGGCATGCACGCGCTGATCGAGCACCCGGACCAATTGGCGAGGCTGCGCGCCGACCCTGACCTGATCGATACCGCGATCGAGGAAATGCTCCGCTGGACGACGCCGGGCCGGCACATCGTCCGCACCGCGACGCAGGACATCGAACTCGGTGGCCAAACGATCCGGGCCGGCGAGGCGGTGGCGCTGTTTTTCAATTCCGCCAATCGTGACGAGACTGTTTTCGCGAACGCGGACCAGTTCCGGATCGACCGCCGGCCGAATCCGCATCTTGCCTTCGGGCTGGGTCGGCATCACTGCATCGGCGCGCATCTGGCGCGGCTTGAAATGCGAGCGCTGCTGAAGACCTTGCTGCCACGGCTTAAGTCGGTTGAACTCGCAGCACCTCCCCGGCGCACCTGTTCCACCATGGTCAGCGGCATTTCGTCACTCCCGATCCGCTGCGCCTGGCGTGCGCCTGACCTTTGACGCCGCGTCCAACGGGATGGGATCAGGCTGGGGCGCGGCGACGGACCATATTCTCGTGCCCGGACGCGAGGCAACACCGGGTTTGCAAGTCGAGGTCTTCTCCTTTGCATGGGGTTGTTTTGCGATTTTTTGGTGAGGCCCTGCGGCGCCGCGCTTCGCATCCCGCCGCGCCGCCACGGCGTCGGCCAGCAGATGCAGCGCCGGCACCGTGGAATCCCAGTCGATGCAGCCGTCGGTGATGCTCTGGCCATAGGTCGGCGCCATGCCCGGCACCACGTCCTGGCGGCCTGCGACCAGATGGCTCTCGATCATGGCGCCGATGATGCGCTCCTCGCCATCGGCGACCTGGCGGGCGATATCGGCGATCACCAGCGGCTGGTTCTCCGGCTTCTTGCCGCTGTTGGCGTGGCTGGCATCGACCATCATCCGCGGCGCCGCGCCTGCGCGCGCGAGTTCGGCCGCGGCGGAAGCAATACTGGCCGCATCATAGTTCGGCCGGCTGCCGCCGCGCAGCACGATGTGGCAATCGTCGTTGCCGGTGGTTGCGGCGATCGCGCAGCGCCCCCCTTTGGTCACCGCCATGAAATGGTGGGGATGGGACGCCGACTTCACCGCGTCGGCGGCGATGCGAACGTCGCCGTCGGTGCCGTTCTTGAAGCCGACCGGGCAGGACAGACCCGAGGCGAGTTCGCGATGGATCTGGCTCTCGGTGGTGCGCGCGCCGATCGCCGCCCACGCCACCAGATCGGCAATGTATTGCGGCGTCGTGAGATCGAGGAATTCGGTCGCCGCCGGCAGGCCGAGATTGTTCACCGCCGAGAGCACGTTGCGGGCAAGGCGCAGCCCCTTGTTGATGTTGAAGGAGCCGTCGAGGTCCGGATCGTTGATCAGTCCCTTCCAGCCTACGGTCGTGCGCGGCTTCTCGAAATAGACGCGCATCACGATTTCGAGGTGGTCGCCGAGTTGTTCGCGCAAGGCGACGAGCCGCTCGGCGTAGTCGAGCGCCGCCGCGGGATCGTGCACCGAACAGGGACCGACGATGACCAGAAGGCGGTCGTCGGTGCCGCCGAGGATGGCGCCGATGGCGTTGCGCGCCGCCATCACGACACGCGTTGCGGTCAGGGTGCGCGGTATTTCGCGCATCACCTCCTGCGGCGTCGTCAGTTCCTTTATTTCCTTGATTCGAAGATCGTCAGTGGTGCTCAACACGGCGGTGGCTCCTGTTTTGAGAGACCTGCCGGCCAAACAAAAAAGCCGCCAGATCGGCGGCTGTTTGGACTTCCTGCTGCAATTTTTCAGATTGAGCGCGATCCTCCCACCGCCAGCGAGCTGTCGAAGCTAAAATACCAATAGAAGCTGGCGGCGCGGTTGATCATGGCGGGCTCTATAGCCCGCGCATTTCATCTTGTCATCCCAAAAATCGGGCGGATCGGCCTGATTCAGCCCTTGCGTGCCGCCAGCGCCACACCGATCAGGGACGCGCCGCCGAACAACAGGTTGATGCCGACCAGAAGTCCGATCGCCCATTCCGCCGAGCCCGGAAGCCCTGAAATGATGAGGAACGAGATCAGGATGTCGAGGATGCCGGAGAACAGCATCCAGCTCCAGCGCTCCGACAGTTCGCGGCGATGCTCCAGCGCGTACATGATGGTGGCGACGCCTTCGGCCAGGAAATAGGCGCCGATCACGATGGTGAGCGTCAGCACGCCCTGGAGCGGCCGCGCCAACAGGATGATGCCGGCGCCGATGGCGAGCACGGCCGAGATCAGCGACCACCAGAAGCCCGGCATCTGCCGCGCCCAGAACGTCATCGCGAGCCCCACGATGCCCGCGATGAAAAACATCCAGCCGAAGAAAATCGTGAACGCGATGCTCGCGAGCAAGGGCGCTACGATGGCCGCCAGGCCGAGTATGGCAAGCAGGATGCCTTCGATCAGAAAGGCCTTCCAGTGCTCGCGCACAGCGGCGCTCACTTGGGATTGCAGCCTGGTGATGTCCTGGGGAACGGTCATGGCAAATCTCCCGGTGCTGATGACGCAGAATGACGCCCAAATATGATGCCGCAATATAGCCTGTTCCAATGCGGCGGGGTCAAGTTGGTTCGCAGGGCAGCGTTGCAGTGCGAAGCCGCGCGGGCTTGCCCCGTTTCTGGATAGAAACGAAATACGGCTCTAGATTCTTGATATGGCGCGTCTTCTTGACAAGAACGGGTGACGCCCTCGGGGCATGCCGAGGGCAGGCTCCGCTTTGAAAACGCTAACCCTGGCCGGGCGCGGAGGAAAACCCCGACGCGGTGCGGCGGATCCGGTTGCGACCGAGAAAATAGATCGCCGTCGTCGCCAGCAGCAGCGCAATGCCGATCAGGATAGATGTCAAGCCGATTGGAATCAGCACCAGCGCCACGTTGCGCTCGGGATTGACCAGCCAGTGGTGGATCGACGTCAGCACGAAGGTGAGCCCGATGAATCCGGCGCCGCCGCCCAGCACCAACAGCGCCCACATCCGCCGCAACTGGCCGAGTCTCGCGCGCGCGATTTCGGTACGGGGTGTCTGATGGCGGCCGACCCGTCGCACCAGGCGCACGGCGAAAGCGATCGAGGAGAACCCGATCAGCATGCTCGCCGAGCCCAGCATCAAGCGGGCGCCGGGGGCGATGTCGGGGTTTTGCTGCAGCGTCAGCAGCGGGAAATCGAAGCCCGCATGCAGCGCGACGGGGGCGAATAGCATCAGGATGCGGCTCTTGATCCGCGCCCAGTCGCGGTAATGGCGGTGCGCGCCGAGCGCGGTGCCGGATCGCCCGAGTGCGAGATAGGCGCCGGCGATGATGCCGAGCGCGCCGTGGAACGGCACCGTCAGCACGCTGCGCAGCGCCGCCAGCGAGCGCCACATCTCGGCGTGCTGCACGAGATAAGCGAGGTTTTCGTAGGCCGCAAAGCCGAGCCCCGCCGCCGCGCCATAAAGCACGGTGTCCATCGGGTCCTCGAACGGCCGCCGCCGCGCCGACACTGCGACGATGACGAGGATCTTGACGGTCTCCTCGGGCAGCGCCACCCCGAACACCGAATGCAGCACTTGGGCGACCCAGGGATTTTGCGGTGCCGCGAGCATCGCGTTGAACGGCGCGCGCGCCACCCCCAATAGCGAAATGCTGGCGGCGCCGAGGAAGAACGCGGTCCACACCTTCAGCGGCGGACCGGGACGCTCGCCGGCGGCGATCACGAGCCACAGGATCAGAAGCGCGGGTGCCACCGCGGCGGTGCCGATCAAGCTCGGAAGGGATCCAAGGACACTCATCACGGCGGCAAGTATGCCATTTTTCCGCTTTATCTACTGCGTTGATTTTCCGCCGCCTCGAAACGCGCAGCCGCGTCGGAACTCAGCAACCCCGGCAGATGCTCTTCAGCCGGGCGTTCATCAGGGCGTCCTCGGCGCCGATCGAATCGACATATTTTCCGCTGTCGATTTTCGAAGGCGGAACCGATCGCAAGACCGGTTTGGCGGATGAGGCCGCCGGCGGGGCGGACTTGTCATAGCAGGCGAGCCTGGCGTCCGGGTTCGGCAGCGACTTGCAATCTGCGGTTTGCGCCGCAGCCGTTTGGCTGAACGCGCAAATCGCGGCGAGCAGGACAAGGAGTTTCATCTGAAATCTTCTTTCGGCCATGCAACCAAGGGGGACGCTGGCAGTTTCGAATCTGATTACGATTATTCAGTTAAATCAACGGCTTTGTGACATTTCTGACAGCGCAACATGCACATATTTGCGGCGTCCTGTCCAATGGCGAATTGACAGGGCGCAAAACGATCCGCCCGGCGGGCGTGGTAGGTTAGCGGATCGGCAAGCTGGGAGGTGGTGGTGTTGTTCCGCGGAGCAGAGACACATGCGAGGTCAGTCCTCAAGGCGATCAGCTGGCGGACGCTGGGAACGCTCGACACCTTCGCGATCAGCTGGCTTCTGACCGGGCGGGTCGAGATCGCGGGGTCAATCGCCGGCCTCGAAATCGCGACCAAACTCGCCTGGTATTACCTGCATGAGCGCATCTGGGCGGCAATCTCTTGGGGCCGCCGCCGCCACTAGCTAGAGGCTGATCGTCCGGCAAATTTGTAGAGCCGGCTCGGGGGACCTGGGATCGATGCCTGTCACGCAAGAAGGGTATCAAATCCGGCGAAAGCTCTAGACTAGCCGAAATCGCAGCCTTCATTCAGCCAGCAGAAGCCGGCAGGTTTCAACGAAGACCTGGGCGCCGGTGACGATATCCGCGTCATCGGTGTTTTCGGTCCAGTGATGGCTGATGCCGCCGATCGAGGGCACGAACAGCATGCCCGCCGGCATGATGGTGGCCAGGACCTGGGCGTCATGGCCGGCGCCGGAGGGCATCCGGACCGACCTGCCGCCGGCGAAACGCCCGCTCGCATCTTCGATCGTCTGCTGGAACCTCGAATCCATGAGCGCCGGCGCGCCGGTGCGAAGCCGCTCGATTTCGACGGCGCAGCCGCCTTGCGCAGTGACGTCTTTGGCCATGCTCCGCAAGAGATCTTCGAGGCGCTCGATCACGGCGGGCTCGGCATCGCGAATCTGAAACAGCATCTCGGCACGCCCCGGGATGATGCTCGGCGCGCCCGGATCGAGCGTGATGCGTCCGGTGGTCCATACCGTGCGCGGTCCGCTGTATCCGGGGAAGCGATCGTCGATGGCGACGCAAAATCTCGCCAGCGCGAGCCCTGCATCCTTGCGAAGGTCCATGCGGGTGGTGCCGGCGTGGTTCTGCTCGCCGACAAAACTGATCCGGTATTGCCAGATGCCGACGATGGAGGTGACGATACCGATCGCAAGCCCGCCGCTTTCCAGCGTTTGGCCCTGCTCGATATGGGCCTCCAGATATCCGATATGGCGCCCGCGTTCCGCCGTGACGCGTGCCCGGCCGGCGAGACCAGCCTCGCGCAGGGCCTCCCGCAGGGTTCGGCCGCTGCTGCGGTCGCGGGCTGCGTCGATGTCTTCATCGGTGACGGCCCCGACATAGGAGCGGCTGCCGAGAAAACTGCCGAAATGGCCTTCCTCGTCGCACCATGAGGCGACTTCGACCGCGCCTTTGATATCAGCATCGGGATTGATCACACGGGCGGCCTCCAGCGCATAGACGACGCCGAGCGGCCCATCGAGCCAGCCCGCGAAATTCTGGCTTTCGAGATGCGACCCTGCGAGCAGTTTCGGTCCCGATTTCGTGCTGGTGCCGAGCACATTGCCGATGCCGTCGATGTCGGCCGCAAGCCCCGCCTCGGGAAGTTTTGTGGCCAGCCAGTGCAGCGAGCGGATATGGGCGTCCGAGAAGGTCGGCTTGTGCACGCCACCCTTGTAGGCGCCGATGGAGCGCAGCGTGTTGAGATCGTCAAGCACGCGAGCGCCATCGACCGGCGCGCGATGGTCAGCCATGGATCGAACCTCGAGGCTTAAAAAAGTCCTGTCGAACGGGATTTCGTTGTTGCACGTCCGGACACCGGGCGGATCGCTATTTCGCGCAACGCTGCGCGACCACGGAGGGATTGCCGTTGGACACCAGTTTGCCGTCCCGGATGATGGCCTCGCCGTCGCCCGCCACCGAACTGATGGTCCGCATGTTGCCTCCGCTCATGTCGAGCAGCACGTCGTAGACTCTCCCATTGAAGTTGCCCCAGTTCGGATCGTCGTTCCGCATCCGCGTACGGATCAGCGTCGGACTCAGCATTTCGGCGCTGTCGATGGCGCCGTCGAGCGGCGGCAGGCCGGGACCCCGCAGCGAGCGACGGCGCACCGTGCCGTTGCCGCCGGCATACCAGGTGACGATCCAGTTGCTGGGGCTGGCGCCGGTGCTGCAGGAGGCGGCCCAGTTGCCGAGCAGTTGCGCCCGGCTCACCACCGACAGGACCGATTCAGCTGCGGCCGCGGCGCCGCCCAGCAGGCCGAGTGCGACGATGATGGCGGCATATCCTGGCGATTTCACAGGCGTCCCCCGGTTCGTTGCCAAGCGCAAACCCGGGAAAAATCATCGCCGCAAGTCCAGGGGAAAGCAAGCCGGACGATGTCGTTCTTGCAGGTCGATGCGGCGGTGTGCGGCCCAAAGCTCGCAGGATTCCGACACCGCAGGCCCTATTTTAGCTGCTCAAGGTCCTGCCCAGATACTCGGCCAGCCGGATCGAGAGCGTGATGATGGTGAAGGTCGGGTTGGAAATCCCCGTCGTCGGAAACACCGAGGATCCCGCGACATAGAGGTTATGGAAGGAATGCACCTTGAGGTTCGCGTCGACCACCCCTTCCTCAGGCTTGCTCGACATGCGCGTGGTTCCGATGTGGTGCCCGTTGTCGACCAGCTGGCTCTTGACGGATTCCCAGGAGTCGAAGGAGACACCACCACCGAGGCTGGTGACCGCCGTATTGAACAGCTGTGTCGTCTGCTCATAGGTCTTCTGGTCGAGCGGCGTGAGCTCCCAGGTGATCCAGGTCTGACGCTGGCCAAACACCGGGTCGAGCGTGTCGGCAAGCCTGACCCGGCTATCCGGATTGGGTGCCATCTCGAAATAATATTGGCCGCCGCCGGCCCAGAACCAGCAGCTGCCGATTCCCAGTTTCTCCTGCTGCTCGGCGTTGGGAGAAAATCTGCCCGTGACCCTCACGCCGTTCGCATCGGTCCATCCGTTGCCGCCGTTCATCAGGTTGGATTCGGCAGGCGACAGATAGTCTTGCTCGATCGTGACGACGGGGCTTGTCGACAGCGGGTGGCACATGAAGTAGCGGCCGACCTGGTCGTGCTCGTTGCCGGCATCCGACAGCAGGAGCTGGCGGGCGTTGGCGACCGCGCCGCAGGCGAGCACATAGACGTCGGCCTTGACCGTGAACTCCGTCGCTTTTTTCGGCGGCGATTGACCATCCATGCTGGCGACGCTCAGCCCGCCCACGAAGCCCCTGCTGTGATCGATATCGAGCAGGCTCGCGTTCAGGATCACGTCGACCGGACTCTGTCCGATCGTTATTCCATCGAACGTCCGGGTGGCGAAGTTCAGATAGCTTTGGCCGATAAACTGGTACATCTCGGCATCGAAACCTTCGAGATGCGGCACCTTGGCGCTATCCGGCGCCTTGTCGTTGAACACCCCGGCCCAGTATTCGGCGCCGAAATTGTCGCCATGGAGCAGGCAGAACTTGGCCGCCTCCGCGTAAAAGGGATCGAGATCGCCGCGGTTTATGGGCCAGCCCGGAAAGCCCGGCCGCTTCTTGAAGCTGATCGGATCCAGCGGCCGGGACTGGCCGCCCCAGTGAGCGGACGTGCCGCCGAACACGCGCTCGCGTTCCCAGGCAGGGCTGAGGTGTCCGTCGTACGGCAAAATCAGGAACTCGGGTTCGTTGGTTGCGAACAAGCCGTCGGCCACGCCGTTGTAGAGCAGTACCTTGTCCGGCCAGCTCGCTTTCCAATATTGGCCGTAATCGCGGCTGCCTTCGATCAAGGTGACCTTTATTCCCTGTTTTTGCAGCCACCACGCCGCGGTAACGCCGGCGGGGCCGGATCCGATGATGCAGACCTGGGTCGACACCACGGTGCCGCTGGAAATGTCCTTGCCGTTTCTGATCATGGGATCACCTGTCGTTGCAGCGTTCATAATACCAGAGGTTGAATAAGTTATAAACGAACTTTCAGCGGGAATCGAGTGCCTGCTCGACTTTTTTGCGATGATGATGGAGAGGTTGCTTCAGCGTCTGACAGCGGAGGTCTGGCAAACGGCGACGGACGGCGGAGAAGGATCGTGCCGGGCTGGCGCTGATCCGGTGTCCGCGAAAGCGGCGGCGCGCCATGTTGCAGCCGGGCAGGCGTGCTAGCTGCTCAGGGCCTTGCCGATATGCTCGGCCAGCCGGATCGAGAGCGCGACGATGGTGAAGGTCGGGTTGGAAATCCCGGCGCTCGGAAACACCGAGGCTCCCGCGACATAGAGGTTCCTGAGAGAATGCACCTTGAGGTTGGCGTCGACCACCCCGTCCTCGGGCTTGCTCGACATTCGCGTGGTGCCGAGGTGGTGCCCGTTGACGGCGAATTTGATGCTGTGCCACGGCGCGAAGGAGACCTCGCCGCCGAGGTTGTTGACCGCCGTCTTGAAGAGCTTCGTCGTCTGCACGTAGGTGTTCTCGTCGAACTCCGTCAGCTCCCAGGT
Source organism: Bradyrhizobium sp. (assembly GCF_035484855.1). Lineage (GTDB taxonomy): Bacteria > Pseudomonadota > Alphaproteobacteria > Rhizobiales > Xanthobacteraceae > Bradyrhizobium. Next base: position 56,447 of record NZ_DATHOP010000025.1, read on the forward strand.
TATCATGGTCTTCCACTGGTCAAACACTTTGTCGCGCGTTTTGGCGAGCGTGACGAAGCTCTTTTCATTGGGGGCCATCTCGAAATAATATCCGCCGGCGTCGACATCGAACCAACAGCTGCCCATCTGGAGTGCCGCCTGCCGTTCGGCAGTGGGAGAAAATTTGCCCCGTACCTGAACTCCGGTTTTTTGATCCGACCATCCAGCGCCTCTCATCAGGTTGGCGCGGGGGCCCTTGAGAAAGCCCGGTGATAAGTTGATGACCGGCTCGATCGTAAGCGGGTGACACATGAAATGGCGGCCGACCTGTTGGTGCTCATTGCCGGCGTTCGACAACAGGAGCTGGCGGGCGTTGGCGACCGCGCCGCAGGCGAGCACATAGATGTCGGCCTTGATGGTGAACTCCTTGGCCTTTTTCGGCGGCGTTTCATCGTCCATGCTGGCCACACGCAACCCGCTCACGACGCCATTGCTGTGATCGATGTTGAGCAGGCTGGCGTTCAGGATCACGTCGACCGCGCTGTCTCCGATCGTTGTTCCATCGAACTGCCTGGTGGCGAAATTCGCGTTGTTGTAGTCCATGAATTGGTACATCTCGGTATCGAAGCCTTCGAGATGCGGCACCTCGGCGCTGCCCGGCGCGTTGTCATTGAATATCTTGGCCCAATGTTCGGCGGTGAAATCGCTATCGAGTTGGCAGAACGTGGCCGCCTTGGCGTAGTAGGGATCGAGATCGTCGCGCGTGATGGGCCAGCTCGCAAAGCCCACCCGCTTGTTCTCGAAGGTGATCGGGTCCAGCGGCCGGCATTGGCCGCCCCAATGCGTGGACGTGCCGCCGAACATGCGCTCGCGTTCCGAGGGATACTTGCCACTTCCGGCATAAGGCCGGATCAGGAAATCGGATTCGTTGGTTTTGAACAGGCCGTCGGCCACGCCGTCGTAGAGCAGTTTCTTATCCGGCCAGCTCGCTTCCTTGCCTGGGTTGCGGTAGTCGCGGCTGCCTTCGATCAAGATGACCTTTTTTCCCTGTTCTTGCAGGCGCAACGCCGCGGTAATGCCGGCCGGACCCGATCCGATGATGCAGACCTCGGTCGTAACCGTGCTCCCGCCGGGAATTTCTTTTCCGTTTCTGATCATGGGATCACCCGTCGATGGCCGTATCGTTGTCGTTGGCGGCAGAAGACACGTAGGTGTGCCGCACCGCACCGGCGTTGCCGGTGCGTGGCCGGGTACATCCGACTTGGTGGCGTGGGGAAGCAGGCGGTCAGCTATGTAACCCTACCATAGGTAGAATAAAATATAAACAATCTTTCAGGGCGACTAAGATATTTCGTCGATTTTCGAGGCGACCAGGTTGCCCGGGCCGGCAACAAGGATACGGCGGCTGTCTTCATTGTCGGCATGCCGCGCTCCGGTACCACGCTGGTCCAGCAGATCCTGGCCGCGCATGCGCAGGTTCATGGCGCCCGCACTAACGGAGCGCCGCACCGAGGATGGACGGGGTTGAGTCGTTTGGTGCGGGGATCTTCAGACCTGCACCGGGCTGCGGACACGGCCGGCGTCGCCGAATACGCCAAGGTAGCGCTCGATTTCGGACGCCGTACCCGTCGCCTTTTCCGGATTGTCCGAGAGTTTCACGGCTGGCCGGCCGTCGACTGAAGTCACCTTGCAGACGATCGAGATCGGATCGAGGTTGGCCGAGCCATCGGGGGCGCATCCCACAAAATCGTTGGTCAAGTTGGTGCCCCAGCCAAAACTTATCCGCACCTGGCCGGCAAAATGACGATAGGTCTCCTCGATCGATCCGACATCCATGGCGTCGGAGAAGACCAGCAGCTTCTCCTTTGGGTCGCGGCCCTTTTGCTTCCACCATTTGATGATTTCTTCGCCTGCCGCGATCGGCGGCGCACTGTCAGGGCGAAAACCGGTCCAGTCCGCTACCCATTCGGGAGCGTCACGGAGGAATGACCTGGTGCCGAAGGCGTCGGGCAGGGCGATCAGAAGGTTGCCGCCATAGGTATGCTGCCACTGATCCAGGATGCGGTAGGGCGCCCAGCGCAGCTCGTCTTCGTCGTCCGCCAGCGCCGCGGCGACCATCGGCAATTCATGCGCGTTGGTGCCGATCGCCTCCAGATCGTTGTCCATCGCCAGCAAGACGTTCGAGGTGCCGGTGAAGGAAGATCCGAGGCCTTCCTTCACGGCCTCGACGCACCAGCGTTGCCACAGGAAGCCATGGCGCCGCCGTGTCCCGAAATCGGAAAGCCGCAAACCATCCAGCTTTCGCAGGCGTTCGACCTTGGCCCAAAGCTTGGCCTTGGCGCGGGCATAGAGAACGTCGAGGACAAACCGGCCCTGGCCCTTCGTCACCTGGCGCGAGCGCAACTCGTTGAGGATGGCGAGCGCCGGTATCTCCCACATGGTGGTGTGGGTCCAGGGACCGTGGAAATGCAGTTCGTATTGGCCGTCCACCTTGCGAAGCTCATATTCAGGAAGACGGAACGCCGCGAGCCAGTTGATGAAGTCAGCCGAAAACATCTGGGTCTTGCCGTAGAAACTATTACCGGCGAGCCAGATCAGTTCCTTCTTGCTGAAGCGGATGGTGCGGGCATGGTCGAGCTGGGCGCGCAGTTCTCCTTCGTCGATCACCTCGGCCAGCCGCACGTGCCGGCTGCGATTGATCACCGAGAAGGTGACGCGCTGCGTCGGGTAATACCGCCGGATCATCTGCAGCATCAGCAGCTTGTAGAAATCGGTATCGAGCAGGCTGCGCACGATCGGGTCGAGCCGCCAGCCGTGATTGTAGGTCCGGGATGCGATGTCTGTAACAGCCATGCCGGAACCCTAGCCCGCCGGGAGCCCTGCAGCCAGTACCCTCGGCCGGGCAGGTCAGCGCAAACTCCGCTGCCTGGCCTGGCCGACGGCCGCGCGGACACCGATCCAGGCCGGTCGTTCTGGGGCGAATTGCCGCCGCAGGAAGGTCACCAGCTCGGTGAGCTGGTCGTCGTTCATGCTGTCCTTGAAGGGGGGCATATAGCCGAGGTCGCTCGAGACCGGCGCGGCGATGCCGTGCAGGATGACCTGGATCAGATTGTCCGGGCTGGCGCTGTGCAGATTGCTGTTCAGCGCCAGCGACGGCCGGCTGCCGAACAGGGCCGGCCCGCCGACCGCATGGCACACCGCGCAAGCGCCTTCGTAAAGCCGTGCGCCGGCGGGCGAGGCCGAAACCACCCTGGTACCGGTCGACTTTTCCAGTTCGGCGGCAAGGGCGTCCTGCGCCGGCTTTTCGAGAGCGCTCCCATTGAACGAGCTCAGATAGACCGCCATGGCGCGAATGTCGGGGTCGGGCAGGCGTGCGAGTTCCTTCACCACCGGCGCCATCGGGCCGGCGGCGACCCCGTGAAAACGGGATTCGCCTGTCCGCAGATAGGCGAACAGCTCATCCTCGCTCCAGGGTATCGGCGCGTGGGAAAGCGAGGTTAGCGGCGGTGCTTCCCAACCCTGGGCGAAACCGCCAGCCAGATATGCCCTGGCTTTTTCCGCGCCCAATGCATTGCGCGGCGAATGGCAGACGCCGCAATGGCCAAGCCCCTCGACCAGATACGCGCCGCGATTCCAGATCTCCGATTTCGCCGGATCGGCTTCGAACACTTCAGCTCGATGGAACAGCGCGTTCCATCCGGCCATCAGGAGACGCCAATTGAATGGGAAGGCAAGTGTGGTCGCGCGGTTTTCGGCGCGCACCGGTGCCTGGGCCATCAGAAACGCGTAGAGCGCTTGCAGGTCGGCGTCGGTCGCCTTCGCGAAATGCGAATACGGAAACGCCGGATAAAGATGCCGGCCGTCGCGATGGATACCTTCGCGCATCGAGCGTTCGAACGCCGGATAGGACCACGCGCCAATCCCGGTCGCGGGATCGGGGGTGATGTTGGTACTCCAGACCGTGCCGAATGGCGTCTCGATGGCGCGGCCTCCCGCGTTGACGGCGCCGTTCGCATCGGTGTGACAGACCGCGCAATCGCCGAGCGCGGCAAGTTGCCCGCCGCGAGCAATCGTCGCGGCCGAATAGACCGATGTATCCGGCCGGGCCACCGGCGCGATCGATCGCCACGGCAGCACGGCTGCAGCGATGCCGATCGCTGCGGTGCATAACGCCACGATGTTCGCCGCCACACCGCGACGAGTCGCGAACGGATTATGCCATCTGTCGGTAGAAGCCGGGGCTTGAGGCGCAGCCATCGGTAACGCGCCGCGCACCTCGGCCTGCTCGCCACGCAATCCCCGGAGAATTCGTTCGGGCGTGAAGGGCAATTCGCGAAAACGCACACCGGTTGCATCGAAGATGGCGTTGGCAATCGCCGCGGCACTCGGGACGGAAGCGGATTCGCCGACGCCGAGCGGCGGCTGGTCCTGCCGCGGCAGCATCAGCACGTCGATCGCGGGCAGCTCTGGAAATTTGATGATGGGGTAGGCGCCCCATTCGCGGCTTGTCACGGCGTTGCGGTCGAACGAGACCTCTTCCATCAGCGCACGGCTGGTGGACTGGATGACGTTGCCATGGATCTGGTGCCGCACGCCGTCCGGATTGATCATCAACCCGGAATCCTGCCCCGCCACCACGCGGGTCACGCTGACATCGCCGGTCGTCTTGTTGACGGCGACGTCGGCTACCCAGGCCGACCATGCGGCGCCGTAGCCCGGAAATTTGCTGTGGACATAGAGCGCATAGGCAAAGCCCCGCCCGCGCACGATGTCGTCCTCTGGCGCCGGCTCCTGCCTTATCGGTCGCGGAGTCCAGTCCGCGCGCTCGGCAACGGCGTTGACGAGGTCGATCGCGCGCTGATCCTTCAAATAGCGCAGCCGGTACTCGATCGGATCAACGCCGGCCTCGGTTGCGAGTTCGTCGATATAGGATTCATGGGCAAACGTATTCGGCAGCGCCGAGACGCCGCGCAGCCATGACGCCCGCACGATTGGCGGCATGTCATGCGCCACCACGCGCATCGCCTCATAGTCGTAAGGCGGGATCGCGGTGCGGTCGCCCATCTCGAACACATTGGGAGTCGGCGCAATCGTACCCGTCAGCAGCAGCGCCAGCGTAGGCGCGCCGTTGGAGGGATAGCGCGTGGCAAAATCATAGCCGGCGACACTGCCGTCGGCGCGCAGTCCGCCCTTCACGTCCATCAGCTGCGCCGTGCCCTTCGGCTCCCAGGCGTGCTCCTGCTCGCGGCTCAATTGCACCCTGACGGGACGGCTGACTGCGCGCGACAGCAGCACGGCATCGGCGGAAACGTCGTCGGCGCAGTTGCGGCCGTAGCAACCGGCGGCTTCCATCCGGATCACGTCGATTTCGCTGTCCGGCCGCGCCACCAGCAGCGCGAGATCCGCGCGCAGGATGTGCGGATTCTGCGTGCCGGACCACACCTGGATGTGATCGTCCCGAACATCGGCAACGGCGCAGGATGGGCCGATCGAGGCGTGCATCTGATAGGGCCAGAGATAGGTTCGCGCCATCGGCTTGGCGGCGGCCGCGATCGCAGCCTCGACGTCACCCTTGTCGATCAGGGTGCGCGGCGTCGAGGGATTGGCGCGCAGCGCCGTCTCGATATCCTTCAGCTCGGGAAGCACCGGCGTCGGCTTCCAGCTCACCTTCAGTTGCGCGGCCGCCTTGACCGCGTCTTCCTCGCGTTCGGCGACGACGCCGACGAAATCGCCGATCCTGACGACGGCGACCAGCCCGGGAATATCGCGGACCGATGCCTCGTCGATCGCGATCAGGCTGGTGCCGACAAAGGCGCCGGCGTCGACGCCGGCATAGGGCGGACGCACCACCCGGCCATGCAGCATGCCGGGCAGGCGCATGTCGTGAACGTAGACGAGTTCGCCGGTGGCCTTCGCCGGCAGATCGACGCGCGGCACCGATTGCCCGACAATGCCGTAGGCACTGACCGCCTTGACCGCAACATCGTCAGAGAGTTCGAGGCGGACGGTCTCGTCGCCGATCAATTCGCCATAGCTGACGCTGCGGTTATCCCTGCCGCGGATCAGGCCGTCTTCGATCGTGAGCGATTCCACGGATTGCTCGAGCCGTTCGGCGGCGCGCGCAAGCAAGAATTGCCGTGCCTGCGCCGCGGCGTTGCGCAAGGGGACGGCCGTGATCTGGATGGTTTCGCTGGCGATGGTTGGGCCCTGATTGGGGACATGCGCGGTATTGCCGAGCACGATGACGACTCGCGCAAACGAGACGTCGAGTTCCTCGGCGACGATCTGCCCCAGCGCGGTGCGAATGCCGGTGCCGAGATCGACATGACCGTTGAAGGCGGTGACCGAACCGTCGGCCGATATCCTGATGAAGGTCTCGAAGGAGCCTTCCGCGCCTGAACCGGCCGGACGAACCACCGACAACGCGCCGGTCCGGATACTGGAATTATCGGAAGTGACCGGCGAGGCCATCAATCATGCGCCTCGGCGAGACGGCCGGCGGCCCGCATCGCCGCGCGGATGATTTCGACATGCGCGCCGCAGCGGCAGAGATTGTAGCGCAGCGCTTCCAGCACCTCGGTCTCGGAGGGATGAGGTGTGCGCATCAGCAGCGCCTTGGTCGTCATGATCATGCCGTTGAGGCAGTAGCCGCATTGCGCCGCCTGCTCGGCGATGAAAGCTTCCTGCACCGGATCAGGACGGTCGCGCGTGCCAAGTCCCTCAAGCGTCACGATGTCGCGCCCGACGCAGCCGCTGATCGGGATCACGCAGGAGCGCGCGGCGAGGCCGTCGATCAGGACGGTGCAGGTCCCGCATTCGCCGAGCCCGCAACCGTATTTCGGTCCGTTCAGTTCGAGGTCGTTGCGCAATACATAAAGCAATGCGGTATCGGGAGCAGCGCTGATGTCGTGGATCCGGCCGTTGACCGCGAGGCGGATCGTGGGTTGCGTCATGCGTCTGGTTCCGGCCTGGTGGTCGCACTGCAAAACATCGCGGTTCAAACCCGACCGCGAAGATACCGTTTACATGCAAACGTGCAAGCGCGCCGGCCCGCGACCAACCTGGCTGCCCTGTTTATGAACAAGCCGGCGAGGCAATCTGCGGCAATAATCGGCACCGGCGCGTTTTCGCCTGGGCCGCCGCTTGACAGGTTTCCGTCGGGCGCGCAACATCGTTCGTATACGAACAATACCGGCGGGTCGCGGCAGGAGACGTCGTTACCCGTTTTGCCGTCCGACAGTTTGATGCTGGCTTGTGAGCTCGTTCATGCTGACCGAACCGACCGCCGCCGACGACAAGATCCGCTGCGATGCCTGCCCGGTGATGTGCTACATCAAGCCGGGTGCGGCGGGCGCCTGCGACCGCTATGCCAATTACGACGGCCAACTGGTGCGCGTCGATCCGCATATCGTGCTGGAGCGGACGGTGTCGCATGGCGGACGGCTGGTGCCGTTCCAGGCCGGCGGCGACTGGGACGGCAAGATCGTCCACGAGCCCAGCATTTTCGTCACGGCGATCGGTGCCGGCACCACCTATCCGGATTACAAGCCGGCGCCGTTCATCGTCTCCTCGGAGATCGACGGCGTCGATATGGTGACCGTGGTGACCGAGGGCATCTTCAGCTATTGCGGCGTCAAGGTGAAGATCGACACCGACCGCTATCTCGGTCCGGAGACCGCGACGGTTCGTGCGCAGGGCGAAGCGGTGGGTCACGTCACCACCAGCGAATACGGCTCACAGATGTTGTCTCTCGGTGGGGTCCATCATCTGACCGGCGGCTCGAAGAAGGAAGGCCGCGTCACTTGCGACGTGCTGATGGATCTCAGCAACTGCAAGCCGGTGGAGCTGACGGTCGACGGCGGCGCGACCGTAGTGGTGCAGGCCGGCTATCCACCGATCGTCAACGGCGTGCCCGAGGAGCGCATGCGGGTCGGTTGCGGCTCGGCGACTATCGGCATGTTCGCCAAGCAGTGGCATGGCAAGGTTGATGAAGTCGTGGTCGTGGATGACCACATCACAGGCGTCCTCAGCGAACACCAGGCCGGCAAGCTGCTCGATATTCCCGACACCGGGATCAAGATGAAGGGCCGGCGCTCGACGCCCGGCCGCTACTTCCAGGTCGCCGAGCCCGGCACCGGATGGGGCGGCACAAAGATCTCCGATCCGCTTTCGGTGCTGGGCCCATTCGATGCGAAGAAAGCGCGCCCGGGAACGACCATGCTGATGGTCTCCACCACGGGCGAACATGCGGCCTACTATGTCCTCGACGAAGCCTTGCGGCCAATCGAGAAGGAGATGCCGATCGATCTGAAATCATCGGTCGAGCGGATCCAGGAGAACTGCGAGCCCGCCCTGTGCACCGTCCTGTTCATGGGCGGAGCGGGCGGCTCATTGCGCGCCGGCGTCACCGACAATCCGGTGCGCCTGACCCGATCCGTCAAGGAGGCGTTGACCCGCGTCACCTCAGGCGGCGCGCCGGTGTATGTCTGGCCGGGTGGCGGCATCACCTTCATGGTCGACGTCACGCGATTGCCGGCCGGCGCATTCGGCTATGTTCCGACGCCGGCACTGGTGGCGCCGATCGAGTTCACCCTGAAACTGTCTGACTATGCCGCCTTGGGCGGTCATATGGATCACGTGCGTCCGCTAGCCTCGCTGAAGGACAATACCGAAATCCGCCAAACGCTTTCGCAGCCGCCATTATCGGGTCCGCGCGCATGACACGGGCGCAGCAGATCAGGTTGCTCCCGGACGGCAGGCGGCTTCATCTGCAGGACGGTCCGATCGACCTGATCGTGGAGGCCCGCGGCAGCGAGACGGAAGTGCGTCGCGCCCATGATGCCGCAACGTGGCGCTTTACAGGTCTGCTCGACGAACTCTGCGCCGAGCTGCCGCTGTTGCGCCAGCCGGCCGATCCCGTACGCTGCCGGCTGCTGGGCGTGATCGCGCGCCGCATGCATAAGGCGGTAGCGCCGTTTGCCGCCGACGGCTTCATCACGCCGATGGCGGCGGTCGCAGGCTCCGTCGCAGAAGAGATTTTGGGCGCGATGGTGAGCGGGTCGCGGCTCGATCGTGCTTATGTCAATAATGGCGGCGACATCGCGCTGCATCTGGCCGGTGGAGAATATTTCACCGTGGGCTTGGCGGAACGGCCGGATGTATCCGGCCTGCTGCGGACCATGATCGTCCATGCCGGCGATCCCACGCGAGGGGTTGCGACCAGCGGGCGTCATGGCCGCAGTTTTTCGCTCGGGATTGCCGACGCCGTCACCGTGCTGGCGCGGACGGCGTCGCAAGCCGACGCCGCCGCTACCGTCATTGCCAATGCCGTCGATTTGCCCGGACATCCCGCAATCATCCGCCGCCCCGCGCACGAACTGCAGCCCGACAGCGATCTCGGCGCGCGACTGGTGACACGCGGCGTCGGAGAAATATCCGTCAGTGAGGTCGAGCAAGCGCTGGAGACTGGCGCGGTTTGCGCGCGAAAATGGCTCGCGGCGGGATTGATCGATGGCGCCGCCTTGCGGCTAAATGGCCGGATGATCGTCGTGGCGGCGAAAGACGTCGAGACGATGAACGCAAGCTCGCCGCTTCGCAAAGTAGAGAGTACGGTGGATGCCTGAGGAAATTCGAAAGCAGGGCGGAAAACGATGAGCGCGATAATCCGCAAGATCGTCACGGTGGTCGAAGAAACCCATATGGAAATGGGCAGGACGATCGCGCCGCCGACCCGGCGCGCGGCAGCCATCGCCGTGATCGAAAATCCGTTCGCCGGCAGGTATGTCGAGGACCTTGCGCCCCTGATCGCGATCGGCGAGGAGCTTGGCGAACTGCTCTCGAAGAAGGCCGTTGCCGCGCTCGGCATCGACGGCGCGAAGGCGCACAGCTACGGCAAGGCGGCGGCGGTCGGCGAAAACGGCGAGCTTGAGCATGCCGCCGCGATCCTGCATCCGAAGATGGGCGCGCCGGTGCGCAAGGTGCTGGGCAAGGGCGCGGCCCTGATCCCGTCGTCGAAGAAGCGCAGCGGACCGGGTACCACGCTGGATATCCCGCTCGGCCATAAGGATGCGGCCTTCGTGCGCAGCCATTTCGACGGCATGGAAGTCCAGATCAACGACGCGCCGCGTGCCAACGAGATCATGGTGGCGGTCGCGGTCACCGACAGCGGCAGGCCGCTGCCACGGGTCGGTGGATTGACGGTCGCGGAAGTCAAGGGCGAGGACGGTCTACGGTAATTTCTTCTAACAGCGGAGGTAAGGGATGCGACGGAGCAGATATTTCCTGGGCGCGGGGCTCGCGATCATGTTCGGCGGCATGGCGAATGCCGCCATGGCGCAGAGCGAAATCAAGATCGGCGAGATCAACAGCTATTCGCTGTTGCCGGCCTTCACCGATCCCTACCGCAAGGGCTGGCAGCTCGCGGTCGAGGAAGTCAACGCCGCTGGCGGCATCAACGGCAAGAAGCTCGTCGTCATCTCCAAGGATGACGGCGGCAAGCCGGCCGACGCGCAGACCGCCGCCAACGAACTGGTGTCGAGCGAGAAGGTGGCGATGCTGGCGGGCACGTTCCTCTCCAACATCGGCCTTGCCGTCAGCGATTTCGCCAATCAGAAAAAGGTGTTCTTCCTCGCCGCCGAGCCGCTGACTGACGCGATCACCTGGTCCAAGGGCAATCGCTACACTTTCCGCCTGCGCCCTTCCAACTACATGCAGGCCGCGATGCTGGCGGAAGAGGCCGCCAAACTGCCGGCCAAGCGCTGGGCGACGATTGCGCCGAATTACGAATACGGCCAGTCGGCGGTTGGCGTGTTCAAGAAACTGATGTCGGAAAAGCGCCCCGACATCCAGTGGGTCGACGAGCAATGGCCGCCGTTCGGCAAGATCGATGCGGGTCCGGTGGTGCAGGCGCTCGCCGCCGCCAATCCGGAGGCGATCCTCAATGTCACCTTCGGCGCCGATCTCGTGAAATTCGTGCGCGAAGGCAACACCCGTGGTCTGTTCAAGGATCGTGCGGTGGTTTCGTTCCTCACCGGCGAACCGGAATATCTCGATCCGCTGAAGGAAGAGACGCCGGAGGGCTGGATCGTTACCGGCTATCCCTGGTACAGCATCAAGACGGCCGAGCACGATGCGTTCCTGAAGGCCTATCAAGCCAAGTACAACGACTATCCAAGGCTCGGCTCGATCGTCGGCTACGAGACGATCAAGTCGGCCGCGGCGATCCTCGCCAAGGCCAATTCCGACGATCCGGAAAAACTGATCGCCGCGGCGGAAGGGTTGTCGGTGCCGTCGCCGTTCGGCGAGATCACCTTCCGCAAGATCGACCACCAGTCGACGCTCGGCGCATTCACCGGCAAGACCGCGCTGAAGGACGGCAAGGGCATTATGGTCGACACCGCCTATCGCAAGGGCGCCGATTATCTGCCGAGCGACGCCGAAGTCGAAAAAATGCGCCCGAAGGAGTGAGGCGCTCCCTCTCCCCGTTCTTCACGGTCGAGACGAGCGAAGCTCGCTCTTAGAGGGTTGGGGTGAGGGGCTCTCTCGACGAGTTCGACTCGTGGAGAGTCCCCCTCACCCGGATCGCTGACGCGATCCGACCGGCACGCGGGGAGAGGTGAAAGAGGGCCTCATTCCGAGGAGCATTGTGAACCGGACCGCCGATGGCATTCTATGTCGTTCAGTTCCTGACCGGTCTTGCCAGCGCCGCGTCGCTGTTCCTGGTGGCCTCCGGGCTGTCGATCATTTTCGGCGTGACGCGCATCGTCAATTTCGCGCATGGCGCGTTCTACATGCTCGGCGCCTATGTGGCGTTCACGCTGACCGAGCGATTTTCCGGCGCCATCGGATTCTGGGGCGGCATCGTCGCCGCCGCCTTGATCGTTGCGGTACTCGGCGTGCTGGTCGAAATGCTGCTGCTGCGACGGATCTATCACGCGCCCGAATTGTTTCAGCTGCTCGCGACCTTCGGCCTGACCCTGATGGTCGAGGATCTCGTGGTGCTGATCTGGGGACCGAGCGACCTGCTCGGCCGCCGCGCGCCCGGTTTCAAGGGCGCGGTCGATTTCTTCGGCCAGAACGTTCCGAGCTACGACCTGTTCCTGATTGTGCTCAGCCCGGTGGTGCTCGGCTTGCTGTGGCTGATGTTCCGCCGCACGCGCTGGGGCGTGCTGGTGCGCGCCGCGACACAGGACCGCGACATGGTGGCGGCGCTGGGCGTCAATCAGAAATGGCTGTTCACCAGCGTGTTCGCGCTTGGCGTCTTCCTGGCGGCGCTCGGCGGCGCGCTGCAGATTCCGCGCGATGCGGTGCATCATGCGCTTGACTTGCGCATCATCGTCGACGTCTTCGTGGTGGTGGTGATCGGCGGACTCGGCAGCATCGTCGGCGCCTTTGTCGCAGCCGTACTGGTCTCCGAACTCAACGCCTTCGGCATCCTGATCTTTCCGAAGATCTCCATTATCCTGGTGTTTCTGGTGATGGCGGCCGTCCTGATCGTTCGGCCGTGGGGTCTGTTCGGCAAGCCGGAGGCCGCCGCGCGTCGCACGCCGGGGCTTACGGTAAATCCGTGGCGGCCGCTGAGCTCCAATCAGCGCCTGGCGGCGATCGCCGCGCTGGCGCTAGCCGCGGCGTTGCCGTTGATCGGTGGCAATTACGCGCTCACCGTCGGCTCCGAGACCGCCATCTTCGTGATCTTTGCCGCCAGCCTGCATTTCCTGATGTCGGCCGGCGGCCTCGCCTCGTTCGGCCATGCTGCCTATTTCGGGCTCGGCGCCTATGGCGTTGCGCTGCTCGCCAAGCTCGCCGGCCTGCCGATGATCGTTTGCCTGTTGCTCGGCCCGCTGCTGGGGCTCGCGGGCGCCATCCTGTTCGGGTTCTTCGCCGTGCAATTGTCCGGCGTGTATTTTGCGATGCTGACGCTGGCCTTCGCGCAGATCGTCTGGTCGATTGCGTTCCAATGGGTGGAGGTGACCGGCGGCGACAACGGTATCCTGGGCGTATGGCCCGAGAAGTGGGCGGCGAGCCCATCGCATTTCTACTGGCTGTCGATCGGCGTGGCGGCGCTTTCAGTCGCGGCGCTTCGCATCATCGTATTTTCGCCTTTCGGCTACGCGCTGCGCGCCACGCGCGACTCGCCGCTGCGCGGTGAGGCGATCGGCATCGACGGCAAGCGCATCCAGTGGACCGCCTTCATGATCGCCGGCACCTTCGCCGGAATCGCCGGCGCGATGTTCGCCTATCTCAAGGGCAGCGTGTTTCCCGACGATCTCGGCATCTCGCTTTCGGTCGATGCGCTGGTCATGGTGCTGCTCGGCGGCGTCGAGACCGTCTCCGGCGCGGTCGTCGGCGCCATCGTCTACAAGGCGTTGTCGATCTGGCTGGTGAGCCAGACCGACCTGTCCAAGCTGGTGCTCGGCGCGTTCATCGTTGTGATCGTGGTCGCCTTCCCCAAGGGCATCGTCGGGACGCTGCAGACGCTCCGAAATCGCCGTCGGCCTCGATCGCCCAAGCCAGCCCCTGATTCCGCCCTTGTCACGTCAGGGATCGAGACCGCCGAATGAGCACCGCGCCCACACTGTTGTCGGTCGAAGGCTTGAGCAAATCCTATGGCGGAGTCCATGCCGTGCGCGGCGTGTCCTTTGCGTTGCAGGCTGGCGAAATCCTGGCGCTGATTGGTCCCAATGGCGCCGGCAAGAGCACGTGCTTCGATATGCTCAACGGCCAGACCACGCCAAGTTCAGGCCGGATCCACCTGCTCGGTCAGGACACCACCGGCAAGAGGCCGCGGGCAACCTGGCGTCTCGGCGTCGGGCGCACATTCCAGATCACCGCGACATTCCCGACCATGACGGTGCGCGAGAATGTCCAGGTCGCATTGCTGTCGTTTCACAGCCGGTCGTTCAATCTCTGGACGTCGGCGCCACGCTTCGCGCGAGACGAGGCCAGTCGCTTGCTGGAGCTCGTCGGCATGGGCGGCTATGCCGAGCGGCCATGCGGCGAACTCGCCTATGGCGATCTCAAGCGGCTTGAGCTCGCCATCGCGTTCGCCAATCAGCCAAAGCTGCTGCTGATGGACGAGCCCACCGCCGGCATGGCGCCGCGCGAGCGGATCGAGCTGATGCGCCTCACCGCAGGCATCGCCCGCGAACAGGCGATCGGCGTGCTCTTTACCGAGCACGACATGGACGTGGTGTTCGAGCACGCCGACCGCATCCTGGTGCTCAATCGCGGCAGCTTGATCGCGGAGGGGTCTCCCGAACAAGTGCGGAGCAACCCGCAAGTGCGTGCGATCTATCTCGGTGATGGCCTGGTTTACGACGCCCGCCACCGTGAGGGAGCGGGCGCATGAAGCTCTCCGTCGACGGGTTGAACAGCTATTACGGTCCTGCGCATATCCTGTTCGATATTGCGATCGAGGTCGGCGAAAGCGAGGTGGTGGCGCTGCTCGGACGCAACGGCGCCGGCAAGTCCACCACCTTTCGTTCCATCGTCGGCCTGGTCGAGCAGCGCACCGGCCGGATCGTCTTCGAAGGCAAGGATGTCTCGGATCAGCCGACCCATGTGATCGCAAGCCGTGGCCTCGGCTACGTGCCGGAGGAACGCCGCATCTTTACGGACTTGACGGTCGACGAAAATCTGGCGGTCGGCCGTCAGCCGATCCGGCCGAATACGCCGCACTGGACCAGGGAGAAATTGTTTGCCCTGTTCCCGAACCTTGGCGAGATGCGCGGCCGCGCCGGCGGACGCATGAGCGGGGGCGAACAACAGATGCTGACGATCGCCCGGACTTTGATGGGCAACCCTTCGCTGGTGCTGCTCGACGAGCCGTCGGAAGGATTGTCGCCCAAGATCGTGGAGCAGATGGTCGACGCGATCCTGACCATGAAGAAGGAAGGCGTCAGCATGATCGTCTCCGAACAGAATTTGCATTTCGCGAGGCTGATTTGCGACCGTGCCTATATCATCGAGCGCGGCCGCATCTGCTTCAGCGGCACCATGAGCGAGCTTGACGCGCGTCCGGACATTCGCGACGCGCATTTGGCGCTGTGATATCGGCGCCAGGAAACAGGGGCGGGGGACGCAAATGACCAGAGCTGTTTCGGCCAGGCGAAGCGTCAAGCCTTCGCGGCCGGCCTATTTCCTGGAGGAGCAGATCGGCTTCATCCTGCGCCAGGTGTGGCAGCGTCACGCCACCATCTTCGCGCGGGAAATCGGCATCAACCTGACGCCGACGCAATGGGCGGCTTTGGCAAAACTTACCGAGACCGGGCCTTGCTCGCAGAACCAGCTCGGCCGGCTGACCGCGATGGATGTCGCCACCATCAAGGGCGTTATCGACCGGCTTACCGCCCGCGGGCTGACCGAGACCGGCCCCGATCCCGAAGACGGCCGCCGCCTGCTCGTTAGTCTGACGCGCGCGGGTCGGCAGCTGGCGGAAAAGGCCATTCCGAATGCGCACGCGATCACGAAGGAAACGCTCGCGCCGCTCGATGCGCGGGAGCGCGAGACGCTGGTCGCGCTGCTGAGCAAGTTGCGGTGATCTGCCGGACCTAATGCCCGACCACCATCGGCACTTTGGTTGCCGGGGGCGTGTTGCGGCTTCGTTGCGTACGTACGATGCCGTCGATGATGGTCATGCCGATGCCCGGGAGGTCGCCGAGTCGTACGCTGTCGAGGATGGTGTTGCCGGCGGAATGCTGCGCCCTGTCCATGATGACGAAGTCGGCCGAGCGCCCGACCTCGATGAGGCCGCAGTCCAGCGCCCGCATCCTGGCGGTATTGCCGGTCGCGAAGCAGAACGCGATTTCAGCCGGCACCTCGCCGAGCGACGACAACAGCGACACCATGCGCAAGATCCCGAGCGGCTGCACGCCGGAACCCGCCGGCGCATCAGTGCCGAGGATGACGCGATTGAGGTCGCCCATTTCGCGCGCGATCCGCAGCGTATAGAGCGCTGAACGCTCATTGCCGTTGTGGACGAGTTCAAGGCCACGCTTGCAGCCCTCGCAGATGCAGCGGATCTGGTCGTCGGGCAGGGCGGTGTGACCGCCGTTGATGTGGCCGATCACGTCGGTATCGGCCTCCAGTACCACGTCCTTGTCGATCAGGCCGGAGCCGGGGATCGACGGGCCACCGGTGTGGATCGTGCTCTGGATGCCGTATTTGCGCGCCCATCCCACCATCTTGCGGGCGGTGGGACCATCCTTGACACCGCCGAGGCCGACCTCGCCGAGCAGCTTGACGCCGGCCGCGGCGAGTTCCTTGAAGTCTTCCTCGACCATTTCGGTTTCGATGACGGGCGCGCCGGCATGAACCTTCACGCCGCCGGGGCGCAGCGTCCAGAAAGCGCGCTGTGCAAAAACGGCCATCGCCTTGAGGCCGACGACGTCGCGCGGGCGACCGGGCATATGGACCTCGCCCGCGGAGATCATGGTGGTGACGCCGCCGTGCAGATAGCTGTCGATCCAGCCGATCTGGTTTTGCCGCGGCGTCCAGTCGCCCGCGACGGGATGCACATGGCTGTCGATCAGGCCCGGTGTGACGGTGGTGCCGTTGGCGTCGACAATAGTCGTCGCGCCCTCGGCGTCGACATCCTTGGCGCGGCCGATGGCCCTGATCTTGCCGTTCTCGGTCACGATCGTGTCGGCGTCGAGGATCGGCTTCTCCAGCGCACCGCTCAACAGCAGGCCGATATTGCGGATTACCAGCCTGGTCGCGCCGGCGGCCTGCGGTTCATCGTGAGCCATGGATCTTCCTTCTCGTTCGGCGTCTTCGTGCCGAGGGCATTTTGCGCGCGCCTTGATGCCGGGATCAAGGTGGATTATTCATTTGCATACAAGCAAACTTATTCGCACCAATGGAATGGCGCAATTGGTAGTACCGCTCGCGCCTGAGAACGATCGCGTCATGATTTGCTTCAATCGGTATTAGTTCATGACGCGCAAGCGCCGTTACTCGGCAAGGTTTTTGAAGGCAATCACGTTGGGCCGGGTCATCGCGTGGGCGAGAAGGAATTGGCACAACGCGGAATAACCGTGACGGGCGGCGCTGACGTTCTTTCCAATACGCTGCGGAGTGGCGCGTCGCAGCGCGACATGAGCGACGCTGCTGTTATTGGATGACACGAGAATGTGCGCCGTCGCTCCAAAAGCAAATCCCTGCCGGTTGCAACCGACAGGGATGTGCAGGAAAGATGGCAAACGGCTAAAGGAGCTAGGTGGCTCGCCAAGGACCTGACGTGCTATTGAAGCTCAAGCCATCGAGTTGCTCAAGAGTATTATGTAGGCGGCCAAAGTGCCTTGTATGCATCAAGCCAGTTTGATGAATTTCTGGGCTGCAAGCTGAGCTTCTGACTCGGACGCGTAGTCATCTGGCGTCACGACGCTACGCACCTTATCGACCCCGACGCCCATTCCGCCACCCGTCGGGGTAATGGCCGCGCGCCAGCGCCCTGGTTTTCGCTCGTAGGTGACTATCGAAAACTCGGAGATGTCAGCCATTGACTTGCCTCGGAATACAGGCCCACGCCTGCTTAAACGCCTGAATGAGATTGCGGCCCTTGCCGCGCCAGTTCACGATATTACGAATGTTTGAGCAGCCGGGTTGCTGCTGGATTTTGTCGGTGCCCGCGCCTGCAAATCTCGTATCGAAAGGGGGTTCCGCCGACTGCAGCGGTCGATAGGGCGTTCTGCGACTGCCAAGCGTCAGGCTACCTGGTGCCATAGGCACGGTCGCCGGCGTCGCCGAGACCTGGCAAAATGTAGGCGTTTTCGTCCAACCCTTTGTCGATCGCCGCGAGCCAGATCGGAACGTCCGGGTGAATGCCACGCATGCGCTCGACACCTTCCGGTGCGCCGATCAGGCATACCAGTCGAATGTCGTTCGCGCCGCGCTCCTTCAGCCGGTCGACCGCGGCGACGGCGGAGTTCGCCGTTGCCAGCACCGGGGAGATTACAATCACCAGACGCTCGTGCAGATCGCTCGGCGCCTTGAAGAAATATTCCACGGCAACGAAGGTTTCCGGTTCGCGGTAAAGACCGATATGGGCGATCCGTGCGGTCGGGACCAGATCGAGCATGCCTTCCGCAAAGGTCACGCCGGCACGAAGCACCGGCGCGAACACGAGTTTCTTGCCCGCGATCTGCGGCGACTTCATGTGCGCGAGCGGGGTTTCGATTTCGATATCTGCGAGCGGCAGATCACGGGTGACTTCGTAGCACAGCAGCATCCCGATCTCCTTGAGGAGTTCGCGAAACGACTTGGTCGAAATGTCCTTCTTGCGCAGCAGCGTCAGCTTGTGCTGCACCAGCGGATGACTAACGATCGTGACGCCGTCCATGATGCTGATCCCTGTTGCTAGAATACGGTGCCGTCGCTGATGACTTTTACGGGAGGCGAAGCATCAGCGCGGCGTTCGCGTGCCAGCAACCGGCCTGCGGCCCAGGTCCCGCCCTCGAGAACTTTCGCCAGCGGCATCGAGGTGGCGTCGAGCCCAAGCCGTTTCCGCACGGAATCGGCGAGGCCGTCGAGCAGCGCTACCGTCAGCGCGCGCCATTCAACCACCAGCGACGAGGCCACCTCGTGCGCCCGCTGCGCAGCTTCAAAATCGCGAAACCTGAGCACGCCGGTATCGACGAACAGTCCGCCGTTGCGATATTCGGCCAGCCCGGTGAGGCCGTCGATATCGGTCACGCGGATGCCGGCGGTTTGCAGCGGCTCGATCAGCGAATAGGCCAGCCATTGCGAGAGCTTGTGCAGCGGCATCAGGCCGCTGGTCGCATCCGCGCTCGTCAGCGAGGAATGCTTCCAGCAGTCGCCGAGCGCGATCCCGCCCAGCGTCAGCCGCGATGGCCAGATCGGCCCGAGCTGTTGCAGCAGTTCGGCCAGAATCGTCGGGGCGGGTAGCTCCACGCCATCTGCCAGCAGAGCAAGTCGATCGAACAGGCCGCCGGGGCGCGGTGTGTCGCGGCTGGCGAACACGTCCGGCTTCGAGGCCACCAGCGCGCCGAGGCGGCGTAACAGTTCGGCGCGGCCTGCAATGCCAACCAGCGGATTGACGTCCGAGACCTGCAGGCCGTGCTCGAGGTTCGCAACGGAAATATTTGCAAGCACGCCGGCATCGACCCGCAAGGGATGATGCGGATCAGCCGAGAACGCGCCGGCAGCGAACATCGCAAGGCTCGCCAGTCCCAACCCCTCCGAACGTCCGACCGTTGATCCGGTGATCGGATCGCGGTAGCGCCACGATGGACCGGCGCCGGCGTCGAGGAAGACGCTGACGATGGCCAGATCGAATTCGGCACGCGCACGGGCTGCGCGATCGGGCCAACTGGTCCGCTCAGCCATGGTCGCCCAGCGATTGTCCCCGTTCGTCACAAAATGCCGCCAGCGTGAATGAAACGGCACATCGAGCGAGGGATAGGCCTTGCGCGTTGTCTTGAGCACCAGTTCGACCGCAGAGTCCATGCGATCGAGGTCGATACGGAAGTTCGGAAGCCTGCCTTCAAGGCCGATCGCGAGCATGCGGTGCGCGCGCTCGCGAACCGCCCTGGCACTCAACAGTGATAAAGCGGCCGACGTCTCCGGATTTGCAAGGGACACTGCCGCGCTCTCTATGTTTCGAGCGGGCGGCCAACCGGGCTGATCGGGTCCTGCTGCGGCTCCGGCGTGTAGTAACCGGCGGCCTTCTTTGCCGCGATTTCCACATGCGCGTCGGCGGGCACAAGATCGTCGGGAATTGGCACGCGTTCGACGATTTCGATGCCCTGGCTGGTCAGCGCATCGTGCTTCATGTCGCTCATGGAAACGAAGCGGTCGATGCGCTTTAGGCCGAGCCAGTGCACCACATCCGGCATCAATTGCTGGAATCGGGCATCCTGCACGCCGGCGACACATTCGGTACGCTCGAAATACTGGGCCGCGGCATCGCCGCCTTCCTGGCGCTTGCGTGCGTTGTAGACCAGGAATTTTGTGACTTCGCCGAGTGCGCGACCCTCTTTGCGATTGTAGATGATGATGCCGAGGCCGCCGGTCTGTCCCGCGCGCGCGCATTCCTCGATTCCGTGAAGCAGATATGGGCGGCAGGTGCAGATGTCCGAGCCGAACACATCGGAGCCGTTGCATTCGTCATGCACGCGGCAGGTTATCCTGGTGCGGTGGTCCGGCAGCCTGGTGACGTCGCCGAACAGGTAGGCCGTGGTGCCGCCGATCGGCGGCAGAAAGACCTGCAGATCGGGCCGTGTCACCAGTTCCGGAAACATGCCCGCGGTCTGTTCGAACAATTGCCGGCGCAGGTTGTTTTCGGTGGTTGCGAAACGCTCCGCCAGGCCCGGCAGGTACCAAACCGGGTCGATCGCGATCTTGACCACGGAGATGCTTCCATTCTTGTGAACGACCTCGCCATCTTGCTTGAGCCGGCCGGCCTCGATCGCCGCCTGCAGTTCCGGCAGGTCAAGACGCGCGCGGGTAACGGCGATACTCGGACGGATATCGATGCCTTCGGCGATCTCGGCTGCGAAGTTTTCCGCGGCGAGATGTCCCCACGGGTCGAGCGAAACGATCCGCTGCGGATCGGCCCATTGCGGAAACGGCCCGATCGTCGCGGCGGGATGGGTGTTGGTGAGATCCGGACGACGGATGGGATCGAGTGCGCCCGACGACACGGCGAGCGCACGATAAACCGAATAAGAGCCGCCATGGCTGCCGATCACGTTGCGATCTTGCGGGCGCGACACAGTACCGATCACCGGCCCGCGTTCGCGTGCGCTGGCGGCGCCCCAGCGGATCGGGAAGTTGAGCTTGGCACCCGGCGCCGGGTGCGAGGTGATACGAATATGGTCAACCCGATTGGAGCGAGTCATCATGGACCCCCAAATGGCGACGGCCCGCCTAAGCAGACGGGCCTGATCACCAACGATAAAAATTAGTAGCGCGGCCGCGGCCGGACCCGGCACTATAGCCAAATCGCGGCCGAACACAACCGCGATTCGAATTCGACTGCCGTTGGGCCGTCCCGGCCGTTAACTTTTTCGGCGTGCTTATTCGCGGCGGTGGCGAATATTCGACGCACGGCGCGGGTCAGGATATGTCGCCTGCGCGAATTGACGGTCTTGATCTTATCAGGAAACTGCCGATGGCCGCCGATGGGCCAGCATCGGAGATGCAGAACAGACCTGCGCCACGGCGGCCCTTCGCCGGAATTGACTTTGGATGAACCAAGACTCTAACTGCTGACTCTGGTCGGCCGACGTCCTCCGAAGGACGAAACCCGCAAGCTGCGTTATATTTATGCAACCTCGCCTCATTGGAAGCACCCAGGAAGCTGTTTATGCGCGTCATTAATGTCGCCGCCGCCCAGATGGGTCCTATCCAGAGGGCCGATAGCCGCGAAGCCGTCGCCAAACGCATGATAGCGCTGATGGATGAAGCAAAAGCGGCGAGCGCCGACCTGATCATCTATCCGGAACTGGCCCTCACCACATTCTTTCCGCGCTGGTACATGGAGGATCAGGCCGAGGTCGATGGCTGGTTTGAGCGGGAGATGCCGAACGCGGCGACCATGCCTCTGTTCGAGCGGGCCGCGAGATACCAGATGGCCATGAGTTTTGGTTATGCCGAACTGACGCCGGACGGACATCATTTCAACACCTGCATCCTGACCGACAGATCCGCTCGCATCATCGGAAAATACCGCAAGGTTCATCTGCCGGGTCACTCGGAGTTCGATACCGAACGCGCCTTCCAGCACCTGGAGAAACGCTACTTCGAACCCGGCGATCTCGGCTTCAATGTGTGGCGCGCGCTCGGCGGCATCTTTGGCATGGCGGTGTGCAACGACCGCCGCTGGCCGGAGACCTATCGCGTCATGGGCCTGCAAGGCGTCGAGATGGTTTTGCTCGGCTACAACACGCCCTCGGTCAATTCCCAGAACAGCAAGGAGGGGCCCGAGAAACGGCTGTTCCACAATCGGCTGTCGGTGCAGGCCGGCGCCTACCAGAATTCGACATGGGTGGTTGCCGTCGCCAAGGCCGGGGTTGAGGATGGCTTTCCGTTGATCGGCGGCAGCCTGATCGTCGATCCCGACGGTGAAATCGTCATCGAGGCCAAGACCGAACAGGACGAGCTTTTGCTTCATCCCTGCGATCTCGACGCCACCGTGTTCGCCAAGAAAACCATCTTCGACTTCGCCCGCCACCGCCGCATCGAGCATTACGGGCTGATCACCAGCCGCACCGGCGCGGTGCCGCCTCCGGAAACGTGAATGTCCGGTATGTCCTTTCGCAACGGTGCAGGCGAGTCGTCCGACGCAAGTCAGTGATGGGAGAACTGCACCGTACCCAGCGCCATGGTCACGGCCGCCTGTGTCGGGTCGATCACGGGAATACCGAGTGCCTGCTCCAGCGGTCTGCGGTGACGCGCCATGCCGGCGCAGCCCATCACGATGGCGCCGGCGCCATCTTCCTCCTTCAGGGTGCGCCCGACCTCGATCATTTTGGCGAGCGTTCCGTCGCCCGACGCGGTCTCGGCCACGCTCATGTTGAGCGGCCGCTCCCCGGTCAGCCGATCCATCAACCCCATCTGCCTGAGATAGCGGATATGCCGGCGTATCGAGCGCTGCGCGGTCGCAATGACGCCGAAGGTTTCCGCGCGCGCCAGCGCCGTAAGCACGCCGCATTCGGCGATGCCGAATACCGGTCGATCCGTTCCTTCGCGGCAGAGGTGCAGGCCGGGATCACTGTAGCAGGCGATAACGAAGGCTGCCGAATGGTTGTCGCTCTCGATGCGGCGGCGCAGCGGCATCGCCACGCTGTCGACATCGGCCTCGCTCTCGATACCGTAAGGCCCATCCGCCAGCGTCTCGCAGACGATCTCCGGTCCGCCCTCAAAGCCGAGCGGCTTCAAGGCGTCCTCCAGCCCCTGCGTGACGAGGCGGTTGGAATTGGGATTGATGACGAGAATGCGCGGCCGGGACATCGGGTTTTCCTGCGGACTAAGCAATCACCGTGCCATCCAGTGACGCATGATCCGCTGTCTGTTCCCTAAACGCAATGGAGCGCAAAGTCACTATCTGTGCTTCCATGCGGGGCAACAAGACTTGGTAGTTTAGTTGGGAGTTTGGCATGACCGAGCCTGCTTATGACCTCGTGATCCGCGGCGGACGTGTCGCGACCGTGAGCGACACGTTTGAGGCCGATGTCGCCGTTTCCGGTGAGACCATCGTCGCCATCGGCCGCGGCCTGCCGGGCGGGCGGCGCGAGATCGATGCGCGCGGCAAGCTGGTTCTTCCGGGCGGTGTCGACAGCCATGCCCATATCGAGCAGCTTTCGGCCGCAGGCATCATGAACGCCGATACGTTCGAGAGCGCCACCGTCTCGGCAGCCTTCGGCGGGACCACCACCGTGATTTCGTTCGCGGCTCAACATGTCGGCATGAAGCTGCCGCAGGTGCTCGAGGACTATCATGCACTCGCAAGACGCGGCGCGGTCATCGACTATGCCTTTCACATGATCATCGCCGATCCGACCAGGGAGACCCTGGAGACGGATCTGCCGGCGCTGATCCGGCAGGGCCATGGCTCGATCAAGATATTCATGACCTATGACCGGCTGAAGATCGAGGACGAACCGCTGCTCGACATTCTGTTGGCGGCGCGCGACGGCGGCGCGCTGCTCTGTGCCCATGCCGAGAACCACGGCATGATCTCCTGGATGGTCAAGCGGCTGATCGCGCGCGGCTATACCGATCCCAAATATCACGCCATCAGTCATGCGCGGATTTCGGAGGCCGAAGCCTTCAACCGGCTGATCGGCATGGCCGCGCTGCTCGATCAGCCGATCATGATCTTTCACGTGTCGACGGCGGAAGGCGCCAAGGTGATCCGCGACGCGCGCGGGCAGGGCCTGAAGGTCTACGCCGAAACCTGTCCGCAATATCTTTTTCTCGCCGCCGACGATCTCGACAGGCCGGGCATCGAAGGCGCCAAATGGATGTGCAGCCCGCCGCCGCGCCGGGCCTCCGATCAGGAGGCGCTGTGGCAGGCGCTTGCGCTCGGCGATCTGCAGACCGTTTCGTCCGATCACGCGCCGTATCGGTTCGACGAAAGCGGCAAATTGCGCGCTGGCCCCAATGCTACTTTCAAGCAGATCGCGAACGGTCTGCCGGGCCTGGAAGTACGTTTGCCGCTGCTGTTCGACGCCATGGTTTCCAGGGGTCGCCTGGGGCTTGAAAAATTCGTCGAACTGACCGCGACCGCGCCGGCAAAGATCTACAACCTGCATCCGCGCAAGGGCTCGATCGCCGTCGGCGCCGATGCGGATATCGCGATCTGGGACCCGCAGCGCGAGGTCACGCTGAGCGACGCCATGATGCACGATCTCGCCGGCTACACCCCTTTCGCCGGCCGCAAGCTGCGTGGCTGGCCGGTCACCGTGCTATCGCGCGGGCGCGTCATCGTGGCGGACGGCAAGCGCTCGGTCGAAGCAGGCTCCGGCCGCTTCCTGGCACGTAGCGGAGGCGAGGCGGCGAAACCAACCGGACGTCTGGTGTCGGATATGGATCCGGAACAGAATTTCGGTGCGAGGCTGCTGTGAGCGCCACGATGTGTTCGGATTGAGAAATGAGAATCTTGATCTTCGGCGGCGCCGGTTTCGTTGGTCTCAATATCGCCACGACACTGCTGGCGCGAGGCCATGCAGTCACATTGTTCGACCGCGCGGCCCTGCCGCCCGCCGCGCGGAAAATTTTTGCTCCCCATGTCGATCGACTGACCGCCGTCCAGGGCGACGTCACCGATCGCCAGGCCGTGGAACAGGTAATCGCCGCGGGTTACCAGGCGATCATTCTCGGCGCCGCGGTGACCGCCGGTCCGGAGCGCGATGCGGCCGATCCCGAGACCATTTTGCGCGTGAACCTGCTGGCCCAGTTGCCGATCCTGACCGCGGCGCGGGCTAACGGCGTTGTACGCATCATCAACCTGTCGAGTGGCGCAGCCTATGGTACCAATGCATTCCGGAACATGCCGCTGGAGGAAGAGACGGCCTGCGATCCGGTTTCGCTTTACGCCATCACCAAATTCGCCTCCGAGAAAGTTGCGGCCCGTCTGGCCGCACTCTGGCAGTATGAGATCATCAGCGTGCGGCTGAGCGCCGTGTTCGGGCCCTGGGAGCGGACCAACGACGTGCGTGACACGCCAAGCGCACAGGCGCAGATTTTGGCCGCCATGCAAGAGGGGCGCGATGCCGTTCTGCCGCGCCCGGGCGTCAGGGACTGGATCTATGGGCCGGATGTCGCGGAAGCCGTGACCTTGCTGATCGAGGCCGCAAAGCCCAGGCATCGGCTTTATAACATTTCAACCGGCGTGGAATGGTCGGCGCTGCAATGGGGCCAGGAGTTGGCCGCGCTGCATCCAGGCTTCGTTTGCCGGCTGGCCGAAGCCGGCGAAGCGCCGACCGTCGACCTGCATGGTCCCGTCGACCGTGCGCCGCTTTCGATCTCCCGCCTGGCGCAGGAGTTCGGCTGGCGCGCGCGGTTCGGCTGCGCCGATTCGGCGGCCGATCTGAACGCTTGGTGGCAACGGCATCGAGAGGACCCGACATGCGACTGAAAGGGCGGACGGCGATCGTAACCGGGGCCGCGTCCGGCATCGGCCGCGCCAGCGCGTTGATGTTTGCGCAAGAGGGCGCATTTGTTGCGCTGGTTGATCGCGATGCCGAGGGGTTGCAGCAAACGCTGGCCGCCATCGAAGGCGCGAACGGTGAAGCGTCGGCGCATGTCGGCGATGTCGGCGCGGCCGGTTTCGCGCCAATTGCGGTTGGCGATATCATGGCGCGGCGCGGCCGGCTCGACGTGCTGATGACCGCTGCGGGCTTTTCCTGCGGCGGTACAGTGCTGACGACCGATCCCGCCGATTGGGACGCGGTGTTCCGCACCAATGTCGGCGGCACATGGCTTTGGTCGCGCGCTGCCGTGCCCGAGATGCAGCGGCAGGGCTCCGGCTCG
This sequence comes from Bradyrhizobium sp., assembly GCF_035484855.1. Lineage (GTDB taxonomy): Bacteria > Pseudomonadota > Alphaproteobacteria > Rhizobiales > Xanthobacteraceae > Bradyrhizobium. The sequence continues at coordinate 82,421 of NZ_DATHOP010000025.1, forward strand.
ATCATCACGCTCGCTTCGCAACTGGCGATCGCCGGCGGCAGGAACAACAGTGCCTACATCGCCGCCAAGGGCGCGATCGTCAGCCTGAGCAAGACGATGGCGCTCGATTTTGCTACTGACGGCATACGCGTCAATACGATCGCGCCGGGCGCCATCGACACGCCGATGCTGCGGCGCAGTTTTGCCCGTTACGCGGACCCTGAACCGGTGCGTGAAGCGTCCCGCAATCGGCACGCCATGAGGCGATTTGGCAACGCCGACGAGGTGGCGGAGGCCGCGCTCTATCTTGCCAGCGATGCGTCTTCCTTTACGACAGGCACCGTGATGGTGGTGGATGGCGGTTGGCTCGCGGCATGAACAGCGCCCTTACAGCTCTCGAAGCCCAGGTTTGCGCCGACCTCGCCGGGACCGCGCATCCGGATGCGAAGTGGCTTGTGCCGAGGCAGGCGCTGGATGGTGGGTCGGCCCTGGACGTACTTGTGGTCGGCGCCGGGCAGTCGGGCCTCGCGACGGCCTTTGGGCTGATGCGCTCGCTATGACGCGCCTCAGGCGGTCGTCGAGTGGCAAAGACCGGCCATGGGCGAGGGGCATTGAACGGTGTATCGTCAGGCGTTGGGGTGGTTGGCGCGTACCTGCCGGGATTGGCATTACCGGCGTTGCAGGTTGGCATATCCCTTGCTTCGAATTGGTGTTCTGGGAAAATAAACCAAAATAGGGAACAGGATCGATGTCCGTTACAGGATCCAAGCCTCTGCTTTCAGTGGTTGTCTCGATCGCGCTTTCACTGGCTGCCGGATCGGCGCAGGCGCAAACGCGCGCCGAAACGCTGCGCTACGTGACCGGAGCATCCGTCAATACGCTTGATCCGAATATTCCCGGTTCCACCCGCGAATCCTTTGCGGTCAGTCTCAGCACCTATGACCGGCTGGTTTCCTTCGGCCGCAAGCAGCTCAACGGCAAATGGGTGTTTGATCTCGACAAGATAACGGGCGAACTCGCGGAAACCTACGACGTCAGCCCGGACGGCATGAAGATCATTTTTCACCTGCGCAAGGACGCCAAGTTCCAGGACGGTACGCCGGTCACCGCGGAAGACGTCAAATGGTCGCTTGACCGGGTGGTCACGGCGCCGGTCCTCGGCAAGGCGCAGCTGCTCACGGGTTCGATGACCAGCGCCGACCAGTTCAGGGTGATCGATCCCTTGACCTTCGAAGTGACGCTGCCGAAGCCGGACAAGCTTGCCCTGCCGAATCTTGCGACCGTCTATCCCATCATCATCAACTCCAAACTCGCCAAGGAACATGCGACGGCCGATGACCCCTGGGCGACGGCGTGGCTGAAGGAACATATGGCCGGCAGCGGCGCCTATGTGATCGAAACCTTCAAGCCGGGCGAACAGGTGACCATGACGCGCAACGAGGCCTGGAATCGCGGTACCGCCGACAAGGCAGCGTTCTTCAAGCGGATCATCATACAGTCGGTGCCGGAGCCGGCGACCCGCGCCAACCTGGTCGAGCGTGGCGACGCCGATATCGTCGTCGATCTGCAGGCCAGTGACATCCAGTCTCTCGAGGCCAAGGGCAAGCTCAAGGTGATCTCGACGCCACAATACAATTCCGTCACCTTCGTTTCGATGAACAACCAGATTCCGCCCTTCGACAACGTCAACGTGCGCCGTGCCATCGCTTTTGCGCTACCCTATGACGACATGTTCAAGGCAGCACTCTTCAGCCGCGGGTCGCCGCTGTTCGGGGCGACCTGGGCGGATGGCAAGCCATCGAGCGGGGCCTATCCGATTCCGCAGCCGGTAAAGCTCGACCTTGAGAAGGCCAAAGACTACCTGAAGGCGGCAGGCCTCCCGGACGGCTTCTCGACCACGTTCAGCTTCAATGTCGGCCAGGCGTCGACCGCCGAACCGATGGCTGCGTTGGTCAAGGAATCTCTCGCCAAGATCGGCATCAAGGTCGATATCCAGAAGCTGCCGGATGCGCAGATGTCGACGCAGATCAATGAGAAAAAGCTTCCCTTTTTCACCGAGGGCATCGTCGCCTGGCTACCCTCGACCGATTATTTCTACCGCAATTTCTACACCGGCAATCAGCGCTGGAACTACTCATCGATCGACGATCCAGAATTGGTGGCGATCGCGCAGGAAGCCCGTTTCGAACCTGACAAGATCAAATACGAGGAAGACGGCAGGAAGCTCAACGCCATCCATTTCAGTGAGATGCCGCAGATACCGCTGTGGCAACCGAGCCAGGACGCGGTGATGGCGCCCTCGATCGAAGGCTACACCTATCAGTTTCATCGTCAGGTGGATTACCGCGATCTCAGTCGCAAATAACCGGTCGGCATGATGGCGGCTTTTGGCGCAACCATGATACGGGCGGGCAGGCGGTTCCTGTCCTCGCTGCCGGCGCTGTTTGGCGTGCTCGTGTTCACCTTTCTGTTGATGCGGGTGCTGCCGGGGGATCCCGCGGTATTCTTCGCCTCCGGGCCGAATGCCGGCAAGGAGGAGATCGAGACCATCCGCAAGCAGATGGGCCTCAACAAGCCGGTGCCGGAACAACTGGCGCTTTACCTCTATGACGTCGGCCGCGGCAACCTGGGCAGGTCGATGATGACCGGACAGCTGGTCACGAAAGACCTGCGAGAGCGGCTGCCGGCCTCGCTCGAACTCACCTTCACCGCATTGCTGATCGCGCTGGTGTCGGCGGTACCGCTCGGTGTGCTGGCGGCGCTGAAATCCGGTTCCGTGATCGATCACGGTGTGCGCCTGTTCTGCGCGCTCGGCGTCTGCGTCCCGACTTTCGTGTCGGGCTTGCTGCTGATCTATGTCTTCTATTACCTGCTCGGGCTTGCGCCCGACCCGACCGGCCGGGTCGATATCTTTGCGTCGCTGCCGCCGTCGCGGACCGGCTTCCTGTTGATCGACTTCCTGCTAGCCGGCGATTTCGAGGGATGGTGGGCCGCCTTCAGGCAACTGATCCTCCCGGCGCTGACCATGGCGCTGTTCGTGGTGGCGCCGCTGGCGCGCATCACCCGCGCCTCGATGCTGGTGTCGCTTGGCAGCGATTTCGTGCGCACCGCCCGATCCGTCGGCCTGCCCGGGTGGCGCATCGTCGTCACCTATGCGCTGCGCAACGCCATCCTGCCGGTCATCACCATCGCCGGCATCGTGTTCTCGACCATGCTCGGCGCCAATGTCCTGGTGGAGAAGGTGTTCTCCTGGCCCGGCGTCGCCTCCTATGCGCTCGACGCACTGCTTTCTTCCGATTATGCGCCGGTGCAGGGTTTTGTACTCTTGATGGCGAGCGTGTTCGTGATCGTCAATCTGGCCGTGGATGTTCTCTATGGCATCGCCGATCCGCGGGTGACAATCGGATGACCGGCGCGACGCTACGCCACGCCGGCTGGATCCTGCGCGGCAACCCGCTCACCGCCGTTGCCGCCACCGGCGTTCTGCTGCTGACGCTCGTCGCCGTCCTGGGGCCCTGGGTCGTGCCGTATGACCCGATCGTCTCGAATGTTTCGCAAGCGCTGATGCCGCCGAGCGCTGCACATATCGCCGGCACCGATCAACTCGGCCGCGACGTGTTCAGCCGCCTCATCGTCGCAGCAAGGCTCGACCTTGCCATCGCCGTCTCGGCGGTCGGAATCTCCTTTGCCATCGGCGCCGTCATCGGCGCGCTCTGCGGCTACGCCGGCGGCAAGCTCGATCGCGGTGTCGGTCGCTTCGTCGACGTGCTGATGGCGTTTCCGCTTTTCGTGCTGGCCATGGCGATGGTCGCAGCACTCGGCAACCGCGTCGAGAACATCGTCATCGCAACCGCCATCATCAATCTGCCGTTCTATATCCGCTTCGCGCGGGCCGAAGTGAACGTCCGCCGCAATCTCGGCTGGGTCGAAGCGGCGCGCGCTTGCGGCGACAGCCACGTCTCGGTGGTGCTGCGCTTCCTACTGCCCAACGTGCTGCCGGCCATGGCGGTACAAATATCGCTCAATCTCGGCTGGGCGATCCTCAATGCCGCCGGACTTTCCTTTATCGGCCTCGGAGTGAAGCCGCCGACGCCGGAGTGGGGCATCATGGTTGCGGAGGGAGCGCGCTTCATTTCGACCGGCAAGTGGTGGCTGGTCGCCTTTCCCGGCCTGGCGCTGATGCTGGCGGTCTTGTGTTTCAACCTGCTCGGCGACGGGGTCCGCGATATCCTCGACCCCCGCATGCGAACATGACCCAATCGCTGCTGGCACTGAGCGACCTGCACGTCACCTTCTCGACGCGACGCGGCCTGGTCGAGGCGGTGCGTGGCGTCACGCTTTCGCTCGCTGAGGGCGAGATGCTTGGCCTCGTCGGCGAGAGCGGCTCGGGCAAATCCGTCACCGGTTTTGCGATCACGCGGCTGCTCGATCGGGCCGGGCGGATCACGGCAGGCCATATCCGGTTTCGCGGGCAGGACATCACGGGGATATCGGGAAGCGATTTCCGCGCGCTTCATGGGGCCGCGATGGCGATGATTTTCCAGAATCCGCGTGCGGCGCTCAATCCGATCCGCGCCGTCGGCGATCAGGTCGCCGATGCCATCTCGGCCCACAAGCGAATTTCGCGAGCCGAAGCGCGCGCCGAGGCGCTGGAGCTTTTGCGCGCTGTGCAGATTCGCGATCCCGAAAAGCGCTTGTCGGCCTATCCGCATGAACTCTCCGGCGGCATGTGCCAGCGCGTGATGATCGCGATGGCGATTTCCTGCAATCCGGCGCTGCTGATCGCCGACGAGCCGACGACCGGGCTTGATGTCACGACCCAAAAGGTCGTGATGGATCTTCTGACCGGCATTGCGGCCGAGCGCGGCATGGCGACCATCCTGATCACCCATGATCTCGGTCTCGCCGCCCGCTACTGTCGCCGCGTCGTTGTGATGGAGCAGGGGCGCCTTGTCGAAGAGGCCGAGCCACGGGTTCTCTTCCGCGCGCCGCAGCACCCCTACACCAGGCGCCTTGTGGCGGCTTCACCCACGGCGAGTTCCCGTATCGCGGACCTGGTGACGGAAGAGGAGCGAGGGCGATACGTTGCGACAAGAGTTGCGCCGAGACCGCCGCCTGCGCCGGGCACGCCCCCGTTGCTTGAGGTGCAGAAACTCGGGAAGCGTTTCGATCAGGGCTCGGCCGCGGTAGCGGAATTCTCGATGGCGATAGGCGCCGGCGAGAGCGTCGGCCTGGTCGGCGAATCCGGCTCCGGCAAGAGCACCACCTCGCGCATGATCTGCCGGTTGATCGACCCGAGCGAGGGGGAGATCGTGTTCGAGGGACAATCGATCGGCCATATCCCGGCGCGCGACTTCCACCGGTCGCCGTTTCGCAAGGATATCCAGATCGTCTTTCAGGATCCGAACGACAGTCTCAACCCGCGCTTTACCGCCTTCGACTGCATCGCGCATCCGCTGCTGCGGCTGGGCGGTATGCGCCCGGGCGATGCGCTGCGGCAGCGGGTGGAGGAGTGCGCAGAGCGAGTCGGACTGGGAAGCGAATTGCTGACGCGCTTCCCGCATCAACTCTCGGGCGGCCAGAAGGCCCGCGTCGGCATCGCCCGCGCCATCGCTTGCCGGCCGCGCCTGCTGGTGCTTGATGAGCCGACGGCGGCGCTCGATGTCTCGGTGCAGGCAGTGGTGCTGCAACTGCTCGACCGCCTGAGGCGCGAGGATGACCTCGCTTTCCTCTTTGTCAGCCACGACCTCAACGTCGTTCGCATGATGTGCGATCGGACGATCGTGTTGCAGAATGGCCGCATTGTCGAGCAGGGCGAAAGCCGCGCCATGTTCGATAATCCTCAAACGGCCTATACCCGCGAGCTGGTCGAAGCCGTCCCGCATATCGAGACCGGCGCCGTTGCCATCGCGATTGGCCCGGAAACGGCAGCGCCTGTCGCTCACGCCGGCCAGTCGGCCTGGGATTCTACCGTTCCGACCACTCCGCAATAGCGTCACGCAGATCGGCGCGGGAGGCCGCTTCGCAAAGTGATGGGAAAGCCGCTGGCGCTCCCTAGCGGAAGGAAATTCATGAGGCAAAATTCCGATTAAGGGCGGTCTCAACGTCGTAGCCGGCGAACAATCGCAAGCCGAACGCGTGGCCGCCATGCGGGTGAACGTTGAGCCCGGACCGCAGCCAAAATGACGCGATTGACCCAATCGAGACATCGGCCGCCGGATTTGCTGTGATGCACGACAGGCGTCGCTCCCGATGTGGTAACATCAACGCGTTCAGAATCTCGGCAGGAGGGGAAGTGTCATGAGGCGGCGCGAGTTCACCAGGCTGCTTGGCGGTGCCGCCGTGGCGTGGTCGGTTGCGGCCCACGCGCAGCAAAGCGAAAGGGTGCGCCGGATCGGTATCCTGACGTTCTCCGCCGAGAGCGACCCGGAAGGGCAATCCTCGGTCGCGGCGTTTCGAGAGGAGCTTGGCAAGCTCGGCTGGATCGAGGGCCGCAACCTCGAGATCAACATTCGCTGGGCGGCAGCTGATCTTGAGTCGATGAAACGATTCGCAAAGGAACTCGTCGCGATCGAGCCCGACTTCATTCTGACGAGCAGTACGCCCGCTACCGCTACCATGCTGCAAGCGACCCGCACCATTCCCATTGTCTTTGTGATCGTCGCCGATCCCGTCGGCAGCGGTTTTGTTGCGAGCCTGCCGCGGCCGGGCGGCAACGCCACCGGTTTCTCCCCTCTCGTACGATCGCTCGGCGGCAAATGGGTCGAGCTGCTCAAGGAGATGGTGCCGCGGCTTGCCCGGGTCGTGTTATTGTTCAATCCGCCGACGGCGACTTTCATCGAAGGTTTTGTGGGCCCGTTCAAATCCGCCGCGGCCGCGATCGGCGCGGAGGCGATTATCGGTCCCGTCAACGACATGCCGGACCTCGAATCCCTTATTGCCACGGAGGCACGCGAGGCAAACAGCGGCCTCGTCGTGATACCGGACGCCTTCACGATCCCGCATCGCGCGGAGATCATCGCGGTGGCGGCCCGCCACCGTGTTCCTGCCGTTTACTGGTCCCGCTCGTTTACCGAACTCGGCGGCCTGATCTCCTACGGTCCTTACATTGTCGACGAATACCGGCGTGCGGCGGCGTATGCCGATCGCATTCTCAAGGGTGCAAAACCGAGCGAGCTTCCGGTCCAGGCGCCGGTCAAGTTCGAATTGGTGGTCAACCGGAAAACCGCCGGGTCGCTCGGGCTTGACGTGCCGCCGTCGCTGCTCGCCGCCGCTGACGAGGTGATCGATTAGCCGCGCTCTTGCTGAGGTACTTGAGTCGGCAGTAGCAATATGGCGCTCCCTAGCGGAATCGAACCGCTCTCTCCACCGTGAAAGGGTGGCGTCCTAACCGATAGACGAAGGGAGCGAAAACGCTTGTCCGCCGCGACCGGTTGGGGTCGGGGCGTTGCCGTTTCGCCTGGGTCTCAAGCAGATACGTCCGGCAGATCAATGCCTTGAGGCTTTCGATTCCGCCGCACCGAACCGGGACCCGCAAAGCCGGTCCCGGTGGAGGCGGGCGAACGTATAGTGGCGTTTGCGCAGGTGGGCAAGCCACCGGAAAATCGCCTTTTGACGGCGGCCGCGGGCCGCCTCCGACGCCCGCCGGACCGGGCAGAATAGCGATGGCCTGCAACGGTTTATTAGCGCCTCCGGAGGTACTGATTAACCCTCAGGAGCAGATTTGATGGCGGCAGCAAAAAAGCGGGAAGCGCGCAAATCGCTCCAGCAACCCGGTTGGATCACCCTCGAAGGCGGCTTCGCCGTGCGCCCCTGCGTGGTCAGGGACATGTCCTCATCCGGCGCCAAGATCACCATCGACGATCCCAATACGCTGCCGGGCAAATTGCGGCTGGCGTTCTCGCGCGACGCCCGCACCGGGCGCAATTGCGAAGTGGTCTGGCGCCGGGGCACCTCGGCCGGGGTCAAGTTCGTAAGGTAGTTCAGTTTTCGTCATGGCCGGGCTTGTCCCGGCCATCCACGTTTTTCTTTTTGCTACGGTCAAGACGTGGATGCCCGCGCATAGGCGAGCGGTAGCGACGCCGTCCTTCGGACGGCTATGCCCGGGCATGACGAAATAATCCTCATCACGACATCGGCGGTGCGATGAACTTTTGAAATCCCGGCCGTTCCGCAAACTGCGCGAACCAGCGATCGAGATTTGGAAACCGCGGCTTGCTCACGCCCTCGACCCCGAGCCAGCGCCTGGCATAGGCGCCGATCGCGATATCGGCGAGGGTAAAATCGTCGCCCTCGATGAATCGCCTGGTCGCAAGCTGCGCATCGGCGATCTTCCACACCACGGCCTCCGCGTCGACGTCCTTCTGGATCGCGACCATGTCGCGCTGCGCGAGGGGAGTTCGCACCAACGCCCAGAACACCGGGCGGTCGACCGGCTGGACGGTCGACAGCGTCCAGTCCAGCCAGCGGTCGACGCCGGCGCGGCGCTTCGGGGTTTCCGGATAGATCGTCGATCCCTTGCCATAGGCCATCGCGAGATAGCGCATCACTGAATTGGATTCCCAGAGCACGTAATCGCCGTCGACCAAGGTCGGCACCCGCGCGTTGGGATTCATCGCGAGATAGTCCGGATCGTGATTCCTGCCGAACGCCATGCCGGCGTCGATCCGCTCATAGGGAAGATCGAGCTCGGCCAGGCACCACAGGACCTTTTGCACATTGACCGAGTTGGCCCGGCCCCAGATTTTGAGTTGCACGATGTTTCGCTCCCGATTGATCCGCGTCCCGCGGGTCATACCGGACTTTGCGAAAAAATGCGCGCTTCCCCTGATCGATTTCGGTCATCGCCGCCGCAAAAAAAGCCCCGCCGCCGGCGGAGCTGATTTCGCCTGAAGCCGCGGATCGTTCGATCTCAGCGTCCGAAGAACAGCCACAACAGGATGATCACGGGGATCGGCACACCGATCAGCCAAAGCAGAATTCCTTTTCCCATTTTCGCCTCCATCAATTCCTCAGATGGAAAGAAAACGCGAGGCGCAGGGCGAGGTTCCAACGATCGGGTGGGAAAAAACTTCTTATCCGTGATCCGCGCGGCGAGAGATCAGCCGGCGGCCTGCTCGCGCGGCCGTTCGCGGGCTTCCATCAGCTCGGCGTAGCGGCTGTATTCGCCGGCCATTTCCAGCAGCCGCTCGCGCACCTCGGAGTCCGTCACCTGCCGGGCCAGGCGCTTGGCCTGGTCGGCCTGGAATTGATAGTGCTGGGCCTGGGTCATGCGAATCCTCAGCTATTCCGTCTAGTCTGAGGGCAAAAGGTTCATCGAATATGAACGAATATTTTGGGCGCGGCCCCGATTCACCTCGCCCCGCGCCTGTCCGCCGAAGCCTTAGTGAAGGCGGATGTGGCGAGAGGTCGTCCGGCGAAGCGCAGCGAAGCCGGGCGGGTGAGGGGGACTCTCCACGAGTCGCGCTCGCTGAGAGAGCCCCTCACCCCACCCTCTCCCCGCGAAAGAGCGGGGAGAGGGAGAAGCGATCGCACCGGCGCTAGCCCTCACCAATGCCCGGTGTTCGGCATCGAGCTCCACGGCTCCGCCGGCGGCTTCGGCTCGCCCTTCTGCAGCAATTCGATCGAATGCAGGTCGGGCGAGCGCACGAAGGCCATGTTGCCGTCGCGCGGCGGCCGGTTGATGGTGACGCCCATCTTCATCAGCTTCGCGCAGGTCGCATAGATGTCGTCGACCTCATAGGCGAGGTGGCCGAAATAGCGGTCCTCGCCGTATTTCTCCTCGTCCCAGTTATAGGTGAGCTCGACCAGCGGCGCGCCGCGGTTGGTCGGCGCCGCCTTGAACAGGCCCTCGTCCTCCGGCGCGCACAGAAACACCAGCGTGAATTTTGCCTTGTCGTTGTCGACGCGGCGGACTTCCTTCAGGCCCAGCGCATCGTGGTAGAATTTCAGCGCGGCATCGAGATTGCGCACGCGCAGCATGGTGTGGAGATAACGCATGGTTTGTTGTCCTTCTGAGGGATTTCCGCCCGTTTGAACATGACGGGCCACTCCATAGCAGCAAATTGCGGGAAGGTGCAGGCCGGTCAGATGCCCGGATCATCAAAAACCAATGACTACGGCAATGCGCTGGACATCGATCCGATCTGGAATGGCGGATTTGAGATGGCTCTACCGCGCGCCGAATCTCAGCGGCGGGTCCGCTCATCCACCGGCCACGCATTTGCAACGCCGATAAATCCAGCCAGTGCCGAGATGTTGATGAGGGCTTCGATCCACTGCATGGCCCCAATAATTCGGCGGATGGGCCTTCGTTCCTGAATGGCTGCTCTCCGGCCAGCGCAGGCCACGGCCCGGCGCGCGGCGATGTCTCGCTCGCGCGAACGGTCCAAAAAAGCATCGAAGATCAATGTTTGCAGGTAGGGTTCTTGTCCTCGGCGTCGGCGTCTTGCCGAAAACTCTCGGCAATGTCGGCGAACTCCTTGATCGTGTCCGCTGCGGTCATCGCCTTTGAGTGCCGGTCGGCAATGACCGCCTGGCCCCTGAGATAGTCGCTCCATGCGTTCATGAGATTTTCCCCGCCCGCGGCAAGCGAGCATGGGGCAAGCATCAGGGGTCCGAGGTGTTCCCAGGCGAACTCCTATTCGCAGCGGCTTGCTTAATGGTTCATGACAAGCTGTGCGGCCGCGGCTTCGATTTGCGTCCTGGCGCGGTCCGTTCGCGCTTCGCCGCGACCCGCCGCGCCGCCGCCAGCGCGGCGCGCGCCCAGGCGATGAGTTCGTCGGGTTCGTCGAACAGCCGCTCCGGCACGCGCCAGAAGGATAGGTCGATGGTGCCGCCCTGTTTGGCGTAGTTGAGAGGCGGGAAGGAAGCGGCTTCCCTGAAAGTCTCCCGGTTCTCGTCATCGACCCGGAAATAGAGTGTGTTGTCCGTCACCATGCCGAACATCACGGCGTCGCAGAAGACGCCGGTCTTGCCGAACATGCGCCGCATGGTGATGTGGCCGAACGGCGCCAGCTGCTCGCGCAGGAACTCGGCAAAGCTGTCGCTGGCAACCATCCTCGATCCGTATTGGGCCTGCCCCACTCATCGTCATGGCCGGGCTTGTCCCGGCCATCCACGTCTTTCTTGGGTGAATGAAGCGAAGACGTGGATACCCGGCACAAGGCCGGGCATGACGAGTTTTGTCTTAGTGCCCGTTTCCAATCGAACGGCGCTACGCTTCATTCCCCCGCAGTTTCTGCGACGCCGCCGATGGCCGCGCCTCGAGATTTCCCATCCGGGCCTCGTATTCCGCCGCGAGATCCAGAAGCCGCCTTTGGGTGAAGGGATCGGCGTGCCTGGCAAGGCGGCGGCAGCGTTCTGCCTGTTCTCTCAGAAAATCAACTTCCATTCACTCACCTACCGGGCGGGTGCATTCCAGCCGAAGCAGCGACCATACCCGAAATCGTTTCGAGTGCCTTTGCCGATCCCGCATTGAAGATGCGGGTTCCATTCGGTTCCCGCATGGCTGCCAGCGCTGAAGGGGGCGGTTCCAATACGTTGTCTCCCCCGGAGGAGGAGCACACCATGCCGACCTATCGGGTCTATCTGATCGACGGAAACGACCGCGTCGCCTCGTACCGGCCGCTTGAGGCCGAGACCGACGCGGAGGCGATCAGCGCCGCGCGGCAATTTGTCGATGGCTGCGACGTCGAAGTCTGGCATCTCGACCGCAAGATCGGACGGCTGGAGAGGGGCGGAAAATAGCGACGGGAAAAAACAGCGGCAGCAAATGCCGGCAGGTGAGGGGTCTGCCACGCGCAGTGGTAAAACCAAAAGTCCCGCCGGCATCTGAGTATGCCGACGGGGCTCGCCACGCTCTCACACATGTCATCCTACCAAATCGCGTAACGCGGTCGCCGGCGCTTCGTTCCGCTCCGGCGGAATATTTTTGTGAGTGGCGGTTCCGGGTTTCTGGCGCGCGAAGCGTCATCACAACTCTGAAATAGCGCGGGAAATCCGGAACGATCTGTTAACCCTGATGTTCTGCTCCTCATATCTGTTTGTGGAGAAGTGCCATGTCGAAACTCGGAATTTTGGCGGCGACAGCCTTGTCATTGACGCTAGCCCTTGCAGCCCCGGCCAGCGCGGCCGGACGCGGCGGAGGCGGCGGCGCGCATTTCGGCGGCGGAGGTGGCGCGCATTTTGGCGGCGGCGGAATGCGCATGGGCGGCGGCGCCGCGGCGTTCCGTGGCGCCCAGGCGAGCATGGGCCCAAGAGTCGGCACAAGCGTTGGCGCAGTGAGCGGCGGTGCGCGGTTCGCGCCGGGCGGATTCCGCGATCATGATCATCGCGGCTTCGGCGCGGGCGCCGGCTTCGTCGCGGGGTTGGCCGCCGGCAGCGCGCTCGGCTACGGCTATGACCCCTACTACTACGGCCCGGACTATGCCTATGACGATTCTTATTACGACGGCGGCTATCCGGTGGATCAGGGCTACGTAGCGAGCCCGGGTTATGTCGTGTCGGGCGGCGCCGATCCCGCCTATTGCGCACAGCGGTATCGGTCTTACGATCCGGCGTCCGGGACCTATCTCGGCTATGACGGCCTGCGGCATCCCTGCGGCGAATGATCGACGGCGCGAAGCCAACAACACCTGAAACGATCGAGGAGCGGCTCACACGAGCCGCTCTTTTTTTGTCGCGAGCGGGGCGGGGAGGAACTTGCAAGCTCGATCGGTTGCGTTGCCACAGCGCCAGGCAATCAGTCCGGTTCCACCGCAACCTTGGCACGCGCCGCGCGTTATCAAGGCGGTACTGAATGGAGGACATGCGCATGACAAAAACATTGGCAGTTCTGGCGACGGTTGGCGCCTTGGCCGCGACCACCATCGCCGTACCGGCGCCGGCTCAGGCGCGCGGCTTCGGCCCCGGATTGGCGTTCGGGCTTGCCGCCGGCGCGATCGCCGCAGGCGCCTACGGCGCCTATGGGCCTTATTACTACGGGCCGGGCTACGGCTATTACGGGCCGCGTTACTACGCGCCGGCCTATGGTCCCTACGCCTATTACGGTGGGCCGTATTACTATAGCCACCGCTACTATCGCCACTGGTGATAGCGCGACGAAAAGCCCGGCAGCCTCGCTGCCGGGCTTTTTGCTGGCCGGCGCATAGAAGCCCACCACCGTCGTCCCGGCCTCCAAGCCGGGACGACGGTGAAGGTGATCCGTATTCGCTACGACCAGAACGGCACGGTCTCAATGGTGCGTCGCGGGGTTTCGACATGCCGCGCGCTTTGCAGCGTCGCCGCAAAATATTCCGCGCGCTCGCGCTCGAATTTTTCCTGGGTGGCCTTGAAGAAGGCGACGCGGGCTGCGATTTCTTCCCGCTCCGAAGTGGCGCTGTCTGCTGCGGTCATGCCCATCCCTTGTTCTTGATTCTTGTCCCACCGCCATTGGCGGTCGCGATTGGGGCGCGAATGCGGAGGCGGCATTGCCAGATTGTGATGACAGCGGAAAATCCTGGCACGCAGGCTTCGAGGCGGATAAACGCGGCATCGCGCTTGTGGCGTGGGTGCCTTCCCGGTAGCCAAAACCAAACGGGAGCGCTGCATGGCAAAGATCGATCTGGATGCACTTGGTATCGAGGAACTGGCGGCGTTGCGCGAGACGGCCGGCGACATATTGATGGAAAAGGTGGTGGCGCGGCGGGCCGAACTGGAAGCCGAGCTCGAAAAACTCTCAGTGTACGGCAAGCCGGCGAAGAAGCCGCAAGCCGAGCCGACGCCTTCAGTGAAAGCAAAAAAGAGCGACGAGCGGAAGAGCGACGAGAAGAAAGCCGACGAGGCCAAGGATCCGGTTGCCAAGGCGGCCTGAGGGCGGCTAGCGAAGACCGCCCGGCTTTCGCCGGCGAGGGCGAGCGCGCATCGACGTTGCGGTCCGACCGGCCGTGCTATAACAGGCGCGGCCAACCCCCCTGGGATCGCCTGACATGATCGCATCGGATCTTCGCAGCGGCGTGGAGCAGCTCGGCGACATGATCGCCGCCTCCTCCACCATTTTACCCTTCACCGGCGCCGGCATCTCGACCGAATGCGGCATTCCCGACTTCCGCTCACCCGGGGGATTGTGGACGCGCAACCGGCCGATCCCGTTCGATGAGTTTGTCGCCAGCCCCGAGGCCCGGGCGGAATCCTGGCGCCGGCGCTTTGCGATGGAAGAAACCTTCGCCGCCGCCAAGCCCGGGCGCGGCCATCGCGCGCTGGCACAGCTCTATCGCGCCGGCAAGGTGCCCGCCATCATCACCCAGAATATCGACAATCTGCATCAGGTCTCGGGCTTTGCCGCCGATCACGTGATCGAACTGCATGGTAATACCACCTATGCCCGCTGCATCGGCTGCGGCCGCGCCTATGATCTGGCCTGGGTCAAGCAGAGCTTTGCGGCCAGCGGCGACGCCCCGGATTGCCGGGATTGCGACGAGCCGGTCAAGACCGCCACCATCTCGTTCGGGCAGGCGATGCCGGAGGAGGCGATGCGGCGGGCCACCGAACTGGCGCAGCGCTGCGACCTGTTCCTGGCGATCGGGTCCTCGCTGGTGGTGTGGCCGGCGGCCGGCTTCCCGCTGATGGCCAAGAATGGCGGCGCGCGGCTGGTGATCATCAACAACGAGCCCACCGACCAGGACGATATCGCCGACCTCGTGATCCGCCACGACATCGGGGAAACGCTGGGGCCGTTCGTCGGGAATTGATGCCCAATTGATTCGCAGCTGTGCAAGCCTGTTCATAGCTCACGGCAATTTTGTTTTTTATCTATGCGCCGCAAGCGGGAGTGTTATCTTTTGATTCGCGAGATTCGCGTGGCGTCGTCATGAATTGTCATGGGATGGGCGCGTGTTCCCGGCACCGTCGCACCAGTTGGCGGGCCGCAGATGATGTGTGGGGTCCGTTGTCATGGGGTCGGACGGATTTGAGTCCAAGAAGCTCGGGGGCCCGCCCAGCGGGGCGGGGCCGAACCGGCTTGGGCCGGGTGATTTTGCGGGCGCTGCCGAACGTGATCCGGCGATCGACGCAATTTCAGGTCTCGGCGATACCGCCGCCAACCTCGTCGAAATCTCCGGCGTCATAAAATGGTTCGACGCATCAAAGGGCTACGGCTTCATCGTGCCCGACAATGGCTGGCCCGACGTGCTTCTGCACGTCACCGTGCTGAGGCGCGACGGCTACCAGACCGCCTATGAGGGCGCGCGTCTGGTGGTCGAATGCGTGCAGCGCGCCAAGGGCTACCAGGCGTTCCGCATCCTCTCGATGGACGAATCGACCGCGATCCATCCGGCGCAGATGCTGCCGCCCCGGACCCATGTCAGCGTCACCCCGACCTCCGGGCTGGAGCGGGCGCAGGTCAAGTGGTTCAACCGTCTCCGCGGCTTCGGCTTCCTGACCTGCGGGGAGGGGACGCCCGACATTTTCGTCCACATGGAAACCCTGCGCCGATTCGGCATGACGGAACTTCGCCCGGGACAGTTTGTGCTGGTGCGGTTCGGGCCCGGCTCCAAGGGCATGATGGCCGCCGAAATCCAGCCCGAGAGCGGCTCGCCCGGTCTGTCGTCACACTGATCCCGCAAATCCTGCCGGAAACGGTCGGCGCGGCTCATAAAATGACCGTGCGGACGGGGCTGCGGTCTGGTATTCGCCATGATCCTCGGGCTAGGGTCGCCCAAAATTCTCTCAACCGGCTCGGGTAGCGTTGTCCATGAAGTGTGATCGGGGTGTTGGCCGGCGTCGTGCGCCCGCGCGGCCGTGGATTTGTTTCGGAATTTTTCTCGCGCTCATCCTCGCCGCCGCCGCGCCTGCCGCCCGAGCGGCGACCGTCCAGCCGCTCGAGATCGTCACCAAGAACGGCGTGCAGGTGTTCTCGGTCGAGATGGCCACCACCGAGGAAGAGAAAGAGAAGGGCCTGATGTTCCGGAAGGAACTGGCGGACGGCAAGGGCATGCTGTTCGACTTCTCGCCGGAGCAGGAAGTATCGATGTGGATGAAGAACACCTACATCTCGCTCGACATGATCTTCATCCGCGCCGACGGCCGCATCCTGCGGATCGCCGAAAACACCGAGCCGATGTCGACCCGGATCATTCCCTCGGGCGGGCTCGCCAAGGGGGTGCTGGAAGTGATCGCAGGCACGGCGAAGAAATACGGCATCGAGCCCGGCGACCGGGTCGGCCATCCCCTGTTCAACGGCAAATGAGGCAGGCCGCCGGAGCTCGCCTTGCTGGCGGCTCCTGAAGCGTGTATCGACACGGTTTCCTTGGATAAATCGGGGTATAGCGCAGCCTGGTAGCGCGGCAGTTTTGGGTACTGCAGGTCGTTGGTTCGAATCCAGCTGCCCCGACCAGAAACGCCTTTGATTCCCCTAGCTTTTCTCCCTGCGATTCTGACGCGATTCTGACACGCGGTTCTTACGCAGCGGCGGCTTTACCCCGGTCAGCTTGCCCATGGTTCTAGGGCAACCGCTTATGAGGCGTCGGGGAGTATTCACTGGATCCAGCATGGTCATCCTTGGAAGCCACGTATCAAGAAGAACGGTGAATGCCCATTTTCAGCGGACCGTTCGGAAAAATGCGCGAATTTCCTTGGCCAGTTCCTCCGGCTGCTCCAAGGCGGGAAAATGTCCACCACGCTCCATCTTCGTCCAGCGGGTGATGTTCCCATACATGCGCTCCGCGAGCGACCGTGGCGGCCGCAGGAATTCCTTCGGAAACTCCGCGTAACCGCAAGGGACATGGATGCGCTCGCCCGGCGGCACCATCCAAGGCCCGTGGTGCCGCGCATAGTAAGGCCAGAAGCTCGATCCGATCGCACCCGTCGCCCAATACAACATGATGTTGGTTGCGAGCACATCGCGGCCAAGCCAGGCGTCGGCGTCGCCGTCGCAATCGGTCCAGGAACGAAACTTTTCCAGAATCCATGCGGCAAGTCCCACCGGCGAGTCGGAGAGCGCATAGGCCAGCGTCTGCGGCTTGGTGCCCATGATCTGGATGTACCCTGTTTCTTCCTTCAGCCAGTCCGCAAGCTGATCGAAGAACTCGTTCTCCTCTTGCGTCGGAGTATCAACCGCTGGCCGTTCGCGCGGGATCGTGAGTAGAGATATCTGGATGCCGCGCACGTTCTGCGGATACGCATACGCGAGCCGCGAGCTCACGAACGCTCCCCAGTCTCCGCCCTGAGAGCCGAAGGTCCTGTACCCCAAGACATCGACCATCAACTTCGCAAAGGTATCGCTGATCTCCGGAATGCTGAAGCGACGCTGATTTGGGCTGAATGAGAAGCCATGCCCCGGCATCGACGGAGCGACAACCGTGAAGGCGTCACGCGGATCGTCGCCAAAGCTTGCGGGATCCGTCAGCATTGGAATGATCTTGCGAAAATCCGCGAACGAACTCGGCCAACCGTGCGTGAGCAGCAACGGGATTGGATCGGGGCCCTTGCCCTCGACGTGAATATAATGAAGATTGATCGAGTCGATCTCCACCGTGTATTGAGTGAGCTCATTTAGTGCGGCTTCGTGCTTGCGCCAGTCGTACTCGTCGCGCCAATAGTCGACGAACGACCTGAGATACTGCAGATCGACTCCGTAGTCCCATCCTGGCGCAACCTCATCCGGCCAGCGCACGTCTTGCAGTCGCTTCTTCAAATCCACAAGCGTCGCGTCCGGCACTGCGATCCTGAATGGTTTGGGGGAATATGGCTTGGATGTGGTGGTCGACATTGGAATTTCCGTTGGTCCAGGAGCATTCGAGCGGCAACTTCTAACGTCAATGCTGCGCGGCATAGAACGAATGTTCTTTTCCCTCATGGTGACGAAGGGTGTTCTCAAAATCCCGGGAAGATGTTGTAGCCAACGCCGTTTTCGGGCGGCGCTATCCAGATTTTCGCTATAGGCGTTCAGTTAGGGGCGTGCGTCTTGAACCAGTCCATGATCAGACCGGTGACTTCGGCGTCGCGTTCGAGGTGCGGGAAGTGCCCGACATCGGGCAAGACAATGTTTTTATATGGCCCCTTGAAGAGCGGCTCAATCGCTACCGAGTACCTCGCCGTCGGATCAGTGCTGCCATAAATCGTCAGCGTTGGCGTATGCATCTCGTTCATGGGCAGCCGGCCCGTACGTACCGCATCGCTCAGGCCTCCATAATATTTGAGCGCTGCCGTCATGGTACCGGGAGAGCTAAGCGTCTCCTTGATCGAACGGAGATGCTCGTCATTCTTGAATGTAGGTGACCACAGCTTCCAGAGATAATCGACGAATGGAAGTCCCTCGATATTGACCAGCGAGTCAGCGCCGGGCATCTGGAAAAAAAACACATGGAAGATGGATCGAATGAATTCTGGATCCTTCCTGTTGCTCAAAATTGCGATCGGGTGCGCGGTGTTCATGACCACGGCGGCCTTGATCGCCGATGGCGCCGCGGCCAGCGCCTGAAAAGTCGACGTGCCGCCCCAATCCATGCCAACGACACATGCCTGTCCGTCGTCGCTCAGCGCCGCGATCAGCGCTTCGAGATCCTTGCCCAGCGCGATGGGATCGAAAATGCCATCCGCCGGAATCTCGGTCGGCGCATAGCCACGCAAGAACGGCGAGACTGCGCGATATCCCGCATCCGCGAAGACTTGCATTTGCTTTCGATACGACCAAGCGTTGTCGGGAAAGCCATGCATGAACATGACAAGAGGCCCGCTGCCCTGTTCGAGGTAACCAAACCGCAGTCCGTTGGCCTGCACGTATTTCAGGGCGGGTTCGCCGTCGGCGGCTTTCGGAGCAGTTAATGCAGTGCTTGGCGCAGTCATCGCTACTCTCCATGCTTCTTCGTGTTCTAGTCGCGCATGACAGGCGCAGTCACGAAGCGGCGCTTTGGCCACTCGCTGCAAATCCGGGGATGATCTCTGCACCTGTTGCCGTTGATCATCGTTCGCACAATATGTGTGTAACGCACATATTAGGTCAAGTTGTTTTTTGTGCGCTCCGCACATATTATACACCCCATGGTGATGGAGCCTGAAATCGCGAATTTGCTGGGGGCGCTTTCGCTCGCCGTGATGGATCGGATCGAGCAGGGAACCCGCGACATCATAGGCCACGCCGGCGAAACGCCTGCCGCGCTCATCGTCATTGGGTATGGCCCGGTGACCAACGACAAGCTCCGCCGAATCCTTGGCCTATCGCATTCGGGGACGGTCCGACTCGTGGACCGGCTGGTTTTGGATCGGCTTGTTGAACGCCGGCCTGGGAAGGACGGCCGGGAGGTCGCCTTGCATCTCACCGCCAAAGGCGCGGCGTCCCGAAAGGATTTGCTGACCTCCCGGATTTCCGCCGTCGCATCGTTCGTGGACGTCTTGTCACCATCGGAAAGAAAGCGACTGGGAGAACTGATCCGCGACGTGCTCGCTAGGCAGGACACCTCGGAGATGGACCGCTTTACGATCTGCCGGATGTGCGACACCGGTGTTTGTTTGAATTGCCCATTGCCTACAACCGTGAGCAAACGCGACCGTTAGCGCACGCTATCCTTGGTTCATGGTCCACCGTCTTTTCTTCTGGTTGGCGCTGGAATCTAGCGAGGTTATTGGGCTCAGCGTCGCAAAGCTCGCGGGCGGTCAGTGGTGCGCCGCAACCGTTAGCAGGGTGCGGTCTGAGCTGAGGTCCACGCCTCTAAAGGGAATCGGTGTTGCAGTTCATCGTCGAATTCACCGATGTTCGGCGGCCACGGGCACTTTCCCGTCGCTGGCCATTTGCAAGGGTCGGGAATTAATATTTCTCGACCTTGCTAATCGCTCGCAACTGGCCGGCTGTCAGGCGCGTTTGCGTAGATGGTCGAGCGGCAATGGCGCCCCTGCTTTAAGTGATTGAATGGCAATATTGCTTCTTACCTCTCGAACAATCGGTAGGTTCAGAAGCCTGCCGACGAGAAAGTGTTGATAGTGCTCCAGGTCAGGTACGACGACCTCCAAGAGGTAGTCTGCCTCTCCAGAGACAAGATGGCAGGCGATTACTTCTCGCATTGCGCTGACAGCCTCCTCAAACGTCTGGGCGCGTTGATTGGCATGACCGTCGATCTTGACGCCAATGAAGACCGAGAAGCCGAGGCCGACCCGATCACGGCACAACACGGCCCGGTAGCCCTGGATGTAACCGTCGCGTTCGAGCCGCTTGACCCTGCGCAAGCATGGGGACGGCGACAACCCAACCTTCTCGGCAAGCTCCACATTGCTTAGCCGGGCGTCTGCCTGCAATTCAGCGACGATGCGGCAATCGATGGCGTCTAAGGTCGGTTTTGGCATAGAGAGCCGGGTCCTGCGTAATAGAGGACGAATTATTGCGTTTGACCTGAGTAAAATAGCATGAATCGCAAGGACGTGTCCTCCCCTCATAGAGCATACTTGTTGAAAGTCGGCATCTTTCCGAGGGTGGAGCAATGGCGAACGATCGAACTCACAATGTGACCTTCAGCAATCCGACCGCGCTGGCACCGCCGCTCGGTTACTCCCAAATCGCCGAAATTCGAGACGCCAGGCTGATCTACATCACGGGTCAGACCGCGCTGGACAGCAATGGTGGTCTTGTCGGCGGACAGGATCTCGAGGCCCAGGCCGATCAGGTCTTCCAGAACATTTCTGTTGCCCTGGCATCGGTTGGCTGCACGGCGCGCAACCTCGTCAAGCTCACAGTATTTATGCGGAATATGGGCCAGTTGGCGAGCTACCGGAAGGCGCGCGATCGGTTTTTTCATACGGCCACGCCGGCCGCCGCTCCTGCAATCACACTCGTTGAAGTATCCCGGCTGTTTGGCGACGAGTTCTTGATCGAGATTGAGGCTGTCGCAGCGGCATAGAACACGCGCCGTCTGGTCGCATTATTTCAGGGACGCGGATTCCAAACTTGCAGGGAATGAAGGAATGAGCATTCTGCTCAAGGGCGCAGTCGGTATGTTGTTCGCTGCCTTGGCGCTGGCGTGGATCGCGACTTTCGCGAAACTCATAATCGTGCCGCCAATCCAGGTACGGATCAAGGACTACGGTGCACTAATCAGGGCGCACATAGATCTGCTTCTGATGTCGTTACTATGTCTGGCGCTTTACGCCGTTCGGATACCGTTGCCGACCGAGGCCTGCTGGCTAGTTGTGATTGGCGGATATACAAATCCGAGTCTGTTTCTGTTGCGGGCGTTCGCCCCCGAGGCTCCCAGCACCTGGATCCGCAAGACCTTCAGGTTAGCAAGCTTTACCACTACGACAGTTGGTTTCGGCTGGGTCGGTTACTCGCTTCTGCAGGCGGTGCCATAAGCCAAACCTCTTTGATTCGAAGGTGGGGAGCTATGCGTAGCTATGTTCTGCAGATTGACCTAAAGCTGCCCCGAGAGACCGAGTGGCATGCGCGCGTTCGGTCCGCGCTCAAAAGGTCCCCATGCCGAGGAAGCCGTCATGGGGAAAATCCGCCATGATCTTCTTGCCGACCAATTCCTTCAGCGTCTCCGTGGTGCCCCCGCCGAGGGTGCCGTAGCGGGCGCCGCGATAGAAGCGCGAGACCGGAAATTCGTCAGTGAAGCCATAGCCGCCGTGTACCTGGATGGCTTCGCTGGTGACTCGGATGGCCATCTCGTTGCAGTACATTTTCGCCAATGCGGCCTGATGGGGATCGGGAAAGGGGTCGGCGGTCGCGCAGGCGCGATAGAGCACGGAACGGCCCACCTCGATGTCGCGATACATTTCGGCCAGCTTCCACCGCATGCCCTGGAAGTCGCCGATCGGACGGTTGAACGCGGTGCGGTCGCGACAATATTTCACCGCTTCCTCGAACGCCCCCTCGGCAAGACCGAGCGAGATAGAGGGGTTGAGGCAGCGCTGGGTGTTGAAGGCGCTGAGCAGCCGGCGAAAACCGTCGTTCCGCACGACCAGATTTTCGAGCGGCAGTTCGCAGTTCTCGAAAGTGATCTCGGCAAGGTTCTCGCCGCCCATGGTATGGTAGCGCGCCGTACACTGGAAACCTGATGTATCGGGCTCGATCAGCACGCAGCCGATGCCTTCCCGTCCAGGCTGCTTGTTGATCCGCGTGAAGACAACGAACATCGCCGCCTCATCGACGCGGCTGATCAGCGTCTTCGTGCCGTTCAGCACGAGCTTGTCGCCGACGATGTCGGTGTTGGTCCGGTAATTCGCCACATCCGTGCCGGCATGCGGCTCGGTCATGCATATGGCGAGGATGCGTTCGCCGGTGCAAACACCGGGGAGAATGCGCCGCTTGATCGGCTCGGGTGCGTAAGTCGAAATGATCCTGGTCTGGACGCCCACTTCGCCGAGCAGCGCCATCGCCGTGACATAGCAGCCCTTCGCCACCTCCTCGAGCACCAGCGCCGTATCGAGAACGCCCAGACCAAGCCCGCCATATTCCTCCGGCACGGCCATGCCGAGAACGCCGATTTCAGCGAGATCCCTAAGGTTCTCCCAGGGAAACGTGCCATCCAGATATTTCAGCGCGCGCGGCTTGAACTTGTCCTGCGTCAGGGATCGTACGGTGTCGACCATTTGCCGTTGTTGGGCACTGAGCTTGAATCGCACCGCGTCGACGGTTTCGCCCTGTTCGGCACCCGGCTGAAATTCCATCGTCGCACCCGATTCCCTTCGGCCTTGTTGCTCGATCATTGCAGCAACAAGAGGAGGGCGTCCAGACCGGGAAGACCGATCCCGGCGGCGTAGCGCCATCAGGTCTCCCGCGGCGGCACTCCGAGCCTGAAGTAGCGTTTGGCGTAGGCGACGATTTCGGCATCGGTGGGGTGGTCGGCGGCTTCTACCGCGACGACGCGCTTGCCGATATCAGGGTGCTGCTCGCGCAGATATTTGGCAAATTCGGCCTTGGCGCTCGCGGGGCCGATGATCAGGATCTCGCCGGCGTCGCTGACGGCGTTCATGGCTTGCGCGAAAAACTCCTTGTCGAAGCCGGCATGGCCGCTGCCGATCGAGCCCGCCTTGTGGTGCAGATGGCGCGTCGGCAGATGCGGATGCAGGATGGCTTCGTCCTCGCCCGACAGGCCGATATGGAAAACCTTGGCCTGCGAATGATCGATCCAAACGATCGCATGGAAGTGGCTGGGCATGTCGGGGTCCTCGTCAGCAACCAGTCGTCGGGCTGACCCTTATGTCGATGGGCGGGCGGGCGGTTTCAACGTCCGCTCGCAAAAATATCGCAAGCGGCCACCGGCCGATTGATGCGGGTCAGTCGGGGCTCGTCAAGCCGAAGGCTGTCGGGTCCTACTCGGAGCCGTCAGGCTTGCTGCCGCGTCCGAGCGCGAATTGGACGATCGGGCCCTCGATGTGGAATTCGATCCCGGTCATTTTCGCAAACAGATCGATATTGGTGCTGCCGATCGCGCATCCGCCGAGCCCCATGTCGCTCGCCGCCAGATAGAGCGTCTGGATCAGGACGCCGGCGTTCTTCAGGATCAGCGCATACGCAATCGAACTGTATTTCCAGGACACCCGGCCGAAGCGGGCGGCGATCGTGATCAGGACCTGGGGCGGGGCAGGGGCGTCCATGGCGAATTCGGCGCCGGTCCACAGCGCCTCGAACTCCTGTGGGCGCACGGCGATCGGCACCAGCGCATGCCGGTCGGCGTCATAGTGATAGAAGCCGCGCTCAAGTCCCTCGCAGTTCGCCACCGCCAGATAGAGTTCGAGCTCATAGGCGCTGCCGCCCGACGGATAGGGCCGCACCGCATATTCGACGACCGGACTGCCGTCGTCGGGGTCGAGGCTGGTGTCCCATTTCGCGCGGATGCGGGCGGTGGCATCGAGAAAGCGCGACAGCTCGGCAAGCGTGATCGGGTGCTGGTCGTCGAATTCGCGTATCGAATGACGCTCATGCAGCAGCCTCGTGAACGGCGAGGTTGTCTCCTGAGGCGTCGCGGACGACGCGCCCAAATCGATGCTTTTGCCGGGCCAGCCTGGCCGCACCGCCGGTGGTGGCGCAATCTCGCCCGCATGCGGATAGACCCCGCCGAGCGGATTGGCCTGCCGCCCCTCCGTGGTGTGGGTGTGGAACAGAAGGTCGTGAAAGTCCCACATCACGAGGTTGTCGTCGCCCTCGGCCGGCCGCAAGCCGTCGCCTGCGCTGGCATCGACCTTGAACAGGATCTGGCAATCGAGGAGAAGCGCCAGAATCTCGGCGCCCGGAAAACCCTTCTGCTGCCGGAACCGGCTGATTTTCTGCGGCGTCGACAGCAGGACGAGGGCGGCCGCTATCTTCGGGTCGCAAATCCGAAACAACGCGCCGGCGCGCGGCGATTCCAGCACCATCTCCTTGCCACGCCGGCGCAGATAGGCGAACCGCGATAGCGCAACCGTGTCGGAGGCGCCGAGCTTTGGTGTTTGCGGCCGATAGTCTGGACGTTGCGGCTCGATGACCACCTGGTCGGCATTTCCGTGTCCCAGCCGGTACTCCAGGAGACCGCGCCGGGCCAAACGCCGGACCAGGAGATCAATTTCCTTGTCGACGGCGCCTTGCCGGGCAAAGGATCGAAGCGGCAAGCCCGTGCGCAGTTGCTGCGCGCGTTCCACCGCGACGGCGCTGAACCTTCCGAGGCTTTCGGCATAGCCATCGAAGCAGGCGGAGAGATTTCCGTCAGGCTGGGCTTCAAGCGTGATGTGCGCGCTCAGCCGGGCGGAAACGACCGCCGGCGCGATCCGCCGCACCTTGTGTTTTGCGGGAGTGCGCAAACCGAGGCGGCCTCTCAGGTATGGGGAAGGAACGGCGTGAGTTCGCTTTCCAGCCGCGGTCGATCCAATAATCCCAGCTTGACAGGGATATCGTAAAGCCGGCCCGGCGCGAAGCGGCGATAGAAGTGCCGCAGTCCGGGAACGATGACCCTGACGACGTTGACCTCGACGTCGGGCCGGGTCTGATTGAGGACCAGGAAATCGAGGCCGGCGCGCCTGGCGATATCGACGCAGGCGTCGACCTGCCCGCGCGTATTGTGGAGGACATCGATCGTTGCGCCAGGGGCAGGTTGGTCCGCCGGATTGTCGGTCGGCGTCAGGAACGGATAGTCCGCCAGGCGCAACGGATTGGTGCCGTCGAGGCTCGGTTTCTCGCCGGTACCCCCGCCCATCAGGCCGATCGACATGAACTGGTTCAGCTCCGTCAACGCCCGCAGCAAGGCGATGCGCGTGTCGAAATGCGCGCCGGAGCCGAACTCGATGTTTTCCTGGCCGTTCTGGATCCAGTGCAAGATCGCGACATAGGTGGGCACGCCGAGATCGCTGGTGATGTCGAGCACCCAAAGCCGCCGTCCGGTCTCGGCGAGCTGGGTTTGCAGATCGCGAACGTAGGAATCGTCGAATTGAGCTAGGTCCACCTCGGGGCGCTGCAGACGATTGTACCACCAGATGGCGTATGAATCGCGCTCCACCAGTTCGAGGAAGCCCTGGACGATGGCCTCCTCGAGCGTGTTGCCGGCCGCGCAGCCGTTGGAATCGGCGTGAAACGCGTGGGGACCGCCATAGAA
Organism: Bradyrhizobium sp.; assembly: GCF_035484855.1. Classification (GTDB taxonomy): domain Bacteria; phylum Pseudomonadota; class Alphaproteobacteria; order Rhizobiales; family Xanthobacteraceae; genus Bradyrhizobium. The sequence goes on from NZ_DATHOP010000025.1 coordinate 107,929, forward strand.
GAAATACAGCAGGCTGGTGGGAAGATATCTGAAGCGCTGGTCGCGCAGCGACCATGCCGGCGACCACTCGACCTTGGCCGAGGGATCGAAGCGATCGGGGGTCGGATGAGAATCATCCGGATCTTGCGAAGGCTCCGCCTGGTATTGCGCGTCGCTGAACAGCAGGACATCGTTGGGAAGAATGGCATCGCCCGGAGGGAAATCCGCAAAGCGGCGCGTCATCCTGACTTCGTCGCCCTGGAAAATGCCTGAATAACGCTCGATCGCCTCCATCAGCGCGCTGGCTTCGCCCTGTTCGGCGGTAGAGCCCTTGCCGAAACTGCCGCCGCTCAATCCGCTCCTCAGCGCATCGATGGTCAGGGCCGGCGCGGAGAAATTGTGCGCGGCATAAAAATTGGTGTTCATCGGCAAATCGGCCTCGATCCGGCCGAGCCGCGTGACCACACCGGTGAGGGGGCTGACGTGCTTTCGGAAACGCTCGACCGTGGCGCGCGACGACACGGTGCGGTATCCGCCGCTGGTCATCACCAGCTTGGCGCCGGGGCCGAGCTCGATCGGCACCGGCGCGCGGCGCGGGTTCTGCAGCTTCTTGCTGCCGCAGGTGGGGCATTGCGGGCGGTGCGCCACGTAATGTTTCGCAATCGTCGAACCCAACAGATCGAGGCTGACGATGTGATCGTGCAACTCGGTGCGGAAATCGGTGGCGATCGCCTTGGCGATCTCGAGGGCGGCGAACTGGATGGCGCTGTGGCCGACCGCGTGGCGCGCGAGCGGCGAAGTGGAAACCGCACGCGCCGGCGCGCGGTCGAGAAATCCCTTGACCTCCCGGTTTCGTATCATGCGATCGAACATGCAGGTCCAGCAGGCGCTCTCGCCCGGGTTGAAGATCGGCCCCACCAGCGGAAAGGCGCCGGAGGGCTGGACCAGGAGCCAGCGAGATCGGTCCGACACGCGCTGGCTGTTCAATTCGGCGAGCTTGGGCTCGAGATAGTCGTTGACCAGCGTCACCGTCAGATCGGGCGAGCGCTTGACGACGCGAACGCCAAGCCCTGTCAGGGCAACGCCGAGTTCGGCCGCACCCGGTACATCGATCGATTGGATGCCGACCCGACAATTCCTGAGGTTTTGTTCGGCTATCCCGGGCGGCAGGCCGAGGCTTGCCCAGAAGCCGGAGGTGACCGTCGCGGGGGCCGACGTTGCCGGCACGATGTAACGCCGTTCGATCAGCCGCTTGAGGGCTTCCTCGACCTTGTCTGCCGGAAAATCCCGTTCCAGCTCGCCCGCCAGCTGGGAAAAGCTCTTGCCACCCTTGCCGATCGCGGACGCCAGAGCGCAATAAAGCTCGCCGTAAAGAAAGAATTTCCGGTCCTCGGAATAGAGGCAGACGACGTCGGGCGGCAGCACATAGACGGTGAAATTCGGCGCGAATTGCGGGATGTCCTGGCCGGCCTGACGCGGCGCGCGGGACTTGCGATCTTTGGTCATGATTTCAGCACGCACACTTGCCCATCACTCCGGTTCGCCGGTGCGAGGGGATCCCGACTGGTGGAATTGCCTCGTCTGGCTGGCACTGGCATTTCCCGACGAGATGGGAAAACAACTTCGGCCTTCATGCGCAGGCCTACACGCAAGCGGGTAGCATGGCAAAGAGGCAGGGGAAACATGGATTGGCCGGGTCGACCTTGTCGAACCCGGCCATCACAACATGCGTTGATCAACGTAAGCAGAAGGCGATCTGAAACTAGCAGGGACGACAGGCGCCCCATGAGAAGCAGCAGCCTCCGCAGCCGACGCCGCATCGGCAACCTCTGCAACCTCTGCAGCCTCTGCAGCCGCCGCAGCGACCGCAACCGCGCCAAGCTACCTGCACGCCACTCTTGGCCGCCGCAGCGTTCTCCTTGTCGAAAACGTAGAACGTGGCGAGGCTGACGTCGGCGATTTCCTCTTCACCGAGCGTGATGGCGTGACCCGGCGCCAGGGTCGGCAGTTTCGGCTGATCCTGATTCGGCGCGACCGCTGCCGATGCGCCCCCGACCAGGGAGAAGGTCAATCCGGCGGCTCCTAACACCGGTACGGTCTTGATCACGCGCTTTTTCGAAGCTTGCTTCACTCGTGGCATAACTTGCATTCCTCCATACCTTGTAGACGATGTTCAGAGTCCCGCTCACGAAGTGTACGCTGGGCAGATGCACCATGCAAGCTGGTAACGCATATTGAATGATGCGGGGCACAACAAGTCGGTTTCCTTCATGTTCATGAACAGGGTGTTCATCGAAAGCGCCCTCGGGCTTATCGAATCGCAACAACCGTGATCCGTTTTCCCTGCCATAAGAACAATACGCGTGCCGGGAACGACCGCAGGGCAACGCAGGCCGTACGGGCGCATCGTCAAACAATTCGTAAATTGCGTTGAGATCCTTCGAACGGAAAGCCGACATGGTCTACCACGGACGTTTCGTCTGGTACGAGCTGATGACGACAGATATGGCGGCCGCCAAGGCCTTTTACGCCAGCGTGGTCGGCTGGGATGCGCAGGACGCCTCTCTGCCCGATTATGCCTACGCGTTGTTCACTGCAGCAAGCGCCCCGCTGGGCGGATTGATGGAACTGCCGCAGGACGCGAGGAAAATGGGCGCGACGCCACGATGGATGGGATATGTCGGCGTCGACGACGTGGATACCGCGACGGGGCGGATCGGGCGCCTTGGCGGGACCGTCTACGTGCCGCCGACGAACAGCAATGTCGGCCGCATTGCGGTCGTCGCCGATCCGCAAATGGCGACGCTTGCGCTGGTCAAGGGGTTGAAACACGGCGATCGGCAGCCGGCCGACCTGTCCAGGCTCGGGCGCGTGGGCTGGCACGAATTGTTCGCCACCGACTGGCAGAAGGTGTTTGCCTTCTACGGCGAGATTTTCGGCTGGCGCAAGGCGGACGCCGAAATCGGCTCTTCGGAAATCTATCAGTTGTTCTCCGCCGGCGGCCGGACGATCGGCGGCATGTTCAGTAAACGGGCCACAGAACCGGTCGCGTTCTGGCTCTATTATTTCAATGTCGACGACATCGATGCGGCGATGGATCGCGTGAAGCTTGCCGGTGGCGGCATTCTGGAGGGACCGCTCGAATTGCCCCAGGGCATCTGGATTCTCCGATGCACGGACCCTCAGGGCGCCGCCTTTGCATTGCAGGGCAAGCGAAGCCGGGACGGGGTGGGCGTCGGCTGGTCCAGCGAGTGGAGCGGGATTTCGTCGAGGGGCCGGCTGGTCACCAGGCCCCGTGGTTAGAGGGCGAGTTTCTCCGCTCGGAATAGCAAATCAACTCGCCTCGATCAGGCGGCTGCCTTGGCCGCCACGGCTGGCTTCGGAGCAGGCTTATCCTGCCTTTTCGACCAGGAAATATAATAAGCGACCAAGGTCATGATGGCGATTCCCGCCACGCTGACCAGGATCTGCGCAAGCAGCGAGCCCGAGCTCAGCATCAGCGCGAAATGTCCGACAAAGGAGAGGAACACGCCGACGCAGAACACCGCAAGCGACTGCTGACCGCAGACGATGACGGGATCGAACACCCTCCACTCGAGGCCTTCCCAGGTCTTGGGCACGAACCTGATCACCAGGATCACGATCACCACGAAATGGATGAAGCGATAGGGCGCCAGATTGGTCTTGTCGTTGGGGTTGAAGGTTGAATAGAGCCAGTCCGGGAACATCGCCCCGAAGTCCGGAAACTTGCCGGCCATGGTCATGATGAGCGCAAAAATCAGATAGGCGATGCAGAAATACAGCGTGTAGGGCGAATTGATAATCGACGCCGATTTTCTGGCGCCGCCGAGCGCGCACCAGGAGCCGAACACGAACAGCACCTGCCAGCAATACGGGTTGAAGTACCAGGTGCCGGCGGGATAGGCGGTAAAATTCCAGCCGAAATGCCGGGCGGTGAGCCACAGCACGATCGACGCCAGCATGGTCTCGTTGGGTCGGCGCAGCATCATCCACAGCACCGGGGGAAACAATCCCATCAGCACGATGTAAAGCGGCAGCACGTCGAGATTGACCGGCTTGAATTTCAGCAGCAATCCCTGACGCAGCGTCTCGACCGCGCTGTCGACGAGACCCGCGACGTTGAACTCGTTGATGATCTCCGGATCGCTGAAGCGCTGCGCGACGTAACCGATCGAAACGATATAGATCACGAACAGGATGATATGGGCGACGTAGAGCTGCCAGACCCGCTTGGTCAGGCGGGTGGCGCCGACGATGAAACCGCGTTCGATCATCATGCGCGCATAGACGAAGGAGGCGGTATAGCCGGAAATGAAAACGAAGAGATCGGCGGCGTCGCTGAAGCCGTAATTGCGGGTGGTGATCCAGTTCACGACGTTGTCGGGAATGTGGTCCAGGAAAATCGCCCAGTTCGCGACCCCGCGGAACAGGTCGAGCCGCAGGTCGCGTCCTTTTTCGGGGAGGATTGCGTTGATCTTCATGGCGGCCGTTTCGAAATCGAGCTTTTGATCAGGCGGGCGGGGGATCAGCCGCGGGTCCGGCCGACATTGTCACAGCGCAGCATAATGACTATACCGGTTGTCGAAAATGTACATCCATGGCCGGGAATCGGCGATCAAATTCCTGAAAACTGTCTGTATACCATCATGGCCGTTTCCACCACGCGCTTCAATGCCACATTTCCTTGAGGGGACCCGAGCATCCATGACCGCACGCATCTTCAAGCCCGCCAAAACCGCGATGCAATCGGGGACCGCCAAGACCAAGGAATGGCAGCTCGATTTCGAACCCGAGCAGCCCCGCGCGATCGAGCCTCTGATGGGCTGGACCTCGTCCGGCGACATGAAGCAGCAACTCTCGATGCGCTTCGACAGCAAGGAAGAGGCGGTGGCCTATTGCGAACGCGAAGGCATTCCCTATCAGGTGTTCGAGCCGAAGGAGCCGGCCCGCCGGCAAGCAGCCTACGCCGATAATTTCGCATTCCGCCGCGCCGAACCCTGGACCCACTAGACCGTGATCCGGAAATTGCGGCGCACAAAAAACTGCTGAAGGCCATGCCGCTTCATTCCGTCACCGACCCCACTTCCGCCGATTTTGCCCGCAATTCCGAAGCCATGCGTGCGCTGGTCGCCGAGCTTCGCGAAAAGCTCGAGCAGGTTGCCGGCGGCGGCGGCGAGACCTCGCGCAAAAGACATACCTCCCGCGGCAAGATGCTGGCGCGGCAGCGGGTCGATCTCCTGATCGATCCGGGCACGGCGTTTCTGGAATTGTCGCCGCTCGCGGCCAACGGCCTCTATGGCGGCGACGTGCATTCCGCCAGTATCGTCACCGGGGTGGGGCGGATTTCGGGCCGCGAATGCGTGGTCGTCGCCAACGATGCGACCATCAAGGGCGGCACCTATTATCCGATGACGGTGAAAAAGCACCTCCGTGCCCAGGACATCGCGCGCCAGAACAATCTGCCCTGCGTCTACATGGTCGATTCCGGCGGCGCGTTCCTGCCGCAGCAGGACAAGATTTTCCCCGACGAACGCCACTTTGGCCGCATCTTCTACAATCAGGCGCAGATGTCGGCACAAGGCATTCCGCAGATCGCGATCGTGATGGGCTCCTGCACCGCCGGCGGCGCCTATGTCCCGGCGATGTCGGATGAGAGCATCATCGTGCGCAACCAGGGCACGATCTTCCTCGGCGGACCGCCGCTGGTGAAGGCCGCGACCGGCGAAGTGGTCACGGCGGAAGAACTCGGCGGCGCCGACGTGCATTCGCGGCAATCGGGCGTCACCGATCACTATGCGCAGAACGATGCGCACGCCATCGGCATCGCGCGGCGCATCGTCGCCACGCTGAAACAGCCCGACCGCGCCGGCGTGAACATCCGCGAGCCGCGCGAGCCCTTGTTTGCGCCGCAGGACATCTATGGCGTGGTTCCCGCCGACGGGCGCAAGCCGTACGACGTGCACGACATCATCGCGCGGCTGGTCGACGGCTCCGAGTTCGACGAATTCAAGAAACTTTACGGCCAGACGCTGGTCTGCGGTTTCGCCCATATCTGGGGATATCAGGTCGGCATCATCGCCAACAACGGCATCCTGTTCAGCGAGAGTTCGCTGAAGGGCGCGCATTTCATCGAATTGTGCTGCCAGCGCAATATCCCGCTGCTGTTCCTGCAGAACATCACGGGATTCATGGTCGGCAGGAAATACGAGGCCGGCGGCATCGCGCGCGACGGCGCCAAGCTGGTGACGGCGGTGGCGACCGCTGCGGTACCGAAATTCACCGTGGTGATCGGCGGCTCCTACGGCGCCGGCAATTACGGCATGTGCGGCCGCGCCTACAGCCCGCGTTTTCTCTGGATGTGGCCGAACGCGAAGATCTCGGTGATGGGCGGCGAACAGGCGGCGATGGTGCTGAGCCAGGTCCGGCGCGACAATATCGAGGCCAAGGGCGAGGCCTGGTCGGCGGAAGAGGAAGACAGGTTTCGCGAGCCGATCCGCGCCCAATATGACAAGCAGGGCAGTCCCTATTACGCCACCGCGAGGCTGTGGGATGACGGCGTCATCGATCCCGCCGACACCCGCCTGGTGCTCGGCCTCGGATTATCGGCGGCATCGAATGCGCCGATCGAGCCGACGAAATTCGGCCTGTTCAGGATGTGATGATGGATCGTCCCAGACTGTACCGGCGGTTTCGCACGCTCCTGATCGCCAACCGCGGCGAGATCGCGGTCCGGGTGATCCGCACCGCAAAGGCGATGGGGCTGCGCACGGTCGCGGTCTATTCCGATGCCGACGGCGACGCCATGCATGTCGCGCTCGCCGATGAGGCCGTGCTGCTCGGGCCGGCGCGGGCGCGCGACAGCTATCTCAACATCGCTGCCTTGATCGAGGCGGCGCGCAAGACCGGCGCCGAGGCCGTGCATCCCGGCTACGGTTTTCTGTCGGAGAATGCCGAATTCGCGCAAGCCTGCCTCGATGCTGGCCTCGTGTTCGTAGGCCCCACCGCCGCCATGATGACGGCGATGGGCTCGAAGTCGGGTTCAAAATTCTTGATGGAGCAAGCCGGCGTGCCGCTAGTGCCCGGCTATCACGGCGAAGCCCAGGACGAGGGGACGCTGGCCAAGGCTGCCGAAAAGGTTGGCTTTCCGGTGCTGGTCAAGGCCTCCGCCGGCGGCGGCGGCCGCGGCATGCGGATCGTGCGGTCGGCGGACGAGCTGGCCGCCGCGGTCACCAGCGCCAAGCGCGAGGCCAAGGCCGCCTTCGGCGACGATCGCATGCTGATCGAAAAATTCGTCGAAAACCCCAGGCACATCGAGGTGCAGGTGATCGGCGACAGCCACGGCAACCTGTTGTCGCTGTTCGAGCGCGAATGCACCCTGCAGCGCCGGCATCAGAAGGTGATCGAGGAGGCGCCGTCGCCGACGCTCGACGATGCGCAGCGCGAGGCCGTCTGCGCCGCGGCGCGCAAGGCCGCGGCTGCGGTCGACTATGTCGGTGCCGGCACCATCGAATTTGTCTCCAACGGCCGGGACGTGTTCTTCATCGAGATGAACACGCGGCTGCAGGTCGAGCATCCCGTGACCGAGCTGATCACGGGTATCGACCTCGTGGAATGGCAGTTGCGGGTTGCGTTCGGCGAGAAATTGCCGCTGAAGCAGGACGAGATCAAGCTGAATGGCCATGCCGTGGAGGCGCGGGTCTACGCCGAAAATCCGCACCGGAATTTCATGCCGTCGGTAGGCCAGATCAGGACCTGGCGCATGCCGGAGGAAACGAGTGGCTTGCGCATCGACGCCGGCTATCGCGAGGGCGATGCGGTGTCGCCGCATTACGACGCCATGCTGGCCAAGATGATCGCCTGGGCGCCGACGCGGGAGGCCGCCATCGAGCGGCTCAATCGCGGACTGGAGGAATCCGACGTCCGCGGCGTCGTCACCAACATTCCGTTCCTGTCGGCGCTGTTGACGCACGCGAGCGTGCGCGCCAACGCCATCGACACCGGCTTCATCGAACGCGAACTGAAGCAGCTGACGCCGGCGGCTCCGGAGCCTCACGACCTCGAGCTTTGCGCGGCCGCAACCGCGATCCTGATCCAGGAATCGCAGGCTGCCTTGGCTGACGCGCATTCGCCATGGCGGACTTCGGGCTGGATGCCGGTGGGCCGGCGCCGGCGGGTGTTCGAATTTCGGCACGGGCAGGGCGCGGAGCACACGATCTGCCTGCACTATGGCAACGGTCCGGCGACATGGTCGATCGGGGAGCGCGAGCTTTCCTTTGAGTTCACGACCACCGCCGATGGCGGCTTCGATCTGACGCTCCATGGCGTCAAATCGCGGGTTTTCGCAGTCGTCGAGGGCCATGAACTTTACTTGCGGACCCGCAACGGCCGCTTCGAACTGCACTGGGTCGATCCGTTCGGCGGCGACGACGAGGAACAGGTCGGCGAAGACAAGATCACAGCACCCCTGCCGGGCACCGTGGTGGCGCTATTGGCCGAAGTCGGCGCGAAGCTCGAGAAGGGCGCACCGATCCTGACGCTCGAGGTGATGAAGATGGAGCAGACGTTGCGCGCGCCGTTCGCCGGCGTGCTGAAGGCGATCAAGTGCAAGGTCGGCGACATCGTTGCGGAAGGCGTTGAACTTGCCGAGGTGGAGCCGGCGGCGGGGTGAGGAAGGGACTTCGAAGCGAATGGCGAATAGCGAATGGAAAGTTTCTTATCCGCCTGTTACCGCCCCATCCGGCCCCATTACCAGGAAAACGGTGGATCAGCGACCAGTTCGCCTTTCGAATGAATGGGCGTGAATTAGGCCCCAAATGATGGTATGTTGCTGCCGCTCTCAAATGATTGTCGGTGGTCCATGAATATTCGTTCCGCCAGGGTTGATCAGCTCGCGCAACGGCTTGCTCGTCTTACCGGTGAAGATGTCGAAACTGCGCTGGAGCGTGCGGTTGAGGAACGTCTGTCCCGTGTTGCGCCACCCGCGCCCGCCGACCGAACGGCTGCGCTGGATGCGTTCTTCGAGCGGGTTTCCCGAATGCAGGTTCTGGATTCCCGGCCGGTGGATGAAATCGTGGGTTATGATGGTGTGGGTTGCCGTCCTGATGGTTCTGGATACCTCCGCGATCATCGCCTCCATCACGAATGAACAGGACAGTTCACGTTTTCAGGCGGCCATGCACGGCGCCGAAATCCTGTTGATGTCATCGGTGGCGGTCCTGGAAACCAAAATTGTCCTGTTTGCTCACTTCGGACTGGACGCCGTGGATCTGTTCGAAGAGCTGCTGAAGAACCGCGGAATTGTTGTGGTGCCGCTGGACGACGAAATGGCCACGGCCGCTTTCGATGCATTTCGTCGCTTCGGCAAGGGGCAGGGCCATCCGGCTCAGTTGAATATCATCGATTGTGCGGTCTATGCGCTGGCCAAAGTCCGTTCCCAGCCTTTGCTCTTCAAGGGTGGGGACTTCGACCGGACGGACGTTCACTCCGTGCTGGCTGGATAATAGAGACTGGCGCGCGCAAGCGGATTGGCGAAGCGTAATCCGCCGTCATTGCGAGCCAGCGATTGCTGCTCCGCTTGGCGCGCAAGCGAAATCTCAATGCGTAGCCGCGACAAATCGGCCCGACGGGCAAATCACCTAAAAGTCTGTCAAGCCCCGTCATGCTGCTTTGCATGGGGTTGTTTTCGATATTTTAGATTTCGAGGGTGGGCACGGGGCAAGAGCGCCTTTGCCCACACCCTACGGATCACCTTCCCCCGTCCGGTCCCATCACCAGGTTGGGCAGCCAGGTCGAGATTTCCGGCAGGAAACACAGCGTCACCACCGCCGCCATCATCAACAGCACGAATGGCAGCGTGCCCCAGATCACTTCGCTCAGGGGAATGTCGGGTGCGACATTGCGGATGACGAAGATATTCAGCCCGACCGGCGGATGGATCAGGCCCATCTCCATCACGATGGTCATGACGACGCCGAACCAGATGATGTCGAAGCTGGCGGCGCGCAGCGGCGGCAGGATGATCGGCGCGGTCATCAGGATGATCGAGACCGGGGGCAGGAAGAAGCCGAGCACCACCACCATCACCAGGATCGCCGCCAGCAATTCCCAGCGCGGCAGCTGCATGGCGACGATCGATTCCGCGGCCGATTGCGAGATGTGCAGATAGCTCATCACGTAGGTGTAGAGCAGCGACATGCCGATGATCATCATCAGCATGGTGGAATCGCGGATGGTCGATTTCAGGATCGGCGCCAGATCGGACGGCCGCCACACGCTGTAGATCGCCGCGATCAGCACCAGCGCCAGCAGTCCGCCGAGGCCCGCGGTTTCCGACGGCGTCGCAAAGCCGCCGTAGAGCGCGATCATGACGCCGGTCAAAAGCAGGACGAACGGGATGACGCGGGGCAGGACGTTGAACCGCTCCGCCATGGTGAAATCGTCGCGATGCAGGATCGCGGACTCTCTTCCGGTCTTCTCGTAAAGCGCGCTGGCGGCGGCATATTCCTTGCGGAAGCGGATCACGGCATAGCTGCCGAACAGCGTGACTAGCAGCAGGCCGGGTCCGATGCCCGCGAGGAACAACCTTCCCAGCGACTTTTCGGCTGCGACCGCGAACAGGATCATGGTGATCGAGGGCGGCAGCAGGATGCCGAGCGTGCCGCCGGCGGCGATGATGCCGGCGGCAAAGCCGCCGGAATAGCCGCGCTTGCGCATCTCGGGGATGCCGGCCGAGCCGATCGCCGAGCAGGTCGCGGGTGAGGATCCGGCCATCGCCGCAAACAGCGCGCAGGCAAACACATTGGCGACGCCGAGGCCTCCGGGCACGCGGTGCAGCCAGGCGTGCAAGGCGGAATACAGGTCCTGCCCGGCGCGGGAACGGCCGATCGCGGCGCCCTTCAGGATAAACAGCGGGATCGACAACAGCGTGATCGAGGCCATCTCCTCATAGACGTTCTCGGTCACGGTATCGAGCGAGGCGGATGGCATGTAGATGCCCATGAACACCACAGCGACCGCGCCCAGCGCAAAGGCGATCGGCATGCCCGAGAACATCGCAAACAGCGTGGCAAGCCCGTAGCAGATGCCAATTCCAAGCACGGTCATCGGCGCGCGCTACCTGCGAGCGGAGTGGCGATCTGCAGCAGGATTTGCAGGCACAACAGCGTCATGCCTGTTGCCATCAGGCAGTAGGGGATGGCCAGCGGCGGCGACCACATCGAGTTGGAAACCTGACCCTCGTCCCAGGCCTCATAGGCCAGCGTCCAGGATTTCCATGCGAAGAAGGCGCAGAACAGCAAGCTTGCGACGTCGACCAGCCAGAGCCTGATCCGGTTGGCGAATGGCGGCAACAGGCCGACAAAGGCTTCGATGCCGATATGGCCGCGCTGTGATTGCACATAGGCAGACGTCATGAAGGTCGCGCCGACCAGGAGGAACACCGCCGCCTCGTCCTGCCAGTAATTGGCACTGTGAAACAGCGCCCGGCTGAGCACGCTGTAGCTGAGGATGGCGCAGGCGGCGATCAGCGCCAATGCCGCCAGGACAACGATGACGGTGTTGCAAAGGGAAAGCGTACGCTCGAAGGCCGCCACGAGCCCATTGCCCGCGGCGGCCTTCGAAAAATCATCCGGATCTCCGACCGGAGCATCCATCATGCGGAGACGTCGGAGGCGAGCTTCAACAGGCTGGCCGCGGTCGCGGTCTTGGCGCCATAGTCCTTCCACGCGGTATCCCGCGCAATGTCGCGCCATTTGCCGACGGTCGCCACATCGAGCGCGCTGACCTTGGCGCCGGCCTTCTCATAGACCTTGGCGACTTCGATATCGTCGTCCTGCGCGCCCTTCTTGCCGAACGCTTCCAGCTCGGTACCGACAGCCAGAATGATGTCCTGATGCTTCTTCGGCAGGGCGTCGAAAATCGACTTCGACATCATCAGCGGTTCCAGCATGAACCAGTAGGACGCGCCCGCGCCCGAAGTCAGCGATTTGGAAACTTCCTCGAGCCGGAACGAAATCAGGCTGGTGGAGGAGGTGATACCGGCATCGCAGGCGCCGGTCTGCATCGCCGCATAGATCTCGTTCGACGGCACCGACAGCACGGAAGCGCCCGCGGTCTGCAGCACCATGTCCATCTCGCGCGAGCCGCCGCGCACCTTCATGCCCTTGACGTCTTCCGGGGCGACGATGGGGCGCGAACGGCTGGCGACGCCGCCGGCCTGCCAGACCCAGGTCAACAGGATGATGCCCTTGTCGGCCAGGAAGTCCGTCAGTGCCTTGCCGATCGGATTCTTCTTCCAGGCCAGGCCCTGATCATAAGTGGCGACCAGGCCGGGCATCAGGCCGATATTGGTCTCCGGCAATTCACCACCCGCATAGGGCATCGGATACAGGCTGATATCCAGCGCGCCTTTGCGCATCGCCGAGAATTGCGCGTTGGTCTTGATCAGCGACGAGTTCGGATAAATCTCGGCCGTGATCTCGCCACCGGAGCGTTTGGCGACTTCGGCGGCGAACATCCGGCACAGCCGGTCGCGGAAATCGCCCTTGTCGATAGTGCCGCCGGGAAACTGATGCGAAATCTTCAGCGCGGTCGCGGCGTTCGCCGTTCCCGTCCCGAAACGCAAAATGGCGGGCGCGGCAAGCGTGGATATGAGGACGTGGCGGCGCGTGATCATGGATTTCCCCCTGGGAGATTTTGGTGGCGCGGTTCGAGCGGCCTTGCGGGGATTGTAGCCCGCCTTGGCCCGAGATTGCTCTAGTTCCATAGTTCGAGGAACGGACGTTGTTCCCCTGTTGCGGCGCACACTGGCCGACAGTTCGACCGAAACAAGACGAAATAGCGCTTTTTGGTCGACGTTGATTGCAACCCCGAAACGCGCGCCAATAGTCCATGCCGGAAAAAATTTCGCCTCGCCGGTAACAAACGCCCTCGGGGCAGCGTCCTGAATAAAGCGGCATCAAGTCGCTTTCAACAAGTCGCTTTCAACGCCTCTCAAAGGGATGACCAACCCATGACCATCAGCACCCGCGTCGCGCTCGGCCTGTCCGCCGCCGTTCTCTCGCTCAGCCTGGCACTTGCGCCTGCCGCCTTCGCGCAGGACGCCATGAAGAAGGACGACGCCATGAAGAAGGACACCATGTCCAAGGACACGATGAAAAAGGACACGATGTCCAAGGACACCATGAAGAAAGACGACGGAATGAAGAAGGACGGCATGATGAAGAAGGACGACGGCATGAAGAAGGGCAACTAAGCGTTGCTCGCTCCGCGCCCCTCAGGCTCGCCCCGGCTTTTCGCGGGCGGGCCTGTGACGTGTGTTTTCGCTGATGCGCCGCCGCCTTAAAAATCCGTCGGCTATTTTCGCTTCTTCTTGCGCGCGGCGTAGCGCGCGTCGCGCGCGGCCTTGCGTTCGACCTCAAGCGCTGCTTCCCTCGCTGCGGCCTCTTCCTTTTCGCGCGCGGCTTGCGCGGCGGCGGCGGCGGCGGCCTCTTCCGCGAGCCGCTTCTGTTCGGCCTTGGCGGCGTCGCGGGCGAGCTTGGCCTTGGCGCGCTCGGCGGCCTGCGCCTCGCGCTCGGCGCGCCGCTGCACCACCGTCGGATCGTCGACACCGGGCTGGCTGCGAAACTTGTTCAGAATGTTCTGCCTCGCCTCCTGCGCCGCCTTCTGACGGTCCGCGAAGCTAGGTTCCTTGAATCCGCTCATTGAAAAGGCCTTGTCACTTTCATGGTTGGTCGTGAGCCGATGGCTGTTGCGCCCGCATCCCGGCCGAATGCAAATCCAGGACGTCTTTCGTGATCGGGAGCGGTGTACATCCGTCCGCGCCGGGAAGCCATCAAATATCGAACAGCCGGCGCAATGTCGTGCGAAAACTGGCGCTTGGGCTGCCCTCGGCGCGGTGCCGAAAACCCCGGAAAATCCGGCGCCGCACGTTCCACAAAGGCCTCATCTGATGTCGCGGCCATCGAACAGTCGGCGCGGCATGAACCGGCCGGCCAACGGCCGGCGGCTGCTCGTTGCCCCCGCTGCCCCTGAATTCGCCGGATTTCGGCCCCGCCTTTTCTTGACGCGAACCGGTGACCGCTTCGCTCGAAAACGCTATAGCAGCCCGCATCTATTCATCCAGGCCGCGAAGCTGACCATGACAGACCCCGAACAAGGCGGAAACCGGCGCGGCGCGATCGCCGGACTGGCGATCGCGGTGGTCTTGCTGGTGACGGGATTGTGGCTCGCGCATGAGCTGACCGCGGCCAGCAAGCTGCAGGATTGCCTGATGACGGGACGAACCAACTGTGCCGTTATTCCGGCCCAATGAAATGTGAACAGGCGAGACGACGAAAAATCGCCGCGATCTTACGTATTTGTAACATGACAAAGCCGGCGAAGCAGTCTGCATTATTCGTAGGGCGTCAATCGACGCGAAAATGGGCCTGAATTGCAAGATAAGTTGCAAGACACGGCTGAGAGGGGCATGAAAAATGAACGCGTCCTGTCGATCCAAAATCGCATTTTCGTTGATCTCGGTGCTGGTGGCCGTTGCGCTGCCGGTTCGCGCCGAGGAACCGCCCAACAAGGGAAGGCCCGCGCAGGCCGCAAGGCCGGCTCCCGGACGTCCGGGACCGGCGGTCGGACATCCGGGGCCCGCGATGGGACATCCGGGACCCGCGGTCGGCCACGGCGGGCCACCTGGCGCTCATTTCGCGCGCGGAAATTTGCCGGCGCGCAATTTCGGTGGACACCCCTATCGCGGCCGCCTCGCCTGGGAAGGCGGACGCTGGCATCACGAGGTCCATAATGGACGCGACGGCTGGTGGTGGGACGTCGGAGGCGTGTGGTACTTCTACCCGCAACAGATGGACGGCCCGCCGACCTATGTGTCGGAGGATTTCGCCGACGATATCGATGGACCGCCCGTCGCCGACGGCTACGCGCCGCCGCCTGGTGCCTATGCGCCGCCACCCGGCGGCGCCTATCCACCGCCGCCGGTGGCCTACGAACCGCCGCCACCGCCGCCTCCGCCCGATCCCGGCGCCAGCGCGGTCGGCGGCGCCATTGTGGGTGGCGTGCTTGGTGGCCTGCTGACGGGGCGGGCGAGCGGCGCTGCCGCTGGCGCCATCGTCGGCGGCGCGACCGGCGCGATCGCGGGCGCCACGGCAGCAGCTCGGCCCGGTTATTGGATGGCCCAGGGCAACTGCTACTACCGGTATCCGTCAGGACAATACGTGCAGGCCGATCCGCGCGCCTGCTATTGAGCGGGAACGTTCGGCAAGCCGAGCGCACCCGCGTCTCGATTGCTACCTCACCGTCGGCGGCGCTGGCGTCACGCAGGAGCCGCCGTTGGACACCACGACCGTGCTGCCACCACTCGTGGTCTCCGACAGTTGCGCCCCGATCTGCAACGTGATCCCGGTGGGGAAGCCGGGTGGCAGGACCGTCGTCCCGGTGGCGTTGCGCGTCTGACCGGCCGCGAGCTGGACCTGGTTGAGCGTCACGCTGAACGAGGCCAGTTGTACGACGGTCTGGTTGGTGGACGCGGAGTGCGTCACCTGGAAGGTCGAACCATTCCCCGGCTGGCTGTTCCAGACGTTGAACCAGCTCGAGTCGGTATCGTCGAAGCTGACCTGGACATCCGGACCGGACGTCAGGGACGGCTTGGTGCCGGTGTTCGGTGTGACCGAGAGCGTGATATCGACGTTTCCGGTCGACGCGGTGCCATTGGTGAGCGGGAAGATGCAGGGGCTGGCGAACTGAACGTTGCGCTGCGCCACCTGATTTGAATCCGGGGCGTCGAACGGCTTGGCGGGCGCCGCCTCGCCGGTGCCCTGGATCGCCGCGATGATGCACTTGTGACCGTCGCCGATGCCGCTGGTCGGCGCGGTGAAGGGGATCGGGCCGATCAAGGCGGCGCCGCCGGCTGGCGCGGTAACGCCGGTCGTCCCGCCGTTGGGACCGACATACTTGTTGTTGGTGATCGCGTTCCATTGGATCGAGAGTGCCGCCGGATCGGCGAGATAGACCATCGTGGTGACGTTGTTCACATTGGCGCAGCCGAGATCGTTGTGGACGCGCACCCAGACGTCGAACTGGCCGCCCGGCGTGATCGTGGTTTCGGTGGAGACCGAGGTGAGATCGACCGGCGTGCCGCGGGGCACGAGGAAGAGGTCGGGACTTTCCCAGAACACCTGATTGCCAAGGTTGGAGGGTGTGGCGCCGAAATCGGCATCGTTGTCCTTCACGTAGGCCAGCCCCGAACCGACGCAGTTACCGCTGGTCGAACTGACCTGGGAGGTCACCGCGAGGTCGTCATTGGGATAGCTGACGGTGGGTGTGCCGACCGCGACCAGATTGCTGGTCTCGACGGTGCCGATGCCGCCGGTGAACACATTCGCGTTCGGTTGCAGCAGCGGGGGCGGGCAGGTGGGGCTGGTGGCGTCGGTATCGCCCACACAGGTCGAAGCAGCGATCTCGGTGACGACTTGGGCTTTGGTCAATTGCGCCTGCGAGCAATTGCTTAAACCGAGCAGACCGCCGCTGACCGCGGACCAATTGCTGCCAAGGTTGTAGGTGTCCGGCGCAACAAAGGCGAACAGATTCGATGTCCCGGGGGACACCCAGCTCAACTCCCCTACGAGCGAAATGAAGCCACCGGCAACGCTTGCAGCAAGGTTGCCGAAATCGAACGGTTTGAGCCCGCCGGCGCGCTGCGCCGGAGGGGACATGAAGCAGGTCTTATGGGAATAGTCCTGGGTCGATACCTCGATATTCCAGATGCAGATGGCGCTGTTGGTTCCGTTCGACGAGATCACGAACTGGGTCTGGGCCGAGTCGGCGGAGCGGGACGGCGAGGTGCTCGGGATCGACCATTGGTTGGTATTGTTCTGAATGCTCCATTGATTAGGCACGGCGGCCCCGCTGCTGGTGCAGTTTTTGATGCTTGCGGTGGAGGCGAGGAACGCGTTCTGCTCCGAGGAAACGGCAGGAACGGTGACCGCGAGCTGACCGTAGACCAGCGTTGGAATCGCTGACGACGTCATCGACAACTGCGCGTCGGGATGGCCGAACTTCTGGTCAATGATTTCGTTGGGCGTGCAGGGGATGCTCTGCCAGCCGTTCCGCGTCATCTGATAGCAGCCCGGACCCTTGTTCGGCGGCGCCGGCAACCGCGGCGGCAGGTGGGCGATGGTTTGCTTGTCCGAGCGTGGCGGGGTCGGTAGCGTGGGCGGCAGGCCTGTCACGCTCGACTTCGGGCCAAGTTCGATTTCTTCGGCGAGGAATTTGCCGACGAACCCGACTGCTTTCAGCGAGAGCAAGGCGCTCTGCGCCGACACGGTGCCCCGGAACGCCGCCGACAGCACGTCGGACGCGCAGCCGAAGATCGCGACCAGCACATGACCCTCGCCGCCGGTCTCGGCCTCCTTGCCGGCGAAGGTGAACGTGTTCTGCAGGTAGATGATGACCGCGCCATCGGTCTCGTTCAGGTCTAGCGTCGCTCCCGACGCAACCGCCAGCGACGTCATGTAATAGGTGCCGGCCGACAGCGACAGCGTGCCGCCCGCGTTCACCTGTGTCGCACCGTATCTTCCCGCGGCAAGCGTGCGCGTGGTTCCGCTCGGCACCGTCACGTTGGTCGTTCCGGCCGTGAAGCTCACCGTCGCCAGCCCATGCTGGTCGATGGGGATCGGCGTGTGCGTGGTGACGGTGCCCTTGATGGTCGCACCCGAGGGGTTGCTCAGGGTGCCGCCGGTCTTGAGCGGCCCACTGACGACGGCCGCAGCGGCAAGGCTGACATTGGCATTGCTGAACAACCCGCCGAGGCTGGCATTGCTGCCGACCGTCGTCTTCGTCTTGCCGAGGTTCGCGACCGCGCCATTCGGTTCGCCATCGGATTGGCGGCCGGCGATCACGCGCGACCCGTCGCCGAGTTCCAGCGAACGGGTCGCCGTCAGGACGGCCTGCTCGGCGTCGAAGGTGAGCGGCATGACCAGCTGGCAATCCTTTCCCGCCGGGCAGGGCAAGGTGCAACTCGCGCCCCAGGCAACCCCGGTGGAGACCAACAGCGTGACGCAAGCGGCAAAGGCGGACGGTCGCAGGGCTAGCCGTTGCATGGACAACCTCCTCTTAGGATTCGTTCGTCGTCGTTTGTGAAGGTGACGGTAGGTCCGAGCCGGGCGGGCGACCGGCGCTTCGGCCGCCAGAGGCACGAACTACGCCGGCGAGCGCACAACGCGTGTTGTTGGCGACAGCAATCATTTGCGGCCTCCAGGTCGCGACCGCCGCGGACGGGGTCGGTGCAGCACAGTAGGTCGATGAACAACCTTGGGGTGTGAAGTGTCTCACATATCACGGAGAGGTGAGCGCGGATTTGGCGCCGTTTCGCACTCAGCGGACCAATTGGCCTTCGATCCCAGCAGGGATTCGAACCTGCGACCCACGGAGTAGAAATCCGTTCCGACCTAAGCGTTACCAATAGCTTAGACGTTTCGTGTACCAACGGTGTCCCATCAAGCTCCAAGAGGGCGAAATTCCACGCGCTCGGCTGCACGCTGGTCGGCTTTACTGTCGGCAAACAGATGGCCGTAGGTGTCGAAAGTCACTTTGATCGACGAGTGGCCCATGAGGATCTGGATTTGCTTCGGGTTGTGGCCCTGCTCGATCCACAGGGAAGCGCAGGCGTGGCGTAGGGCGTGCAGGCCATCGTCGGCTCACCTGCAGCGTCCAGGGGCCAGTTTCTGGGCCAAGACGCCCTGGCGCTCAATGCGCTATTTCCGGCACTCGACCCAAGCCCTCTTTCGTGCGCACCGCGCGGGTTGGGATACGTGAGGTGGAGTATCTATGAGGGGCAATCTACCGGAGGCGATCGTATGGCTGATCGTCGCCGTTCTTTAGTTCCTAGCCAAGGCCTTAGAACATTGGCCACCATGATATCTAGACACGAAACGAGGCTTCAGGAAGAATTTCTGGAGCCTTTTTTCGTTCCCGGTTATCGGACTCCAGAATGCCGCGTCTTGGTTAATGAGACTTTACCAAATAATTTGGTGTCAGCGGCTTGCTGAACGCTTCGTAAGCGGTAGCAAGCGGTCAGGTCTCTTTAGAAGCGTTGTGGATTGAGTTTTTCGAACTCGCCCCGGTCTTCGATACTGAGGAAATGCGGAAGCTGCACGCGAAACTTCATGCCCGGATTGCGTCGCATCTCTGCGCGTAGGTCCGATAGATTTGAGAACAGGTGATGGCTTAAACAGGAGTGACGACCACGTTCGGGGTCGTGAACTTCAAAGTACCAGTGGGTATTCAGCTGGTCCCTGCAACGGTCCGGCGTTTTTCTGACACAATTTAGACGTGTATAATGCTAACCCAACTGGCATCGTGGTGGAAGCTGTTTCGAAACGTCGCGCCGGCGCGAAGGAGAAACTTCCATGGCCGAAACCGAATCCCCGCGGGCCATCCTGCAGAACAGCGAGCGGCCTCGTGCGAAAACTTCGCGGCTGATCGGTCCGTCCGATCCGGCGGCGACATTGCATCTGGCGATCGTGGTGCGAAGCCGTGTCGGATCGCCGGCTCTGCCCGATCAGTCCTATTGGTTGCGAACCCCGCCGCTGCAGCGCCGGCACCTGTCGCGGGCTGAATTCGCGGCGACCTATGGCGCCGACCAGGAAGACGTCGACAAGGTCGCGGCGTTTGCGCGGTCGTGCGGATTCAGCGTTGTCGAAGCCAGCGCCGCCAAGCGGTCCGTCATTGTTTCCGGCACGGTCGAGGCGGCCAATCGGACTTTCGGCGTCGAACTGCAGCAATTTGCGAGTGGCGGCGAAACACATCGGGGGCACGACGGGCCGGTGCGGATCGATAGCCGGATCGCGCCCGTGATCGAGGCCGTGCTTGGGCTCGACAATCGAAGGCTTGGGCGCCGTCGAGGCGGCGGACCGGGCGGAAGCTCGCTGACGCTGACGCCGACACAGGTTGCCCAGGCCTACAATTTTCCCGACTATAACCCGGCCCGTCCCCAGACCATCGGCATCATCGAATTCGGCGCGGGTTTTAAAGTCAGCGACGTCACGGCCTACGTATCGAAGGCCACCGGCAAGCCCGCGTCACCGAATTCGATCGTCATCGCGTACGGATCGAACGAACCCTATGCGGCCGGGGAAATAAATCCGGGCGTGCTCGAGGCATTGCTGGATGTCGACGTGGCGGCGTCGGTGGCGCCGGGAGCCACCATCGCGGTGTACTTCGGCATTGGATTTTCGAGCGGGGACAACGGCCCGATTCCGAACGAGATGGGCTGGTATACGACCCTCTCCGCCGCGATCATGGATTCCACCCACAATCCCAGTGTGCTGAGCATCAGCTTTGGCGAACCGGAGGTGGCGTGGCCCACGAGCGTGATTTCGAGCATCAGCGGCCTGTTTCAAGGCGCCACGGCCATGGGCATCACGGTGTTCGCGGCTTCCGGTGACGACGGGGCGAGCGACGATCCGACCCAAGGCGAAGACTGGCCTGGAATAAATGTCGACTACCCGGGATCCGATCCCTGGGTGACGTGCTGTGGCGGGACCTCGATCTCGCAGCTTTCGCCGCTTCAACAAAATACCTGGAACGATGGCTTCGGCGCGACCGGCGGCGGCGTCAGCACGCACTTCACCAACAGCAGTCAATACCCCTGGCAGAGCGCCATCAGGATCAACGGCGCCGCGCCCGCGGGACGGGCGGTGCCCGATATTGCCGGTAACGCCAGTGGCGCCAGCGGCTACGATCTGATCGTGCTCGGAACCCCAGCGTCGCAAACCGGCATCGACGGGTCGCAGGACTTCCTCGTCGGCCTGCTCGCCGGCACCAGCGCGGTCGCCCCGCTTTACGCGGCCCTGATCGCCATCATCAACAGCCAGTTCGCGACCACGACGTCCGGCAATCCCCGCAATACGGTCGGTTATCTCAACCCATATCTCTACCAGTTCGGCGCGTCCAATCCCGCCGTCTACGACGACATCAACGACCACGGCAACAACAGCTACAACGGCGTGACCGGATATCAGTCCGGTCCCGGATGGGACGCCTGCACCGGGTGGGGGAGCATCAAGGGCGACAGCTTCGCCCTGGTGCTCGGCGTAGACCAGGTGCCCGGCGGATGCTGGGCCATGCTGTCGCAGATCATCAAGATGATCTTTCAGTAGTGATCCCGTCAGCTACATTATCCGCCGAAGGCACGGCCATCCGCCGATTGCCGGTCTCAAGGCACTGGATCATGTCCGGGCGGGAAGGCGGGTCGACAGCGCCGGATTCGCTTCACCGCCAGCATGGTTCCCTTCAGCACGCCGTAGCGCCGCAAGGCCTCCGCCGCGTAGACCGAGCAGGTCGGCGTGTAACGGCACGTCGGGGGCAGTCGCGGCGACACCCGCTCGTGCCAGTGCTCGCAGCATCGCGCCAGATGCAGGTGCAGTTGAAACATCGCGGGATTCCTTATTGATCCCTAGGGTAGCGGCCCGAAATATTGCCAGGCTGCCAGGTCCAAAAGGCTGCACGCTTCGAGGTTGCGTGAGATGATATGACCACGCTGGAAGAAACACAATCGAGGGTTGTGTCGGGGCGATAAAGTCTTGACATGCAACCGAAGGGTATGGACGATGCGAAGCCTGACGAGCGGCGATCGGCAGGACTCCGCGGGAGCGGCGTGATGGCTCACACTCGAATCCGACAGCATGCCGGCAAGCTCGCTGCCTTCGCGCTTGCGATCATGATTCCGTGCGCGCTATTTGGCGATCGGGAAACCAGGGCCGAACAGAAGGCCGTGCCGGCTCGGTCCGGCTCGGCAGGTCCGCCATTTTCAGGCTCGGTTGCGTCGTTCAGCGGCATACTGCCGGTCGTTGTGAATATTTCCCCCAACGTGACCGCGCCCGAGCAGGCCCGTCCGTTCTTCGATGATTTTTCCTGGCGCTCTTTCATCGCGCTCAACTGGCCGGCCGTTCCCGATCGGCATGGTGTACCGAAATCGCCTGACGACCCGAAGGTGTTCCTCGGCGCCGGCGCGGCCTATCCGACCGTGTGGGACACCTATCGTGAGGCCTTCGAACTTTACCGCGTCGATAATGTGACGCCGGTCGCCTTTGCCAGCAGCGCGACGACGAATACGGTGTGCGGACCGGCCGCGCCCGGAACCAAGATCCTGCTGATGGCGGCCAAATCCGGAACGTTGCTTCAAGACGTCGATCAGGCCTTCTCCTATCCGCTGGTCGATCAGAACGACAATTATGTCTACTACGAAATCCGCTTCAACGCCGACCAATATGACTTTGTCCGCGGCAATGGACTTTATCTCGCCAAGAACCTGATGGCGGCCGAGCAGAAGGCGCCGATCGCAATGCCGATCAGCTCCGCCCAGCCGTATCGGCAAGGCGCAGTCATGCTCAAGGCCGCGTGGAAGCAGATGACCGGCTCCGACGATCCGTCGCGCTACTACACGGTGAAGGCCAAGATTTTGGATACGTCGCAGCGCCAGCCCTCCTGTCGTGATGTGACCATGGGACTGATCGCATTCCATATCGGCCACAAGGTCGACGGGTTCGCGCAATGGATCTGGTCGAGCTTCGAGCAGGTCGACAACGTTCCCAACGACGATGGCTCGAAATCAGCCGGCTCCATGACGCTCAACAATGGCACGAACAGCCCGGAGACCGTCGGTGGCTGGGCCAACCGTCCCGAAAGCAAGCGTGAGGTCCCCTCGAAGGACCGCAATAAGGCGCAGGTTGTACGGCTCAACCCGATCCCGACGACGCCGGCGGGGCAATCGACCGTCGATATCAACAAGCTTTATCGCAAGGCGCTCGCGAACACGGTCTGGGCCAACTACCAACTCGTCATTACCCAATGGCCGGCGGCGCCGGTGCCACAGAGCAAGTTCAAGCCGAAGGAGAACCAAGGCGTCTACCCACAGGATGCCGGTGGTCCGTTCCCGGTCAACAATGCGGTCAACACCGCGATGGAGACATTCTTCCAGTCGCAGAGCGATGCGGTGGGCGCGGGCGGCAACAGCTGCATGCAATGCCACTACAATGTGGGCAACGCCGATTTCAGCTGGTCGCTGGTGTTGCGGTCGAAGTAGCGGAACCGTCGAGAGAAAGATCAGGACGATGGCAACGAGCAGTGGCTGGTGGATGTATCACGGGGATCCCGCTCATACCGGGTATGTCGGCTCGGGCAGCGCGATTGACGCGGCGGCCTTATCCGGCGGCAAGTTCGGCGTCCTGCATACGCTCAACGTCGGCGGCTCCATTCTCTCCGTGCCTGCCGTGTCTGACGGATTTATCTATGTCGGCTTGGCAAATTCCCGGGACTTCCCCGGCGAGCAGGGCGGCACGCTTCTCAAGATCGACCTCAAGTCCGGTCAGACGGTGAAAAGGTTTCCGTGGAAAGTCGAGCTCAACGAACGCGATACGCACGGCTTTTGCGGCATGGGATCGACCCCGACGGTTCTCGGCGACGGCAAAACCGGCAAGGTGTACTTCGTTGGTTTTAACGCCAAGCTCTATTGCCTGACAACGGCGGACCTATCGCTCGTTTGGGTCACCGATCTACGTAACCGGGACCTCAAGCACAACCAGCCCGTGAAGACATTCGAGCCCGGTACCGACATCAACAACGAGCCGCCGCCCGCCGCGGGCTGGTCGGCGCCGCTGGTCGTGAACGGCCGCATCTATCTCGGCATCGGCGAGGGTGAGAACCCGCAGCTCAACAGCTTCGTCTTCTGTCTCGACGCCGCGACCGGGAATGTGGTGTGGGTGTTCTGTACCAATCAGTATGTTTGCGGGCAGATCAACCAACCCAACCAGCTGCCTGAGAAGGTCGTGCGCGACATCACGCTACCGCCCGGTTATACGGTCTATTACGGAACACCGCTGACACTCGGCTGCTCGGTGTGGGGCTGCATCGCTTATGATGAAAAGCTGAATCGTCTGTTTTGTCCGACCGGCAACGGCGTGCCAGACGGCCGGCTGCCGACACCGGGCTGGTCCAACGGATTACTCACTCTCGACGCCACGACCGGCGCCTTCAAGGCGTTCTATCAGATACCGCGCGAGAGCAACTATCGCGACAGCGATATCGATGTCGACGTCGGCGCCTCGCCCACGCTGTTTGATCTCGACGGACGCCGGGTGGTCGGGGTTGGATGCAAGAACGGCTCGTTTCATCTGCTCGACGCCGATACGCTTGCGCCCATCAAGTGCCGGCAGTTGCTGCCCACCTACAATGACGGCACGCAGATCCCGACCGTCGATCCGCATCCAGACAAGAAGCAGACGGATACCAACGTGCAGAACCCGCGCATTGCGAACAGGCGGTCAGATCTTGACGATGGCGAGAACTATTCCGGCATCTACAGCACCGCGGCGATCCATCCGGGCAGCCGCAAGATCTTCGTCGGCATCGGCGGCAACAATTATCATCCGGTCGCTGCCGGCATCGATACCGACAACACGCCGTTTATACGCGCCCTGGATTACAACACTCTGGATGACGCCTGGCCGGTCGACCGGGGCAACCCGCCGCGCTACGCCAAGGCGCGGCCACCGCTCTACACCAACAGTTCCGAATCCGGACTTAGTTCACCGGCGGTGGTCAACGACGTCGTATTCATGGCGACCACATACGTCTCGCTCTACGCTTTCAGTGTCAGCGACGGGACGCTGTTGTTCGAGGATCGGCTCGGCGAACAGACCGGCGGATTCAACGGCGGCTATGGCTACTGCATGGGTCCGGCCGTGTGCGGAAACTACGTGGTCGCGGGCGCCCTGGTGTTTGGGGGCGACGGCGGCGTGCTGCGCATTTATGGGATCACTGACGGGTCGGGAGGTGTTTCGACATGACCATGGGCACACTCGGTCTCGACAATATCGCCGTCGCCTGCGCACTAGGACCGCTGCGGCTCGGGCCGCGCCGCATTGCGCTGCTCGGCCTCGCGTTTGGCTTCGCCGAGGCAAGCATGACCCTGCTCGGGGCCGCGGGACTCGGCCGGGGGTGGCTACCGGCAATGATGACGGCTGACGCGGCGCGCGCCGGCGTGCTGGCCACGCTGGCTGTCGCGTTACTCGGCCTTGCCTGGATCAAGTGCCGGCCGGCAGAGTTCGTGGCGAACTCGTGGGCACTCATCGGATTGTCGTTGCTGCTCGGGATCGACAATCTCGTCGCAGGCAGTGGGCTGGAAGGAACCGCTGTTTCATTTGCGTCGGTCGTGGCCGCGAGCGGCCTGACTGGCGCGCTGGCGGCGGCTTGCGCCGCGGGCAGCGCCTTATTCCCGCTTTCGCCGCGAGCGGGCACGTTGGTCTCGGCTCTGATGCTGACGGGACTAGCCGTTGCCGGGATTGCCTGAGCGATGCAATGTCGCGCCGAAGAAACCTTCGCTGAACCGGCCGGCGTCGCGCTCGAAAGTCGGGCGGCCCGTCCGCTTGCGACCGAACCGCTGGCTGAGGGCCTGGACTTTCCGACCAGCGCCGCGTTTGCGGATGACGGTGCGCTGTATGTCGCCGAGAGCGGCTTGCCATTCGCCGGCGCGCGGCCGGGCGGCCGTATCGTGCGGATCGGACAGAATGGATCCTCGACGTCCGTACTCGAGGGATTGCGCGCGCCGGTGAACGGTCTCACCTGGCACGATGGCGGCTTTTTGATTTCGGAAGGCGGCTTTCCGGGCCGTATCAGCCGCTGGAGGCCGGGCGGCGAACGGCAAACCGTTCTCGACGATCTGCCGGGTCGCGGCAATTATCATGTCAACATGGTGGCGGTCGGGCCCGATGGATGGCTCTACTTCAGCCAAGGTGCGATGACGAATTCCGGTGTGGTCGGGCTCGACGCCTACGATCTGGCCTGGCTCAAACAGCTGCCTCACCCTTGCGATCTTCCGGGCCTCGACGTCACGCTGGCGGGTGAGGTGTTCGACACCGGCGATCCATTTCAGCCCGGCCGTCGCACGGCGACCGCGGCCTTCTCGCCGTTCGGCGATACCAGCGCGCGGCACGCTGCGCTCTCGGGCCGGGTGCCGTGCACGGCCGCGGTGTTGCGTTGCCGGCCGGACGGCTCGGAGCTCGCGCTGGTGGCGTGGGGGCTGCGCAATGCTTACGGCCTCGGATTCCTGCCCGACGGACGCCTGCTGGCGACCGATCAAGGGGCGGATGATCGTGGGTCCCGCCCGATCGGCAATGCGCCGGACTGTCTGTATGTGGTCGAACCGGGCGGCTGGTACGGCTGGCCCGACTTTGTCTGCGGACGCCCCGTCACCGATCCATCCTTCAGGCCGCAACGTGGCCCGCAGCCTCGGTTTATCCTCGCAGGTCATGAAGACCTTCCGCTGCCGCGGCGGCCCGTGGTGGAGTTTGCGGTCAATGCAGCGGCGACGAAATTCGCCATTCTGCCGCAACCGGGGCGGTG
Source organism: Bradyrhizobium sp. (assembly GCF_035484855.1). Lineage (GTDB taxonomy): Bacteria > Pseudomonadota > Alphaproteobacteria > Rhizobiales > Xanthobacteraceae > Bradyrhizobium. The sequence goes on from NZ_DATHOP010000025.1 coordinate 134,332, forward strand.
GCAGGGTCAACTGATCGTAGCGATGTTCGGCGACGAGAAGCCTATGACCGCGCCGACCGGTCCGCAGGTCGGTCGCGGTCTGTTGCGGATCGATCCGCGCGACTGGTCGCAACACGCGCTGCCGGCCGGGCCATTCGAGCGGCCGATCGACATCGTCGCGATGCCCGACGGAATATTGTTGGTGGTCGATTTCGGCCGCTTCGAAATGCTGGGGGAGCGCGGGCTCGAGGCGACGCGCGGCTCTGGCAAGGTATGGAAGATCAAATTGACCTGAGGAGCAGCCCCATGACCACGGTCTCGTTCGCCAACGATATCGCACCGACCTTGTTCAAGTACCGCGGCCAGATGGCCTGGCGGTTGGATCTTGCCAGCTATGAGGATGTCAAGGCAAACGCGGCCATCATCGCCGGTCAGATAATCGGCGATCCGCCGAACATGCCACCGCCCCCGTTCGAACCGTTTCCTAAAGCGTTTATCGACGCATTCACGGCCTGGATAAACAACAACTATCCGCCATGAACTTGGGCAAGTCATTGATAAGTTTTCATACGGAACGGAGTCAGTCGGCGGACTGATAGGAAATAGCGAAAAGCTTATCAGTTCTTGATTGACCGCTTTTGTGGCGCAAAGCGGTCGTTCGCCTGCATTATGTCGAAGATGACGCGGCGCGCATGCGGCATAACCTGGATCATTTGTCGGTCTGATGGCGGCAGCCTCGTGCAGAAGATCGTCCTTGCCGGTCAGCCCTGACATCGGGAAACCCGCGTCGGCGGGAAATTCACGATTTGGAGGCCGAGCCGCTGACCGTCACCCCGGCTGCGGTGTGTAGCTTGCGGGCGGCGGCGAGGCTGACCAGCGGGTAGGCACCGAAGGAGGCGGTTTTGGCGGTGCTGTCGCGCAACCGGCAATCATAGCGCCACAACTTTGCGCCGTTCGGTTTGACGTAAGGGTTACGAAAGGCTGCGGAAGCTTGCGAACGGACACGAAGCCCTGAGCTGGCGATCCCAGCAGGGATCGGCATTCGGTACGCCACAAGAACTTAGCTTGTCCAGCCGCCCTTAAGGGCGCTTCCGGCTTCATTCGGGTATTTCCCGAATTGTCCAGCCTTCCACCGCACACCGCACAGTCAGGCGGTGCCGCACCTATGGGGGCGCGTCTTGCGTAACCCCAAACTCAAAAAGCAAAACGTCCGCGCGACCGGCGCACCGGTGGCGGACGTCTCACGTCTTAATCGCGCGCTGGCGCTTGATTACTCCAAAAGTGATCCGAGCGCCACCGTCTGCGTCGGGCGAACGACGATCGGCTACCTGATCGACGGTGATCGGGAATGCACCGCGCTGACGCCTGGGCGCGAGCTGATCGGGATATTTCCAGATCGCAAATCCGCAACCTACGCCGTTCTGATTCATCCAAGGAGGGCTTCGCAGACCACCTGAGAGAAAACGAAAACGGGTCCGACCTCGGAAGGGTCAGACCCGTCAAAATGGCGCTGGTCGGATGTAGTTACGGCAGCGGCGCCACCATCACGCAGATGGCACGGTTTACTGTGGGGCGCGATCGAAGACAAGGCCCGGTCCGAAAGGTGCGAGGGCTGATCGCCGGTGCGACGTATTGCACCGTCAAGTTGGCACCAAGGTGATCCGCGGCGTCGCGAGATCATCGCCCAAAGCGACGGTCGGCTCCGGCAGGCAAGATCGCACAGGGCATAGGGACCAACCTCACCGTTTTTCGGTGGGGCTGGTCGTCCTATGCCCTCGCTCGGGTCTCACCAGCAGGCAAGGATTCTAGAAAACAGGAGAATCGAAAAGGCGAAAGCAGAAATGACCCGACGAGCAAGAGCGCGCCAGCGCGCACGATGAGCGAGCGAGATGAACGAATTTTGGGACGAGCTTCCGGACACATTGACGACGATCGACGGCATGGAGGATAAAACCGCAGCCGCGATGCTGGTCGAATTTCTCGAAGGCTTTCGGGACGTATGGCCCGCTATCGTCGTGAGCAGCCGCAACGACGCATGGTCGCCGCTCGCTGCTCGGAGCGCGCGGATGTTTATCCTAAGCGGAAAAGGACAGCCATGACCGACGCCCAAGTTGAGCAGTTGGCGAACGAACTGTGCGCGCTCAAATTCGACGGCCTGGCCCAAGCGGAAATTGACGCGCGGATCCTCGCCATCGTCGGGGATCTCGTCGCTGGAACGTCCCGCGCCGTGCTCGATCGCGCGGCGGAGATCATGGGGCAGCGGGTGGCGGCTGCCGCCCGGCAGGCCGAGACATTGCAGACGATCGGTCGTCTGGCAAACGCGACGCAATGCCCGGATGACGTCGATGCCGTGACCTGGCTTGAAGGGCTAGGCTTGATCGAACCGGACGGCGCGGGCGGGTACGTGCTGACACCCCAAGCGGCCACGCGGGCGATAGACAAGGATGCACCGTGATGGAGACAGCGCGGGCGAAGCCCGTAGCGCTGCCCGCCCCAGATTGTGATCTGTTGACCGGCATCGAGCAGGTCGCCCAATGGTACGGGATCACGGAAGGCCAAGTCCGAGCGCGCATCGCCCATGGCGAGATAGTCGTGTTTAAGATCGCAGGCAGGAACACGATCTACGCGCTGAAGTCAGATCAGAACGACCTTTGGAAAAAGCAGGCCGAAACGTATCGAGCGATCTAGGACGCTTACTTAGGCTCTAAGGCGTAAAGGCGACAATCGATGTCGTACAGGCGTTTCTCCTGACTTATAAGCAGCATCTCTCGCCGCTCGCCCTGCTTTGTGATCGTTCCAAGCCCTGCGACGATCAGAGTAACAAACCACAGCAAAGTCGAGAACGCTCCAACGATGGCTGAGATAAGGGCGCTCTGCGACGACACGATCGCGAATACAACCTGCCCAATTGCCATCAGATTTAAAACGATGACGAACACGATCCAAAAGACGCTTTTGCTCGAAATGACAACGAGCGTTGGCGCAAACGCAAATGCTGCAATGGCAGCGAAGATTGCAAGCCCCAGTCCGCCGTTTAGGACCGTGCTTAGTGTCTGACTAAAAGCTCCGATATCTGGCATAGCGCGCGCTCCTCTTTCCCACAGGCGAACAGCGCAGCAATGTGTCTCACACGGCAGCCTGTCGGATCAAACTACCGTAACCGCCCCAGGCAGACACGTCGTCCGCTTTAAAAAGGGCGGCAGATTGTATCGGCGTGGCCCTCTGTGGAGGTCAGAACGGTGCTCTTGACGCATCCGAAGCGCCTTGTAACGTAACGGTCAACGGTCGTTGATAGGTTTGAAACAGGGGCGGGCAATGGAATCTCAGGGCAAGTTTGTAGCCTACTATCGCGTGTCCACTGATCGCCAGGGCAGGAGCGGGCTCGGGATCGAGGCGCAGCGCGCGGCGGTATCCGCCTATTTGAACGGTGGCGAATGGCGGATCGTGGCGGACTATACCGAAACCGAATCGGGCAAGCTCTCTGATCGCCCCGAATTGGACAAGGCGCTGGCGGCAGCGCGGCTGCATCGTTGTCCGCTTGTCGTCAGCAAGGTTGATCGTCTGACGCGCTCAGTAGCGTTCCTGGGCCGCCTGCTTGAGGCTGGCGTTGATGTCAGATTCGCCGATTTGCCGCAGATCGAAGGCGCGACCGGCCGGTTTCTGTTGCAGCAAATGGTTGCGGTGGCAGAGCTTGAGGCTGGCATGATCAGCCAACGCACGAAGGCGGCGCTTGCCGCCGCCAAGCAGCGCGGCACGAAGCTCGGCGGCGATCGTGGCGTGAAGCCATCGAATAGGGCGCGCGCCATCGCTACGGCGGCCATCCAGAAGCGCGCGACAGATCGGGCGGCGGATATCGCGCCGACCATCGCAAACCTACAGGCGGCTGGCGCTGTGTCGTTGCGTGCTCTTGCAGCGGGATTGAACGAGGCCGGAATCACAACAGCGCGCGGTCATGGGGTGTGGAACGCGACGCAAGTGAGGCGCGCGTTAGATCGCATCACGCCATAGGAAGCCCGCACAGCGGGAAGCCCGCACAGCGTCGCAACAGATCGGGCAGATGATCTTCGCCCGAATCATCCGAACGCATCGGCGCCCGTTTCTGTGTCACGGCGGGCGTTTGCGGACGCGGTGAAGTGACGCCAGAGCGCATGTGGATCAGGAGCGGCGTGCTTTGATCATCGCCGCGCAAATATATTTTCAGTGTGCGTCAACACTCCTCAACACTCCTCAGTATCGCTCAACACTTGAGGCCATCCCACGACGCTGAGGTGAGCTTGCATCAGCGGGGTGGCGTGTCATTTCTAGACGATGCACGAAGCTCACAAGCCGTTCGCAGCCACATCGCAGCCCGCGCCGCAACGACGCGCGGCCGGATCGGTGACCAACAAATCGCGCGTGACGAACGGGCGATGGGTGCTCGCTGGCACGGACATGCGCACGCCGAGCGGCCGACGTTTTAGAGACCTGTGCGACGGCTTCGAGAAGGAAGCGGGCGGCAACCTTACTGAGACGGAAAAGGCGCTGATCAGGACGGCGGCGGCGATGGTGCTGCAGGCGGAGTTGCTGCAGGCGTCATTGGTGCGCGGCGAGCCGGTCAATGCGGACGACACGATCCGATTGAGTTCCGAGGCGCGGCGCATCCTGGCTCCGATCACGGCGAGGGCTTCCCGTCGCACGGCAGGGACGCCATCCGCCCTTGACGCCTATCTCGCCGAAAGCGAGGAGGCGCCGTGAAGCGCAGCCTGGCCCAAGCGATGCGCGATCCGAACCTGCTCGGTGGGCCGTTCCAGGCGCCGAGCTTCTGGCCGTGGCACGCGGTGGCGAAGGTTATCAGCGGCGAGGAACTGGACAGCCGCGAGGCAGAGCTTTTCCACGAATGTACGGGCAGGAAAACGTTACCGACTGGGCCCGTGAACCGGCTGATCATGTTGGCGGGCCGCAGGGCGGGCAAGGACAGATTCGAGTCTGCCGTCGCGGTGTGGCGCGCTTCACTTTGCGGAAGCTGGCGATCGGTGATGAGCGCGGGCGAACAGGCGAGCGTGATTTTGCTGGGCGCCGACAAAAAGCAGGCGCGAATCCTGCGGCGCTACTGCCAAGGCTTGCTGGCGACGCCGATGCTCGCGGCAGAGGTCACGCGGACGAGCGACGAAATGGTTGAGTTTCGCTCCGGCGCGACACTGGAAATCGTGACCAATGACGCAAGCCTTGTCCGTGGTCGATCGGCAATTGCCGTGCTCGGCTCGGAGTGCTGTTATTGGGACACCCGCGAGGGCGCGGCATCGAGCGACGAGGACGTTGTGGCAGCCGCGCTGCCCGCCATGTCGATGACGCCGGGCGGCGGGCTGCTCATGCTGGCGTCGTCGGTCGGTCGCAGAGCCGGTTATATGCACCGAAGGTGGAAAGAGTTGTTCGGCGTCGACGACGCGGAAGATGTTTGCTGGCTCGCATCATCCCGGACGATGAACCCGGCTTTGTCCGAAAAGGTGGTCGCGAAGGCGTATGCCGACGACCCGCAGCGCGCCGCGGCTGAATTTGGTTCGCAGTGGCGCGACGATCTAGCGGCGTTCATTTCTCGCGAGCTTGTCGAGGCCGCCGTCGATCGCGGCGTGCTTGTGAGGCCGCGCGTTCCCGGCGTTCGATATCACGCTTTTGCCGATGTCAGCGGAGGGGTTTCCGATTCTTACGCCATGGCGATTAGTTCAAAGATCGGCGACAAGATCGTTTTGGATTGTCTGGTCTCGCGCCGCGCGCCGTTCAACCCCCAGAGCGTCACCGCCGACATGGCGGCGGTCGCCAAGCAATACGGGATTTCTCAAGTCACTGGCGATCGGTATAGCGCACAATGGGCCGTGCAGAGCTGGGCCTCTCAGGGTATCCGCTACGTGCACAGCGATCGCGATAGGTCCGAAATCTATCTCGAAGCGTTGCCGTTGTTTTCCGCTGGGAGGGCGAGGCTCCTGGATGCGCCGCGCCTCTTATCAGAAATATGCGCCTTAGAAAGACGCCAGACGACGACGCGCGATCGGGTCGATCATCCTGCACGAGGTCACGATGATGAAGCTAATGCCGCAATGGGTTCGATGGCGCTAAGCTCGCGCGGATCGGGCGTGGTGACGTCGGGAGTGTCGATTATCGTCTGTTCGAGCGGGCCGCCAAGAATCTTCCCCGGTTCTGTTGGTGGCCAGCGGCTATTTTGAATGTTGATGGAGCGAGACGAATGAACCGTGCGCAGCGCCTGAGAGCCCTCGAACGTGAAGCAAGCTTTGCGGTGCCAGATGATATCGCCATCGCCGAGGCCAACGTGTTGCGCCGGCTTGATATCGGTGGCCGCGTTTTCAAACGCGGCGACGTTCTGTCCAGTGCGCAGCTTCTGGCCATACCAAGTGCGAACCTTCGCGCGATGGTCGTCAACCGCTACCTCGAACTGCAACGCGGCGCCGTCGAATAACCGACGGCCCATTGAAAGGAGCAACGACAATGCCACACGATGCGGAACTCGAAACGACGATCGCTCTCGCAAAGAGCGCGCCCGGGAACAAGACCAAGAGCGAGTGGTACGCGGAGTTACGCAAGCATGCCAATCGGCGGAGACAGCCAGGAGAGACCATCGAAAAGGCTTTCGCGAAATTCATCGAAGATCCCGACGGGCGACCGCTCTACGCTGCTTATAAATCGGCAAAAGGGCCGTCTTACGTGGCGCCGACAGAGGGCTCGACCGCGCCGCCTCCTGGTTCAGATTCAGGGCTCGCTAAGTTGAAGCAGATTGCCGCGGGCTTAAGGGCCAGCGACGGAACGCTGACAGCGCCGCAAGCGATGGCGAAAGCGATACTGACTCCAGAGGGCGCGACGGCCTATCTGCAGGATCGTCGCGCACGCATTGGCGCATGAGAGATTCGGACAGCCGGACCGAAGCGGCTTTGCTACGGCAGGGCCAGGGTATGAAACGGTTCGGCAGAGGCGGCGCGGCATCGGGGGGAGAGCATTTTTTCCTTTGACCCTCTCCCGGTTACGGTTGACTGGCATCCGATCGCCGCGCCGCCTTCAATGCAGACGACGGGAGCGCTTGTCATGCTGAAATTCATTGGCGCGTTTGTTGCTGAGAGAATACTGCGGGCAACGGGAAATCGAACTGCTGCCGCGTGGCTTCGATTTGTGCGAGAAGCGCTAGAAGACGATCTTTCGTCAGCGTCACGCGGAGAATTGTTGGTTTGGAGTCTCCCTGAAACACCTGAGCAATTTCCAGCCCGAACCATCCCTCTCGCGTCATTACGTGATCGACACTCAACGGCGTCTCAATCCTTATGATCCCTTCCACTTCCGTCATGATTTCGCTCCCTAGGTTGGTTGGCACCATCTAGGATAGCGAGGCGCGGGGTCCGGGTCATCCGGCCCCGCGTCATTCCCCTGCAAGGGTCCAGCGCGCCGGGACACAATTGTCTGCGATTTGGACGCGGCCCTTTTACCGCGGTTGCGCTGTCGGACCTTGTGGGGCGCCCGCGGCTAAATTAGCGCCGGTTCCTAGATTGCTCTGCGTCGACGTCATGTTAACGAGGACGTCGCGGTTATCAAAAGCAAACGTAACTGCGCTTGATTTCGTGTCGTAACCGGAGACGAGCGGTCCGATGTAGGGAATGAAATTCTGAGGCCGCGACGAGACGGCGGCGTAGGAATAGATCGCATATTTTTGCCCCGCCGAACTCATTGTCGTTGTGGTCGGCTGGCCGAGCGCGGCCACGACATCGCCATAGGTGGATTTACCTACTTGGAAACTTTGCGCCTGTTCCTGTGTCACCTGAACGCCCGATGAGGCGCAGCCTGCCAGCGCGGCGCCTAGCGCCACGATTCCCAAAATACGCATTCTGCAATCCCCCAAAACCGATTGGATTGTTTCGCAACCGGAAGGTGAAGGCAATAGCGATACTTCCGCCGCAGCGCAGGATCGACGCACGGGAAGATGCGGAAACGTGTCCGGTGGCCCGGCGGCCCGCTCACGGGCTCAGGGAAACGCGCACCAGCGGGCCCCCCTGAAGGGCCGCGCGATTCGCTACCTTTCGAGGCGCGAGATGCATAAACGATACGCATGGCGCATCTCCGCCACCGTGCGGGGATCATATTGCTCGAAATCTGCGACCTGTTCCTTTTCGTCAAGATCGCGCTCAAACGTCCTATGCCATCCAGGGTTCAATGCAACGATGACGGATTTACGTTGGTCGGGAAACTGATCTGCGGTGATGTCCACGATGAGATCGCCCCGTTGCAGCCAAGCATGAGAACAGTCTTCGCGCATCCTTAAAATATACCAGAAACCCGTATGGCCATTTTCCTGCAGGAATTTTGCGAGCAGAAGTACAGCGTCGCCGCATGCGCCATGCGGAAAATCTCTAGATTGAATTGGCAATTGTGTACGGCAGCGCTCTATCGCACGGCGAAATTGTACAGCGACTTGTCGAATGTGAATAAGCGACACGTCTTCACCCTCGCCTTTCGTCAGTCGTCCGGATTCGGATCGTCGTATCTGTGCTTAAATTCGTGTTCTAGATTCTCTAGCCGCTCCTCGAGATATTCCACCCTCTCTTGAAGCTGTTGGAATGGGCCGCCGTGTTCCATGGATTTTTCAAGGCGGTTGACTATTTCCGCGTTTACCGACCGATCATTGGCATTCGCCAGTTCATGCAGCTTGTCGCGCATTCCATCTGGCAAACGCAAAACAAATTGTTCCGACCCGCGCCCGGGCCGTTTCGGTTGTTTTTTCGCCATACGCTCAAATCCCCTCAAAAACATTGCCAATCAGTCAAAACCGACGTAATACGGTTACCAGCACGGTGCGGAACGGTGCTAGTATCATCTGGGTATCCCAGTGGCATTATGGGAGTCAAAAAATGGTTAGGAAACAGAAAGCCGCCAAAGCCGCTTCCGTCGTGTTCCGATCGGTCCGATTACCGCTTGATGTGACGAAATGGCTAGAGAAGGAAGCCCAGCGGACAGGCGCGTCCCAAAACTCTGAAATTGTCCGCAGCGTCAGAAGCCGAATGGACGCCGAGCGCCGCGAGACCCGCGCGTTGGAGCGGACATAACCGGGGCAGGCCGATGAACAGCGTGGGAAAGGTTGCCATCTTGCTCGATTACTGGACCGATCCGGGCTTCCAATACCACGTGGCAGAAAAAGCCAAGGATCGCACGGTGGTATTCGAGAGGTCCAGTTTTGTCCCGCTTGATTACGAAGCCGTCCGACGAACTTTCCCTGAGCTGACTGCTGCGCCGAACATCCGCAAGCGCAAGCGCAAGCCGTCGCTAGTCAGCGTCGCGAAGCAAGTGGCGAAGGCGGGCATTGAGGTCGCGCGCTATGAAGTCGATCCCGATACCGGCAAGATTAGCGTCATCGTCGGTCAGGCGGACGACGCTACGGCGAGCAACCCGTGGGATGAGGTTCTGAGCAATGTTAAGAACTAGAAGCGGACTTCCAAAGCATTGCGGCTGGAACGCGGATCGCCACGGCACGCGGCGCGTGCGCTTTCGCAAGGATGGCTTCACCACCTACCTGACCGGCCCGCCGTGGTCGGAAGATTTCATGCGCCAGTACGCCGCGGCGCTTGAAGGCGTCAAGGTGCTGGCGACCGCTGGCGAGATTGGCGCATCGCGCACCAAGCCGAATACCATCAACGCGCTCGTTGTCAGCTACTACAAGTCACCTGATTTCCGCGCGCTGAGGCCGTCAACGCAAGTGATGCGCCGCAACATCATCGAGAACTTCCGCGAGCCGCACGGCGATAAGTCGGTGAAGGGTTTGGGCCGCGCGCATCTGATCCAGATCATCGGATCGAAAGCCAACACGCCGCACGCTGCGAACAATCTGCTCAAGGTGCTGCGAGTGCTGCTCGGCTACGCCGTCAGCATCGATATGATCGACAGCAACCCGGCGATTGGCGTGAAGAAGTATCGCGCCAGTGGCGAAGGCTTCCATAGCTGGAACGAAGCCGAAATCGCGCAGTTCGAAGAACGCCATCCCATCGGTTCGCGGGCGCGGCTCGCGATGTCGCTATTGCTCTACACCGCGCAGCGACGCGGTGACGTGGTTCGCATGGGCTGGCAGCAAATGAAAGACAACGCGATCACGTTGCGGCAGGAAAAGACCGACACGGCGTTGACGATCCCGATGCATCCCGATCTAGCGCAAGTGCTGGCGTCGGCGTCGCGCTCGCATCTCACATTTCTGACGACCGAACGCGGCGCGCCGTTCACGTCGGCTGGCTTCGGCAATTGGTTTCGCGACCGCTGCAACGAAGCGGGCCTGCCGCAATGTTCGGCGCACGGCTTGCGCAAGGCGGCAGCAACGCGACTGGCGAACGCCGGATGCAGTAGCGATCAGATACGCGCCATCACCGGACATCGCTCGCTTGCCGAAGTTGCGCACTACACGCGCGCCTCCGATCAGCAGCGGCTCGCACGGCAGGCGATGAGCATGCAGATCGGGGCGGAACGCGAACAGGAATTGTCCAGCCCTTCGAGCCGGCTGGACAAAACGGGAAGCAAGTAATGGAAATCCCACGGCAATTTTTTGCCGATGGCGATCCCAGCAGGATTCGAACCTGCAACCCACGGAGTAGAAATCCGTTACTCTATCCAGTTGAGCTATGGGACCGTTGGCGGCGTTATACCATTGCCAGTATGAAAAATCCGCTTTGCCGCCAAGCCCGTTCCGAGCCGTTTTCCGGAAATCTTGCGATAGCCTCGGGCGGTGAGCCGCCCGCCGGGCGAGGCCAGAGCGGGATGAGATCAGGTTAGGGCCTTTTTCTTCTCCTGCTCCGGACGCAGCGCAGCGAGAGGCTGGGAGCCGGGGTGCACTCTACTTTGCATGGGCTCGTTTTCGCGATTTTTTGTGCAGGCCCTGCCGTGCCCGGCTGAGGGACCCTATGCCGGGTCCGGGCCACGCGATCGTTCGTGCCTCGCGCTTGCGGAACGGGTCGATCCAACGCCAACACATCATGCGCTACGCTAGCGGCCCGCGCCGCCCTTGCGTTGGCCGGACGACTGCGGAACCGCGAAAATTCCGAACTCCTCGGTCAGCACCGTCGCCAGCAAGGACTGGTATTCGCCGTGGCAGCGACGATCTTCCGTGATGATGCCGAGCTCCGGCACTTCCGCCTTGCCAAGTTTGCGCAGCACGATCGGGGAGGCGACGGGAATGTAGACCGAGCCTTTGGGATTGCTCAGCGTCAGGATGATCCCGCGCATCAAGTCGTCGGAATCCGGCAGCGACAGCAGGATGGTCCGCACGTTGCCGGCGCTCGAACTGACCAGATTCATGTAGGCGGTGCCGAACGGAATATGGACCGTGCCCTGCTGCCGGTATTTTTCGTCGAAGCGCGACTTCTCCTCGAATACGAGGCATTTCCGCTCCTCGCTCCAGGAAATCGTGACCAGATAGGCGTTGAAGTTGGCCGCGTTGGCGAACATCGGACGAACGCAGAGATAGTCGCCCTGCAGATATTCGACGGCGTCGAAGACGTATCCGCCGACCGATCTGTCCGCGGTTTCCTTGCCGGACGGCTTTCGAAAACTCGCCTTGAGAATGCCCTCGACCTTGTCGAGGGTCCGTTCCGTGAAGTCACCCTGAAACAGTTTTTCGATCGACGACTTGGACAGATGCTCCCGGATGAGATCCTTGCGCGCCAGCCCGTTGGCGTCGAGATGGCGCTGGATGGCGGTGGCGATTGCCTTCTTGTCCGGCTTGGAGCCGTGCGCCGTCTCCTGCTTCATGTCCTGCAATCCCAAAATTCATCAAAATCTAGCACGAACTTTCAGAATTTGGCTACGCCGCCGGCGCCGCGGGACGGTTTTTGCGAATTCACCGCGCATTCATCCGAACAATGCGGCGAAGCGCCATTCTCTGAGGTGGCCGCAATCAACATGGTTAATTTACGATTGCGGCGTGGACGGCGAGATGTCGTACGCGCATCGAGACAAACCTCGGACGCCAAGCATGGGTCTGCACCGCTCGGAGCCGTCGCTTGCGAACAAGCAGAAGCATCCAGTCACGGTTCGTAGCGCGAGGGGGTGCGCAGGTTCGGCCCCTGATCTCGGTTCACGAATGCATTTTCAGGAAGTTGCTCCCAATGACCAACCGAAACCGACAAGCGAGCCTGACGAATGCCGATCCCCGCAAGCTTCGGACCTGCGACGCAGGGGACGATATCCGCTTCCCGGCCAAGTCGGTCCCGAACCGTTTTCCGGCCTCCCGCGACAAAGCCGTAAGTGGTGGACCGTTCGGTTTGCCCTCGACATCATGCTGCGCCGCCGTTGACCGGCGGCGGCCACGGGATTTTGGCTTTCGACAAATGTTGCATGCGACTTTTTCGCTCGCTGGTTCCGCCGCCATCAGTCCGTCACCTTTTAGCGCACTTCTGCATCATATGCGGCGTTCGTCCGCAGCCCTGGGAGCTCCATCATGATCGGTTTGGTTCGCGCCGCGATACTTTGCGCCACGCTGGCGCTTGGCCTCTGCTCGGCGCTAGCGGCGGACAAGGCCTTCAAACGCGACGATCTCGCCGATTCCGCGATCAAGCTGGAAGCCCAGATCAAGAGCGAGGCGGGCCCCGTCGCAAAATCCACCGCAACGCTGAAGACGGACGCCGATGCCGCCTTCAGGCGCAGCGATTTCCGCACCGGCCTGCAGATTCTCGGCCAGATCGCCGCCGTCGCACCGGAGGACAGCGGCAACTGGCTCAGGCTTGCCCGGGTGATTTTCCAGATTTCGCCGGCGAATTCCAGCGAGCACACCTTCCTTCTGGAGCGCGCCTCGACCGCGGCCTATATCGCCTATCAGCGCGCCGGCAACTCAGGCGAGGAAGCCGACGCGCTCGCCGTGCTCGGCCGCGCCCTGAGCGAGCGCCATTTGTTCCGGCCGGCGCTGGACGCGTTGCGGCTCTCGCTCGATCTGCGCGAGGTCGCCGACGTCCGCGGCCAATACGAAAAGCTGCGCGATGAGCACGGCTTTCGGCTGCTGGATTATACCGTCGATTCCGATTCGGCTTCGCCGCGCGCCTGCTTCCAGTTCTCGGAGGACTTGGCCAAACGCACCGATTTCGCGCCGTATTTGGCGCTTGCCGGCAACGACAAGCCGGCGCTGACCTCGGAGGGCAAGCAGCTCTGCGTCGATGGTTTGAAGCACGGCGAACGCTACAACATCAATCTGCGCGCCGGGCTGCCCTCCACCGTCCGCGAAGGCCTGCCGAAATCGGCCGAATTCAACATCTATGTGCGTGACCGCAAACCCTTGGTGCGTTTCACCGGGCGCGCCTATGTGCTGCCGCGCACCGGCCAGCGCGGCATTCCCCTGGTCAGCGTCAATACGCCGGCGGTCAAGGTGGACGTATTCCGGATCGGCGACCGCAACCTGATCAACACCGTGATCGACAGCGATTTCCAGCACGCGTTGAGCCGCTACGAGTTGTCCAGCCTCGGCGATGAGCGCGGCGTCAAGGTCTGGTCGGGCGAGGTTTCCACCGCGACCACGCTGAACGAGGACGTCACCACGGCATTTCCGGTCGACCAGGCGCTCGGCGAGTTACAGCCCGGCGTCTACGTCATGACCGCGGCGCCGAAAACTCCGGGCAGCGACGACGACTCGTCGCTCGCAACGCAGTGGTTCATCGTTTCCGATCTGGGCATCACCGCATTCTCCGGCAATGACGGCATCCACGTCTTCGTCAATTCGCTGGCGACCACGGATGCGGTCGGCAAGGCCGAGGTGCGGCTGGTGGCGCGCAACAACGAGATTTTGGCGACCCGCAAGACCGACGATTCCGGTCATGTGCTGTTCGAGGCGGGGCTGGCGCGCGGCGAGGGCGGCCTGTCGCCGGCGATGCTGACGGTGTCGGGCGAGAAGACTGACTACGCCTTCCTGAGCCTGAAGAGCAACGCGTTCGATCTATCCGATCGGGGTGCGGCGGGGCGGGAAGTGCCCGCCGGCGCCGACGCTTTCGTCTATGCCGAGCGTGGCGTCTACCGCTCCAACGAAACCGTCTATCTCACGGCCCTGTTGCGTGACGGCCAGGGCAATGCGGTGACCGGCGGACCGCTGACATTGGTGATCGAACGCCCCGACGGCGTCGAATTCCGCCGGGCCATGCTGGCCGACCAGGGCGCAGGCGGCCGCAGCCTCGCCATGCCGCTGAATTCCGCGGTGCCGACCGGGACCTGGCGGGTGAAGGCCTTCACCGATCCCAAGGGTTCTCCGGTCGGCGAAACCACCTTCATGGTCGAGGACTATATCCCCGAGCGGATCGAATTCGACTTGTCGGCCAAGGACAAGCAGATCAAAGCTGACATAGCAGTGGAACTGAAGGTCGACGGCCATTTCCTCTATGGCGCGCCGGCCTCGAGCCTGCAGCTCGAAGGCGACATGCTGGTCACGCCGGCCGCCGAGCGACCGGGCTTTGCCGGCTACCAGTTCGGCGTCAAGGACGAGGAGACCACCAGCAACGAGCGTACCCCGATCGAGGGCCTGCCCGAGACCGACGCCAATGGCGTTGCCACCTTCCCGGTCAGCCTTTCAAAGCCGCCGACCTCGACGCGTCCGCAGGAAGCCCAGTTCTTCATCCGCATGGCGGAGGCCGGCGGCCGCGCGGTCGAGCGCAAACTGGTGCTGCCGGTGGCGCCATCAGCGGCGCAGATCGGCGTCAAGCCGCTATTCGCCGACAAGAACGTCGCCGAAGGCGACAAGGCCGGTTTCGACGTCGTGTTCGTCTCGCCCGACGGCAAGACGCTGCCGCGCGACGGGTTGCGCTATGAGCTGCTCAAGATCGAATCCCGCTATCAATGGTATCGCCAGAACTCGTCGTGGGATTTCGAGCCGGTCAAATCGACCACGCGCGTCGCCGACGGCGATCTGAGCATCGCCGCCGACAAGCCGTCGCGGATCACGCTGTCGCCGCAACCCGGTCGCTACCGGCTCGACGTCAAATCGACCGATGCCGACGGTCCCCTGACCTCGGTGCAGTTCGATGTCGGCTGGTATTCCGACGGCAGCGCCGATACGCCCGATCTGCTGGAGACTTCCATCGACAAGCCGGAATATCAATCCGGCGACACCATGACGGTCTCGGTCAATGCCCGCACCGCCGGAA
Source organism: Bradyrhizobium sp. (assembly GCF_035484855.1). GTDB lineage: Bacteria > Pseudomonadota > Alphaproteobacteria > Rhizobiales > Xanthobacteraceae > Bradyrhizobium. The sequence goes on from NZ_DATHOP010000025.1 coordinate 149,436, forward strand.
AACTCACCATCAACGTGCTCGGCGACCGGCTGCTGACGACCCAGACATCGGACGTCAAGCAAGGCACCACCCAGGTCAAGATTCCCGTCGGCAAGGATTGGGGCACCGGCGCCTATGTAGTGGCGACGCTCCGCCGCCCGCTCGATGTCGCGGCCTCGCGGATGCCCGGCCGTGCCATCGGCCTGAAATGGTTCGGCATCGACAAGCAGGCCCGCACGCTCCAGGTCAACCTGTCGCCGCCCGCTCTGGTGCGCCCGAACTCCACGCTGAAACTGCCCGTGAAACTCGGCGGACTGAACCCGGGCGAGGACGCCAAGATCGTGGTTGCCGCGGTCGATGTCGGCATTCTCAACCTGACCAATTACAAGCCGCCGGCACCGGATGACTACTATCTCGGCCAGCGCGAGATGAGCGCGGAAATCCGTGACCTCTATGGGCAATTGATCGACGGCATGCAGGGCACCCGCGGCCAGCTCAAGACCGGCGGCGACGCCGGAGCGCAGTTGCAGGGCAGCCCGCCGACGCAAAAGCCGCTCGCGCTGTATTCCGGGATCGTCACGGTTGCCGCCGACGGCACCGCCGAGATCAATTTCGACATTCCGGAGTTTTCGGGCACCGCGCGCGTCATGGCAGTAGCCTGGACCGCGACCAAGCTCGGCCGCGCCACATCGGATGTCACGGTGCGCGATCCCGTGGTGCTGACGGCGACTCTGCCGCGCTTTTTGCTGAACGGCGATCACGGCACCATGAGTTTTGACCTCGACAACGTCGAAGGCGCGCCCGGCGACTACACCATCGACGTCAAGACCACGGGGCCGGTGAAGGTATCGGGCAATCCGGCTACAACAGTCAAACTGGCCGCGAAACAGCGCAGCTCGATGTCGCTTTCGCTCGATGCCGCCTATGCCGGAACCGCTGATATCGACGTCGATATTTCGGGGCCGAACGAACTGACGCTGGCGCGGCATTATGCGCTCGACGTCAAGCCGGCCACCCAAATCCTCGCCCGCCGCTCGATCCGTACCCTCGCCAAAGGCGAGAGCCTGACACTCACCTCCGACATGTTCTCCGACCTGGTGCAGGGCACCGGCGGCGTCTCGCTGTCGGTCAGCCAGTCCACCGCGCTCGATGCCGCGACCATCCTGAAGGCGCTGGACCGCTATCCCCATGGCTGTTCGGAACAGATCACCAGCCGCGCGATGCCGCTGCTTTACGTCAACGATCTGGCAGCTGGCGCGCATCTGGCGATGGACACCGAAATCGACCAGCGCATCAAGGACGCCATCGAGCGGCTGTTGGCGCGGGAGGGCTCCAACGGCTCGTTCGGCCTGTGGTCGGCCGGCGGCGACGATGCCTGGCTTGATGCTTACGTGACGGACTTCCTGACCCGTGCCCGAGAAAAGGGCTTTGCGGTGCCGGACGTGCTGTTCAAGAGCGCGCTCGATCGCATTCGCAACTCCGTGGTCAACGCCAACGAACCCGAGAAGGACGGTGGCCGCGACCTCGCTTACGGGCTCTACGTGCTCGCGCGCAATGGCGCCGCTCCGATCGGCGACCTGCGCTATCTCGCCGACACCAAGCTCAACAACCTCGCCACTTCAATCGCAAAATCGCAACTGGCGGCGGCGCTGGCGCTGGTCGGCGACAAGAACAGGGCCGAGCGGGTCTATGCCGCCGCGCTGGAAAGCCTCGCGCCAAAGCCGGTGCTGGAATATGGCCGGGTCGACTACGGCAGCGCGTTGCGCGATGCCGCAGCCCTGGTCTCGCTCGCCAGCGAAGGCAGCGCGCCCAGGGCCACGCTGACGCAGGCGGTTGCCCGCGTCGAAGTGGCGCGCGGACTAACGCCGTACACCTCGACCCAGGAAAATGCCTGGCTGGTGCTGGCCTCGCGGGCGCTGTCGAAGGAGGCCATGAGCCTCGATCTCAACGGGGTGGGGGTCAAGACCGCGCTCTATCGCAGCTACAAGGCCGCCGAGATGGCCGGCCAGCCGATCAAGATCACCAACACCGGCGATGGGCCGGTGCAGGCGGTGGTCTCCGTCAGCGGTTCGCCGATCACGCCGGAGCCCGCGGCGTCCAACGGCTTTGTCATCGAGCGGAATTATTTCACGCTCGACGGCAAGCCCGCCGACGTCACCAAGGCGAAGCAGAACGACCGTTTCGCGGTGGTGCTGAAAGTCACCGAGGCCAAGCCGGAGTTCGGACACATCATGGTGTCGGACTATCTCCCGGCGGGCTTCGAGATCGACAATCCGCATTTGGTCTCCTCGGGCGATACCGGCACGCTGGACTGGATCGAGGACGGCGCGAAGCCGGAAAATACCGAGTTCCGTGACGACCGCTTCACCGCCGCTATCGATCGCGCCGCCAACGACAAGGCGGTGTTCACGGCGGCCTATGTGGTGCGCGCGGTTTCTCCAGGCAAATACGTGCTGCCGCAGGCCTATGTCGAGGACATGTACAATCCCTCGCGCTACGGCCGCAGCAGCACCGGATCGGTCGAGGTGCGTCCGGCGAAATGAGCGAAGTCGGCCCTCATACCTCCTCGTCATGGCCGGGCTTGTCCCGGCCATCCACGACTTTTGTCGCCGCAGCAAAGCAAGACGTGGATGGCCGGGACAAGCCCTGCCATGACGGCGTTGGTAGACGGCGCGTCATTCGGTTCGCGGCAATTGCATTCGCATTCATCTTCATTGCCACCGCCGTCTTCGCGGCATGGGTCGTCTCGCTCGGGCCATTGCCGTTGGCGCAGGTGCGGCAAGTCTCCACCACGATCGTCGACCGCAATGGCAAGCTGCTGCGCGCTTATGCCATGGCCGACGGCCGCTGGCGGTTGCCGGTCGATGCGAAGAGCGAGGTCGATCCCGGCTACCTGAAACTGCTGCTCGCCTATGAAGACCGGCGCTTCCGCTCCCATGCCGGTGTCGATCCGCTGGCGTTGGGCCGCGCCGCGCTGCAGCTCGTCAGCCGCGGCCACATCGTATCCGGCGGGTCCACCATCACCATGCAATTGGCGCGTTTGCTGGAGCCGCGGCGGGAGCGCTCGGTCTACGCCAAATTGCGCCAGATGGTCCGCGCGATCGAGATCGAGCGGCAACTGTCAAAGGACCAGATTCTCGATCTGTATCTGACGCTGGCGCCCTATGGCGGCAATCTGGAGGGCATTCGCGCCGCCTCCATCGCCTATTTCGGCAAGGAGCCGAAGCGGCTGTCGACCGCCGAAGCGGCGCTGCTGGTGGCCTTGCCGCAATCGCCCGAGACCCGCCGGCTCGATCGCTTTCCCGAAGCCGCGCGCGACGCCCGCGACCGCGTGCTCGACCGCATGGTCGACGAGCGCATCGTGACGGAGGAGGACGCCGTCCAGGCCAAGGCTGTGCCGGTGCCGCGGCTGCGCAAGCCGATGCCGATCCTGGCGCCGCATTCGGCCGACCAGGCGATCACGACGGTGAAAGATGCGCCGATCATCAAGCTGACGCTGGATGCGAGCCTGCAGAAGGTGCTCGAAGCGCTGGCGCACGACCGCGCCATCGCACTGGGTCCGAATGTTTCGATCGGTATCCTCGCCGTCGACAACGCCAGCGGCGATGTGCTGGCGCGGGTCGGCTCATCGGATTATTTCGACGACCGGCGGGCGGGGCAGGTCGACATGACCCGCGCGGTGCGGTCGCCGGGATCGACGTTGAAACCGTTCATCTACGGTCTCGCCTTCGAGGACGGCTTTGTGCATCCGGAAAGCCTGATCGAGGACCGGCCGATCCGCTTCGGCTCTTACGCGCCGGAAAATTTCGACATGACCTATCAGGGGACCGTTCCGGTGCGGAAAGCCCTGCAATTTTCCCTGAACGTGCCGGCGATCGAACTGCTCGACCGCGTCGGATCGAGCCGGCTTGCATCGCGGCTGAAGCAGGCGGGCGCCAATCTCGTGCTGCCGAAGGATGAAGTGCCGGGCCTGGCCATGGGCCTTGGCGGCGTCGGCATCACGCTGCAGGACCTGGTGCAGCTTTATTCCGGACTGGCGAGGCTCGGCAATACGAGGCCGCTGCGCGAACTCGCCGCGAGCGAGCCCGGCGATACCTTGCGGCTGATGGACCAGGTCGCGGCCTGGCAGGTCGGCAACGTCCTGATCGGCTCGCCGCCGCCGGAGAACGCGCCGCGCAACCGGATCGCGTTCAAGACCGGCACCAGCTACGGCTACCGCGATGCGTGGTCGGTCGGCTTTGACGGCCGCCTCACGATCGGCGTCTGGGTCGGACGGCCCGATGGCGCCCCGGTGCCCGGCCTGATCGGCCGTACCGCCGCGGCTCCGATCTTGTTCGACGCGTTCGCCCGGACCGGAAAGCTGCCGGTTCCGCTGCCGAAGCCGCCCAAGGGGACGCTTTTGGCCAGCAATGCCAAGCTTCCGCTGCCGCTGCGTCGCTTTCGCCCAGTGGGTGAACTGGTCCGGTCGGGCGGTGAGCAGGCCCCGCATATCCAGTTCCCCCTGAACGGTTCCCGGATCGATGTTGCCGGCTCCGGCGACGCGCAGGCGAACGCGATGCCGGTCAAGGTCGCCGGCGGCGTTTTACCGATGACGATGCTGGTCAATGGCGTCGCCGTGGGCGAGATCGACGGCCGGCGGCAGCGCCTGGTCGATTCGCCTGGTCCCGGGTTCACCCGGCTGACCGTCATCGACGCCACGGGTGCGGCGGACACAGTTGTCGTAAGAATTCAATAGAGATGCCCTAAGCGGTTGTCGGAATGGCGGTTTCGGCGTATGCGGAACCAATGGCCGAGACCTATGCCCGTCCCCGATTTGGAGAACCGCGCGAGCCGAAGAACCGGGTGAATCCGGGAAGCAGGTTTGCAGGCGTGATCGATTTTGCCGCCGGCAGCCATGCCCGCGCCGCCATATTCCTGATCCTGTGCGGGCTATTGCTGTTCCTGCCGGGTTTTTTCACCATCCCGCCTATCGACCGCGACGAGGCGCGGTTCGCGCAGGCGACCAAGCAGATGGTCGAAACCGGCGATTTCGTCGATATCCGTTTCCAGGATGACGTGCGCTACAAGAAGCCCGTCGGCATCTACTGGATGCAATCGGCCGCGGTCGAAGCCGCATCCGCGATGGGGCTGCCGAAGGCGCAGCTGCGCATCTGGCTTTACCGGGTCCCCTCGCTGATCGGGGCCGTTGGCGCGGTACTCCTGACCTACTGGACGGCGCTGGCGTTCGTGACCCGGCACGGCGCCATCTTCGCCGGTCTCATGATGGCCAGTTCGGTTCTGCTCGGCGCCGAGGCACGGCTCGCCAAGACCGACGCCATGCTGCTCTTGACCGTGGTCGCGGCGATGGGCGCGCTGGCGCGCGCCTACCTGTCCTGGCAGCGCGGCGAGGATCCGGCGAATCCGCCCTGGACCTGGCCCGCGATCTTCTGGACGGCGCTGGCCGGCGGCATCCTGCTCAAGGGGCCGTTGATCCTGATGTTCGTAGTGCTGGCGATCGGCACGCTCGCGATCCTCGACCGCTCCGCCACATGGCTCTGGCGGCTGCGTCCGGTATGGGGCCTGATGTGGATGCTGGTCCTGGTGCTGCCCTGGTTCGTCGCGATCTTCTGGCGCGCGGGGGACGCGTTTTTCACGGATTCGATCGGCGGCGACATGCTGAGCAAGCTCGCCGCCCAGGAATCTCATGGTGCGCCGCCCGGCCTCTATCTGCTGCTGTTCTGGGTCACGTTCTGGCCCGGTGCGCCGCTCGCCGCCATGGCGGCGCCGGCGGTGTGGCGGGCGCGGCGCGAGCCCGGCGCGCAGTTTCTGCTGGCGTGGCTGGTGCCATCCTGGATCCTGTTCGAACTGGTGCTGACCAAGCTGCCCCACTACGTGTTGCCGCTCTATCCGGCGATCGCCATCCTCACCGTCGGCGCGCTGGAGCGGCGCGTGCTGTCGCGGTCGTGGCTGCGGCGCGGCGCCGCCTGGTGGTTTGCGATTCCGGCTGTGACCTCGGTGATCGCCGTGGTCGGCGCGATCACCCTGACGCGCCAGCCGGTCTTTCTGGCCTGGCCGTTCGTGGCGGTGGCGCTGATCCTCGGCCTGTTTGCCTGGTGGCTCTACGACGACAACCGCGCCGAGCGCTCGCTGTTGAACGCGGTTGCCGCGGCGATGTTCATGGCGGTCGCCGTCTACGGCGTCGTGGTGCCGGCGCTGACACCACTCTTCCCAAGCGCGGAGATTGCGCACGCGCTACGCAACGTGGTCTGCGTCGGACCGAAGGCTGCGGCCGCCGGCTTCCACGAGCCGAGCCTGGTGTTCATGACCGATACCTCGACGGTGCTGACGGACGGTTCGGGTGCCGCCGATTTCCTGGGGCAGGGCAGTTGCCGCTTCGCGCTGGTGGAGAGCCGCTCGGAACGCGGCTTTGTTCAGCGCGCCGAGGCGATCGGGCTGCGCTACAATGTTGCCGCCCGGGTCGACGGCTACAACATCTCGCAAGGCAAGGCGATCTCGATCGCGATCTTCCGCTCCGAAGGCACGGAGTAGGATGTCCGCCCAGGCCGGCATCGGCTACCCCACCAATTATCTCGCGGGCTTGTTCACGCTGGCGCGGCGCTCGGTCACCCAACTGGCGCGCCCGCCGTCGCATCCCCGGCGGGCCGTCGCGGCACGACGGCTCGCGCGACAGATGCTGCTGATCGCCGCCGTCGGGGGCGCTGCCGTCATCGCGCTGATGGCTGGCTTCGACGCAACCGAGATCGCGCTGATGCCGCCGCGCGGCGCGGCCAGTCTGTGGCCGGTGCGCATCCTGACCGACTTCGGCAAGGACGCCAACGTGCTGTGTCCGCTGGCGGCGATGTTGCTGATCGTTGCGCTGGTGTCTCCGCGGCTTGAGGGAGCGTCGCGCCTTCGGCTGTTGAGTTTCGGCACGCGACTGCAGTTCCTGTTTTTCGCGGTGCTGCTGCCGCTCTTGGCCGGCGAACTGATCAAATGGGTGGTCGGGCGCGGCCGGCCGTTCGTGGGCGGCAAGGCCAATCCGTTCAACTTCAGGCCGTTCGCCGGCACCGAGGCCTATTTCAGCTTTCCATCCGCACATGCCATCACGGCGTTTGCGCTGGCGTTCGCGGTTGCCGCGCTGTGGCCGCGGGCGCGGGTGGCAATGGTCGTCTATGCGCTCCTGATCGCGACGAGCCGTCTGGTGCTGTTGGCGCACCATCCGAGCGACGTCGTCGCGGGGGCGTTGATCGGGGTGATCGGCGCCATGCTGGTGCGCTACTGGTTCGCCGCGCGCTGCCTGTTGTTTGCGATCCGGCGGGATGGCGAAATTGTGCCGTTTCGAAGCGCTTCCCGCCATCTCAAAAGGGTTGCCCATGGCCCGTCAGCCCCATAAGAAGCGGACGCCGCAACCGCCGGCCCGAAGGTGCGGGCGGCCGGCCAACTCCAACGATTGAGTGTCGATTTGCCTTCCCCTGACACAGCCGCGGTGGTCGTTTCCGTCGTCGTTCCCGTGCGCAACGAGGCCGAAAACATCTTGCCGCTGATCGCGGAAATCGCAGCCGCGCTCGACGGCCGGTGGAACTACGAAATCATCTATGTCAATGACGGTTCGACCGACGCCACCGCCGACCGGCTGGCGGTGGAGATGAAGGCACGCGGCAATCTGCGCCAGATCCGTCACGCGGCGTCCGCCGGTCAATCGGCGGCGGTGCGCAGCGGCGTGCGCGCCGCGCGTGGCGCCATCGTGGCCACGCTGGACGGCGACGGCCAAAACGATCCGGCGTTTCTGCCGCAGTTGATCGCGGCGATCGAACATGGCGGCGAGCGCACCGGCCTTGCGGCGGGTCAGCGGGTAGGGCGCAAGGATACCGGCTTCAAGAAGCTGCAGTCGCGCATCGCCAACGGCGTGCGCGGCGCGATCCTGCGCGACGGCACGCGCGACACCGGCTGCGGCCTCAAGGCGTTCCGCCGCGACGTCTTCCTCGCGCTGCCCTATTTCGACGGGTTGCACCGTTTTCTGCCGGCGCTGGTGCGGCGCGATGGCTTCGACGTGGTCTATGTCGACGTCATCGACCGCGACCGGCGGCACGGCGTCTCGAATTACGGCATGTGGGACCGGCTGTGGGTCGGCATCCTCGATCTTGCCGGCGTGTGGTGGCTGGTGCGGCGCAAGAAGCGCGTGCCGCAGGTTATGGAGGTTGAGCGCGATGGTGGCTGAGCTGACGCACGAACACGGGGACTATCTCTACAGCGTCTTCTTCCTCAACCTGAGCTGGCTGGTGCTG